>NC_008278.1:5623450-6248278 GCF_000058485.1 Frankia alni ACN14a
GCCACGCTCGGTCGGCACCGTCCGGTCGGCGTTGCTCGCGACCCACCAGGCTCCGGCCCGGATCGCGTAGGACGCCTCGGCCAGGCGGGCGTAGGTGAGGTCGGGGTCGAATCCCTGGACGACGGCCACGGGGGCGTCCTCGGCGGAGTCGACCGGGGTCAGCCCCTCCTCGGTGAGCGCCTGGCGCAGCCCACGCCCGCCGAGCAGGAGCACCCGGGCGCCGGCGGGCAGCCGTTCGGCGAGGACGTGCGCCGCCGCCTGCGCGGAGGTGACCACGTCCGCGGCCCGCGCCGGCACGCCGAACCCGGTCAGCCGATCGGCGACCTCCGCCGGCGGGCGCAGGGCGTTGTTGGTGACGTAGACGGTGCGCAGGCCGCGGCGGCCCGCGGCGGCGATCGCCTCCGCGGCGTGCGGCACCGCCGCCGCACCGCGGTTCACCACCCCGTCGAGATCCATCAGGGCGACGTCGAACAGGTCGGCGAGCGGCCGGTCCGTGCCGCGCAGCGGGCCGGCCCCGGCCGCGTCGCGGGGCTCGGCCACCAGGCCGGCGGTCAGATCTGGGGACACGGCGAACTCTCCGGGGGTTGCGCTGGTCGCGGGCCTGCCGGCCGCGGGGGGCGGTGGCGCCGGACCGTCGCCGGCAGCCGATCGGTCATGCCCGGGCCAGGGCGGCGCGGGCACCGCGCAGCGCGATCCCGTAGTGCCGGATGTCCGGACGCATCGCCACCGCCAGCGCGAGGTGCTCGACGGCCGCGCGGAGGTCGCCGATCTTGCGGGCGGACAGACCGAGGCCGAACTGCGCGTAGTCGTCGGTAGGGTGACGGTCGACGATCCAGGCGAAGGTCTCCCGGGCGGCGACGTACTGCCCGGCGCTGAACTGGGCGCGGCCCAGCGCCTCGCGGACGCTCGGCGAGGCGGGCTCGGCCGCGACGGCGTGCGCGAGCAGCTGCACCGCGGCGTTGGCGTCCCCGTGGCCCAGCAGAGCCATCCCGCGGGTGTACCAGTCGTAGACCTCGCCTGCCGGCCCCGGGCGGACGCTGTCCGTCGGGGCGCCCTCGTCCGGAGTCTCTTCCGGGCGGCCGGTCTTGTCGACCATCTTCACCTCCACGACCTGGACGAACACCTACGCTGCCGCCGGGCGCCCGCACCGCGTCGGCCCTGCCGCGCCCAGCAGGTCCACCAACCGTGATTCCGAGACCCGGGAATCACGCTTCGTAACCACACCTCCCACCAGCGAGGATGGTGATGCTCCGGTCTCCAGTGTCGCCGCAAAGCCCGCCGGGACGCCCCCGGATCGGATAATGATCACTTCCGGTGGCCCGCGACCTCACCGTCCCGGCCGGACACACCACGCCCCGCGCCTCACGGCGACCGAGCCGGGCGGTTCGCGGCGACACCCACCTACGGGCCGCCGGCGCCACCCCACCCGGCCGGCGGGCCCCCCGCATCGGTCGGATGGCACCGGGCGGGTCCTACGATGCGGCTCATGCCGCATGCCGATCATCCCGTCCCCGTTCCCGCGGGACTCGTGCTCGTCCCGTTCCGGGCGGCGCGCTTCCCCGCCTCGGGGCCGGCTCTCGCCGCGCTGACCTCGCCGCCCTACGACGTGATCGACGACGCCGAGCGCGCCCAGCTGCAGGCCCGTGACGCCCACAACGTGGTGCGGCTCATCCTGCCCGGCGACGACTACGACGGCGCCGCCCGCACGCTGCGGGAATGGCTCGACGGCGGGGTGCTGCGCCGGGACGACAGGGCGTCCGTCTACGTCTGCGAGGAGGAACAGGACGGCCACGTCCAGCGGGGGCTGATCGGCGCCGTCGCCCTGGCCGACCCGGAGGCGGGGATCATCCTGCCGCACGAGAACACCATGGCGGGGACGGTCTCGGACCGGCTGGCGCTGACCCGGGCGACCCGCGCCAACCTGGAGCCCATCTTCCTGCTGTACTCCGGCGGCGGCGAGACCAGCCGGGTCGTCGGCGAACTGGTCGCGACTCCCCCGCAGGTCGAGACCACCACCGACGACGGGGTGACCCACCGGCTCTGGGCGATCGACGACCCGACGGTGCTCACCGCCGTGGCGGCCGACCTGCTGCCTCGGCGGGCCGTCATCGCCGACGGGCACCACCGCTACGCCACGTACCGGCAGTACCAGGCGGAGCGCCACGCGGCCGGGGACGGTTCGGGTCCGTGGGACTTCGGCCTCGCCTTCCTCGTGGACGCGACCGTCTCCGGCCCGCAGGTACACGCCATCCACCGGGCGGTGACCGGCCTGGACCTCGCCGCCGCGGTGCGCCGGGCCGCCGCCGCGTTCACCGTCCGCCGGCTCGCCGGCCCGGACGTCGCGGCCGCCGAACCAGCCAGCACCGAATCAGCCGACACCAGGCCAGCCGACACCGAGCAGGCAGGCACCGAGCAGGCGGGCACCGCCTGGTCGGCCTCGGGCTCCGCCGCCGGGCGCCCGGGTGGCCTCGACCCGGATCAGCTGCTCGACGAACTGGCCCAGGCCGGACAGAGCGGGCATGCCTTCGTCGTCACCGACGGCACCTCCGCCTACCTGCTCACCGAGCCCGCCGCGGACCTGCTGGCCCGCAGCCTGCCGGCCGGCCGCTCCGCCGCCTTCCGCCGGCTCGACGTCACCGTCGCCCACCTGGGGCTCATCGTGGACGTCTGGGGACTCGCGGACACGGTCGGCGTCGTCGACTACCACCACGACGCGCCGGCCGCGATCGCCGCGGCCGCAGCCGCCGGCGGGACCGCGCTGCTGCTCAACCCGACCCCCGTCGCGGACGTGACCGCGGTCGCCGAGGCCGGGGAGCGCATGCCCCGCAAGTCGACGCTGTTCACCCCGAAGCCGCGCACAGGCCTCGTCCTGCGCCCGTTGGACGCCTGACCGGCGTCAAACCGGCCTGGGAAGCCGACTGCGGTGCGTTGTGCACGATCTGCGGGCCCCTACCGTGCTCAACGCGCCGCAACCAACCGGCCTGTGCGTCAACTGGCCTGTGCGTCAAACCTGTCTGTGCGTCAACCGGTTTGTGACGGGCCGTGTGTCTGCTCCACCGCCGCCGCCGAATCCGCTTCCACAGAGTCGTCCGGATTCACCACCACTGCGGCGGCGTCTCCCTCCTCCGTGTCGGTGGCGCCCGAGGTGGAGGAGTCGCCCGGACCGACAGGGCCCACCAGGCCCTGCTGATCGGCGGCTGTCGGCGCGCTTCCCAGCAGTTCGACGGCGTCAACCGTCTCGGAGTCGACGTCTTCCGCAGAGTCGACGTCTTCCGCAGAGACCGCGTCCGCGTCCTCGGGCATCGGCTGGCCGGTGACGATTTCGTAGGCGCGAGCGGCCGCGTCCGTCTCACCGTCGTCGACGGCCGCGGCAGAGGTGAACCACCGGGCCGCCTCCTCGGGACGGCCGGCGGCCAGCAGCGCCTCGGCGTAGGCGTACCAGAGCCGCGGAGCCCACGGCGCGGGCGCACCCTTCGCGGTGGCGAGGTCACGCAGCAGGACGACGGCGGCCTCCGGTTGGCCCAGGTCGCGTCGCGCTCCGGAGATCACGATCAGCATCTCGGCGCGGGCCGCCGGGTCCAGCTCGTCGGCCTGCGGGTCGCGCAGGTAGGCGATGGCCCGCTCGGGCCGGCCGAGGCCGCGCTCACTGTCCGCCATCAACGGCAGGTTGTGACCCGAACCGTCCATCCGCCGGGCCGCCCGCAGCTCGACGAGCGCCGTGGCGTACTCGCCGGCGTGGTAGGCCGCGATGCCGACCGCCTCACGCACGGCGGGAAGGCGGGGCACCCGATCGGCGGCGGCCTGTGCATGGGCGAGGGCCGCGGCCGGATCGTCGTCGAGCAGCAGCGCGGTCGCGACGAGATGCCGGGCGATGGTGTCCGCCAGATTCGTCGGCAGACCCCGCAGCGAGCGGCGGACGTCATGATCGAGCATGTCCGCGCGGGCCTCGTCGGGCAGCGGCGGGGTCTGCACCCGGGGCCGGCGGCTGCCGACGTCGGTGCGCTCCGGCCGGGCCGACCGATCCGGGCGGTCCCCTCGCCGATCATCGGGACGGCCAGGTCCACCCGGTCGCCCGCCGCGTCCCTGCGGGGCCCCGCGCCCCTGGCCCACACCGCGCGCCCCGGCGCCTCGGGGGGCACCGTTACCCCGCGCGCCCGGCGCACCGTCGCGTTCCCCACGACCGCCCGCGGCCCGAGCACCCGCCCCGCGAGCGCCGGCCCCAGCGCCTCGAGCACCTGCACCCGCACCCGCACCTCGCGCACCCGCATCGGGGGCGCCGGAGCCAGCCCCGGCGCGCCACGGCCGCTGCTCGCGGTACTCGCGTCGCTCGGCGCCGTCCGTCGCGGCTGATCGGGGCGCGGCTGATCGGGGCGCGGTCGGTGGGTCACGACGATCGTCACCGGCAGTGGCGTCGGCGGGCCGTGCGCCCGCCGGCCGGCCGGCCGACCACCTGTCGGGTCGGCCGTCACGCCCCGACGGACCCCGGTCCGGTGCCATCCGCTCCCGGCCGCGCTCCCACGGCCGCTGCTCCCGGCCATCGCGCTGGTCCTGGCCCTGACGGGGCGGCCGCTCGCCACCGGCGACCCGCGGCCGTTCGAACGGCGTTCGGGTCGCGGTGGACGGCCGCTGCCCGCCGGTCCACGAACGGGTCGCGGACCCTCCGCGTCCCTGTCCGGACTCGCTTCGCTGCCACCCGCCGCGGCCGGCGGCGCCCTCGGAACGCGACGGCCGCTCGGCCTGCACGCGCCCGTGCGCCATACCCCGCTCCGGCGGGGTCTGATCCGGACCGCGCCGGTCGGGGCCGCGCCCGGAGGCACCGGCCGCGCCGTACCTGCGGGCGGTGTCATCACGGCGCCCGGCGTCATCACGACGGGCGGCGTCACCACCGCGGGACCTGTCGTCAGGACGGTCGTTGCGGTCCTGCGAAGGATCCCGGAACGGGCGGCGCCGTGCCTCCGGGGCACCGGTGCGGTGGCCGCCGGAGGCGGTCCTGTCGTCGGCACCCGGCCGGCCACGACGGGTCCGCCATGCCGACTCCGCCGTCATCCGTCCCGGGGCCTGTCCCGCACGGCCGGCGCCGCCCCCGCGCGTCGCCCCGCCCGCACGTCCGTCACCGTTACTACCCGCGCCTGCACGAAAGCCGGCACCCGGCCGGCCCCCGCCGGCCCGGTCATCACGGGGCCGGCCGGCACCATAGGACGCCTCGGCCGGCCCGCGCCGAGCGAAGCGGTCGCCGCCGGCCGAATCCTGCCCACCCTGCGGACGGTCACCCCGCGGGCGGTCGGTACGCGGGAAACGGGCGCCTCGGTCCGCACCGCCCGCGGAGTCGCCGGCAGCCCGCGGCCGCCGGGCCGGCGCGTCCCGGCGACCATGCCCACCGCCGTCGCCCTCCGCGCGGTCGGCCCAACGGCGGTCTGACCCGGTCGGGCGCGCGCCTCGACCGGGGGCGGCGTCGGTCAGCCGCCGGACCTGTCCGGACCTGGCTCGGCCCGCGCCGCTGGCGGCATCGCCGGACCAGCTGCCGCGGCCGGCGCCCTGCCCTCGGCCGGCGCCCGAACGCGGCGCTCCCGACCGCGACGCGGTGGCGCTCCGCCCAGGCTCCCGGTCGCGCCGCTGGGGCCGGTCGGAAGCGTGCGGCACCGATGCGCCACGCTCGTTCGCTGTGTCTTCCCTCGCCATGACCGGCCGTTCCCCTTCGTCCCGCCTGCGCCGCGGTCGGCGGCCGCGGATCTGATGTGTGCTGTGCCTGCAGGGCATGGGCCCCGCCGATCTGCTCCGGCGCGGCCCAGCCGCGGCATCGGAGGAGACCTCGACGGGAATCCGGCCGCGGATCCGCGGGATGGCGCAGCGATGTCCACAGTACGGGGTATGCCCCACGCGGAAGCTTCCAGCCGGACGCGTCACCGCGACGGCGCCGACTCCCTACCGACCGGACCACGACCGGCGCGGCGCCCGGCGGCCATCGAAGTACAGCGATCGGGCCTCAGCCGACCGCCGGGAGAATCCCCACGCAAAAAACAAGTGTGGGGTTGCCTCGAAAGGCAACCCCACACTTTGTGTAAGTCCGGCGGCGTCCTACTCTCCCACACAGTCCCCCATGCAGTACCATCGGCGCTGAAGAGCTTAGCTTCCGGGTTCGGAATGAGACCGGGCGTTTCCCCTTCGCCAAAACCACCGAAACACTATTCAACTATACAACCAGCACCCAGCCGGCCATACAGCTGGGAACCGCACAGTGGACGCGTAGCACCTTCGAAGACAAGCCCTCGGCCTATTAGTACCGGTCAGCTCCATGCGTCACCGCACTTCCACCTCCGGCCTATCAACCCGATCATCTAGTCGGGGGCCTTACCAGGCTACCCTGTGGGAGACCTCATCTCGAAGCAGGCTTCCCGCTTAGATGCTTTCAGCGGTTATCCCTTCCGAACGTAGCCAACCAGCCATGCCCTTGGCAGAACAACTGGCACACCAGAGGTTCGTCCGTCCCGGTCCTCTCGTACTAGGGACAGCCCTTCTCAAGTCTCCTGCGCGCGCGGCGGATAGGGACCGAACTGTCTCACGACGTTCTAAACCCAGCTCGCGTACCGCTTTAATGGGCGAACAGCCCAACCCTTGGGACCTACTCCAGCCCCAGGATGCGACGAGCCGACATCGAGGTGCCAAACCTTGCCGTCGATATGGACTCTTGGGCAAGATCAGCCTGTTATCCCCGGGGTACCTTTTATCCGTTGAGCGACGGCGCTTCCACAAGCCACCGCCGGATCACTAGTCCCTGCTTTCGCACCTGCTCGACATGTCTGTCTCACAGTCAAGCTCCCTTGTGCACTTGCACTCAACACCTGATTGCCAACCAGGCTGAGGGAACCTTTGGGCGCCTCCGTTACTCTTTAGGAGGCAACCGCCCCAGTTAAACTACCCACCAGACACTGTCCCTGATCCGGATCACGGACCGAGGTTAGACATCCAGTACGACCAGAGTGGTATTTCAACAATGACTCCACCAGAACTGGCGTCCCAGCTTCACAGTCTCCCACCTATCCTACACAAGCCGAACCGAACACCAATATCAAGCTATAGTAAAGGTCCCGGGGTCTTTCCGTCCTGCCGCGCGTAACGAGCATCTTTACTCGTAATGCAATTTCGCCGAGTCTGTGGTTGAGACAGTGGGAAAGTCGTTACGCCATTCGTGCAGGTCGGAACTTACCCGACAAGGAATTTCGCTACCTTAGGATGGTTATAGTTACCACCGCCGTTTACTGGCGCTTAAGTTCTGAGCTTCGCCCCGAAGAGCTAACCCGTCCCCTTAACGTTCCAGCACCGGGCAGGCGTCACTCCGTATACATCGTCTTACGACTTAGCACGGAGCTATGTTTTTAGTAAACAGTCGCTTTCCCCTGGTCTCTGCGGCCACTCCCCGCTACGGAAGCAAGTCCCTACACGGAGAACGGCCCCCCTTCTCCCGAAGTTACGGGGGCATTTTGCCGAGTTCCTTAACCACAGTTCACTCGAACGCCTCGGTATTCTCTACCTGACCACCTGTGTCGGTTTAGGGTACGGGCGGCCCTGACACTCGCTAGAGGCTTTTCTCGGCAGCATGGGATCATCCACTTCGCCACAATCGGCTCGGCATCAGGTCTCAGACACATGGAACGCGGATTTACCTACGCACCGTCCTACACCCTTGCCCCAGGACAACCACCGCCTGGGTTGGACTACCCTCCTGCGTCACCCCATCGCTTGCCTACTACCAGCCGGGATCCCACCCTCCCAGACACATCTCCGAAAAGACACATCCGATCAGATGGTTAGCACAACCAGGTTCAGCATGGGCGCGTCAGCGCCGGTACGGGAATATCAACCCGTTGTCCATCGACTACGCCTGTCGGCCTCGCCTTAGGTCCCGACTCACCCTGGGCGGATTAGCCTGCCCCAGGAACCCTTGGTCATCCGGCGGACGGGTTTCTCACCCGTCATTCGCTACTCATGCCTGCATTCTCACTCGTATGGCATCCACGACTAGGTCACCCCGCCGCTTCACACGCCACACGACGCTCCCCTACCCATACACACACCTGGACATCAAAGATGCCTGGCTAACATGCGTATGCCGCAGCTTCGGCGGTGCGCTTGAGCCCCGCTACATTGTCGGCGCGGAATCACTTGACCAGTGAGCTATCACGCACTCTTTCAAGGGTGGCTGCTTCTAAGCCAACCTCCTGGTTGTCTATGCGACTCCACATCCTTTTCCACTTAGCGCACGCTTAGGGGCCTTAGCTGGCGATCTGGGCTGTTTCCCTCTCGACTACGAAGCTTATCCCCCGCAGTCTCACTGCCGCACTTCACTTACCGGCATTCGGAGTTTGGCTGACTTCAGTAAGCTTGTGGGCCCCCTAGGCCATCCAGTGCTCTACCTCCGGCAAGAAACATGCGACGCTGCACCTAAATGCATTTCGGGGAGAACCAGCTATCACCGAGTTTGATTGGCCTTTCACCCCTACCCACAGCTCATCCCCCAGGTTTTCAACCCTGGTGGGTTCGGTCCTCCACACGGTCTTACCCGCGCTTCAACCTGGCCATGGGTAGATCACTCGGCTTCGGGTCTTGGACATGCGACTCAAACGCCCTCTTCGGACTCGCTTTCGCTACGGCTACCCCACACGGGTTAACCTCGCCACACATCGCAAACTCGCAGGCTCATTCTTCAAAAGGCACGCGGTCACCAGACCGAAGTCCAGCTCCCACGGATTGTAGGCACACGGTTTCAGGTACTATTTCACTCCCCTCCCGGGGTACTTTTCACCTTTCCCTCACGGTACTAGTCCGCTATCGGTCACCAGGGAGTATTTAGGCTTAGCGGGTGGTCCCGCCAGATTCACACGGAATTTCACGGGCTCCGTGCTACTTGGGAACACGTCCGGGAGGAACACTGTTTTCAGCTACAGGGCTATTACCCTCTATGGCGGCCCATTCGCATGACCTTCGCCTAACAGCGCTCTTTCTGACTCCCCGACGGAACGGCAGTCCCGTCCGGACGATCCCACAACCCCAGCATCGCAACGCCTGCCGGCTATCACACGACACTGGTTTAGCCTCATCCGCTTTCGCTCACCACTACTCGCGGAATCACGGTTGTTTTCTCTTCCTGCGGGTAATGAGATGTTTCACTTCCCCGCGTTCCCTCCACATGCCCTATGTGTTCAGGCATGGGTGACAGGATTTAAAGCCCTGCCGGGTTTCCCCATTCGGAAATCCTCGGATCACAGCTCGGTTGACAGCTCCCCGAGGCATATCGCAGCCTCCCACGTCCTTCATCGGCTCCTGGTGCCAAGGCATCCACCGTGCGCCCTTACTAACTTGGCCACAAAGATGCTCGCGTCCACTGTGCAGTTCTCAACGTACGGACGGCCCCAGCCGACCCGGCAGAACCCACCCCCACACAGGAAGGCGGTCTCCTACCACGACCGGTCCGTTCACCAGCAGACCCCCACCACAACCCCCCGAAAGGGATCAGCAGAAGGGGTCACACCAGACGAGGAAGCCTCACTCCCTCAGGACCCAACAGCGTGCCACGCACCACCAGCCACCCACCAGACCCGTTCCACCCCCACCCACCCAACCCCACAAGGGAGAAGGACGACCAGAGAGTACTAGACGCCTGCCAGACAACCAGCAGCACTATCGTCAGCGTTCCACCCATGAGCAACCAGACCGGCATGCACATCCGGCCCTGGCCCTGAACCAGCCCACCCCCAACAGGACAGACCAGCCAGACGCTCCTTAGAAAGGAGGTGATCCAGCCGCACCTTCCGGTACGGCTACCTTGTTACGACTTCGTCCCAATCGCCGGTCCCACCTTCGACGGCTCCCCCCACAAGGGTTAGGCCACCGGCTTCGGGTGTTACCGACTTTCGTGACGTGACGGGCGGTGTGTACAAGGCCCGGGAACGTATTCACCGCAGCATTGCTGATCTGCGATTACTAGCGACTCCGACTTCACGGGGTCGAGTTGCAGACCCCGATCCGAACTGAGACCGGCTTTTTGGGATTCGCTCCACCTCACGGTATCGCAGCCCTTTGTACCGGCCATTGTAGCATGTGTGCAGCCCAGGACGTAAGGGGCATGATGACTTGACGTCATCCCCACCTTCCTCCGAGTTGACCCCGGCAGTCTCCTATGAGTCCCCGACATAACTCGCTGGCAACATAGGACGAGGGTTGCGCTCGTTGCGGGACTTAACCCAACATCTCACGACACGAGCTGACGACAGCCATGCACCACCTGTGCAGGACCCTTACGGACCCCGTATCTCTACGAGATTTCCCTGCATGTCAAGCCCTGGTAAGGTTCTTCGCGTTGCATCGAATTAAGCCACATGCTCCGCCGCTTGTGCGGGCCCCCGTCAATTCCTTTGAGTTTTAGCCTTGCGGCCGTACTCCCCAGGCGGGGCGCTTAATGCGTTAGCTGCGGCACGGAGGCCGTGGAAGGTCCCCCACACCTAGCGCCCAACGTTTACGGCGTGGACTACCAGGGTATCTAATCCTGTTCGCTCCCCACGCTTTCGCTCCTTAGCGTCAGTTCCGGCCCAGAGACCCGCCTTCGCCACCGGTGTTCCTCCTGATATCTGCGCATTTCACCGCTACACCAGGAATTCCAGTCTCCCCTGCCGGACTCTAGCCTGCCCGTATCGACTGCAGGCCCGGGGTTGAGCCCCGGGTTTTCACAGCCGACGCGACAGGCCGCCTACGAGCTCTTTACGCCCAATAATTCCGGACAACGCTTGCACCCTACGTATTACCGCGGCTGCTGGCACGTAGTTGGCCGGTGCTTCTTCTGCAGGTACCGTCACTTGCGCTTCGTCCCTGCTGAAAGAGGTTTACAACCCGAAGGCCGTCATCCCCCACGCGGCGTCGCTGCGTCAGGCTTTCGCCCATTGCGCAATATTCCCCACTGCTGCCTCCCGTAGGAGTCTGGGCCGTGTCTCAGTCCCAGTGTGGCCGGTCGCCCTCTCAGGCCGGCTACCCGTCGTCGCCTTGGTAGGCCATCACCCCACCAACAAGCTGATAGGCCGCGGGCCCATCCCGAGCCGATAAATCTTTCCACACCAC
The DNA here is from genome assembly GCF_000058485.1 of Frankia alni ACN14a. Taxonomy (NCBI): domain Bacteria; kingdom Bacillati; phylum Actinomycetota; class Actinomycetes; order Frankiales; family Frankiaceae; genus Frankia; species Frankia alni. The sequence goes on from NC_008278.1 coordinate 5,634,557, forward strand.
CAGATGCCCGGTAGCGTCATATCCGGCATTAGCCCCGGTTTCCCGAGGTTATTCCAGAGCTCGGGGCAGGTTGCCCACGTGTTACTCACCCGTTCGCCGCTAGGAGCCGAAGCCCCTCGCTCGACTTGCATGTGTTAAGCACGCCGCCAGCGTTCGTCCTGAGCCAGGATCAAACTCTCCATCAATGATTTCGAGAGTGCCGGACAAACCGGCAGACCCCGACATCGACACCACAACCGTGATGCCGTGTCCAAAGGAATCCCTCACAACCACAACCAGCCACCCCCCACACACCACAAACGATGCGCAGAAAACAACCAGCCAGGCCATGAACGGGGTAAAACAATTGGCACTGACAATCGGCACGCTGTTGAGTTCTCAAGGAGCAGGCGCGAACGAGATGACATCGGGAGATGTCGTACTCGTGCGGATTCCTAGCCACTTACGAAGTTTTATGGAGCGGTGCTCGTCAGTACGCCCAAGAAGGGGCCGCCTCGCACCTGCTCTCCCCGAGCTCCCTCCGGGGAGGGGCTCTGCCAGCGAGTGGAGCCGCCCTGTTCGGCGTCTGCCGTGCTGCGCTGACAGAGAGAACATTACGGGTGGATGACGGGGGGCGTCAAATCAATCCCCCGCCCAGATGTGTGACCTATGTCACACCACTCGCGGAGAGGTTCGTTGTGATGTTCTGATATGGGAGGCTTGGCGGTCTGGGCCAAGTTGCCCACGAGCAGGCCGCGTACCGTCCGTCCGCATCTGTCCGCGGGGCCGTCACCTGCGGCGACGGCCCGGCCGCGCGGTGCTGACCGATGGCTCGCCCGCCAGCCAGAAGCGCCACGGACGCTCGGCAGCGGCGCTGATCCCCACTCGTGGGCCACGGGCGATCCGTTGGCCGGGCGCCCCCGACCTCGCCCCATCCCCTGCCGCTCCGGCGCCCCCTGCCGGTATCGCGCCCGCTGCCGGTCCAACGCCTGCGGCCGGTACAACGCCTGCGGCCGACACACGGCCGACGAGCGGTCCATTGCCGAGCCCGGCGACCTCGGATGTCGGCGGGCGGACGACAAGAGGTCCGCCGCCCGTCACCGGGGTTCCGGTCAGCGATGCGGTGACGCCGAGGACCCGTCCGAGTCGACCGGGTCCTCGGGCCAGATCCCGGACGGCGAGCGTGGGCCAGCGGGCCTGCGCCGCCTCCAGACCGACGACGACCTCACCGGCCCGCAGCAGCACGGCCGACCCCTCCCCCACCGGTCCGCAGACGATGTTGAGGCACCAGTGGACGCCATAGCTGAGGTACACGTAGGCCCGGCCCGGCGGCCCGAACATCACCGCGGCCCGCGGGGTCGGCCCGCGGAAGGCGTGGGAGGCGGGATCGCCCAGGCCGCCGTAGGCCTCGACCTCCGTGATCCGAACGGCGACCGGCCCGTGCCGGACCGTCGCACCGAGCAGATCCGGTGCCACGGCCAGCACGGGCCGGTCGAAGAAGCCCGCCGGGTACGGCGCCGGGCCGGCCACGTCGGCGGCCGGCCCGGGACCCCCTGGGGGCTCGAAACCCTCGGGAGGCTCAAGTCCCGCAGAGAGCTCGAGACCGTCCTGGGGCCTGGGACCCTCGGAGGGCCTGGGAGGGCCCTGAGAGGGCTTGGCAGGACCCTGAGGGGGCCAGGGAGTAGCCGTCAGTCCACCGCCCACGCGCGGTCCCGGTCGAGGACCGGCCGCAGCGCCGCGAGCTGCTCGCGCACGCGGTCCGGTGCGGTCCCGCCGGGCGCGGAGCGGGCCTGCAGCGCGCCCGACACCGACAACACGCCGCGCACGTCCGGGGTGAGCAGCGGATTGATCACCGCGAGGTCGTCGTCGGAGACACCGTCGAGGTCGACGTCGTGGGCGACGCACCAGGACACGAGCTGGCCGACGGCCTCGTGCGCCTGACGGAACGGCACGCCACGGCGCACCAGGTACTCGGCGACGTCGGTCGCCAGGGCGAAGCCGTCCGGCGCGGCCGCGGCCAGCCGCTCGCGGCGGACCCGCATCGTCGCGACCGTGCCCGTCAGCGCGGGCAGCACCAGCAGCAGCGTGTCGACCGCGTCGAAGACCGGCTCCTTGTCCTCCTGCAGGTCCCGGTCGTAGGCGAGCGGGAGCCCCTTGAGGGTGGCGAGGAAGCCGGTCAGGCCGCCGATGAGCCGGCCGGACTTGCCCCGGGCGAGCTCGGCGACGTCCGGGTTCTTCTTCTGCGGCATGATCGAGCTGCCGGTCGCGAAGGCGTCGTCCAGCTCGACCCAGCCGAACTCGCGGGTCGTCCAGAGCACGATCTCCTCGCCGAGGCGGGACAGGTGCACCCCGATCAGCGCGGCCACGAACAGGAACTCCGCGGCGAAGTCGCGATCCGACACGGCGTCGAGCGAGTTGTCGAACGCCCGGTCGAACCCCAGCTCGGCGGCGACCCCCCGCGGGTCCAGCGGCAGCGACGAGCCGGCCAGCGCCCCGGCGCCGAGCGCGCTCACCGACGCCCGACGGTCCCAGTCCCGCAGCCGGTCGGTGTCCCGCACGAACGCCTGCACATGGGCGAGCAGCTGATGACCGAACGAGATCGGCTGAGCGTGCTGCAGGTGCGTCATCCCCGGCGCCGGAGTGTCCACGTGCTGCTCGGCGACGGTGACCAGCGCCTGGGACAGCTCGGTCAGCCGGGCGGCCACCTGGCGGGCGTGCTCGCGCAGGTACAGGCGCAGGTCGGTGGCGACCTGGTCGTTGCGGCTGCGGCCGGCGCGCAGCTTGCCGCCGAGCGCGCCGAGCCGCTCCAGCAGCCCGCGTTCGAGGGCGGTGTGAACGTCCTCGTCCTCGACCGTGGGACGAAACCGCCCCTGGGCGACCGCGTCGGACAGGTCGTCGATGGCGGCGAGCATCGCGGCGAGCTCGGCGTCGTCGAGCAGGCCGGCCCGGTGCAGCACCCGGGCGTGCGACTTCGAGGCGAGCAGGTCGTAGGGCGCGAGCCGCCAGTCGAACTGGACGCTCACCGACAGCCGGGCGAGCGCCTCGGCCGGGCCGCCGGCGAACCGTCCGCCCCACAGCCGCATCGGGGCGCCGGCCGACGCCCCGCCGGCGAGCACCCCGCCGGCGGGCGCGTCGGCGTCGGTGGCCCCGCCGGCGGGTGGCTTCGGCACCGCCGCCTCCTCGGAGTGATCCGTCGAGGTCACGGGTTCAGCCGCTGCTCGCGGGCCGCCCAGACCTTCGTCGGCAGGCCCCAGAGCTCGATGAACCCACGGGCATCACCCTGGTCGAACTGGTCGCCGGCGTCGTAGGTGGCCAGGGCGTGGTCGTAGAGGCTGCCCGGGCTGCGCCGGCCGACGACCTGGGCGACCCCGCCCGCGAGCCGCAGCCGCACGTCCCCGTCGACCCCGGCGCTCGCCGCGTCGACGAAGGCGTCGAGCGCGGCCTTGAGCGGCGAGTACCACAGGCCGTCGTAGACGATCTCGCCCCAGCGCTGGTCGACGCCCCGCTTGAACCGGGCGACGTCGCGCTCGAGGGTGAGGTCCTCCAGGTCGCGGTGCGCGGTCAGCAGGGTGATCGCCGCCGGGCACTCGTAGATCTCCCGGCTCTTGATCCCGACCAGGCGGTCCTCGATCATGTCGATCCGGCCGACACCGTGCGCGCCCGCGCGGGTGTTGAGCTCGGCGACGAGCTCCGCCAGCGACAGGGATCGCCCGTCCAGACCGGTCGGGACGCCGTCGGTGAAGGAGATCGTCACCTCGTCGGGGGTCCGCGCGACCGTCGGGTCCGCCGAGTAGACGAAGACGTCCTCCGGCGGCTGTGCCCACGGGTCCTCGAGGATGCCGCACTCGGCGGTGCGCCCCCACAGGTTCTGGTCGATGGAGTACGGCGAGCGCTTGGACACGTCGATGGGCAGCCCGCGCTCCTCGGCGAAGGCGATCGCCTTGTCCCGGGTCATGCCCGAGTCGCGCACCGGGGCGAGCACCTTCAACCCGGGCGCCAGCGCCGACACGCCGACCTCGAACCGCACCTGGTCGTTGCCCTTGCCGGTGCAGCCGTGGGCGATCGCGTCCGCGCCGTGCTCGCGGGCGGCCTCGACCAGATGCTTGACGATGATCGGCCGCGACAGCGACGAGATCAGCGGGTACCGATCCATGTACAGCGCGTTGCTCCGGATGGCCGGGGCGACGAAGGACTCGGCGAACTCAGTGCGGGCGTCGACCACGATCGACTCGACGGCGCCGCAGGTGAGGGCGCGCTGGCGGATGGCCTCGAGGTCCTCGCCGCCCTGGCCGACATCGACCGCCAGCGCGACGACCTCGGCGCCGGTCTCGGCGCCGATCCAGCCGATGGCCACGGACGTGTCGAGGCCGCCCGAGTAGGCAAGCACGACGCGTTCGGTCACGGGACTTACTCCTTATGTCGGATTGCGCGGAAGATCATCATCAGGTGTGCCGGTGCCGCCGCCGGTGCCCGCCAGGACCGCCCCGCCCGCCGGCGGGGTGCGTGGACGGGCCTGGGCGGCGGCGGCCACGCCCGGCACGGCGCGGGCCCGCCCGTCGGCGAGCCGCAGCAGGTGGGCTGCCAAACCCGGCCCGCCCGGGACCGGCGGCTGGCCCGCGGACGGCCCGGTCGGCGACGCCTCCCCCGCGCTCTGCCCGCCGGCCGGGGTGGTCTCGGAGATGCTCCCACCCGCGGGAGCGGGCAGCTGCGCCCGACAGACGACGAGGACCGTGTCGTCCCCGGCGATCGTGCCCATGACCGCCGGCAGCGCCTCCCGGTCCAGCGCGGACGCGAAGAGCTGGGCGGCCCCGGGCGGGGTGCGCAGGACGACGAGGTCGCCGTTGGCCTCCGCCGAGACCAGCAGCTCCTCGCAGAGCCGGGTCAGCGGAAGCCGGACGATCTCCGCCGGCGCGAGGTTCACGTCGACGGCGTAGACCAGGCCGCCGTCGGCGCCGCGCACCTTCGTCGCCCCGATCTCCTCCAGGTCACGGGACAGGGTGGCCTGGGTGACCTGGACACCCTCGGTGGCGAGCAGGCGGGCGAGCTCCGACTGCGAACGCACCGGCCGCTGCGCGATCAGCGCCGCCAGCCGCGCCTGCCGGGCGTGCTTGGTCAGCGGGGCGGCCCGCCGCACCCCCGCGCCCACGCCCGCCGTGGTCATCGGACCGTGCCCTCCCCCGCGGACGTGCCCTCGCCGGCGGCCGTGCCCTCCCCGGCGGACGTGCCCTCGCCGGCGGCCGTGCCCGCCCCCGTCGACGGCGGCGCGAGCAGCAGCGAGAGCAGGGCCTTCTGCGCGTGCAGCCGGTTCTCGGCCTGGTCGAACACGACCGAGTGCGGCCCGTCGAGCACCGACGCGGCGATCTCCAGGTCCCGGTGCGCCGGCAGGCAGTGCATGACCAGCACGTCCGGCCGGGCGGCCTCGACGGCCTTCTCGTCGAGGCGGTAGGGCTGGAACACCAGCGAGCGGCTGTCCGACTCGTCCTCCTGGCCCATCGACGCCCAGACGTCGGTGTAGAGCACGTCGGCGCCGGCGGCCGCCTCCAGCGCGTCGTGCATAACGAGCGCCTCGCCGCCGGTGGTCGCGCCGATCTCGTTGGCGTGCCGGACGACCTGCTCGAACGGCTCGTAGCCGGGCGGGGAGGCCACGTGCACCCGCATCCCCGCGAGCGCCCCGGCGAGCAGCAGCGAATGCGCCACGTTGTTGCCGTCGCCGAGGTAGGTCAGGGTGAGCCCGGCGAGCCGGCCGCGGCGCTCCCGGATCGTCTGCAGGTCGGCCAGCGCCTGGCAGGGATGGGCATGGTCGGACAGCGCGTTGACGACCGGCACGCTCGCCGCGGCCGCGAGCCGCTCGAGGCGCTGCTGGGCGAAGGTGCGCACGACGATCGCGTCGACGTACCGACTGAGCACCGCGGCGGTGTCCTCGATCGTCTCGCCGCGGCCGAGGTGACTGGTCGTCGCGTCGATGACGATCGGATGGCCGCCGAGCTCGGCGACGCCGACGTCGAACGACAGGCGGGTGCGGGTGGAGGGCTTCTCGAACAGCAGGGCCACCGACCGCCCGGCGAGGGGACGGTCCGCCGGCCCGGGATCGCGGCGGCGGGCCTTGAGCTGGTCGGCGACGTCGAGAATTCCGGCCTGCTCCGCGGAGGTCAGGTCGGTGTCGAGGAGGAAGTGTCGGGCCGTCATGCGGTGACCTTAGAGGCTCGCTCCGACAGGCTCGCGCCGTCACGGGCGGCGCCGACGATCGCGGGTAGCGCCGCGGCGAAGGCGTCCGCCTCGGCGTCGGTGAGGATCAGCGGCGGGGCGAGCCGGACGGCGTCCGGGGCGACCGCGTTGACCAGGTAGCCGGCCGCGCGGGCCGCCGTCTCCACCGCCGGGGCGAACGGGCCGTCGAGCTCGATCGCCCGCCACAGGCCGACGCCGCGCACCCCGATGACACCCGGGATCCCCGCCGCGACGATCTGGGCGGCGAGGCGGTCGCCCAGCCGCGTCGCGTGGTCGAGCAGCCCCTCGGCGGCGATCGTGTCGAGCACGGCCAGGGCCGCCGCGCAGACGATCGGGCCGCCGCCGAACGTGCTGCCGTGATCACCAGGACGCAGCAGGTCCGCCGCGGCGCCGATGCCGATGCAGGCGCCGATCGGCAGGCCGCCGCCGAGGCCCTTGGCCAGGGTGACGATGTCCGGTTGGACGCCGGCGGCCTGGTGGGCGAACCAGGAGCCGGTCCGGCCGATGCCGCTCTGCACCTCGTCGAACACCAGCAGCGCCCCGGCGTCGTCGCAGGCCGCCCGCGCCTGCGCCAGGTAGCCCGGCGGCGGCGGGACCACGCCGGCCTCCCCGAGGGTCGGCTCCAGGAACACCGCCGCGGTCCGCTCGCCGACCGCGGCCCGCAGCGCGGCGGCGTCGCCGTAGGGCACGAACCGCACGCCCGGCAGCAGCGGCTCGAACGGCGCGCGCTTGGCCGGCTGCCCGGTGATGGACAGCGCCCCGAGGGTACGGCCGTGGAACGCGCCCTCGGCGGCGATGATCTCCGGCCGGCCGGTGCGTCGGGCGATCTTGATGGCGGCCTCGTTGGCCTCGGCGCCGGAGTTCGCGAAGAAGGTCTTCGCGCCGCCGGCGGGCAGGCCCGGGGCCGGGGCGCCCGCGGCGAGCAGCTCGACGAGCCGCTCGGCCAGGCGCACCTGCGGCTCGTTGGCGTACAGGTTCGACACGTGGCCGAGGGTGTCGAACTGGTCGACGACGGCGGCCCGGATCGCCGGGTGGCCGTGACCCAGCACGCTGACGGCGATCCCGCCAAGCAGGTCGAGGTACTCACGCCCGGCGTCGTCCCACACCCGGGTGCCCTGCCCGCGGACCAGGGAGATCGTCGGACGGCCGTAGGTCGCCATCACGACGGCGTCGCGCCGGGCGAGCAGATCGGCGGTCATGGCCTTCCTCCGGAGTAGGCGGTGGGTGCGGCGGGTGCAACGCGGTTGGCGGTGTCACGGTCCGGGGTGATCAGGGTGCCGATGCCGTCGTCGGTGAAGATCTCCAGCAGGACGGCGTGCGGCACCCGACCGTCGAGCACGTGCGCCTGCGGAACGCCGCCGCGCACCGCCCGCCGGCACGCCTCCATCTTCGGAATCATGCCGGCCGCCAGCGTCGGCAGGAGCTGTTCGAGCTCTGTGATGCTCAGCTCGCTGAGCACCTCGTCGCTGGTCGGCCAGTCCGCGTACAGCCCCTCGACGTCGGTCAGGACGACGAGCTTGGTGGCGCCGAGGGCGACGGCGAGCTCGGCGGCGGCCGTGTCGGCGTTGACGTTGTAGACGCCGCCGTCGATCCCGCGGGCGACGGAGGCGACGACGGGCACCTTGCCGGAGTCGAGCAGGGCGTCGACCGTCTCGGCGCGGACCTCGACGATGTCGCCGACGAGGCCGACGTCGACCTCCTGCCCGTCGACGATCGCGGGGCGCCGGCGCGCGGTGAACAGGTTCGCGTCCTCGCCCGACAGGCCGACGGCGAACGGGCCGTGGTCGTTGACCAGGCCGACGACGTCCCGGTTGACCTGGCCGAGCAGCACCATCCGCACGACGTCCATGGTCTCCGGCGTGGTGACCCGCAGGCCGCCGACGAACGTCGACTCGACGCCGAGGCGCGCCAGGTGCGCGGTGATCTGCGGCCCGCCGCCGTGGACGACGACCACCCGCAGCCCCGAGTAGCGCAGGAAGACGATGTCGGCGGCGAACGCGGCACGCAGCGCGGGCTCGGTCATCGCGTTGCCGCCGTACTTGATGACGATCGTGGCGCCCTGGAAGCGGGACAGCCACGGCAGCGCCTCGATGAGGACCTGCGTCTTGGCCAGCGCCGCATGCCCGCGCGCGGTCGCCGCCGGTCCCCGGCCGGTGCCGGTGGCGGCGCCGGTGGCGGTGGTTATGTCGGTGGCGGTGGTGATGTCAGTGGGGGCGGTGTCGGTCATGTCGAGTAGGCCGAGTTCTCGTAGACGTAGCCGTCGGTCAGGTCGTTCGTCCAGATGGTGAGTTCCTCGCCGCCGGCGTGCAGGTCGACGAGGATGTCGATCCGCCGGTCGGAGAGGTCGACGAGGTCGCGGTCCTCCCCGGGCGCGCCGGCCCGGCACACCTGCACGCCGTTCATGGACACGTCGAGCTGGTCGGGCTCGAAGGCTGCCTGGGTGGTGCCGACCGCGGCGAGGACGCGCCCCCAGTTCGGGTCCTTGCCGTAGAGGGCGCACTTGAGCAGGTTGTTGCGGGCCACGGACCGGCCGACCTCCAGGGCGTCGGCCTCGCTCGCGGCCCCGGTGACGGTGATCGCGATGGTCTTCGTGGAACCCTCGGCGTCGTCGAGCATCTGCTGGGCGAGGTCCGCGCACACCGCGGCGACGAGCTCGGTGAGCTCGGCCTCGGGCAGCGTCACCCCGGCGGAGCCCGAGGCGAGCAGCAGCACGGTGTCGTTGGTGGACAGGCAGCCGTCGGAGTCGACCCGCTCGAAGGTGACCCGCGACGCCTGGCGCACCACCCGGTCGAGGGTCGCGGCGTCGGCGACGGCGTCGGTGGTCACGACGACGAGCATGGTCGCCAGCGACGGGGCCAGCATCGCCGCGCCCTTGCCCATCGCGCCGACGGTCACCCCCGGCGTGGCGGTCGAGGTCCGCACCGCGGTCTTCGCGACGGTGTCGGTGGTGCGGATCGCCTCGGCCGCGTCGTCGCCGCCGGTGTCGGCGAGGTCCGCGACGGCCCTGGTGACCCCGGCGAGCAGGATGTCCATCGGCAGCCGGACGCCGATCAGCCCGGTGGAGCAGACCGCGACGTCCCCGGCGCCGAGGCCGAGCCCGGCCGCGACGTGCTCGGCCGTGGCGTGGGTGTCGGCGAAGCCGCCCGGCCCGGTGCAGGCGTTGGCGCCGCCGGAGTTGAGGACGACGGCACGCAGCCGGCCGTCGGCGAGGGTCTGGCGGGTCCACAGCACGGGCGCGGCCTGGATCCGGTTGCGGGTGAACACGCCGGCGGCGGCGTCGGACGGCCCGTCGTTGACGACGAGGGCGATGTCCGGACGCCCGGACGGCTTCAGTCCGGCCGCGACTCCGGCGGCCCGGAAGCCCTTCGGGGCGGTGACGCTCACCGTGACCTCTCCTGTCTGCTGTCCCTGTCGTTTCTGCTGTCCATGTCGCTTCTGCGGTCCACGTCGCTTCTGCGGTCCACGTCGCTTCTGCGGTCCACGTCGCTGGTCGATCGGCGACGGCCGGTCGCCTTTACTGCGTATCCCGAGGCTTTGGTGTCCGTTTCGTCCCTCTGGACAAGCAGGGAAGCGGCGGTCACGGGGCGATGCCCTGGGCGGTCAGGCCGGCGGTCTCGGGCAGGCCGAGCATGAGGTTGGCGCACTGCAGCGCCTGGCCCGCGGCGCCCTTTCCGAGGTTGTCGATGGCGGACACGACGATCGCCCGCCCGGACTCGGCGTCGAAGGTTCCCTGGATGTGCACGGCGTTGCCGCCGAGGGTCGCCGCGGCGTGCGGCCACCGCCCGGGCGGCAGCACCCGGACGAACGGCTCGCCCGCGTAGGCCGAGCGCAGCGCCTCGTACACGGCGTCCGCGTCGGTGCCGGGGGTGGCCCGCCCGGAGCAGGTCGCGAGGATGCCGCGGGGCAGTGGGGCGAGCACGGGGGTGAAGGACAGGCTCACCGCGGTCCCGGCCACGCCGGACAGGGCCTGCACGATCTCCGGACGGTGCTGGTGGGTGCCGACCTTGTAGGCGGTGAGGTCGCCCATCACCTCGCTGCCGAGCAGGTTGACCTTGGCCGACCGGCCCGCGCCGGAGGTGCCGCTGGCGGCGACGACGCTGAGGTCCTGCGGCTCGACGAGGCCCGCGGCCAACAGCGGCGCGAGGGCGAGCGAGGAGGCGGTCGGGTAGCAGCCCGGCGCCGCGACTCGGCGGCTCGCGGCGATCCGAGCCCGCGCCCCGGGCAGCTCGGGCATGCCGTAGGTCCAGGTGCCGGCGTGCTCGCCACCGTAGGCGCGTCGCCACGCCTCGGAGTCGGCAAGGCGGTGGTCGGCACCGAGGTCGACGACGCGGACGGTGCTCGGCAGGGTCGCCGCCACCGCCGCCGACTGCCCGTGCGGCAGGGCGAGGAAGACGACGTCCGCCTCGGCCGCGGCGAGGGTCTCGGCGTCGGTGAAGACGCGGCCTTCCAGGTCGGGCAGGTTCGGGTGCACGTCCGTCACGGGCAGGCCGACCGACGTGTTCGCCGCCAGCGCGCCGATCTCGATCTCCGGGTGGGCGAGCAGCAGGCGGAGAAGCTCCCCGCCGCCGTACCCGCTCGCCCCTGCCACTGCTGCGGTCACTCCCATGTGCAAGGTTATACACACGAGCTTATGAGCATGCAACGGCATTCGGCGAACGCGGGCGGCGCGGCGGGCAGCGCGGCCGCGTCGGCCGCGGGCACAGACGTCGGTCCGCGCCCCCTCCGCGCCGGGCGTCGACCGCCTGACCTGGCAGTTGACCTCACGTTGACGCTGAAGGTACCGCGCCCTCCCATCCTGGGCCGCACATATCACGCACTGTCCATCGGACGACGCACGGCAGTGAGGAGCGGCGGATGGTGATCGCGATCGGCCATGTCGCGCTGGTGATCGTCGCAGGCGGAGGAGCTGGCCCTGCTCGACGGCGGCCCGGATCTGGCGGCACTGGTCGCGGTGGTCGCGGTGGTCGCGCTCGGCGAATCGGGAGCCGTGGGGCCGGGCGCCCCCCGGGGACCGTGATCTCCCGTCGCCCCGCGGTCGGCGCAGATCAGGATCTGCGCTGCGCCATCCACCAGGAGATCGACGCGCACGGCGAGCGCCGCATCGCCGAGCTCGGTCGGTGGCTCGCCGGCACCCCCGCGCTGGCCGCGACCCGCCAGCGGCTGTGCGAGGAGGGGCTCCTGCCCACCGTCCGGCAGAAGCGGGTGCTGCGCTGGTGCCGGACCGCCGCGTGGGCCCTGTTCGTCGGCGGGATCATCCTGCTGGTGGCGGACGTCGGCTCGCCCGACGGCAACGCCGTCTTCGTGCTGGCGCTCGGCGAGGTCGGCGCCCTCGTTCTCGGCGTCTGCCGCACGACGCCGCGGACCACCCTGGCCGGGTGGGCGGTGGCGACCGAGGCCCGGCAGCGCCTGCCCGGACTGGCCGGCGGCGGTCTGCCGGGGCAGCATGCGCTCGCGGTCGCACTGTTCGGACCGGAGGCGCTCGGCCGCGCCGACCGGAAACTGGCCACCGAGCTCGGGCTGCTCGCGCCCGCCGTCCCGCTGCGGCCCCGCAGCGTCGACCGATCGAGAAGAAGCCTGGACACCACCTCGAGTGGCGGCTGCGGCGGCGAGGGCTGTGGCGGCGGGGGCTGTGGAGGCGGGGGTGATGGCCCGGACCGTCCCGAGTTGATCGACAAGCGCCGGTCGGCGGTGGCCGAGCACTGGCCCGCGCTGGCGGCGACGCCCGGGCTTCCACGCCGGGTACCGGCCAGCGCGGGCGCGGCTGACGGGACTGACTGACCTAGGCGCGCAGGGCGGCGCCGGTGCGCTGGGCGGCGAGGTCGACGGCGGCGTCGCGCACCGCGTTGGCCTCGGCGGCGGTCAGCGTGCGGTCCGCTGCCCGCAGCCGCAGGCCGAAGGCGAGGGAGCGCTGGCCGGCGCCGACCTGGGCACCCTCGAACACGTCGAAGAGGGTCAGCGACTCCAGCAGGTCGCCGGCGCCCTCGCGCAGCGCCTGGGTCACCTCGGCGACGGGTACCTGGGTCGGGACGACGAGCGCCACGTCCCGGTCCGCCGGCGGGTAGGTGGAGATCACCGGCGCGACGATCGGCGGCGCCGCCGTCGCGGCCTCGACGAGGACCTCGAGGCTGAGCTCCAGCGCGACGGTCCGCGGCGGCAGGCCGGCGTCGCCGAGCACCCGCGGGTGCAGTTCCCCGGCGAAACCGACGAGCCGGCCGCCCACGGTCAGCTCCGCGCAGCGGCCGGGATGCCACGGCATGGCGTCACCGGCGTTGACGGTCAGCGTGAGTCCGACCGCCTCGGCGACGACCTGCGCGGCGTCGACGGCGTCCGCCCAGTCCGCCTCGCGGCCCGGCGTCGACCAGCCGGCCGGCTCCCGGCGACCGGTGAGCAGCGCCGCGACGTGACGGGCCTGCCTGGGCAGGACCGAGTCCAACGCGGCGACCTCCTCGGCGGACGGGCGGCGGTCCACCGGCGGCGTCGGCACCCGCACCGGCGCGCCGGGCAGCTCCCGGAAGACCCGGCCGATCTCGAACAGGGCCAGGTCCTGCTGGCCGCGGCCGATGTTGCGCACCGCGGCGGCGATCAGCCCGGACAGCAGGGTCGTGCGCAGGTAGGCGGCGTCCTCGGCGATCGGGTTGGCGACCCGGACGGCCAGGCGCCGCTTGTCCTCCGCGGGCAGGCTGAGCGCGTCGGCGGCATCCGCGGCCACGAACGGCAGGGTCAGCACCTCGGCCAGACCGGCGTATGCCAGCGCCCGGCCCACCGCCCGGTGCATCCGCTGCGCGGCGGTCAGGCCGCGGCCGGCGGGCAGCAGCGGCAGGGTCACCGGGATCGTGTCGTACCCCTCCAGCCGCACGATCTCCTCGACGAGATCCGCGGGTCGGGTCAGGTCGGGCCGCCACGACGGCGGCGACACGACGAGGACCCCCTCGCCGGCGGCGCTGTCGGCGGCACTGCCAGCGGCGGGGCCGACGACCGTGCAGCCGACGTCGGCGAGGCGGCGGCGGACGACCTCGGCGGAGTACGGCCGGCCGGCGAGCCGCTCGGGCTCGCGCAGGGGCAGCGGCACCGGCGCCACGGCCGGTCGGTGGTCGAGGTCGGTCACCCCCGCGGCGGGGCGGGCGCCGGCGAGTTCGACGAGCAGGTCGACGGCCGTCGCCGCGGCGACCGGGGCGAGCGCCGGGTCGACACCGCGCTCGAAGCGCCGCGAGGCCTCCGACGACAGCCGGTGGCGCCGCGCCGTGCGGGCGACGCTGATCGGGTCGAAGTGCGCGGCCTCCAGCACGATGTCGGTCGTCTGCGTGGAGATCTCCGTGCTCGCGCCGCCCATCACCCCGGCCAGCGCGATCGGGCCGGTGTCGTCCGCGATGACCAGGTCCTCGGGGTCGAGGGTGCGCTCGACCCCGTCGAGGGTGCGCAGCGTCTCCCCCGCCTCGGCCCGGCGCACGATGATGGCGCCGGTGAGCTTCGCCCGGTCGAAGGCGTGCAGCGGCTGGCCGAGCCCGAGCAGGACGGCGTTGGTGACGTCGACGGGCACGGAGATCGGCCGCATCCCGGCCAACGCCAGCCGCCGCGACCAGGTCAACGGCGTGACGGCCGCGGGATCGACGCCGGTGACCACCCGGGCGACGTAACGGTCGCAGCCCGCGGTGTCCTCGACGACGACCGGATACGCCTCCCCGGCCGCTCCCTCCCCGGCCGCGGCCTGCCCGGAACGGGGGGCGCCCGGGTCGGTGAAGGGCAGCGCGAAGGCGGTCGCCGCCTCCCGGGCGATGCCCCGCACCGACAGCGCGTACCCCCGGTCGGGGGTGACGGCGATGTCGAGGATCTCGTCGACGAGGTCGAGCAGTTCGGTGACGTCGGCGCCGAGCGGGGCCGACGGCGGGAGCACGAGGATGCCGTCGTGCTCGTCACCGATGCCCAGCTCGCGGGCCGAGCAGATCATCCCGTCGCTGACGTGGCCGTAGGTCTTGCGGGCCGTGATGGCGAACCCGCCGGGCAGCATCGCGCCGGGCAGCGCGACGGCCACCCGGTCGCCGACGGCGAAGTTGTGCGCCCCGCAGATGATCCCCCGCACACCGGGGGCGGACGAGGCCTCGCCGGCCGCCACACGGACCTGGCACCAGCGGACGGCCTTCTTCTTCGTCTCCACGATCTCGAAGTCGACGATCTCCCCGACGACGACGCCGGAGACGTCGCTGCCGACGCCGCGCAGCCCCTCGACCTCGAAACCGGCGCGGATCAGCGCGTCGGCGACCGCCCGGGTGGGTGGCAGCCCCTCGACGTACTCCCGCAGCCAGGACATCACGATCAGCATCTGCTCAGACCTCGATTCCGAACGGGAGGCCGAACCGGACGTCACCGTCGACGAAGTCGCGGATCTCCCGGACGCCATGCCTGATCATCGCGGCCCGTTCCAGGCCCATCCCGAAGGCGAAGCCGCTGTAGCGGGTCGGGTCGACCCCGGTGGCCCGCAGCACGTTCGGATCGACCATGCCGCAGCCGCCGATCTCGATCCAGCCCTCGTCCGAGCAGACCCGGCAGGGCTGGCGGGTCGCCTCGCCGCGGCAGGCGAAGCACTGCACGTCCAGCTCGGCGGACGGCTCGGTGAACGGGAAGAACGACGGCCGCAGCCGCGTCGACAACCCGGAGCCGAACAGCGCCTGGGCGAAGACCTCCAGGGTGCCGCGCAGGTCGGCCATGGTGATGCCCTCGTCGACGGCGAGCCCTTCGAGCTGGCCGAACACCGGCGAGTGGGTGGCGTCGATCGTGTCGTTGCGGTACGTCCGCCCCGGGCACACGACGTACACCGGCAGCGGCCGCTCGAGCAGGGCCCGGACCTGTACCGGCGACGTGTGGGTGCGCAGCACCCGGCCGGAGGCGGTGGGCTCGACGTAGAGGGTGTCGTGCTCGCTGCGGGCCGGATGGTCGGGGGCCATGTTCAGGGCCTCGAAGTTGAACCAGTCGTGTTCGATCTCCGGTCCCTCGGCGACCTCGTAGCCCATCGCGACGAACACGTCGACGAGCCGGTCGGACAGCGAGGACAGCGGGTGGCGGGCGCCGCGGCGGCGGCGCGCCACGGGCAGGGTGACGTCGACGCGCTCCTCACGCAGCACACGGGCGTCGCGTTCGGCGGTCAGCTCGGCCAGGCGCGTGTCGTAGGCGGCCTGGACCTCGGCGCGGGCGGCGTTGTGCCGGCGGCCGGCGTCGGCGCGCTCCTCGCGCGGCAGCGCGCCGAGCTCCCGGCGGGCCAGCACCAGCGGGGCGGCGGCGCCGTGAACGTGGGCGGTGCGGGCGGCGGCCAGCGCGTCGAGGTCGGCGGCGGCGCGGATCGACTCCCGGGCCGCGGCGACGGCCGCGGCGAGCTGGTCGGGGTCGAGGGCGTGGACCCGGGACGGGTCGACAGTCTCTCCAGGGGCGGGCACGGTGCTCATCCTCGTATCGTTTCGCCGGGCGTGAGGTCGCCCGGCCGTGGTGGTCGCCGCCGGCCGGGACGGGCCGAGGCGGGCGCTGGAGGCCGGGAGGCAGCCGCGGCGGCGGCGCGATCGCGCTCGGTGCCGCCGCCGGCAGCCCGGGGCGCCCGCCGGCCGATCGTGACGCTCGGCCTCAGCCGAACACCGGACCGCCGGCGGGCACGAAAAATCGGAACTCGGCGCCGCCGCCCGCGGCCCGGCCGACCGAGATGGTGCCCCCATGCGCCTCGATCAGTGCCTTGGCGATGTAGAGCCCGAGACCGGTGCCGTTGCCGCGGCTCGCGCCGCGCCAGAACTTCGTGAACACGCGCGCGGCGTTCGATTCGGACACGCCTTCGCCCTCGTCGGCCACGCTCACCTCCGTGCCGGTGTCGCTGCCGCGCAGCAGCACCGTCACAGTACCCGCGCCGTGGCGCAGCGCGTTGTCGACGAGGTTGTGGAGCACCTGCTCCATCTTGTCCGGGTCGACCCACATCTCGGGCAGCTCGCCCTCCTCGCGGACGTCGAACCGCTCGGCACCCGCCGCCCCGGCGGCGATCTTGCCGTCGACCACGGAGCGCACCCGGCCGGGCAGGTCGACGATCTGCTTGCGGACCTGGATGCGGCCCGAGTCGATCCGGGAGACGTCGAGCACCTCGGCGAGCAGGCGGGTGACCCGGTCGGCGTCGGTGTTGACCGTGTTCAGCATGAGCTTCTTCTGCTCGTCGGTGAACCGGTCCCACTTGGCCAGCAGCGTCGCCGTGAAGCCCTTCACGCTGGTCAGCGGCGAGCGCAGCTCGTGGGCGACGGTGGCGACCAGATCCGCCCGGTTGCGCTCCAGCCGCTCCCGGCTCAGCGTGTCGCGCAGCGACAGCGAAACCCGGGCCAGCCGGCCCGCGACCCGGGTGAAGCGGACGGTGACGTGGAAGTCGCGGTCATGCACGGGACCGGCGTAGGTCAGCCGTCGCTCGGGCTGGCCGATGACCCGCGGCAGCTCCCGGCTGACCGCGGAGCACTCCCACCAGTCGTTGCCGCGCTCATCCAGCAACGGGAGCACCTCGGTGAGGTGCCGGCCGACCGCGGCCGGCGCGGACACGCCGATCAGGCGGACCGCGGCCCGGTTGAAGACCTCGACCGTGCCGGCGGCGTCGGTGACGACGACCGCGTCGGGCAGCAGGTCGAACGCGGCCGCGGGCAGCGGCCCGTCCAGCGCGGCCGAGCCGGCACCGTCGCCGCCGTCGGCCGCGGCGGGGTCCGCCGGTGCGCCGTGATCCTGCGCGGGCTCGTCGTCAGCAGTCATGGCCTCGCCTGATGCCGGGGCGGCGGTGGTGGGCAAGCCGGCCGAGCCGCCCGCCGGGGGAACGGTTGCACCGGCGGGAGCCGGTGGCTGCTGCGCGGTCGGCGCCTGTTCGGATGTCGATGCGACGGTGTTCACCACCGCCGACCACCTCCTCCGGTGCCGTCAGTACCGGACCTACCCGTTCTCTGCGCCCGCGCCGATGCGTATAGGCACAGGGCGGACGCAACCGCAAGATTCAGGGACTCGGCCTGACCGTACACCGGTACCCGCAACGCCGCGTCCGCGGCGGCCAGACCGGCGGGGTCAAGACCATGCGCCTCGTTGCCGAACAACCAGGCAGTGGGCCCGTCGAGCTCGCCGGCGTCCACCGCGGTGTCGAGATCACGCCGCGCGGAACCCGAGGTCGCGACGATTCGGCACCCCCGTGCGCGCAACCCCGTCACCACCTCGGTGAACGTCGGCTCGACGATCACCGGGAGGTGGAAGTGGCTGCCGGCCGACGACCGCACGCACTTCCCGCCGAACGGGTCGACGCCGCCGCCGGTGAACACCACCGCGTCCGCCCCGGCCGCATCCGCACTGCGGATCACGGTGCCGGCGTTGCCCGGATCGTTCGCGCCCACGCACACCGCCACGAGTCGGGGGGCGGCGAGGTCGGCGAGCCGGTGCCCCGGCAGAGCGGCGACGGCGACGAGCCCCTGAGGGGTGACCGTCTCGGACAGTGCCGCCGCGGCCTCGTCCGTCACGAGCCGGACGGGCACCGCGGCGGCCCGCAGCAGATCCTCGTGGCGGCCGGCCGCCGACACGCCCACGAACACCTCGAGCAGGCCGCCCGCGGCGACGGCCGCGCCGACGGCCTGCGCCCCCTCGACGAGGAAGCGGCCCTGCTCGCGACGCTCCGCCGGGCGCCGCAGACGCCGGGCGGCACCGACCCGGGCCGACCGCAGCCCGGCGACCGGCCCATGATCGGGCGGCGGGAGCACGCGGGCGGCGGACACGGGTCGGCGTCGCGACGGGCTCAGGCGGCGGTCGGCTCCGGCGCCGCCGCCAGGGCCGCCCGGGCCACCTCGACCAGCGCGGTGAAGGCGGCGGCGTCGTTGACCGCCAGATCGGCGAGGATCTTGCGGTCCACCTCCACGCCGGACAGCTTCAGACCCTGCACGAAGCGGTTGTACGTCAGGCCGTTCGCCCGCGCCGCGGCGTTGATTCGAGTGATCCACAACTGCCGGAAGTCGCCCTTGCGCGCGCGACGGTCCCGGTAGGAGTAGGTCATCGAGTGGAGCATCTGCTCCTTGGCCTTGCGGTAGAGCCGCGAGCGCTGGCCCCGGTAGCCGCTGGCCTGTTCGAGGACCGTACGGCGCTTCTTCTGGGCGTTGACCGCCCGCTTCACGCGTGCCATGAGGGCACCTGTCTCCTTCGTTCGGGTGCATCCGGCCGGCCGGACCGGGATCGATCACCGCGCAGGGCGCGCCGGTGTCACCGGGGCCGGATTCGTCAGCGGGGCGCGATCAGCGGGCGAGAAGGCGCTTGATTCGGCCTGCGTCCGCCTTCGTCAGCGGCTCCACGCCGGCCAGCCGGCGGGTACGGCGGCTGGACTTGTGCTCCAGCAGGTGGCGGCGGTTGGCCTTCTGGCGCACCACCTTGCCGGAGCCGGTGATCCGGAACCGCTTGCTCGCGCCGCTGTGGGACTTCTGTTTGGGCATGTCGACATCCTGACGGTTTACGGGGGGTGGTCGAGCGGTCGGCGCGGCGAGGTCCGGACGGTGGGCACACCACCGCGCGGACCCACCGACGTCGGGTCAGACGTGGCCAGCCGGTTCAGGCAGCCGCTGCGGCTTGGAACCCTTGTGCGGGGCCATGACCATCGTCATGTTCCGGCCGTCCTGCTTGGGCTGGGCCTCCACATAGCCGAGTTCGGCCACGTCGGCCGACAGCCGCTGAAGCAGGCGGATGCCGAGCTCCGGCCGGGACTGCTCCCGACCACGGAACATGATGGTGATCTTCACCTTGTCACCGGCTCGCAGGAACCGCACGACGTGACCCTTCTTGGTCTCGTAGTCGTGCGGATCGATCTTCGGCCGCAGCTTCATTTCCTTGATGACGGTCTGGACCTGGTTCTTCCGAGCTTCCCGACGCTTCTGGTCGGACTCGTACTTGAACTTTCCAAAGTCCATCAGCTTGCAGACCGGAGGGCGAGCGGTCGGCGCGACCTCCACGAGGTCGAGATCGGCCTCCTGCGCCATGCGCATGGCCTCGCCGATCGCAACGATGCCGATCTGCTCGCCTTCCGCGCCGACGAGGCGGACCTCGGGAACGCGGATCCGGTCATTGATACGGGACTCTGTGCTGATGTGTTCCTCCGTTGCTCGACGCGCGGGCGTGACCTCACCGCAGCGGAGCACCGAGCCTGGCGGCACCAGGCTCCCGGCCGACAACCGCGGGAACGGCTCGGCCGACCGGCGACCCGGCTGCCGTGGCCACGGCCCGGAACTCGGGCCGATCGACACTCCGGCGCCCCGTGGAGGCGGCGCCAGTCGGCAACATCGGGTGGAGGGCGAACCCCCGCTTGGTCCTGCCGGACAGGCTCCGTGCCCTCGCCAGGGCCGCCACGAACGACGACCCATCGGATGGGTGGAACCAACCGGCAATCGGTCTGAGGCCAAGAGTAGCACCACACCGCCGGGGCAGGACGATCACAGCCGCGACCGGCCGCCCCGAACGGGCCCGGTGACCGATCCGCGGGCCGGTTGGCGAGGCGATCCCCGTGTCAGTCCGCGCAGAACGCACCGCAATCGGCCCCGCCCCGGCCCGGACCCGCCTGGATCGGCGTCGGCAGGCCCCAGGGACGTCGGGGCGGCCCAGGCTCGAAGTCGGCCGCGGGCCCGCCGTGGCTCAGCGGTGCAGCCGCGAAGCCCAGCCCCGCTCCGCGCGCAGGCCACGGCCCAGGAGCCGACGCACCGCCCGTGCCTCGGACGCCCCGACCACCAGCACCGCCACCGCAGCGGCACCGGCTCCTGCACCGGACCCGGCACCGGCACCGGCACCCAGAGGCTCGGGCCCAGGACCCCCGCGCCGGTCGACCGCGTTCGTCGCGTCCGTCGGGGCTGAACCACCGGGGTCGGGGACGGCACCCAGGAGCTGGGACAGGCGGCGGGCGATCGACTCTCCCGCCGCAGACGTGTCCCCCGCCGGGCCATGGACGGCGATGGCGAGCACGGGCCGCGGGGCCGCCGCGCCGGGCTCGACCAGTTCGGCCGGCCAGGCCTCGACCCGTTCCGTGATCGCCCGCAGGGCCACCCGCACCCGCGCGCGGGCCAGCGGCCCGTCGGGGTTCGCTGGCCGCCGCAGCGCCGTCAGGGTGGTGTCGGCGGACGGATCGGGCCGTCCCACGCCCACCGGCGCATCCACACCACCGTCGGCGACACGCGAGCGATCGACCGCTGCCGCGCGCTCGTCGACGGCGGCCGCGCGGTCGGCTCGCCAGGCATCGCCGACGGCGTCCGGGCCGACCGGAACGTCGGCGCCGCCGTGGCCGACCTCCAGGCTGGTGGAGTACGGGCCCGCGACGTCGATCACCACCGAGTCGAGGCCGAGCCGGACCGCCTCCGCCCAGGCGTCCGGCGCGGCCACCGGCACGGGGCGGGCGGCCCCGCGCCAGGCGGCGAGCGTCGCCACGCTGGAGAAGATCGGCAGCGCGGTCGCGCCGGACGGGGTGCGCAGGGTGGCCAGCGCCATCTCACTGGTCTTGTCGGCGCCGGTGGTGGCGTCGGCCGAGGTGAGCATGGCCTCGATCGCGACGAAGACCCGGGCGCGGCGCAGGGCGGCGGTCAGGGCGGCAGGATCGACGCGACCGGTCGGGCCGCCGGCGGCGAGCACCCGGACGAGGGCCTCGTCGGCCGCCCCGTCGTCTCCCTGCCCGGCCGGAGTCAGCAGATGGCGTGCCATTCCCCGCAGCCTAAACGCCGCAGCGCCGGACGGCCCCACCACCGCCGGTGCCGGACGGGCATGCAGCCGCACCCACCGCCCCCCGCCGCCGGCGGGCCGGCTGGCGACCGCTCGTGCCACCCGGGCCGCGCGACGGGTGCCTCAGGCCCCCGAGGGCCAGGCGGCGACGCGGGCCTGCGGGTCGGCGGCGGCGAGCGCGGGACGGGCGAGGGCCGCCGCCGGCTGGGAACCGGGCAGCGGGGCGGTGGCGACCGCGCCGGCGAGGCGCTGGAAGGCGAACCTGGTTCGCCGGCGCAGGCGATACCAGTTGATCGGACGGCTGTCGGCCAGCGCCGCGTCGAACGGCACCGGCACCGTCATGTACGCCCGGTCCTCGAGATGGTCCAGGCGCATCCGGGCGCCGCGGCTGAGCCGGGACGGGTAGGTCTCCACGACAGCGACGATGACGGTGGCGGCGAGGTCGCCGCGGCCGGCCGCCGTGAGCGCGGTCAGGGCGTCGTCCGCACCCGCGATCTCCGCCTCCCCGGCGCGGACGGTCAGCACGAGCAGGTCGGCGCGCGCGAGCAGGGTGGCGGGGACCGGCTGGTTCCAGCCCGGCGGCGCGTCCGCGACGACGACCGGGTACCAGTGGCCGAGCAGGTCCAACGCCCAGGCCAGCTCCTCGGGCAGCAGGCCGGGGCCGGCGAGGTCGCGCATCCCGGCCAGCACCTCCAGCCCACCCGACCCGTCGGAGGCCAGGAAGCGGCGCACGTCGTCGAGGGAGGAGACCGGCGGACGGGCGCCGGCCAGCTCCCGCAGGCCGACCCCCGGGGGCATGAGGCCGACCCGGTGCGGGAGCAGTCCGCACTGGTCCGGGGAGGCGTCGACGGCGACGACCCGGTGGCCGTGGTGCGCGGCCATCGCCAGGCCCAGCCCGGCAGCCACGGTCGTCCGCCCGCCCCCGCCGCCGAAGCCGCCGATCAGCACCCGCCGGCCGCCGGCCCGCGCACGCTGGTGGACCGGCCCGTCGGAGCCCACCGGCGCCGCGCTCGCCGCCGCAGCGGCCGCGGCCTGCGGGACGGCTCCGGCCGCCCGAGGCGCGAGGACCGCCCCCGCCGATCGAACCGCCGCCACGGGAACCCGCCGGACCGGCATGTTCGGCGGCGGCGGGGGAAGCGCGGGCGCAGCGGAGATCGGCTCCGCCCACCGGCCTACGGCAGACTGCTCGCCCGCCCGCCACGAGTCGCCGGCGGCCGCATCGACCGCCCGGCCCCGCCCACGAGCCTCGTTCTGTCCACCAGCCTCGTTCTGTCCACCGGCCTCGTCCAGCCGACCAGCCCCCTCCTGCCCGCGGTCCGTGGCCGCTCGGTCGGTCATGACGCCGTCGCCGAACCCGGCTACGTCATCACGTCGAGGGACGTCGCGAGTCGCGGCGCCGTCGCCGGTCAGGGCGCCGTCACCGGGGCGGGGGAACAGGCCGGTCCCGGGCGGGTCCGGGATCTGGGGCGGCTGGGCCGGCATCAGGGCCGCGCCCGGGCGGGTGACGTCGAAACGGCTCGCCTCCTCCCGGTGCGCGGGCGCGGTCTCCTCGGCTGCGGGCCGGGGCGGGTACGCCACGCCCGACGCCGCGGGGCTCCCCCCCGGCACCTGCCACGGCGCGGCGGGGTTGGCGGACGAGGGCAGCGGCGGTAGTTCCGGTCCGGCCGGGGCCGCAGCCGGGTGAAAGGGGGTCCCCGGGACGGCGGCCGGGCCGTACTCGGCCCCGGAGGGGCCGAACAGCGGATCGGCCGGCCGGTACGCAGCGGCGGATGCCGGCAGGCCGGCCGGCGATGCCGGTGTGACGTCCGGATACGGCAAGGGCAGCGCAGGCCTGGACCGCTCGTGGGGCATGGGCATGGGCATGGGCCCGGCCGAGGCCGGGTCGATCGGCGTGGAGTGGGGCGCACCGACCCACCGCTGACCGGGCTGTTCGGTGCCCGCGCCGGCGTCGGCGTCTTCGGCGCGGTCCGGTCCCGAGGCGGCGGGTGCGGCACCGGGCGGGAGGAGGGGGCCGGCCGCGGGCACGAGGACCGTCATGCTGCCCCAGCTCTCACCGGGCGGCGGAACCGTGGGGGGTGGCGGAACCGTCGGGGACGAGGCAACCGCGGGAGACGGGGACACGGTGGGAGACGGGGACATGGTGGGAGACGGGGACACCGTGGGAGACGGCGGTGCAGCGGGGGGAGTCAGAGCAGCGGGAATCCGCGGGGAGACATTCGGCGGCACCGCCGTGGCGCTGGGTGGCGGAGGTACCGGGAGGAACGGGATGCGCTCGCCAGCCGCCTCGACGGGCTGCGCAGCGTCCGCGGCCGACGGGGGGACCAGGCCACCGGGGACCGGACTCGCGGCCGGCGGGCCCGGCGGGGGCGGTACGGGCGGCGGGGGCGGCAAGGGGTGGGCCGGGACCGCGAGGTCGGGCGTCCATCCGGCCGGGGCCGGGGTGCCGAGGTGACCCCGGCCAGGCCGGCCCGGGGGCGACGCGGGCGGCCCGTCGGTCGCGGTCGGCCACCCGCCGCCGACTGCGGGCGCCCAACCGCCGGCCGACGGGATCTGATCGCCGGCGCCGGTAACCGGAGGCGGCGGGAGCGCCGGGCTGTCCGTGGTGGACGCGGCGGCCTCCCCGCCGTCGGACGGCGCGGGATACGGCGACCACGGGGGCAGCGGAGGAGGCGAGGTCCGATCGTCGGAGGGGCGGTCCTCGGGCGGGCGGGCGGGCGGCGCCGACCGTTCGGCGGGCGGCCGGGTCTGCGGGGGTCGGGTCTGCGGAGGTCGGGTCTGCCCGGGCCGGGCGGGCGTCGAGGCGGAAGGGGAGGGCAGGGGACCGGGCACGCGATCACCGGGAACCCCACCGGAGGGCCCCCCGGTCGGTCCCCCGGAAAATCCACTGCCGGAGTCGACCCGCGGCACGCCGGGGCGCGTCCGCGTGGGGCGCCGTGTGACCAGGGCGTTGCGCGGCGACTGCGGCTCGGTCAGGCGCAGTCCGAGCAGGGAGATCGGACGCGCGTCGCCGCCCCCGCCGGAGGCGTCCGCATCGGCGGATCGGGCCGTGGCGTCGAGGCCGTCCCGGTCGGCCCCGGACGGATCGGCCGGCGCCACGGTGTCGTCACCGTCCCGGCTCCCACCATGACTCGCCATCCCTGCCACCCCGCCCCCATCTCCGGTCCGACTCCGCTGGACGACACCGGAGCGCGAGGCCACTGCTACGGCGTGACATCACGGTCTCGCGTCACCCACTGCCCCGACAAGAGCTCCGAGATGATCCAGATCGCCGGAAACAGACCCACGAGCAGCGAACACACCACCGGCACACTCGATCCACTCCGAATCGCCATGCGATGGCAACACCATACCGAGGCCATGTCACCGGGACGGATCAGGCTCGTACCGTCCGTGCGACATGAGGATGCGGACGGCCACCGCCCCCCGGGGGGACGGTGGCCGTGTGACGCCTGGGGCGCGGATCGAGAGCTCGGCCGATGCGGGTCGGCCGATGAGGTGTCAGCCGATGCGGGTCGGCCGACGGGTCAGCTCGCCAGGGCCAGGTCGCGCAGCACCGCGGCGGTGTCGAGGGCGGCCAGCGTCGCCTCCCGGCCCTTGTCCTCGGCGGAGTCGGGCAGCCCGGCCCGGTCGCGGGCCTGGTCGACGGTGTCGCAGGTGAGCACGCCGAAGCCGACGGGGACCCGGGCGTCGAGGGTGACCCGGGCCAGCCCCGCGGTGACGAACTGGCAGACGTAGTCGAAGTGCGGCGTGCCGCCGCGGATGACCACGCCGAGGGCGACGACCGCGTCGTGCCGCTGGGCCAGCGCCGCGGCGACGACGGGCAGCTCGACCGCGCCGGAGACCCGCACGACGGTCGGCGCCGTCGCGAGCCCGGTGTCCTTGACCGCGCGCAGCGCCCCGGCCAGCAGCGCGTCGGTGATCTCGGCATGCCAGCGGGTGGCGACGATCGCCAGCCGCAGCCCGGCCACCGGCGGGAGCACCTCCTGCGGCGCGCCGAAGCCGCTCACAGACCCTCTCCGTCGGTGAGGTCGACGCCCGCCGAGGAGCTGCCGGCGCCGCCCGGGACGGCGGCGCAGCCGGAGGTCGCGGGCACCCGCGCGGGGCTCGGCGCCCAGCGGCCGCCGGCCGGGGTGTCCTCCCCGACGGCGCGGGCCAGCCCGGGCAGGACGTGGCCCATCCGGTCCCGCTTGGTCGTCAGGTACCGCAGGTTCTCCGGGGTCTGGGTGACCGGCATGCCGATGAGCTCGACGATGCGCAGCCCGTAGCCCTCCAGGCCGGCCCGCTTGGTCGGGTTGTTCGACAGCAGCCGCAGGCCGCGCACCCCGAGGTCGACGAGGATCTGCGCGCCGGTGCCGTAGTCGCGGGCGTCGGCGGGCAGGCCGAGCGCGAGGTTGGCGTCCACGGTGTCGTGGCCGGCGTCCTGGAGCTGGTAGGCCCGCAGCTTGTGCATCAGGCCGATGCCGCGGCCCTCGTGGCCGCGCACGTAGAGGACCACCCCGCGACCCTCGGCCGCGATCATCCGCAGGGCGGCGTCGAGCTGGGTGCCGCAGTCGCAGCGCCGCGAGCCGAACACGTCGCCGGTGAGGCACTCGCTGTGCACCCGGACGAGGACGTCCTCGCCGTCGCCCAGCTCGCCGCGGATCAGCGCGATGTGCTCCACCCCGTCGAGGACGTTGCGGAAGCCGACGGCGCGGAAGGTGCCGTAGCTGGTCGGGATCGTCGCCTCGGCGACCCGCACCACCTGCTTCTCCGTCCGCCGACGGTAGGCGATGAGGTCGGCGATGGAAATCAGCAGCAGGCCGTGGTCGCGGGCGAACGCGGCGAGCTCGGGAAGGCGCGCCATCGTCCCGTCGTCGTTGACGATCTCGCAGATGGTGCCCGCCGGGCGCAGTCCGGCGAGCCGGGCCAGGTCGACGGCCGCCTCGGTGTGGCCCGGCCGGCGCAGCACGCCGCCGTCCTTGGCCCGCAGCGGGAAGATGTGCCCCGGCCGGCTCAGGTCGCCCGGGACGGTGTCGGGGTCGGCGAGCAACCGGATCGTGCGGGCCCGGTCGGCGGCGGAGATGCCGGTGGAGACGCCCTCGCGGGCGTCGACGGTGATGGTGAACGCCGTGCCCATCCGCTCGGTGTTGTGCGGGACCATCTGGTCGAGCTCGAGCCGGTCGGTGTCGACGGCGTCCATCGGCACGCAGATCACCCCGGAGGTGTAGCGCGTCATGAACGCGACGAGCTCGGGGGTGGCCGCCTCGGCGGCGAAGATCAGGTCGCCCTCGTTCTCCCGGTCGGCGTCGTCGACGACGACGAGCGGCCGGCCGGCGGCGATCTCGGCGATGGCGTCCTCGATGGAGGCGAACGTCACGTCGACGTCGCCGTCGACGGTCGCCGGGCCGGCACCGGACGTCCCGCCGACGGCCGCGGGCAGAGCGTCCGCGGGCAGGGCGGAGGCGGGCGGAGCTGAGGCGGGCGAGGCGGGGAGGGACGAGGCAGAGCGAGGCGAGGCGGGGGCGGGCGGGGCGGGGATGGCCGTCGAGGAGGCGCCGGCCGCGGATGTGGTCATCGGGGCAGTCCGTTCGGGTCGATGGTGCCGGCATGCAGCTTCTCGACGTACTTCGCCAGCACGTCGACCTCGATGTTGACCCGGGCACCCGGTGCACGGCGGCCGAGCGTGGTCAGGTCGAGGGTGGTGGGGATCAGGCTGACGGTGAACGTCGCCGGAGAGTCGCCCCCGGCCGGGGTGACCTCGACGACGGTCAGGCTGACGCCGTCGACCGTCACCGAGCCCTTCTCCACGAGGTAGCGGTCGAGGCCGGCGGGCAGGGCGATGCGGACGATCTCCCAGTGCTCGTCGGCCTGCCGGTCGACGACGACGCCGACGCCGTCGACGTGCCCCTGGACCAGATGACCGCCGAGACGGTCGGCCAGCCGCACGGGCCGTTCGAGGTTCACCGGATCGCCCACGGCGAGCTGGCCGAGGGAGGACCGCACGAGGGTTTCGCGCATCACGTCAGCCGTGAACGTCGCGGACGCCGAGATTGTGCCGGCGGGACCCGCGCGACCGGCCCCCGCGGCCGGCGCGCCGCCCCCCGGGTCGGCGCCACCAGGGTCGGCGGCAGTCAGACCAGCGCCGGCCGGATCGCCGCCGGCCCGCTGGAAGGAGGTCACCGTGAGACACACGCCGTTGACGGCGATGGAGGCGCCGTGGGTCGCGTCCGCCAGTACGGTCTGACAGGCAATGGTGAGCGCCGCCGACTCCGGCCGCGCATCCACCGCAGCCACCACGCCGAGCTCTTCAACGATGCCGGTGAACATCCGACTCGCGCCCTTCGGTCCCGGGCACCGCTCCCCGGATTCGGGGGGTTCCCACGCGGGACCTGCCGGCGTGCGCACGCCGACGCGCGCCCGCGGACGGCAACGGCCACCCACGGACACTCGGCCCGCGCGCGTCCTCCCATCCGGACTTTGACCGTCGGTCCCGGAGTTCCACCGGATCAGCCGTCCCATTACCTGCGGACGGGTCGCGGACTATCACCGCCGGCTCGGAGTTTCACCGACCCCGGAGCGCGCGTGCTGCTGGTTGTACTGCCCCAAGTCTGACATACGAAGCGGCCACACGCCGCACCCGGCGACGTGACCGAGGTCATGCCCGCCCGGGCAAACACCAGGTCGGGCGCGCCTGCGCGGTGCTCAGCCGAGCGGGAGGTGGCTGTTGACCGCGCGGACGTCCGCGGCGAGCGCCGGGATCTCGACCACCTCGACGCCGGCCGCGGCCAGCCGTTCGGCGCCGTCGCAGTCGACGAACAGCGACGGCTCGCGCCAGGCGAAAACCACCCGGCCGATGCCGGCGGCGAGGATGAGCTCCGTGCAGGTCCACGGCCGCGACGCCCGCGCGCTGCACGGCTCCAGCGAGCTGTACACCGTCGCCCCCGCCGGATCGACACCGACACCGGGATCGCCGCCGCCACCGGAATCGACACCGCCACCGGGATCACCGCCGGCGGCCGACGCGTCGAGGCGGGCGGCGAGGCGGCGCAGCGCGACCTCCTCGGCGTGGTCGTGCGGTTCCTCCGCTCGGGAGTAGCCCTCGGCCAGCGGGGTTCCGTCGGCCGCCACGATCAGCGCGCCGACCGAGTACGCCGTGGACGACGGCGGGCAGCGGCGCCCGAGCTCGACCGCGCGGGCCAGCCAGTACCGGTCCCTGTCGGGGCCCGGCGGCGGACCACCGGGAGACGGCGAGCCGGCCGACGTCACGCCGGGTCGCCGACCGCCGGGTCGCCGACCGACCGGGAGGCCGGCGGGGAGGCCGGCGGGGTCAGCCGGGGGGCGACCCGCAGCGCCTGGGCGCGCAGCTTCTCGACGGCCTCGCCGGGATCGTCGGCGCCGAAGACCGCCGTGCCGGCGACGAAGACGTCGACCCCGGCCGCCGCGGCCTGCTCGACGGTGTTCTCGTTGACCCCGCCGTCGATCTGCAGCCACAGGTCCAGGCCGCGGTCGTCGATCAGGCGGCGCGCCGCCTCGATCTTCGGCAGCACCTCGGTCATGAACTTCTGACCTCCGAAGCCGGGCTCGATGGTCATCAGCAGCAGCAGATCGAAGCGGTGCAGGTCGTCGAGGTAGCGCTCGACCGGGGTGTTCGGCTTCACGGCGAGGCCGGTGCGGGCGCCGGCGGCCCGGATCGCCGCGGTGGTCCGCCGCAGGTCGGACACGGCCTCGGCGTGGATGGTCACGTTCGCCGCGCCGCGCTCGGCGTAGTCGGCGGCCCAGCGGTCCGGGTCCTCGATCATGAGATGGCAGTCGAGCGGGGTCTGCGTCGTCGACCGCAACGCCGTCACCGCGTCCGGGGAGAACGCCAGGTTCGGGACGAAGTGGTAGTCCATGACGTCGACGTGCAGCCAGTCGGCCCGGCCCTCGACCGCGAGGGCGGCGTCGGCCAGTCGACCGAAGTCCGCGGCGAGCATGCTGGGATAGATCTGTGCGGTTGCCACCCCGCGAGACTATCGACCGAATCGCCGCACGCCCCGACCCGTTCGACACCTTCGCGGCGGACATCTTCCGCGTTCGACAACCTTCGCGTTCGGCAACCTTCGCGTTCGGACCCTCGGCCGCGCGCCGGGCCCAGGTCGGGCAGCCGGCGGTCGGTGGGCAGGCGCCTGCCCACCGGGCGGGCTCAGTCCGGGTTGCGGCGCAGCAGCGCCACGAACATCGCGTCCGTGCCGTGCCGGTGCGGCCAGAGCTGGACGAACGGGCCGGATCCGAGCCCGTCGACCTCCGGCAGCCCGAGCCGGGCGTCGAGCACGGAGACATCCACCCGTTGCCCGGTCACCTGGCGGACCACCTCCACGGTCTCCGCCGGATGCGGGGAGCAGGTCGCGTAGGCGACCACCCCGCCGGGCCGGACCAGGTCCAGCGCGGCGACGAGCAGGGCGCTCTGCAACGGCACGAGGGCGGCCAGGTCGCCGGGGATGCGCCGCCAGCGGGCCTCCGGACGGCGCCGCAGCGCCCCGAGCCCGGTGCAGGGGACGTCGACGAGCACCCGGTCGGCGCTGCCCGCCGGCAGCGGGGCCGCCCGCCCGTCCGCGCGCACCACCCAGGCCCGCGGCTCCCCCGCCAGCGACCGGGCCACCAACCCGGCCCGGGTCGCCCGCGGTTCCAGCGCGAGCAGCGTCGCGCCGGAACCCGGCGCCGCGAGGCCTGCGGGCGCCGCGGGCTGCGACGAGAAGCCGGGCCCGCCGCCCGAGCGGTCGGTGAGCAGCCCGGCGAGCAGCGCAGCCTTACCGCCCGGACCGGCGCACAGGTCGACGGTCAGCCCACGGTCCCGGCCGACCGTGGGCGTGCGGGCCAGGGCGAGCGCGACCAGCTGGCTGCCCTCGTCCTGCACCGCGGCGGCCCCGGACGCCACCGCAGGCAGCCGCGCGGGATCGCCGCCGTCGAGGCGCACCGCGTACGGCGAGTAGGGCCCGGCGGCCGCGTCGAGCCCCTCCTCGGCGGCCTCGGCGAGCAGGCGGTTCTGGTCGGTGCGGCCCGGCCGGGCGACCAGGTGCACCGCGGGCCGGGTGTCGTCGGCGACGAGCGCGGCGCGGGTCTCGTCGAGGTCGTCCCCGAGCGCCTCCGCCACCACCTCGACGATCCAGCGCGGGTGAGTCGTCACCACCGCCAGGTGGCCGATCGGGTCGGTCTCGAAGCGGGGAGCGCCGAGCAGGGTGGCGAGGTCCCCGCCCGTCTCCGCGATCCGGGTGGCCACCCGACGCAGCACCGCGTTCGCGAACCGGACCGGACGCTCGCCGCTGGTCGCCCGGACCAGGTCCACGGTGCTGGCCACCGCGGCGCGGGCGGGCACCCGGGTGCGCAGCAGTTGATAGGCGCCGAGCCGTAGCGCGTCGCGCAGCGGCGGGTCGATGTCGTGCACGGGCCGACTCGTCGCCGTGTCGAGCAGACCGTCGAGGGTGCCCTGGGCGCGCAGCGCACCGTAGGCGAGCTCGGTGACGAAGCCGCGATCGCGGGCCGGCAGGCCGCTGCCGGCGAGCAGCGACGGCAGGAGCAGGTTCGCGTACGAACCACGCTCGTCGACCGCGCGCAGCACCTCCCAGGCCAGCAGACGGGGGCGGTCGACGGCGGCGGGCGGGCGGGCCCCGCGGGTGCCCGGTGATCCGGCCGGGCTCACGGGGCTCCCCCGGCACCGGCCGGACTCCCCGCCGCCGAGACCCGCTCCGCCGGGGCGTGCAGGAGGTCGTCGTCGGTCAGCCGGGCCCCTCGGGCCCAGTCGGCGGCCTTCATTGGTCCGCGGCCCTCCGGCCGCACCTCGTCGAGCAGCACCGGCGCCGTCCCGGTGCCCACGGCGACGGCGCCGTCGGCAAGCGCCACCAGCCGGCCCGGCGCCAGCTCGTCCGGCACGTTCTGCGCCCCGAGACGCACCGGGCCGATCTTGATCCGCCGGTCCCGGAACACCGTCCAGGCTCCGGGGGCGGGCGCCGCCGCCCGGGTCAGCCGGTCCACGGCGACCGCCGGCAGGGTCCAGTCGATCAACGCGTCCTGGGCGGTCAGCTTCGGCGCGAACGACACCCCCTCGGCGGGCTGGGGCACCGCCTGCAGGGTCCCGTCATCGATGCCGTCCATGACCGCGGCGAGCAGGTGCGCCCCGGAGTCCGCGAGTCGGTCGAGCAGGTCACCGGAGGTGTCGGTGGGGCGGACCCGCTCGGTGACGACGCCGAACACCGGCCCGGAGTCCATCGCCGGTTCGATCTGGAACACGCTGGCGCCGGTGAGATCGTCACCGGCGAGCACCGTTCGCTGCACCGGGGCCGCGCCGCGGTAGGCCGGCAGCAGCGAGAAGTGCAGGTTCACCCAGCCGTGACGGGGGATCGCGAGCGCCTCCCGGGGCAGCAGGGCGCCGTAGGCGACGACCGGGCAGCAGTCCGGCGCCAGATCGGTGAGCGCCGCGAGGAAGTCCGGGTCACGCGGCCGCTCCGGACTGAGCACCGGGATGCCGGCCTCGTCGGCGAGCAGGTGTACGGGCGGTGGCTTGATCTTCCGACCTCGACCGGCGGGCCGGTCGGGACGGGTGACGACCGCGACCACCTCGTGGCGTGGGCTGTCGATCAACGCCCGCAGGCTGGGCAGGGCGACCGCCGGTGTGCCGGCGAAAACAAGACGCATACGCGAGCACCGATCCGCCGCGACGCCGTGCGGACGCCGCAGCCGTCTACAGGGGCAGGGGAGCTGTCCGGCCAGGCCGGGGAGGTCCGCCGGCACCCAGGACGGGAACGGGCGGCATCCTCGGGCCTGCCGCCGCCCGACCGTACCGCGGACGACCACCACTGTGACGGACGGTCGGCCCCAGCCGCGATCGGGCCGCGGTCAGCCGATCACGAGCGGGTCGAGCTGGACGCGCAGGCCAGCCGTGCTGCGGCGGGCCCCGAGGACGCCGCGGGCCTCGTGCAGGGCGGCGGCGAGCGCCGCGCCGCGCTCGCGGGGCACCCGGATGAGCAACCGCTCGATCTCGCCTGCCTCGTCCGGGCCAGCGCCGCCCCGGCCGCCGGCCGGGGTCGGTGCCGCCCGGGCGGGGGGCGGCACCGGCACGGGGCCCAGCAGATCGGCCCCTTCGGGCAGGCGGGTCACCGCGAGCAGCTCGGCGACGGCCGCGGCACCGCCCTCCACGGTGGCCATCCGGGTCGCCGGCGGGAAGCCGAGTTCGGCGCGCTCGTCGGCCTCCCGGGCGGCGAAGGTCGCGGGATCCCAGCGAATCAGGGCCTGCACGACCGGCAGCCCGGCGTCGGCCGACACGATGACCCGCCCGCCCTGTGGCGCCGGGCGGGCCAGCGCCGCCGCCGCCGCCCAGCGCCGCAGGGCCGTCTCGGCGGCCCGCAGGTCGGGACGGCCGAGCAGGGCCCAGCCGTCGAGCAGGAGCACGGCGCCGTAGCCGCCGGCCGCGACCGGCTCGGCGCCGGGGGTGGAGATGACGAGCGCCGGCTCGGCGGGAACGGCGGCGAGCACGCCGTCGCGCCCCGAGGTCCGCACGGGCACGTCGGGGAAGGCCCGGCCCAGCTCCTCGGCGGTGCGCCGATCCCCCGTCACCGAGGCCCGCAGCCGCACGCTCGAACACGACGGGCATCGCCAGACCGACGCCCCGACCGGGCCGTCCGGGGCGGCGGGCACCGGTCGTCCGCACCACCGGCAGGTCAGCAGGCCGGCGCCGGAGGAGCGGCCCAGCGGACCCTGGCAGTGCCGGCAACGGGCGGGACGCCGGCAGTCCGCACACGCCAGCGAGGGGTGGTAGCCGCGCCGGGGCACCTGGACCAGCACCGGGGCGCCGGCCGCCAGGGCCTGGCGGGCCGTGCGGACCGCGAGCGACGGCAGCCGAGCGGCGCGGGCGGCCGGATCGCGGGCGTACTCGTGGTCCGAGCCGGTCGCCTCGACCCGGGGGGCGAGCGCCCGGACCTCGGGCAGGGGCAGCACCAGCGGATGGGCCCAGCCGCCGCGCACGAGCGCCTCGGCCTCCGTCGTCGGACAGAAGCCGCCGATCAGCAGGGCGCAGCCGTCCTGGCGCGCGCGCAGCACGGCGACGTCGCGGGTGTGCGGGTAGGGGGCCAGCGGCTCGGCGTGCAGATCGTCCCCGTCGTCCCAGACGACCAGCAGACCGAGGTCGGCGACGGGGGCGAAGACCGCGGAACGGGTGCCCACGACGACCCGCGCCTGGCCGCGACTAACCGCGAGGAAGGCGCGGTAGCGGCGGGACGGGCCGAGGTCGGCCCGCAGGACGACGGTGGTCTCCCGCCCCACGACCTCGACCAGCGCGGCCTCGACCCGGTCGACGTCGCGATGGTCGGGCACGACGACGACCGCCCCACGGCCCGATCGCACCGTGGCGCCGACCGCGGCGGCGATCATCGACGGCCAGGCGGGGCCGGGCGGCGCCCACCACACGGCGCGCGACGATCGGCCCGCGGCCAGCGCGGCGAGCATCGAGGGCCCGGCGGGATAGCGTGCCCATTCCTCCGGCCGCTCGCCGGGGGCAACGTCACCCGCCGGCGCCGAGGGCACAGCCGCACTCTCGGTGCGGCCGTGGCGGGGTGGCACGGCGAGGCGAAGGACGTCGGCCAGCGTGCCGGCGTAGCGGTCCGCCACGGCGCGGGCGAGCCGGGCGATCGACTCGGACAGGACGGGCTCCGGCGAGACCG
This sequence comes from Frankia alni ACN14a, assembly GCF_000058485.1. Lineage (NCBI taxonomy): Bacteria > Bacillati > Actinomycetota > Actinomycetes > Frankiales > Frankiaceae > Frankia > Frankia alni. The sequence goes on from NC_008278.1 coordinate 5,668,144, forward strand.
ACCGCTCCAGCGGGGCCAGCCGGCCCGGATGCTCCGAGGCGGCCCGCCGTTCCAGGACGAAACCGTCCACCTGCCGGCCGGCGAAGCGGACGCGGACCCGGGAGCCGGGCACGGCCGCCGCGGCGAGATCGGCCGGAACGAGGTAGTCGAAGGGACGGTCGAGGTGGGTCAGCGGGGTGTCGACCGCGACCCGGGCCACCGGCAGCTCCGCGGCCGGCGGGGAAACGCCGGGGGTCGTGGCGGGCTGCTCGGTCATGAGGGCATTAGTACCAGGCACCTCCGACAGGACCGACCGCCGGGAAAGCGGAGGCCGGGCCGGTCCACGCGGCGCGGACCGGCCCGGCCTCCCGGGTCGTGCCAGGAACGGGCGGGCGGAGTGTCAGCCCTTGACGGCGCGCTGGAGCGCCTCGGCGCGCGAGGTGGACTCCCAGGTGAAGTCGAGCTCGGGGCGACCGAAGTGCCCGTAGGCGGCGGTCTGGGCGTAGACCGGGCGCAGCAGGTCCAGGTCGCGGATGATGGCGGCCGGGCGCAGGTCGAACACCTGGGTCACGGCGTCCTGGATCTGCTCCTCGGGGACCGTTCCGGTGCCGAAGGTCTCGACGAACAGGCCGACCGGGTGCGCCTTGCCGATGGCGTAGGCGACCTGCACCTCGCAGGCGCTGGCGAGGCCGGCGGCGACGACGTTCTTGGCGACCCAGCGCATGGCGTAGGCGGCCGACCGGTCGACCTTGGACGGGTCCTTGCCGGAGAAGGCGCCGCCGCCGTGGCGGGCGTAGCCGCCGTAGGTGTCGACGATGATCTTGCGGCCGGTCAGGCCGGCGTCGCCCATCGGGCCGCCGATCTCGAAACGGCCGGTCGGGTTGACCAGCAGGCGGCGGCCCTCGGTGGAGATCTCGAGCAGGGCCAGCTCCGGCTCGACGACGTACTCGGCGATGTCGGGCGCGAGCAGCGTGTCGAGGTCGATGTCGGCGGCGTGCTGGGTGGAGACGACGACCGTGTCGAGGCGGACGGGCTTGCCGTCGGCGTACTCGATGGTGACCTGGGTCTTGCCGTCCGGACGCAGGTAGCCGACCTGGCCGTCCTTGCGGACCGCGGACAGCCGCCGGGCGAGGCGGTGCGCCAGCGCGATCGGCAGCGGCATGAGCTCGGGGGTCTGGTCGCAGGCGAAGCCGAACATCAGGCCCTGGTCGCCGGCGCCCTGACGGTCGAGCTCGTCCTCGCTGGACCCCTCGACGCGGGTCTCGTGGGCGGTGTCGACGCCCTGGGCGATGTCCGCGGACTGCGCGCCGATGGAGACGCTGACCCCGCAGGAGGCCCCGTCGAACCCCTTCTTGGACGAGTCGTAGCCGATCTCCAGGATGCGCTCGCGGACGACCGCGGCGATGTCGACGTAGGTCTTGGTGGTGACCTCACCCGCGACGTGCACCTGGCCCGTCGTGATGAGCGTCTCCACCGCGACCCGGCTCTTCGGATCGTCCTTGATCATGGCATCGAGGATCGAGTCGCTGATCTGGTCAGCGATCTTGTCCGGATGTCCCTCGGTGACGGACTCGGACGTGAACAGGCGCGTCGCCACTGGTCTAACCCCCTGGGAGATCCGGTTGATTCCGACGAAGCTTACCGAGGCGTCCGCACGGGTACCCGCACTGCCTCGCTGGACGTTCCGTCCCCGTGACCGATCGGGAACTCCACCACGAGGTCGAGGATCCGGTGCGCGACCAGATCCTTGCTCGACCGTTCGATGGTTGTCTCCCGCCCGTCGGCCGCCAGGACCACCGCGGCGTTGTCCGCCACCTCGAACCCGAGGCCGGCGCCGACCTGGTTGACGACGAGGAGGTCGACGGGCTTGCGGGCGAGTTTCGCCCGCGCGTGGTCGAGAACCCCTCCGTCGGGACCGCCCGTCTCGGCGGCGAAACCGACCAGGAGCTGCCCCGGACGACGGTTCGCCACCAACTCGGACAACACGTCAGGGTTTCGCACCAGAGCAATGGAGTCGGGCGCCGCGGATTCTTTCTTAATCTTGTACGCCTGCGTCGCCTGCGGCCGGAAATCGGCGACCGCGGCCGCCATCACGACGACATCCGCGGACGGCGCCACCTCGTGCACCCGCTCCCGCAACTCGGCCGCCGAGGTGACCGCGACTGTGCGCGCCCCGGCCACCTCGGGCAGGGCGACGTTGGCCGCGACCACCGTCACCGCGGCCCCGCGGGCGAGCGCCGCCCGCGCCACCGCGTAGCCCTGCCGCCCGCTGGAGGCGTTGCCGAGGAAACGGACCGGATCGAGATACTCCCGGGTACCCCCGGCGGTGACCAGCACGTGCCGGCCGGCGAGGTCCGGGCGGACGCCGTCGGCCCCGCGGGCGAGCACCGCCATGCCGAGCGCGGCGATCTCCGCCGGCTCGGGCAGCCGGCCCGGCCCCGAATCGGCGCCGGTCAACCGGCCGACGGCCGGGTCCAGCACCACCGCGCCCCGGGCCCGCAGCGTGGCCACGTTCGCCCGGGTGGCCGGATGCTGCCACATCTCGGTGTGCATCGCCGGGGCGAAAACCACCGGGCAGGTGGCCGTCAGCAGGGTTCCGGTGAGCAGGTCGTCCGCCCGCCCGGCGGCCGCGCGGGCCATCAGGTCCGCGGTCGCCGGGACGACGAGGACGAGATCGGCCTCCCGCCCGATGCGGACGTGGGCGACCTCGTCGGCGTCGCTCCAGACGTCGGTCGCGACCGGGTTGCCGGACAGCGCCGCCCAGGTCGTCTCCCCGACGAACCGCAGCGCGGACGGCGTGGGCACCACCCGGACCTCGTGCCCGGACTCGGTGAACCGGCGCAGCACCTCGACCGCCTTGTAGGCGGCGATGCCCCCGGCCACGCCGAGCACGACCCGGGGCCGCCGGGCCGGGGCGCCCGCGGCGCCGGTGGGCTCGTCGGTCACGGCCGGCTCGTCGGTCACGGCCGGGTCAGGCGACCGGCGGGAGGCTGTCGGAGACCGTCTCGTGGGTGAGCAGGCCGGCGTTGATCTCGCGGAGCGCGATCGACAGCGGCTTCTCCTGGGCGTTGGTCGTCTCGACCAGCGGCCCGACGTACTCCAGCAGGCCCTCGCCGAGCTGCGAGTAGTAGGCGTTGATCTGGCGAGCCCGCTTGGCCGCGTAGATGACCAGGCTGTACTTCGAGTCGGTGGCCTCGAGCAGCTCGTCGATCGGCGGGTTGGTGATGCCTTCGGGGTGGGCTACGGTTCCGGCCACGATGTCCTTCCGGGGTGAGCGTCCGGGGCGGCGGCCGCCGTCCGGACCGTGCTCCCGCGCACAGGGTTGCATGCGCAGGCCGCCAAGCCGCCTGCGCCCGGGTTCAGGCGCGTGAGGTGCGGCTTCGCGGCGCGGTACGAGGAGACCCGCACCTAGGAGCCGATCATCAATGCTACCAACCGCGCGGCCGCGGCCCGCACATCGTCGTTGACGACCACGTGGTCGAACTCCGTCTCGGCCGCCAGCTCGATGCGAGCCCGGTCCAACCGGCGGGCGATGACCTCGGGTGACTCGGTCCCCCGGCCGGTCAGCCGCCGGACCAGCTCCTCGAACGTCGGTGGCGCGAGGAAGACGAACCGGGCGTCGGGCATCGCCGAACGCACCTGGCGGGCCCCGAGCAGCTCGATCTCCAGCAGGCACGGGACGCCGGCGGCGAGCCGTTCCCGCAGGGGACCCCGCGGGGTGCCGTAGGCGTGCCCGGCGAACATCGCGTGCTCGACGAACTCGCCGGCCTTGACCATCCGGGCGAACTCCTCGGCGTCGACGAAGTGATACTCGACGCCGTCGGTCTCCCCGGGCCGGGGAGCCCGGGTGGTCGCACTGACCGAGACCCAGACCTCGGGATGACGCTCGCGGACGGCCGCGACGACCGTTCCCTTCCCGACGCCGGACGGCCCGGACAGCACTGTGAGACCCACGGCCCCAACCCTAGGGCCTCCGGGACGGCTGCCGCACAGCGGTCATCCGGCCGCGGATGGCCCAGGATGGGACTTGTTTCCCATGGACTTTCGGATCGGGGGCCGGTAAAGAATTCGGCCCCCGATCCGCTCGGAAGGTACCGCGGCTTCGCCGGAAGAACGTGAGTGAGACCACTCACCCGACGACGCCGCGTCCCGCCAAGGCCCTGTTCCGGTTGCCGGAGTGGATTTCCCACTCCACCGGATCAGGCCGTTCCGAACTCCTCGAGGAGCGCGGCGCGCTGCTTCGCGCCGAGCCCTCTCAGCCGGCGGGTCGGACTGATCCCGAGCCGTTCTCGGATCTTCTGGGCGCGCACGCGCCCAACTCCGGGAAGCGACTCCAGAACAGCCGAAACCTTCATCTTGCCGACGACCTCATCGATCTTGCCGACGACCTCATCGGCCTCGGCCTGTTCCAAGACGGCGGCCAGAGTGGTCTCCGCCTTCTTCAACCGCTCCTTGAGTTCCGCGCGCTGCTTACGAGCCAGCGCGGCTTTCTCGAGGGCGGCGGCCCTCTGCTCGGGCGTTAGGGGCGGCAGGGGCACGGGTACGCCTCCTCAATTCGGTGATCGCGCCGCGCAAACTAGCGAGGAAGTGGCTCCTCGGTCCAGCCTTGGCCACAACACTCTGATGCGGACATATTGTCCGCACAAGAGAAGGCTTTGACGGGACGAAAGGGGTGGCCCGCTCGTGCCGCACCCTTTCGGTCTACGACGGCCCCACCGTACCGCTTCGTACCGCACCAGGACGAACACACCCCGCCCTGACCACGGCCGTCAGCGAGCCGCAGGCCCCTGACCTGCGGAAATACTGTCTGCGACCATCTTCGCCGCTCCGCCCAGATCGGTGGCTCGGGTGATGGGACGGCCCACCACGACCAGGTCCGCACCCGCCTCCAGCGCCTCCCGCGGGGTCGCGATCCGCGCCTGGTCGGCCGCCTCGGACCCCTCCGGACGCACTCCGGGCGTGATGAGAGTCACGTTGCTACCGAGCTCCGAACGGACCATTCGGACCTCCCGCGGGCTGCACACAAGGGTGCGCGCCCCCGCCTCGACGGCGAGCACGGCGAGGCGGCGGACGGCGTCCTGCGGCGGTCCGGCGAGCCCGACGGCGGCCAGCGCGGCCGCATCCAGCGAGGTGAGGACGGTCACAACGGCTACCTCGACCGTGGGGGCCGCGGCGATGGCCGCACGTATCATCGCCGCTCCCCCAGCCGCATGCACGGTGACGAATCGAGGCTGCAACGTGGCAACCGACCGCATTCCACCGGCGACCGTCGCCGGAATGTCGTGCAGCTTGAGATCAAGGAACAGCTCGGGCGGCCCGCCGGCCGCCTCCCCGGGCGCCGTGCCGAGCTCGGCGGGCCCGGCGCCGTCGGCAGGCCCGGCGAGCAGGCCGGCCGCGCGCAGGGCCGTCACGATCGCCGGCCCCTCCCGGTAGAACAGCTCCAGCCCGATCTTGAGCACGGCGGTGTGCGGCGCGACCGCCGCGGCCCACCGCAGCGCGGTCGCGCCGTCCGGAGCGTCGAGCGCCACGGCCAGCGGTGCGCGACCGGCGCGCGGGGTGAAGCGGCGCCCGGCGCTCACCGAACGGTCCGCGCGGGGTCGAGGCCGGCGTCGAGGCCGGCCACCGCGCCCGGCCCGGCCGACGCATCCGACCGGGTCGACGCAGGTGGTCCGGTGGACGGGTCCGGGCCGGTGGACGGGTCCGGGCCGGCGCCGCCCGTCACCGGCCCGGCCGGCAGCTCCTCGATGTGCTCGGTCGGCTGATCCTCGAACGGCCCGGGCAGCAGGCCGTCCAGACGCTCGGTCGGCTGATCCTCGAAGTCCTCGTCCTCGAAGTCCTCGTCCTCGCTCTGGTCATCCTCGACGTCCTCGAACGGCTGCTCGTCGAACGGCACGCCCGGATCCGCGCCCGTGAACTCCGCGGACGCGGCTTCCGTGAGCTCCGTGGACGGGACGTCCGTGGACGGGGCGTCCGTGGACGGGGCGTCAGTGGAGGGGACGTCCGTGGACTCCGGGGAGGGGGCGGCCGTGAACGGGGCGGGATCGGCGCCCAGCGCGTCCGAGGTGTCCGAGGTGTCCGAAGCAGCCGCGCCGCCCCACGCCTCGCGCAGGGCCGCGTGGTATTCCTGCAGGGGCCGGACGCCCAGCTCTCCGCGGACCAGGGCCTCGACGCCCTGCACGCAGGCGGCGGCGCCCTGGATGGTGGTGATGCACGGCACTCCGGCGCTGACGCAGGCCGTGCGGATCTCGTAGCCGTCGAGCCGCGGGCCGACGCCCCACGGGGTGTTGATGACCAGATCGATCTGGCCCGAGGTGATCATCTCGACGCAGTCGAGCAGGCCCTCGGTCGGCGCCCGGTGCTTGCCGAGCACGACCGCCTTGACCCCGTTGCGCCGCAGTACCTGGGCGGTCCCCTCGGTGGCGTAGACGACGAAGCCGAGGTCCGCGAGCCGCTTGATCGGGAAGATCATCGCCCGCTTGTCCCGGTTGGCGACCGAGACGAACACCCGCCCGTAGGTGGGCAGCCCGTTGTAGGCGGCGGCCTGCGACTTGGCGTAGGCGGTGCCGAAGCCGTCGTCGATGCCCATCACCTCGCCGGTGGACTTCATCTCGGGGCCGAGGATGGTGTCCACCCCGCGCCCGACGGCGTCGCGGAAGCGGCCGAAGGGCAGCACCGCCTCCTTGACCGCGATGTGCGAGTCCAGCGGCAGAGTGGCGCCGTCGCCGGTGCGCGGCAGCAGGCCCTCGGCGCGCAGCTCGTCGACGGTGGCGCCGAGCATCACCCGGGCGGCGGCCTTGGCCAGCGGCACCGCGGTCGCCTTGGAGACGAACGGGACGGTGCGCGAGGCCCGCGGGTTGGCCTCCAGCACGTAGAGGACGTCGGACTGCAGGGCGTACTGGACGTTGAGCAGCCCTCGCACGCCGACGCCGCGGGCGATCGCCTCGGTGGACGTGCGGATGCGCTCCAGGTCGGCGTGGCCGAGCGTGATCGGCGGCAGGGCGCAGGCCGAGTCGCCGGAGTGCACGCCGGCCTCCTCGATGTGCTCCATCACGCCGGCGAGGTAGAGCGTCTCGCCGTCGAACAGGGCGTCGACGTCGATCTCGACGGCGTCGTCGAGGAACCGGTCGACGAGGACGGGGTGCTCGGGGGAGATCGCCGTGGCCCGCTCGATGTAGTCGCGCAGCATGGAGTCGTCGTAGACGATCTCCATCCCGCGCCCGCCGAGCACATAGGAGGGACGGACGAGCACCGGGTAGCCGATCCGCTCGGCGACGGCTCGGGCCTCCGGGAAGGAGGTTGCCACCCCGTGCGGCGGCGAGGGCAGGCCGGCGTCGGCCAGCACCCGGCCGAACAGGCCGCGGTCCTCGGCCAGGTGGATCGCCGCGGGCGCGGTCCCGACGATCGGCACGCCCGCCTCCGCCAGCGCCGCGGCGATGCCCAGCGGGGTCTGGCCGCCGAGCTGGACGATCACCCCGGCCAGCGGGCCGGCCTGCTGCTCGGCGTGGACGACCTCAAGGACGTCCTCGACCGTCAGCGGCTCGACGTAGAGCCGGTCGGCGGTGTCGTAGTCGGTGGACACCGTCTCCGGGTTGCAGTTGACCATGACGGTCTCGAACCCGGCGTCGGACAACGCCATCACGGCGTGACAACAGGCGTAGTCGAACTCGATGCCCTGGCCGATGCGGTTGGGGCCGCTGCCGAGCACGATCACCCGCGGGCGCCCACTCGGCGCCACCTCGGTCTCGCTGTCGTAGGCCGAGTAGTGGTAAGGGGTCTCGGAGGCGAACTCGGCCGCGCAGGTGTCCACGGTCTTGAACACCGGCCGGATGCCGGACCGGTGGCGGAAGGCCCGGACCACGTCCTCGGACGTGCCGAGCAGCTCGGCGAGCTGGGCGTCGGCGAAGCCGGCCCGCTTGGCCCGGCGGATGCCCGCCGGCGTGCGGGTCACACCGGCGGCGATCTCGTTCAGGAAGACGATCTGGTCGACGAACCAGGGGTCGATGCCGGTCACCCGGGTGACGTCCGCCGGGTCGGCGCCGGCGAGCAGTGCCTGCTGGACGGCCCGCAGCCGCCCGTCGTGCGGGACCCGGGTCGACTCCAGCAGGGTGGCCGCGTCGTCGGCCGGCGGGATGAACGAGAACACCGAGCCCGCCGACTCCATCGACCGCAGCGCCTTCTGCAGCGCCTCGGCGAAGCTTCGGCCCACGCCCATCGCCTCGCCGACCGACTTCATCGTCGTCGTCAGCGTCGGGTCGGCGCCGGGGAACTTCTCGAACGCGAACCGCGGCACCTTCACCACGACGTAGTCCAGCGTCGGCTCGAAGGCGGCCGGCGTGGTGCGGGTGATGTCGTTGGGGATCTCGTCGAGGGTGTAGCCGAGGGCGAGCTTCGCGGAGATCTTGGCGATCGGGAAGCCGGTGGCCTTCGACGCCAGCGCCGACGAGCGCGACACCCGCGGGTTCATCTCGATGACGACCTGCCGACCCGTCGCCGGGTCGACGGCAAACTGGATGTTGCAGCCGCCCGCGTCGACCCCGACGGCGCGCATGACCGCGATCGACATGTCGCGCATCGTCTGGTACTCGCGGTCGGTCAGGGTCATCGCCGGGGCGACGGTGATCGAGTCGCCGGTGTGCACGCCCATCGGGTCGACGTTCTCGATGGAGCAGACGACGACCACGTTGTCGGCGCGGTCGCGCATGAGCTCCAGCTCGAACTCCTTCCAGCCGAGGATGGACTCCTCGACCAGGACCTCGGTCGACGGGCTCGCCGACAGGCCGTCGGCGGCCATCCGGGTGAGTTCGGCCGGGTCGTGGGCGAAGCCGCTGCCGGCGCCGCCGAGGGTGAAGCTCGGCCGCACGACCACGGGGTAGGCGAACTCCTCGCCCGCGGCCAGGCACTCCTCGACGGTGTGGCAGATCGCGCTGCGCGCCGTCTCACCGCCGACGGCGGCGACGATGTCCTTGAACGCCTGGCGGTCCTCACCGGCGCGGATCGCATCGATGTTCGCGCCGATCAGCCGGACGCCGTAGCGGTCCAGGACGCCCGCGTCGTGCAGGGCGACGGCGGTGTTCAGCGCCGTCTGGCCGCCCATGGTCGCGAGGACGGCGTCGGGCCGCTCCCGTTCGATGATCTTGGTGACGATGTCCGGGGTGATCGGCTCGACGTAGGTCGCGTCGGCCAGCTCCGGGTCCGTCATGATCGTGGCCGGGTTGCTGTTGACCAGGATGACCCGCAGGCCCTCCGCCCGCAGCACCCGGCACGCCTGGGTGCCGGAGTAGTCGAACTCGCAGGCCTGGCCGATGACGATCGGCCCGGAGCCGATCACCAGGACGCTGCGCAGATCCTCGCGCCGGGGCATCAGGACTCCCCTCCGGCGACCGTGGCGCGCGCCTCACGGGCGGCGGCCATCAGGTCGCGGAACCGCTCGAACAAACCGGCCGCGTCGTGGGGTCCCGGCGCGGCCTCCGGATGAAACTGCACGCTGAAGGCCGGCACGTCCAGGCACTCCAATCCCTCGACGACCTCGTCGTTGAGGCCGATATGGCTGGCCACGACCCGGCCGAACGGCGTGTCCGTCACGCCGGTCAGCGGGGCGTTCACGGCGAAGCCGTGGTTCTGGCTGGTGACCGCGATGCGGCCGGTGGCCACGTCGCCGACGGGCTGGTTCACCCCGCGGTGGCCGTAGGTCAGCTTGTACGTCTCGAAGCCCAGGGCGCGGGCGAGCAGCTGGTGACCGAAGCAGATCCCGAACACCGGCACGTCGGCGCGCAGCACGGTGCGCAGGGCCTCGACGGCGTAGTCGGCGGTCGACGGGTCGCCGGGGCCGTTGGACAGGAAGACCCCGTCGGGTTCGAGGGCGAGCAGTTCCTCGCCGGTGGTCCGGGCGGGTAGCACGTGCACCTCGCACCCCAGCGCCGCCATGGCGGCGGGGGTGGCCCGCTTGATGCCGAGATCCACCGCGGCGACCTTGAACCGCGCCGGGCCGTTCGCGGCCGGGACCACATAGGGCTCGGAGGTGGAGACGACCGGCGCCAGATCGGCGCCGACCATCTGCGGCGAGCTGCGGACCCGGTCGAGCAGCGCCGCCAGCGCAGCGCTCTGCCCGCCCCCGTCGGCGTCGGCGGCCGAATGCTCGGGAGCTGGGTCGTCGGCGAGCGTGCTGCTGATCCCGCAGCGCATCGCTCCGCGTTCGCGCAGGTGACGGGTCAGCGCCCGGGTGTCGATGCCGCTGATGCCGACCACCCCGGCGGCGGCCAGCTCGTCGTCGAGGCTGCCACGCGAGCGCCAGCTCGACGGGCGCCGCGCCGGGTCGCGCACGACGAAGCCGGCGACCTGGATGCGGTCGGACTCGTAGTCGGCGTCGTTGACGCCGGTGTTGCCGATGTGCGGCGCGGTCATGATGACGATCTGGCCGTGGAACGACGGGTCGCTCAGCGTCTCCTGGTATCCGGTCATTCCGGTGCAGAAGACGGCCTCGCCGAAGGTCTCGCCGAGCGCGCCGTACGCCTCGCCGACGAAGCTGCGACCGTCCTCCAGCATCAGCACGGCGCGGGTCGGGTTCGCCCGGTCGGCCGGCCGGTGTGCCGGCGCCGCCGCGGGAGCCGCGGGCTGGTCGCCGGCCGCGGAGCCGGGGGTCGTGGTGAGGGTGCTCACCGATCCTCCTTCAGCCTGCGCACCTCACCCAGTGGTGAGGTCAACGGGTCGACCGGTGACCGGCCGGGGTCGGACTGCTCGGGGCGGCCCTGGTCGCCGTAGCGCGGGTCCGCCGGATGGGGGTCAGAAGGGCGAGGGTCGGGCTGACGGGAGGCTGGCCGGCGGGGGTCTGCGCGGCGCGGGTCCGGACCACGCGGGTCCGGACCACGGGGGTCCGGACCGCGCGGGTCCGAGTGGCGGGGGTCCGGGGGCCGGGTGTCGGCGGGGCCGGGCACCCGGCGCGGGTCCCCGCGGTCGAGATCGGCCGGGCGCGGACCGCCGCGGCGGGGATCCGGCAGGTCGGCGTCCTGGTAGCGGGGGTCCGGACGGCGGGAATCCAGGGCCCGGGGGCCCGAGGCCCGGGGGTCGGGGGCTCGGGAGTCCGAGGCTCGGGAGTCAGGGTCGCGGCGCCGATGCGGGTAGTCGGGCCCGTCGGCGGCGACCGGCCGCTCCCCGCGGGCCGCACCGCGCTCGCCGCGGCGCAGCCGGGGACCGGTGCGGATCGCCGGCATCTCCTCGGTGGGCTGGCCCGAGCCCGGGCGGGGCGGCAGGCCACCGCCCGGTCCCGTGGCCGCGGCCCGCGGGCGCAGCCGGGGTCGCATCCGCGGCACCGCGTGCGGCGAGGTGACGTCGCCGGAGGCCAGGTGGGCCGGCGGCGGGCCGATGAGGTCGTGCACGGCGCGGACCACCTTGGGCTGACGCGCCCGGTCCTCCCCGCGGAAGCCGGTCTCCAGTTCGTGCCCCTCGTACGACCAGGCGATCACGATCAGGCGGCCCGGCGCGGAGACCTTGCCGGCGTGGGCCCGCTCCAGCCGGGCACCGCGCACGGCGTCCCGAGGGATCCAGAACGTGTCGCTGCCGCGGTCGACCCGCACGCCGGTCTCGTACACGCTGACGTACCCGCCGGTGCGTCCGCCCAGGCCGTGGGCGGCGATCCGCTCCAGCCAGTGGCCGGCGTCGACGGTGCCGAGGTACATCCCGCGCAGCGGGGCGGCGAGGACCGTGCCGGGCTCGGCCGGCGGGTCGGGCAGCTCGGGCAGGTCCTCCTCCTGCCGGTCGGCCTTGGCGCGCCAGGCCCGCAGCATCGCCCCCACCACCGCGACGAACAGCAGCAGCAGGCCCACCACGAGCAGCAGGTGCAGGCCCAGGCGGTCCGGCCCCCGGCCGGCGGCGAGGACGACCGGGCCGGTGGCGGCGGGCGCGTCGGCGAACGGCGAGGTGGGAAACGGCGAGGTGGGAAACGGCGAGGCTGCGAACGGCGAGACGGCAAGGGGCGAGACGGCCGCCAGCGAGACAGTCATACGACCTTCCCGTCGAGCACGGTGGGTCGGCCTCGCAGGAACGTGGCGCGGATCGCTCCCGGCAGAGACCGCCCCGCATAGGGGGTGTTGCGGCTGCGGCTGGCGAGCGTGTCCGCCTCGACGACCCGCCACGGTGACGGGTCGAGCAGCGTCACGGTCGCGGGCGCACCCACCGCTATGGAACTCCACCGCTGCGCCGCCGGTTGCGGCAGGCCGCCGATGCGGGCCGGGGCCAGAGCCATCCGGTCGGCGACGCCGGCCCAGTCGAGGTGCCCGGGGATGACCATCGTCTCCATCACCACCGACAGCGCGGTCTCCAGGCCCAGCATGCCGGGCCGGGCCGCGGCCCATTCGGTCTCCTTGTCCTCCAGTGCGTGCGGGGCGTGGTCGGTCGCCACGCAGTCGATCGTCCCGTCGGCGAGCCCGGCGCGCAGCGCGGCGACGTCCTCGGCGGTCCGCAGCGGCGGGTTGACCTTGAAGACCGGGTCGTACGAGCTGACCAGATCGTCGGTGAGCAGCAGGTGGTGCGGGGTGACCTCGGCGGTGACCTGCCAGCCCTTCGCCTTCGCCCAGCGGATGAGCTCCACCGAACCCGCGGTGGAGACGTGGCAGACGTGCAGCCGGGAACCGACGTGCCCGGCCAGCAGCGCGTCCCGGGCGATGATCGCCTCCTCGGCGACCGCGGGCCAGCCGGGCAGCCCCAGCCGGGCGGCCACGACCCCCTCGTTCATCTGGGCGCCGGCGGTCAGCCGCGGCTCCTCGGCGTGCTGGGCGATCACTCCGTCGAACGCCCTGACGTACTCCAGCGCCCGGCGCATGAGCAGGGCGTCGGACACGCAGTGCCCGTCGTCGGAGAACACCCGCACCTCGGCCGCGGACGTCGCCATCGCGCCGAGTTCGGCCAGCCGCTCCCCCGCGAGCCCCACCGTGACCGCGCCGACCGGCCGCACGTCGCAGTGCCCGGCGTCGAGCCCGAGCCGCCAGACCTGTTCGACGACGCCCGCGGTGTCGGCGACCGGGTTGGTGTTCGCCATGGCGAACACGGTGGTGTAGCCGCCGAGCGCCGCGGCCCGGGTGCCCGACTCGACCGTCTCGGCGTCCTCTCGGCCCGGCTCGCGCAGGTGGGTGTGCAGGTCGACCAGGCCCGGCAGCATGATCAGGCCGTCGGTGTCCAGGATGGCCGTCCCGGCGGGCAGGCCCTCGGAGTCCGGGCCGGTCGAGCCCGGGGGGCGCCAGGCCGCCACGACCCCGTCGGCGAGCAGCACGTCGACGGGATCCCCGCCGAGCGGGCGAACCCGGCGCAGCACCCAGGCCCGTCCCGAGCCGTCCGCTCCCGAGCCATCCGCCGTCATGAGACCTCCCCGGAACCGCCCAGCAGCAGATACAACACGGCCATCCGCACGCTCACCCCGTTCGCAACCTGCTCCACCACCGTCGACCGGTCGGAGTCGGCGACCCGGGAGGCGATCTCCATCCCGCGCACCATCGGCCCCGGATGCATGACCAGGGCGTGCTCGGGCAGGGTCGCGGCCCGGTCGACGTCCAGCCCGTAGCGGCGGCTGTACTCCCGCTCGGTGGGGAAGAACGCCGCCGACATCCGCTCCCGCTGTACCCGCAGCATCATCACCACATCGGTCTTGGGCAGCACCGCGTCGAGGTCGTACGACACCTCGACCGGCCACGAGGAGACACCGATGGGCAACAGCGTCGGCGGAGCCACCACCGTCACACTGGCTCCCAGGGTGGCCAGCAGCCAGACGTTGGACCGCGCCACCCGGGAATGCAGCACGTCACCGACGATGGTGACGGCGAGCCCGTCGACCCGACCGAGCCGCTGGCGCATGGTGAACGCGTCGAGCAGCGCCTGGGTCGGATGCTCGTGGGTGCCGTCGCCGGCGTTCACGACGCTGCCGCGCACCCAGGTCGCCAGCCGGTGCGGCGCGCCGCTGGCCGAATGCCGGCAGACCACCGCGTCGGCGCCCATCGCCTCGAGGGTCTGCGCGGTGTCCTTCAGGCTCTCGCCCTTCGACACGCTTGACCCGCGAGCCGAAAAATTGATCACATCGGCCGACAGTCTCTTGGCGGCTACTTCGAAGGACGTGCGGGTACGGGTGGAATCCTCGAAGAAAAGGTTGACCACGGTGCGGCCCCGCAGGGTCGGCAGCTTGCGGACCGACGCCTCGGCGACCCGCGCCATCCGCTCCGCGGTGTCCAGCACCAGCAGCGCGTCGTCCCGGCTGAGGTCCTCCGTCGACAGCAGGTGGCCCTTCATACCCGACCTCCGTTCGCCGCCGACGCCGACCACTCCGCCTGCGCGCGCCCGCGCTCGGCGAGCAGGCGCCGGGTCACGGCCGGTCTCCCGGGTCCGCCGTGCCCGCCGCGGCGCCGGCCGGGCTGGCTTCGGGCGAGACGATGAGCACGCCGTCGGCGCCGTCGATCTCCCGCAGCCGGACGGCCACCGACTCGCGGCGCGAGGTCGGCATGTTCTTCCCGACGTAGTCCGCGCGGATCGGCAGCTCGCGGTGGCCCCGGTCGACGAGGACGGCGAGCTGGACCGTGCGTGGGCGGCCGTAGGCGGCCAGCGCGTCGAGCGCGGCGCGCACCGTGCGCCCCGAGTAGAGGACGTCGTCGACGAGGATGACCACCCGGCCGTCGACCCCGCCGTCGGGAATTTCGGTCACCTCCAGTGGCCGAACTCCGCGCAGTCGCAGATCGTCGCGGTACATCGTGGGGTCGAGCGAGCCGACGGGGAGATCCACTCCCTCCACAGCCTGTACTCGCTGTGCCAGTCGATGCGCGAGGGGTACCCCGCGGGTGGGCACCCCGAGCAGCACGACACCGGCACCACCGGAGGTCTTTTCGAGGATCTGATGCGCCATCCGGCTGACGATCCGGGTGATGTCGTCGGCGGACAGTACTGTCCGGGCAATGCCGGGACGGCGCGATGCGGGGTCGCTCGCGGCGGCAGAGGCCACGCGGCATCCCTCCTTCCCCGCCTCACGGGACGGTCCTTAAAGGAGCGGTCTCAGCGACGTTACCAGGGCACTCCGGACGAGTGAGGGTCTCGCGGCACCGGTCCGCCGACCCCCGTCCGGCCGCCTGACTCCGTCCGCGCCCCCCGGTTCGCAGGCTCGTGCGGATTGTTGCCGCGCCAACTATCATCGCCACGCCGTGACTGCACGTCACCGGGTTCACTTCCGCCTGCGCCGGTACGGCGATCGGCGGAAGTTCCCGCCGGGCAGGCGTAGGGCGCAACCGGAGGGCTACAGAAAGTGGTACAAAGAAAGAAGCGACACGACCCCCCGGGTGTCGAGCCTCAACCCGGGGGGCACTACTATCGGTAACCGCCGGCGGCACGAGCCCCGGTTCCAACTGATCGACCACGACAGGAGTGGGCACTCCGATGTCCGACTATGCGAAGGCGCTCGGTGCTCGGCTGCGCGCGATACGCACCCAGCAGGGGCTCTCGCTTCATGGCGTCGAAGAGAAGTCGCACGGTCGGTGGAAAGCCGTCGTCGTCGGTTCCTACGAACGTGGGGACCGCGCCGTCACCGTACAGCGTCTCTCGGAGCTCGCGGAGTTCTACGGCGTTCCGGTCGGGGAGCTTCTTCCCGAGGGTTCCACCGTCGCCCCGCTGGAGCAGTCTCCGCGGATCGTCCTCGACCTCGAGCGCCTTTCCCAGGTGCCCAAGGAGCAGGGCGGACCGCTCGCGCGGTACGCGGCGACCATTCAGAGCCAGCGCGGCGACTACAACGGCCGGGTTCTCTCCATTCGCTACGAGGACCTGCGTTCCCTCGCGGTGATCTATGACACCTCCCCCAGCAAGCTCACCGAACAGCTCGTCTCGTGGGGCGTGCTGTCCCCGGAGCAGGGCGCGGACGCCACCGCTTCCGACGTCTGACAACCCTGCCGGTGCTCCACCGGCAGCGCACCAACCAACGGTTCCAGCATCACCAACGTTCCAGCATCACCAGCGGTTCCAGCATCACCAGCGGTTCCAGCACCACCAGTGGTTCCAGCACCATCTAGCGACGCAGCATCACCAGCAGTCTCGTTCGTGGCACAGCAGCTTCATCTCGATGTGATCGCGGGTCGGCATTCGGGGTCTCCGGCCGGCCGAACGCGAGTGGCACAC
The DNA here is from genome assembly GCF_000058485.1 of Frankia alni ACN14a. NCBI lineage: Bacteria > Bacillati > Actinomycetota > Actinomycetes > Frankiales > Frankiaceae > Frankia > Frankia alni. Next base: position 5,684,254 of record NC_008278.1, read on the forward strand.
CGGCAGCCGGGGGTACCCCGGTACGTCGCTGGGGCGACGTACCGGGCACGCCGATCGCGCGGCACCGGCCACGGCCGACAGGCCGGTCAGGACTCCCGGACCGACCCGGTGTCCGGTTCGGCCGTCACCGGCACCGCCCCGGCGTCGACCAGGCCGTTGACGAAGGACGGCGACCGGTCGGTGGACAGGTTCTTCGCCAGTTCCACCGCCTCGTCGATGACGACTCGGGGCGGAACGTCGGGCCGCCACAACAGCTCCAGCACGGCGATCCGCAGGATGTTGCGGTCGACCGGGGGCATGCGCTCCAGCGTCCAGCCCTCGGCGTGCCGGCCGATCCGCTCGTTGATCTCCCGCCAGTGCTCGACGACGCCCCTGACCAGCCCCTCGGCGTACTCCGAGACGGGCGGGTCGGCCTGGGCGCGCCGGGCGGTGAGGATCTCCGGGACGGCGGCACCGCGCACGTCCGCCTCGAACAGGATGTCCAGCGCGCGCTTGCGGGCCTTGGACCTGGCGCTCAGCTCGTCACCCGGCCCAGATAGCGGCCGTCGCGGGTGTCGACCTTGACCTTCTCGCCGGTCGTGATGAACAGCGGCACGTTGATCGTCGCGCCCGTCTCCAGGGTCGCGGGCTTCGTGCCGCCGGTCGAACGGTCGCCCTGCACGCCCGGGTCGGTCTGGGCGATCGTCAGCTCGACGCTGGCGGGCAGCTCCACGTAGAGCGGGGCGCCGTCGTGCAGCGCGACGGTGGCGACGGTGTTCTCCAGCATGTAGTCGGCGGTCGTGCCGACGACGTCGGGCGGGATCGGGATCTGGTCGTAGGACTCGCTGTCCATGAAGACGAACTCGGCGCCGTCCCGGTAGAGGTAGGTCATCTCGCGCCGGTCCACGGTCGCGACCTCGACCTTGACGCCGGCGTTGAAGGTGCGGTCGACGACCTTCCCGGTGAGCACGTTCTTCAGGGTCGTGCGGACGAACGCCCCGCCCTTACCCGGCTTGACGTGCTGGAAGCCGACGACGTTCCACAACACCCCGTCGATGTCGAGCGTCATGCCGTTCTTCAGGTCGTTGCTGGTCGCCACTGCGCGCGTTCTCCCGTTCGGTTGCCATGCGTCGGCACGGCGGATCGTCGTCGTGCTGAAGCCTAGAGTCATCGGGTCGCACGCAGCGCGGCGACCCTGCCGGCCGCGACCGCCCGCCCGGGACCACTGCCGGTCCCTGCGCGGCGGCGATCAGCCAGGCCGCGGACAAGTCTACCGAGCCCGGCGCCCGCACCCCCGGGGCAGCGGTGTGATCAGGGTGCTTCGGGCAGCGCCAGGCCGCCGGGGGCGACCGCCGTGAACGCGGCGATCAGCAGGCCGGTGTCCGGACTGTCGAGGATGACGGTCTCGCCCTGGGCGGCCAGGCCGATGAAACGCAGCCGCCGGCCGCGGGACTTCTTGTCCACCCGCATGGCGTCGAGCAGCGCCGGCCACCGGTCGCCGCGGTAGCTCACCGGCAGGCCGATGCGGGTCAGCAGCTCGCGATGCCGGTCGGCGGTGGCGTCGTCGAGGCCGGCGACGAGCCGGGACAGTTCCGCCGCGAACACCATGCCCACCGAGATCGCCGCGCCGTGCCGCCAGGTGAAGTGCTCGACCTTCTCGATCGCGTGGCCGAGGGTGTGGCCGTAGTTGAGGATCTCCCGGCGGCCGGCCTCCCGGGGATCACCGGAGACGACCTCGGCCTTGACCCGGATGGAGCGTTCGACCAGTTCGGGCAGGTGGGCGGCGCCCGTGGGGTCGTCGTCGAGCAGGTCGAGGATGGCGGCGTCGGCGATGAACCCGGTCTTGACCACCTCGGCGAGCCCGGCGCGCACCTCGACGGCCGGCAGCGTGGCCAGCGCGGCGAGGTCGCACAGCACGGTCAGCGGCTGGTGGAACGCCCCGACCAGGTTCTTGCCCGCGTCGATGTCGACGCCGGTCTTGCCGCCGACGGCCGCGTCGACCATGCCGAGCACGGTGGTCGGCACCTGGACGACGTCCACTCCGCGCAGCCAGCTCGCGGCGACGAACCCCGCCAGGTCGGTCACGGTGCCGCCACCGAGACCGATGATCACGTCGTCGCGGGTGAAGCCGATCCGGCCGAGGACGTCCCAGCAGAAGCCGGCGATGCGCAGCTGCTTGGCCTCCTCGCCGTCGGGCACCTCGACCGCGTGCGCCTCGACGCCGGCGTTCGCCCGCAGGTCCGCGACGACGGCGTCCGCCGTGGTTCGCAGCGCCGCCGGATGGATCACCGCGGCGCGGGTCCGCCCGGCGACCGTCTCGGCGAGATCGCCGAGCAACCCCTCACCGAGCACGACGTCGTAGGCCCGCTCCCCGCCGGGACGGACCGGGATCCGCACGACGTCGGACACCTTCGCCTGCACACTCACCGTGGAATCCTCACTGACGCCCCCGGAACCGGCGGCGCGGGCAGTTCCGCCAGGGCGGCGGCGACCAGATCGGCGACCTCGTCCGGCTGCCGGCCGGCGGTGTCGATGACGACCGCCGCCACCTCGGCGTACAGCGGCTGGCGGGCCTTGAGCAGGGCGGTGAGCCGCGCGCGCGGCCCCTCGACGAGCAGCGGCCGGTCGCGCGCGAGGCCGACCCGGCGTACCGCGTCGGACACGCCGACCTCCAGGTAGACGACCCGGTGACCGGCGAGCAGCGCCCTGGTGGCGGCGTCGAGGACCGCCCCGCCGCCCAGGGCGACGATCCCGCGGTGCTCGGCGAGCGCGGCGGCCACCGCCCGCGCCTCCGCGGCCCGGAAGTATTCCTCGCCGAACTCGATGAAGATGTCGGCGACGCTGCGGCCGAGCTCGGCCTCGACGTCCGCGTCGGTGTCGCGGAACCCGACGCCCCACCGCTGCGCGAGCCGCGTCCCCACTGTCGTCTTGCCCGCGCCGGGCGCCCCGACCAGGACCGCACGCGGCCCGGCCGGCGCCGCCGGCGCCTCCTCCCCAACCATGATCCTGTTACCCCGTCTGCAGTTCTGCCCGGCGACCGGCGGATGACCCGATCAGCGGATGCCCCGAACCCGAACCGGTGGAGGGCCCCCACCGGTGGACCACCGGCGCGTCAATGGATGACCAGGGACTTCAGGTAGCCCTCGCAGTTGCGCCGGGTCTCCTCCACCGAGTCGCCGCCGAACTTCTCCAGGGCGGCGTCGGCAAGCACGAGCGCGACCATCGCCTCGGTGACGACGCCCGCGGCGGGCACCGCGCACACGTCCGACCGCTGGTTGATCGCGACCGCGGCCTCGCCGGTGGTCACGTCCACGGTGGACAGGGGGCGGGTGAGCGAGGAGATCGGCTTCATCGCCACCCGGACCCGCAGGGGCTCACCGGTGGTCATGCCGCCCTCGACACCGCCGGCCCGGTCGGTGGCGCGCCGCACGCGCCGGCCCACGCCGCCGACCGGCTCGATCTCGTCGTGCGCCACCGAGCCGCGGCGGCGCGCGGTGGTGAACCCGTCGCCGAACTCGACGCCCTTGATCGCCTGAATGCCCATGAGCTCGCCCGCGAGGCGCGCGTCGAGGCGGCGGTCGCCGTGCACGTAGCTGCCGAGCCCCGGCGGGCAGCCGTAGGCCAGCACCTCGACGATGCCACCGAGGGTGTCGGAGTCGGCCTGGGCGGCGTCGATCTCGGCGACCATCCGCTCGCTGGTGGCCTGGTCGGCGCAGCGGACGGGGTTGGCGTCGATCGCCGCGAGCGAGGTGGGCGCGGGCAGGCCCGGCGGGACCTCGGCCGCGCCGATCGCGACGACGTGGGAGAGGAGCTCGATGCCGTACGCCTGGCGGAGCAGCGCCTTGGCCGCGGTGCCGAGCGCGACGCGCGCCGCCGTCTCGCGGGCGCTGGCGCGCTCCAGCACCGGACGGGCGTCGTCGAAGCCGTACTTCTGCATGCCGGCGAGGTCGGCGTGGCCGGGCCGCGGCCGGGTCAGGGGAGCGTTGCGCCCCAGGCCCGCGAGTGCGGCCGGATCGACCGGGTCGGGCGACATGACCCGCTCCCACTTCGGCCACTCGCTGTTGCGGACGACGACGCTGATCGGACCGCCGAGCGAGACACCGTGGCGCAGGCCGCCGAGCAGCTCGACGACGTCCCGCTCGAAGCTCATCCGCGCCCCACGGCCGTGCCCGAGACGCCGACGGGCAAGCTCCGCGGCGATGTCGTCACTGGTCACCCGGATACCCGCGGGCAGCCCCTCGACCGTGGCCACCAGGGCGGGACCGTGCGACTCCCCGGCAGTCAACCAACGCACCATGCCCCCTAGTGTTTCACGACTGCCGATGGTGCACGTCGCGCCGGGAACTCCGTCACCTTCGCCCCCGCCGGGACCCATCTGTCGGGCCGGCCGCGGCCGGCCCGGTCAGCCCCCGCCGACCAGCCGCCGGTCAGCCGCCGCCGACCAGGACCGCCAGCAGGGTTCCGGCCAGCAGGAACGGCCCGTAGGCGAGGCGATCGTGCCAGCGGGCCCGGCCGGCGGCGAGCAGCACGAGCGCCGCCACCCCGCCGAGGACCACCCCGGCGAACATCCCGAACACCACGCTCGGCCAGCCCAGCCAGCCCAGGGCCCCGCCGAGCAGACCCGCGAGCTTGACGTCGCCCCGGCCGAGGCCGGCGCGCGGCAGCCGGTACAGCGTCAGGAAGGCCAGCCAGCAGGCGGCGCCGGCAAGCACCGCCCGCAGCAGGCGATCCGGTGCGTCGTCAACCAGCGCGGCGGCTCCGAGCAGCACGGCCAGCAACGGGTAGGACGGCAGTACCAGAGCGTCCGGCAGGCGGTGCACCCGCACGTCGATCGCGGACAGCCAGACCCCGAGCATGCCGAGATACAGATAGGCCGGTAACCAGCCAGGATGGTTGTGCAGGACGGTGGTCACCGCGGCCACCACCACCGCCGTGCCGATCCCCAGGGCCGCCTTCCCCGGAGCGGCGCGACGCGGTTCGGCACCGTCCGGCGGGGGCACCCCCGCCACGACCCGGTGCCCGACCGGTATCGCCACCGCGAACGCCACCAGCGCCATCAGCACGCTGAGCCCGATCTCGCCCACCACTAGGACCGATGATCATGGTGTTCCGCGGAACCGTGCCGTACGTCCGCCCCCGGTCCTGACTCCAGCCCTGACTCCAGCCCTGACGTCGGCCCTGACGTCGGCCCTGAGTCCAGCACGGACCTCACCCGCCCGCAGAGCCGGCGCCGTCGATGCCGGCGACGACACTGGCGTTGAGGCGTTCGTCGAGGGCGGCCTGGCCGGCGGTCAACAGCACCCCGGCGGGAACGCGGCGGCCGGTGAAGTGCTCGACCTGCCCGACGGCCTGGGCGGCGAGGATCTCCAGGCCGCTGGCGACGCGGGCACCGGCCCGGTACGCGGCGGCGGCCAGCGCGGTCGGCCACGGGTGGTAGAGCAGCTCCACAAGCTGGCTCGACGCCGGCCAGCGGCGGGTCGCCAGGGGGTCGGTCGCGCCGGCGGGGGTGGTGGCGATGACGAGGTCCGGGCCCGCGGGCAGGCCGCCGGCGAGCAGCTCCCACGGCAGCGCCGTCACCTCGACGCCGAGGCGGGCGCCGATCCGGGCCACCTCCGCGACCGCCTCGGGACGCCGGGCCACCACGGCGACGTGCGGACAGCCGGCGGCGGCGACGGCCGCGACGGCCGCGCGGGCGGTGCCCCCGGCGCCGAGGATCAGCGGCTGGCCGGGCACCGCGCCCCGCATGACCCGGCGCAGGGCGACGCCGATGCCGACGACGTCGGTGTTGTAGCCGTGCAGGCGCCCGGCCTCGCCGACGACGACGGTGTTGACCGCGCCGATCGCCGCCGCCGTCGGGTCGACCTCGTCAAGCAGGTCCACGACGACGGTCTTGAGCGGCATCGTCAGGGACAGGCCGACCCAGTCCGGGTCCGACCGGACCCGCTCCATCATCGCCGGCAGCTCGGAGGCGTCGCAGTGGATGGCCGTGTAGGTGACGGCAAGCCCGAGCTCCGCGTAGGCGGCCGCGTGCAGCACCGGGGAGAGCGAATGGTCCACCGGGGCGCCGAGCACTGCGGCGCGGACCGGATGCGCGGGCGTCGCCGCGGCGGCGAGGCGCTGCGGCCGCTGCGCCGCCGCCCACGCGCCCACGCCGGCGTTCCCCCCACCGCCGCCACCACCGCTGCCGCTGCCGCTGCCGCTGCCGCTGCCACCACTGCTACCGCTGCCCAGGTCGCCCGCCGCGCCTACGCCGCCCAGCTGGATCTCCCGCACCACGTGGCCTCCCGCCTGGTTCAGAGGCGTCCGGGCACGGCCGAACGCGCCGGATCGCCCGCCGCCGCCGGTGTTGTCACCCGTCGGTCGCCCGGCTGGGGCTGCGCTACTCCCTGCCACCCTCGGCGCGGTACTGCGCCCGCGCCTCGGCCCACTCCGCGTCGGTCGTCGCGAAGCGGGTCACCCTGCTCTGCGGCATGGACACGAAATACAACCATGACCCGGCGGCCGGTTCCAGGGCCGATTTCAACGCCCAGATCCCGGGGTTGGAGATCGCGCCCGGGGGCAGGCCGGCCACCGAGCGGGTGTTGTACGGATTGGCCTTGTTGAGCTGGTCCTTCGTCAGCGGGCCCTCGTACTCGTCCTCGGCGTAGCGGGTGGTGGAGTCCATGTCGAGGCGACGGAAACGCCCGGTGGTGTCGTGGAGCCGGTTGTAGATCACCCGGGCGACCTTGGGCCCCTCGCTCGCGTTCGCGACCTCCTTCTCGACGATCGAGGCGATGGTCACGATGTCGGCCGGCCTGACACCCATCGCGGTGGCCCTGGCCTCCAGGTCGATCGACGCCGCCTCCTTCTTGAAGCGGGCGACGAAGGAGGTCAGCAGCTGGCTCGGGGTGGACCCGGGCACCAGGTCGTAGGTGGACGGGAAGAGGTAGCCCTCCAGGGTCGGCGCGTAGGACGGCAGACCGAGTTGGGCGGGATTGCGGGCGATCGCCTCCAGATCGCTCAACGGCAGGCCGAGCCGCTGGTGCAGGCCGTCGAGCACCTGGTGGACGGTCATGCCCTCCTTGATGACGAACTTGAACGGCGCGGAGGACGCCGGATCGAGCAACGCGGCGAGCGCGGCCTCGGCGCTCATCCGGCTACGCAGCCGGTAGGTGCCCGGCTGGATGCCCAGCGACTTGGGGTTGGCGGAGGCCGCCTTGACGAACGCCGAGACCGACGCGGTCACGTCCGCGTCGTGCAGCTCCACGGCGATCTGGCGGGCGGTGGCGCCGTCGGGGACCTGCACCACCGCGATGCCGTCGCCCGAGCCGTCGTAGTCGGCGCTGGTGGAGCTGCCGCCGGAGACCCTGCCGATGACCTTGCCGATGCCGAAGATGGCGACGCCCAGCAGTGCGGCGACGACGAGGAGGACGGCGATCAGCTTCGGCAGCGCCCGGCCGCGGCGCTCGTCGGCGCCGTCGTCGTCCCAGCCGCCGCCCCAGTCCTCGGCGTCGTCCGGCGGATAGCCGCCGGCGGCGGAGTGCCGATCACGCCGGCGGCCGCCGCGGTCACGGCGGGAGCCGGCCCCGGCGTCGCGCGGGTGCCCGTCGTCGCCGTAGTCGTCGGCGTAGCCCTCGTCGTCGTGACCCGCGCCGGTGTGGCCCGAACCGGAGTAGCTCGCGCCGACCTGGCCTTCGTCGGCGTAGTCCCCGTCGGCGTAGTCCCCGTCGGCGTAGCCCTCGCCGGCATAGTCCTCGTCGACATACCCGTCCTCGGCGTACCCCTCGTCGGCGTAGCCGTCCTCGGGATACCCGTCGGGACGCCTGCCGGCGGCTCGGCGGTCGGCGTGCCCGGCGGAGCGGCGGCCACGGCGATAGGGATCCTCGTCGAGCATCTCGTCGAGGTTGCCGCCCGTCACCTCTCATCCTGAGAGGCGGCATCCGCAGAGGCGGCATCCGCAGAGGCGGCCTCCGTGGAAGGGGCCCCCGTGGAGGAGGCCCCCGTGGACCCGGCCACGCCGGGCGCGCCGCCCCGGGGGCGGCTGTCCAGGTCGTGCTGCAGGATCTGCACGGCTGCCTCCTGATCCACGAGACTGCGGCGGGCGCGGGAACGAACGCCACGCTCGGCCATTCTGCGATGAGCCGCAACCGTGGTGAGCCGCTCGTCCACGAACCGCACGGGGACGGGGGCGATCCGCTCGGCGAGTACCTCGACGTACTGCCGGACAAGCTGGACCGCCCGCCCCTCCTGCCCCGACATCTGCCGGGGCAGGCCCACCACGACCTCTACAGCCTGCCTGTCTCGCACGATCTGGACAAGCTGCTCGATGTCCGCATTATGGCGCTTATCCCGGGCCAGGGTCGTGACGGGCACCGCGAGGACACCGCCGGGATCGCTGGCGGCCACCCCGACCCGCACGGAGCCGACGTCGACACCGATACGCACCCCGCGCCGCAGGTCCGGGCCACTGCCCGAACCATCCCCCGGCCCGTTGCCCGGCCCACCGCCCGGCCCGTTGCCCGGGCCGCTCATCGGTTCCGCCGGACGGTCACCGGGACGCGAGCTCGGCCACCAGCCCCCGCAGCTTCGCGAAGACGGCCGGGATCATCTCGGAGTTCCCGCCGCCGCCCTGGGCGATGTCGGGCTTGCCGCCGCCCTTGCCGCCCAGGCTCGCCCAGGAGTTGCGGACCAGCTCGCCGGCGCGCAGCCCCGCCGACCGCGCACCGGAGTCGGTGACCACGACGATCGACGAGCCGTCCGCCTTGACCACCGCGACCACCGCCGGCCGCCCGGCCAGCCGCCCGCGCACGTCCATCGCCAGCAGGCGCACGTCGTCGGGCGAGGTGCCGGCCGGCACCTCGGCGGTGACGACGGCGACGCCGCCCACGTCCTCGGCGCCCTCGGCCAGCGCCCCGGCGCCGGCGAGCACCGCGGCGGCCCGCAGCCGGTCCAGCTCCCGCTCGGCGTCGCGCAGCCGGCCCACGATGTCGGTGACGCGGTCGGCCAGCTCGTCGGGGCGGGCCTTGAGCGCCGTGGACAGCTGGGAGACGAGCAGGTGCTCGCGGGCCAGGTAGCGGAACGCGTCGATGCCGACCAGCCCCTCCACCCGGCGGGTCCCGGCGGAGATCGACGACTCCGAGAGCAGCTTGACCGCGCCGAGCTGGGCGGAGCTGGCGACGTGGGTGCCGCCGCACAGCTCGCGGGCGTAGTCGCCCACGTCGACGACGCGCACGGCGTCGCCGTACTTCTCCCCGAACAGCGCCATCGCGCCGAGTCGGCGGGCCTCCTCCTGGGTCGTGACGAACGCGCGGACCGGCAGGTCGCGCAGCGCCACCTCGTTGATCTCGTCCTCGACGTCGGTGAGGACCGACGGCGGAACCGCGCCGAGGGCGTGGAAGTCGAAGCGCAGCCGGCCCGGGGAGTTCAGCGAGCCGGCCTGGGTCGCCCCCTCTCCCAGCGCCCGGCGGAACGCGGCGTGCACGAGGTGGGTGGCGGTGTGCGAGCGGGACACCGCCCGGCGGCGGTTCTCGTCGACCTCGGCCTGCACCCGGTCACCGAGGCGCAGCTCACCCGAGCGCACCTTCACCCGGTGCAGGACCAGCTCCGGCACCGGCCGCTGGACGTCGAGGACCTCGACCTCGCCGCCGTCGAAGCGCAGCAGCCCGAAGTCCGGCTCCTGGCCGCCGCTCTCGGCGTAGAAGGGGGTGGCGTCGAGGACCACCCCGACCTCGTCACCCTCGCCGACCACCGTCAGGCCCGCACCGTCGGCGATGCCGACGAGACCGACGACGCCGGACTCGCGCGAGAGCTCCTCGTAGCCGGTGAAGGTCGTCGCGCCGGAGCGGGCCAGGATCGGCCGGAACGCGGACAGGTCGACGTTGCCGATGCGGCGCGCGGCCCGGTCGGCCTTCGCGGTCTGGCGCTGGCGCTCCATCAGCCGGCGGAACCCGGCCTCGTCGACGGACAGCCCCGCCTCGGCGGCCATCTCCAGCGTCAGGTCGATCGGGAAGCCGTAGGTGTCGTGGAGCTTGAACGCCTCGTCGCCACCCAGGGTCGCCGCGCCCGTGGAGCGGACCTGCCGCACCGCCGCGTCGAAGATCGTCGTGCCGGTGCGCAGCGTCTCGGCGAACGACGCCTCCTCCGCGACGGCGACGCCGGTGATGGTCTCGGCGTTGTCGACGAGTTCCGGGTAGATCGGGCCCATCGCGGTGCCGATGGCACCGAACAGCTCGCTCATGACCGGCTCGCGCGCGCCGAGCAGCCGGGCGTCGCGCACCGCCCGGCGCAGCAGGCGGCGCAGCACGTAGCCGCGGCCCTCGTTGGAGGGGACGACACCGTCGGCGATGAGCATCGCCGCGGTGCGGGAGTGGTCGGCGACGACGCGCAGCCGCACGTCGTCGGCCGGGTCGGCGCCGTAGCGGCGGCCGGTGAGCTGGCCGGCGAGGTCGAGCACCGGGCGGGAGATGTCGATCTCGTAGAGGTTGTCGACGCCCTGCAGGATCGTCGCCATCCGTTCCAGGCCCATGCCCGTGTCGATGTTGCGGGCGGGCAGCTCACGCAGGATCGGGTAGTCGTACCCGGCGCCCTCACCCCGCTCGTACTGCATGAACACGAGGTTCCAGACCTCGAGGTAGCGCTCCTCGTCGGCGATCGGGCCGCCCTCGCGCCCGTACGCCGCGCCCCGGTCGAAGTAGATCTCGCTGCACGGCCCGCACGGACCGGGCACGCCCATCGACCAGAAGTTGTCCTCCTTGCCGCGCCGCTGGATGCGCTCGGCGGGCAGCAGCTCCCGCCAGATCCCCTCGGCCTCGTCGTCGTCGAGGTAGACCGTGGCCCACAGGTCGTCCGGCTTGAAGCCGAACCCGTCGACGAGCAGCTCGAAGGCGAACGGGATCGCCTCGGCCTTGAAGTAGTCGCCGAACGAGAAGTTGCCGCACATCTGGAAGAACGACGCGTGCCGGGCGGTGCGGCCGACGTTCTCGATGTCGACGGTGCGCACGACCTTCTGCACGCTGGTGGCCCGCGGCCACGGCGTCGCCAGGTCTCCGAGGAAGTAGGGCTTGAACGGCACCATCCCGGCGTTGACCAGCAGCAGCGTGGGGTCCTGAGCGACCAGGGAGGCGCTCGGGACGATCGTGTGCCCGCGCCGGGCGAAATGGTTGAGAAAGCGGCTGCGGATCTCGGCCGTGTCCATCGGGTTCACATCGTCCAGACTGGTGGGAGGAGGGGCGTCATCCAGGGGTGGGCGGCGCTGCTGCTGCCGCCGCCCGTGCGGCCGCCGTGCCGTCAGGGCCGGCGGGCACCCGGGACCAGCCGCATGGTGCGCTCGGCGTCGTCGAGGTCGGCCGGATAGCCGGCCGCGCCCGGCCCGCTGCCGGCCGGCCCGGCGCCACCGGCACCGGCGGCCGGCCCGGCGGGGCCGGCGGGGCCGGCGGGCTGCCCGGCGGGGCCGGAGAGATCGTCGTCCGCGTCGCGATCGAGGCCGAGAGCAACACGGATCTCCTCCTCCCGCTGCGCCGCCGCCTCACGCACGTCCGCGAGGAACTCCTGCACCGACTGTACGAGAGATCCGGCCAGGCTCGTCGGAGTGAGCGCCGCGGCGGCCTTCGCCGCCTGGCGCACCACCACGACGCCGGCCGCGGCGCCGAACGCCAGATAGAAGATCCTGGACATCTAGCGACCCCCCCGGCGTCCGTCGGCCGCCCCGGCGACCGGGGTCAGGCCCGCGTCCTCGGTGACCGTGCGCCGCGCCGCCTTGTCCGCCTTCATCTGCGACTTCACCCGCGACTCGACCTCGGACCGGGTGCGCTTGGCCGCAGCCTGGCGCACGCCGTAGCTGAACGCGGCCACCCGCACCATCGGACCGCCGAGCGTCGCCGCGAACAGCGACGTCAGCGAGGAGACGTTCGTCGTGATCGACTGCACGTTCGCCGTGATCGCGTCGACCCGGTCCAGCTCCTTGTTCACATGGGCAAGTGCCACGTTGACCTCGTCGACCGTCGCACCGGCCTGCCGAACCCGGGCGGTGCCCTCGTCGATGGCGACACCGGTCTGACGCACGCGCGCCGCCGCCTCGTCGAAGATCTTGCCGAGTTTGAGCAGGACGAAACAGCCGAAGAGGGCGAGCACCGCGAACGCGCCCGACGCGATCAGGCCCGCGACCGCTCCACCGGACATATGTGCTCCTGCCTCCATCGTCGATTGGGCCGGTCCCACCCCACCCGATCCGGCACGCCGTGCCACGCCGCGGTCCGCCACCAGGGCCCTCGGTCACGAGGGCTCGCGGCCTGCGTGGGACGCGGCCGTCGGTGGCCGCGAAACCCGCGGTCCGCAACCGCGGTGACCGTGGACGCCGTGGACGCCACCCCGGTGACGCCCACGTGTGACCTTACCGAGGCAGCCGCGGGGGCCTCGGGTAACCCCCGTCGCCCGGCCTGGGGCGCGGGCCCGTGGCCAGGGTGTCTCTCAGGCGGCACAACGGTGGTTGCGACAGGCGGCCGCTCAGTCGGCCGGCCCCGGTGGCGCCGCGTCCGACGCAGGTTCCGCGGGGGTGCCCCGCACGGTGGATCGCAGGTCGCGCAGGCGTTCGGTGGCCCGGCGCTCGAAACCGTTGCCGCCGGGCTGGTAGTAGTCCGCGCCCGTCAGCCCGTCGGGCGGGTACTGCTGGCGGACGACGCCACCGGGGGCGTCGTGCGGGTAGCGGTACCCGGCTCCGCTGCCGGCCCGGGCGGCGCCCCGGTAGTGGGCGTCGCGCAGATGCGCCGGCACCGGCCCGGCCCGGCCGGCCCGCACGTCGGCGGTGGCGGCGTCGATCGCCCGGATCACCGCGTTGGACTTCGGCGCCAGGGCCAGGTGGATGACCGCCTGGGCGAGCGCGAGCCGCGCCTCGGGCAGGCCGACCAGATCGAGCGCCTGCCCGGCGGCGACCGCGACGCCGAGCGCCCCCGGATCGGCCATCCCGACGTCCTCGCTGGCCAGGATGATCATACGGCGGGCGATGAACCGCGGGTCCTCGCCCGCCTCCAGCATCCGGGCCAGGTAGTGCAGCGCGGCATCGGCGTCGCCGCCGCGCATCGACTTGATGAAGGCACTGATCACGTCGTAGTGCTGGTCACCGGACCGGTCGTAGCGCACGGCGGCCCGGTTGACGGCCTGTTCGAGCACGGCCACCTCCAGCAGCGCCGCCGGCCGACCAGTGCCGGCGCCGTCGGCCGCCCCGACCCCCTCGACCAGATCGACCAGATCGACCGGATCGACCGGATCGACCGGATCGACCGACTTCGCCGCCTCCACCGCGGCGAGGTCGGCGAGGAGGGCCTCCGCGCCCGCCTCGAGGACGGTCAGCGCGCGGCGGGCGTCCCCGCCGGCGAGGCGGACAACGTGCTCACGGGCCTCGTCGGTCAGCGCCACCCGGTCGGCATACCCGCGGGGATCGTGCAGGGCCCGGTCGAGCACGCCACGGATGTCGTCGTCGGTGAGCGGTTCGAGGGTGAGCAGGAGCGACCGGGACAGCAGCGGACTGACCACCGAGAAGAACGGGTTCTCGGTGGTGGCCGCGACCAGGGTGACCCAGCCGAGCTCCACCGAGGGGAGCAGGGCGTCCTGCTGGGTGCGGGTGAAGCGGTGGACCTCGTCGATGAACAGCACGGTGCGCGTGCCGGAGGCCGAGCTGGCGGCGCGGGCCTCGTCGATCACGGCGCGGACGTCCTTCACCCCTGCCGTCACGGCGGACAGCTCCCGGAACCGCCGGCCGGTGGCCCGGGAGACGATGTGGGCCAGGGTGGTCTTCCCCGTACCGGGTGGCCCCCAGAGGATCACCGAGGTCGTCCCGCCGCCCTCGACGAGCCGGCGCAGCGGGCTGCCCGCGCCGAGCAGGTGGCGCTGGCCGACGACCTCGTCCAGGGTTTGCGGCCGCAGCCGCGCCGCGAGCGGGATCGGGCCGGCCCCAGCACTGCCAGAAGCGGCGTCCCTGCCGCCGGTACCCCCGACGTCCGAGCCTTCCGCAGCGCCGGCGGCGCGGCCGACCACGCCGCCGGCGCTGCGCCCGGCACCCGGCGGTGGTGTGGCGTCCCCGCCGAACAGGTCCGCGGTGTCGAACAGGCTCACCGGTTCACCGTACGACCGTGACCGACCCCGTCACGCGGCCGGATCGGGCGCGGCGGCCGCGGATCGGCACCGTCAGCCGGAGCGGGTCGTCGACTCCCCCGTGGACGGCCGGCTCCAGACGGGGACCGGCGGGGCAGGCCGGTACTGGTCGCCGCGGGGGTTCACGAAGGCCGCCGGCAGGGGCGACTGACCGGCAGCTCCGCCCCCGCCCCCGCCTCCGCCTCCGCCTCCGTCCACGATGCGGCCCGCGGGCCCCCCAGCGGCACCGTCCACCGTCGCCCTGCCCGCGCCGCCCGGGCGGCGGTGGCGGCTGCCGCCATCGCGGACCATCGAGAACGAACCGGACTCGGTGACGCCACCCAGGGCCGTAAAGATCACCACCGCAAGCACCGAGAAGGCGATCACGCAGACGATCGGGGCGAGGGAGATCGGGTCGGTGCCCACCGCCTCGGAGTCCCCCGGCCCGGCCTGGACCTGGGTGGCGGCCATGGCGGTGTAGTGCATGCCGCAGACCGCCGCCGCCATGACCAGGGAGGCCGCCACCACGTGCCGGCCGGTGCGCACCCGGAAGGCGATCCACAGGGCCGCCAGGGCCGCGGCCACGGCGATGAGGATGGACAGCACGACGATGCCCGGCCGGTAGGTCACGGTCCCGCCGACGTGCATCGCGGCCATGCCGGTGTAGTGCATCGCGGCGATTCCCAGGCCGGAGATCACCCCGCTGAGCGCGAGCCATCCGGTACTCCGTGGACGGCGCGCCACGAGGGTGAGCCCCAGCGCCGAGACCACGACGGCGAGAACCAGCGACACCGCGGTGAGCGGCAGGTCGTAACGCAGGTCGAGCCCGTCGACGCGATAGCCGATCATCCCGATGAAATGCATGGACCAGATCGCGCCGCCGCCGAGGGAGAGCGCGGCGGCGAGAGTCCAGCGAACCCTGGCCGCACCCTGGGACAACGGGATCCGGATCGCGCTCACCAGCGCGGCGAATGATCCCACCGCAGCAAGCCCGACGGATACCACCACGAACAGAAGGTCCTGACTCGCATGCTGATGAACGGCCTGCGCGACGATCACGTGTTCCCCCTTGAAGCGACCGGAGCCCATCACATCTAGCACGTGTCACATCGAAAGCCAAAATTATCCCGAAAGCAACCGACACCGCACAGACTCCGCTTGACGCCGAAAACGGACCATGTGGATTTATCGGGCGCGGCCAACGTAACGCATCGGCACGTTCGAAGCCGTCGACTGACGACGTCGCGGGCGGTGTCGGGCCGATGCGATCGAGCCGTCCGAGGTCGCGGAGCTGCACGGACGGACTCGCTGCCCGTTCGCCTACTCGGGCCTAAGGTCCCTCGCCGCAGTGACCTCCAGGCCACATCACCCCACCGGCTCCGTTAACCCGCCCAGGTCGTCCCCTCAGCCCTGGTCACCCCCCGCCGAGCAGACAACGGCCGGACACGCATCTGGCACCGAGTTTCATCGATGACACAGACCCGCATCTCGACTCCGGGTCCGCGTTCCGCTCGCGGCGAGGAACGGGACGCGCATTTCCGCGGACCGGCGGGCTCTCGGCGACCGGAAACGGCGTCTTACGTCACGCCGATCCCTTTCCCTCGGCCACGCTCGGATCACAAAGAACCGCGCCCACCACTTGACAGGAACCCGATAGCGCCAGATCGCCGCGCACCACTCGGAACTCTCCACCAAGAGACCACACTTCATTCTTGGGAGACAACATCTTCCCAATGGTGCGCGTGTATGGTTCAGGTAGTCGGTTTATCTTCTCCGGTGGCTCCCACCACCTCCGTGGGGTGTGCGGCGACGAGCGACGCCGATGCCCGTCTGCCGTTCACGGCGTCGGTCACGCACCCGGCGACGGTGCACCCCACCTACCGCCGCGCGGCGACGACCGGCGGGAATGCGGCCCGTCCGCGACGCACCGCGCATCCGGCCGGCGGCACCGGACCGACGCCGACGCCCCCTGGATGACGACGCCCGACCGATACCGCAGTTCACCCGCAGCCCGCCCCGCCAGATCCACCGCCCGCCCGAATCCACCCCCGGTGACCGAAACCCCGCCCCGGAAAGGTGCACCCATGACCGTGATCCCACCGCCCCGCGCCCGGACCGACCGACCTGTCCCCGTGGGGGCATCGGCCACGGCTGCGCCCCGGACCGAACCGTCGGACCGATCCGCCCCGCCGAGCGGCCTCGCCGCGTCGGACGGCTCCCCGGCGCCGGCGGGAGCCGCACGCCCGGGACGGCCCGCGACCTCCACCCGGGCCGCGACGCCGGGCCGGGGCAGCCCGCCGCGTAAGGGCGCCGCCGCGAGCCGGCGCGGGCGGCGGGCATCCACCACGCCCCCGGA
Source organism: Frankia alni ACN14a (assembly GCF_000058485.1). Classification (NCBI taxonomy): domain Bacteria; kingdom Bacillati; phylum Actinomycetota; class Actinomycetes; order Frankiales; family Frankiaceae; genus Frankia; species Frankia alni. The sequence continues at coordinate 5,700,692 of NC_008278.1, forward strand.
CATCGCCACGCCCCCGGACATCGCCCCGCGCCCGGACATCGCCGCACCCGCGCGCACCGCCGCGCCCGCGCACACCGCCGCCATCCGCATCGGGCAGCATGTCCGCGTTCCGAAGACCGCCGAACTCGTCGCCGCCCACCTACGCCGCCAGATCGTCCGCGGCGAACTCCACGAAGGCGACGCCCTGCCCCCCGAAGCCGTCCTCATGGAACAGTTCGGCGTCTCCCGCCCCACCCTGCGCGAAGCCTTCCGCGTCCTCGAATCCGAAGCCCTCATCAGCGTCCGCCGCGGCGCCCACGGCGGCGCCCGCGTCCACACCCCCAACGGCCACGTCGCCGCCCGCTACACCGCCCTCGTCCTCGAACACCAACACACCACCCTCGCCGACATCCACACCGCCCACACCCACCTCGAACCCGCCGCCATCCGCCTACTCGCCACCACCGCCACCGACACCCACCTCACCCACCTCACCACCCACCTCACCACCACCGACCACGCCCTCGCCACCCCCCACCCCAACCCCACCGACATCCACACCCACCACCTCAACTTCCACACCCTCCTGCTCACCACCCCCGCCAACCACACCCTCACCATGATCAGCAGCATGCTCCGCCACATCCTCGACGCCACCACCCCCACCCCCGACACCCCCACCCCCGACCTCACCACCCTGCGCCACCAACACACCACCCACCACCAACTCCTCACCCACCTCACCAACCACGACCCCGACGCCGCCGAAACCCTCTGGCGCCACCACCTCACCACCACCCCCCACACCCCCCACCAACCCACCACCCCCCTCGACCTCCTCGGCGACTAGGCCGCGTAGCCGACCACCCGGGCAGCGAGCCACCCGCCGCCCGTTCGGGGTACCGGCCGCCGCGGCGCGCCCGGGATGGCCACCTGCCGGCGGATGCGGCCGACGACGGCGCCACCGCGGCGCTCCGTCGGCCCCACGCGATCCCTGTACGCTGCCCCGCATGGGATCTGGGCGGGTACGGGTTCGATTCGCGCCGTCTCCCACCGGCATCTTCCATGTGGGTGGGGCGCGTTCGGCGCTGTTCAACTGGCTGGTGGCGCTGCGCGCGGGCGGCGACTTCGTGCTGCGCGTCGAGGACACCGACGCCTCGCGCAACCGGCCAGAGTGGACCGACGGCATCATCAGTGCGCTGGACTGGCTCGGGATCAGCCCCGGCCGGTACGAGGGCCCGGTGCTGCAGTCCTCTCGCGCGGACCGGCATCGGGCGGCCGCGGTCCGCCTGCGGGAGGCGGGGCTGGCGTACTTCTGCGACTGCACCCGCGAGGCGCTGGCGGAGCGCACGGGCAACGCCCAGCACGGCTACGACGGTTTCTGCCGCGACCGCGGGCTGGAGCCCGGTCCCGGCCGCGCGCTGCGCTTTCGCACTCCCGACGACGGCGTGACGACGGTGCACGACCTGATCCGCGGGACCCCGGAGTTCCCGAACGACACCATCGAGGACTTCGTGATCGCGCGGGCGGACGGCTCGGCGGTGTTCCTGCTCGCCAACGTCGTCGACGACCTGGAGATGGGGATCACCCACGTCATCCGGGGCGAGGAGCACCTGTCCAACACGCCCAAGCAGCAGCTGCTGTGGGCCGCGCTCGGCGCCGCCGAGCCGCCGGTGTGGGCGCACGTGCCGGTCATCGTCAACGAGAAGCGGCAGAAGCTGTCCAAGCGGCGGGACAAGGTGGCGCTGGAGTCCTACCGGGACGAGGGCTACCTGCCCGGCGCGATGAAGAACTACCTGATGCTGCTCGGCTGGGCGCCGTCGGGCGACGACGAGATCGTGCCGTGGGAGACGATCGAGTCGACGTTCGACCTGGCCGACGTGAAGCCGTCCCCGGCGTTCTTCGACGAGAAGAAGCTGCGGGCGTTCAACGGGGAGTACATCCGGGCGCTGAGCGTCGAGGAGTTCATCGCGGCGGTCGAGCCGTGGCTGGCTCCCCCGGCGGCGCCGTGGGCGGCCGACGCCTTCGACGCCGGCACGTTCGCCGCCGTCGCCGGGCTCGCCCAGTCCCGGGTGTCGGTGCTGGCGGAGATCGTGCCGATGGTCGACTTCCTGTTCCTGCCGGCGGCGCCGGTGGACGACGCGGCCTGGGCGAAGGCGATGAAGGGGCCGGCGGCGCAGCTGCTCGCCGACGTCCACGACGTGTTCGGCAAGATCGAGTGGGACGCCGAGACGCTGAAGGCGACGCTGGCCGAGCTCGGCGAGCGCCACGGCCTGAAGCTGGCCAAGGCGCAGGCGCCGGTGCGGGTCGCGGTCACTGGGCGCACCGTGGGGCTGCCGCTGTTCGAGTCGCTCGAGGTGTTCGGCCGGGAGGCCACCCGCCGTCGGATCGCCGCGGCCCGGGATCGTCTCGCCGCCGGCTGAACGGCGGCCGCCGCGCTCCCGGACTCGGCTCACCGGCTCCGGGAGCTGGCCCGGACTGAGGGAGCTGGCCCGATCTCACGAGCTGAGGGAGCTGGCCAGAACTGATGAGCCCGGGTCGCGGCTGGGACGGGCCGCGACCCGGGCTAGGGAGACCCACCGGAGGTCGGGGTTACCTCCGCCGGGTGAAGCTCGGATCCATCAGGTCGCGCTCCGGTGCTCGTCGGCACCAGGTTCGACGGTGACCAGCACATCTCTCGGGGCCTAAAGGATTCTTAAGATCAGCAAAAGACAACCTGTGATCTCGAAATCACGCTCCGTTCATTGACGGTAGACATCCCGTGATGTCGGGACAAGAGTCCGCCCACGCGCACTCAGGGCTCGTCGTGGCCGCGGGTGGAGGCGCCGCGCGGGCTGCGCTGGCGCGGGCTGAGCGCCGCCCAGTCCGCCGCCCAGGTGGCCAGGGGCTCGAGCACGCCCTGCAGGCGCCGACCGTGGGTGGTCAGCCGGTACTCGCCGACCTCGTCCACCTCGACCAGGCCGGCCTCCCGCAACTCCCGCAGCCGCTGGACGAGCTGCGCCTCGGGGGCGTCCAGCCGGGCCGCCAGCGTGCGAAACGGCAGCGAGCCGCCCCGCAGGTGCCAGTAGAGGCCGAGGGCGAAGCGCCGGCCCAGCAGGTCCACCAGGGCGGCGAGCGCCGGCGGCACCCCACCGGGAACCTCCGCCGGCGCGGGGCCGCCCGCTCGCCCCGGCCCCGCCGCCCGTGCCCGCGCCGACCTGGCCGGCTTCATCGCCATGGGGTGCTCCGATCCGTCGCGCCCGCACGCTCCCCCGGGTCGACCCGCCGGGAGCGGCGACGACCGAACCATCCGGCGGCGACACCACCCGACGGGAACAACGCCCAACGGGGACACCACCCGGCGGCGACGCCGTCCAACGGTGAGACCATCCGAGAGGAGACGACGGGACACCGGCTGCCAATCCGGTCCCGGGACGATGCGACGGCGGCGCCGCCGGTCCTCAATGGGCGCCGACGGAGCTGACACCGTTCGAGCTGTGCGCCGCCACCGGACGGAACGGGCGGGTTCCGGACGGCTCGACCTCCCCGGCGAACAGGCCGCGGACCCGGTGGAAGACCGTCCCTGCCTGCGCGGACACGACGCCGGCGGCGCTCTGCACCTCTGGGCGTTCCCGAACCTCCCGAAGCTGTCGCATGATCACGTCGTAGTGCTCGCGTCCGCCTCGGGACCCCAGGACGTACCCGAGGCCGAGTGCGATGACGACGCTGGGCCTGATGCGCATGTTGCCTCCCGGGAGACCGATGGACGTGCTGGCGGATGGCCGCCGGCCGGCCGGCGTTGTGCCGCCGCAATGATTACTACCCCACGGCCAGGTCAGCATGAACCTCAGGTGGCCAGCGCGGTCCCCCGCGGAGCCGAGCTCCCGCTGGTCCGGCGACCGGCCCGGTCAGCTCCCGGCACCGAGCTCGGGCAGGTCGACGGAATCCAACCGCAGCAGGTCCTCGGTCGTCGGTACCGCGAGCTCCGCCACCCGCTGCGCCTGGTTCTCCGTCATCTGCTGAAACACCTGACGGGCGAGCCGGCCGTTGCCGAAGCCGCGGTTGCGGGGCAGCGCCGCGAAGTAGGAGTCCAGTGCGGCGACGGTGGGGGCGGGCAGCTCGTACTCGTGCTGGCGGCACTGGCCGGCCACGATCTGGGTGAGTTCCGCGCAGGTGTAGTCCTCGAAGGGGATGACGCGGGAGAACCGGGAGGCCAGCCCGGGGTTCGAGGTGACGAACCGCGTCATCTCCGCCGGATATCCGGCCACGATGACGACGACCCGATCGCGGTGGTCCTCCATCAGCTTGACCAGCGTGGCGATCGCCTCCTGGCCGAAATCGTTGCCGAGGCCGGGCGGAACCAGGGAGTAGGCCTCGTCGACGAACAACACGCCGCCCAGCGCCCGTCGGAAGATCGCCTGGGTCTTCGGCGCCGTGTGGCCCACATACTCGCCCACCATGTCCGAGCGGTCGGCCTCGACGAGATGGCCGCGTTCGAGTATGCCGAGCGCCGCGAGGAGCCGACCGTACAGCCGGGCCACGGTCGTCTTCCCGGTGCCCGGGTTTCCGGCGAACACCAGATGCCGGCTCAGCGGCGGCGCGGGAAGGCCGGCCTCCTGGCGGCGCCGGACGGTTCGCATGAGTTTGACCTGCGCGCCGACGTCCTGCTTGACCCGCTCCAGGCCGACCAGCCCGGCCAGCTCGCCCAGCAGGTCCGCCAGGCTCGCAGTCGGTCGCTCCCGCGCCGCGCCGCGCCGTCCGCGCCGGTCCGGGTCTGTCGGGGCGCCCACAGCGGCGGGACCCGTGCCGACCGCCGCGTCGGGCGACCCGCCCCCGGCACCCGTCGCGCCCGGCAGGCGCACCTGGCGTACGTCACGGACCTCGCACCGCGCGAACTCCGGCTCGGCGCCCTCGGCGAGACTCAGGTCCGCCTCGCAGTCCAGGATGCGACAGCCGACCAGCCGCGGGCGGGCGCCGTCGCCCACGTGCACGGCCGGCAGGCCGGAGCCGGCGATCTCGCAGTCCTCGAAGGTGCCCGCGGCGCCGTCGCCGACGAACAGGCCGTTCTTCGCCGGCCGCCGCAGCCGCGTCGATCGCACCACGGGGCTGGCACCGGTCCAGATCACCAGGGCCGAGCCGCCGGTCTCCACGATCTCGCAGTCCTCGAGCCGGGCGCGGGCCCGCTGGGCCAGCACCACCCCGGCCGCGCCGGTTCGTTCGACCCGGCAGGTACGCAAGGTGGCCTCGGCATCGGTACCGATCTGCACGCCGGCCCCGGAACCGCCGGTGATGCGGCAGCCCGTGCACACGGCCGACGTGCCGGCGGCCACGGCGAGACCGTTCGCATTGCCGTCGAGCTCGCAGTCGTCGGCTGTCAGGGCCGCCGTGCCCTCCGTCTGGATGCCGGACATCGCGCTGCCGGCGACCGAGACGCCGCGCAGCCGCGCCACGGCCGCACCGGCGACGTGCAGGCCATGCTCGGGGGTCCCGCGCAGCCGGCCGCCGGACAGCTCGCCGTAGGCGTCCGCGCCGAGGTGGACGTTGCTGTAGCCGCTGGTCTCGACGGTGAGGCCGGCCAGGACGGCCCGCGCGCCGTCGGTGAGGAACACCCCGTTCGCCGCGCAACCGCGAACCGCTCCCCCCACGCCGTGCAGCGACGCCTTGCCGCGGGCAACCAGCCCGCTGGTGCCGGCCGCGTCGATGTCGCACGAGTCGAGGCGCAACTCGGCGTGCCCGAGGGCGACCACTCCCGCCAGGGCGGTTCGCCGGATCCGGCATCGGACGAGGCTGGCGCGGGCGGCTCCCTCGAGCAGCAGGCCGTCGGCGCCGGCCTGGACGATCTCGCAGGCGACCAGCCGCACCCCGGCCCCCCGCTCATCCCCGGCCGCGTCGGCGTCTCCGGAACCGTCGCCGTCTCCGGAACTGCCGGCATCTCCGGAACTGCCGGCATCTCCGGAACTGCCGGGGTCCGCCGCCGACGCGCCGGCATCCGCGGGCGGACCCAGCAGCCGGATCCCCTCCCTGCCGGGGTTCAGGAACAGGCAGCCCTCCAACATCGCGGCGCAGTCCTCCTCGACCAGCAGGCCGCTGCGTCCGGACCGGCTGATCTCACAGTTGCGCGCCCACAGCGTCGCGCGGCCCCGCAGCCGAAGTCCGGAACCCCTCACCCGGCTCACCCGCGAGTCGACCAGGTCCACGACAGCCTCACCAGCCGCCACCACACCCGTGCCCGCCACGCTCTCGACGACGCAGCCCGTGAGAGTCGCCCGCCCGTCACCGAGGACGTGCAGCCCGGCCAGGTCGGCTCCGGCGATCCGGCAGCCGCGCAGGTGGGCGGAGCCGCCGGCGATCTCGACCCGGCCGCCGACGATGTCGCAGTCCGCCAGCTCGGCGACGCCGGCGGTGACGAGCAGCGTGGCGGCGGCGGGGTCGGCGCCGGCCAGGCCGAGGCCGTCCATCACGACAGGCGCGCGCACGATCAGCGGTCCGACTCCGGCCAGCCACACCGTCCCCGGGCCGCTTGCGGCAACGAGGCGAACCGCCCGGTCGAGGACGAGCTGTTCCGGGTAGCGGCCGGGGGCGATCGACACCATCCCGCCGGCCGGCAGCGCCCGTAGCGCGGCGCCGACGGTCGGAAACGCACCTGGCCCGACCCGCACCGCCGCCTCCGCGTCGCCCTCCCCTGTCGGAATCCGCCCGGCCATCGGCGCGCCCCCGACCACCGGCGCACCCACGACCACCGGCGCGCCCTTCACCATCGGCGCATCCCCGACCACCGGCGCACCCTTCACCGCAACGGCGCCCACGACCAGCCGTGCCCCGCCCGCGTCGCCGGTGGCGACGATCCGGGCTGTGCCTTCACCATCACCGGCTTGTCCACGGCCCCGCACCCTGCGCATCGGTACGCCCCCATCGCCCGTTCACCGAGCCGCGGCACACCGCCATCCTGGCGGCTGCCAGGGCACGGTCCGAGTGTCCGCACCCCGATCGGTACTACGCGCCCGGACCGCGGCACGGTTCATCCGTGAACCGGTCGGCCTCCTGCACTTGCCGACGCGACCAAAGGCGGGCACCCGCCGACACGGCACCGCCCACACACCACTTCTTGATCACAAGTGGACAGGCACTCTGGTCCATGGACTCGCTCCCCGCCTGGCCGCCCGCCCGGCCACAGGGACCGCTGTCGGACGTGCTCGCGGATCAGCGCCGGGCCGGCCGGCGTCGTGGAGCCGAGTCGGCGTCCACCCCTCCGTCCAAGACCATCCGAACCTCAGGTAAGCTCACCGTGTCAGATGCGAAGAGCATCCGATCCCGCGTAGCTCAATTGGCAGAGCAGCCGGCTGTTAACCGGCAGGTTATAGGTTCGAGTCCTATCGCGGGAGCATCGTCGCAGGTCAGAGGCTTGATCATTGATCAAATCCACACTTTTCCCATAGAAAATTTGTGGCGCGCTCCACAGACTCTCCGGCTGGATCATGGTCGCCGGGATGATCGAAAGCTTCCCGGATCCCGCCTCAAAGATCGGTGCTCTTCACTCCCGAGCCCAAGATCCAACGAGCGAGCACGGTCCGCTTCGATGGGCGATCCGGTGGCTACCGGCTCTGGAGACCAGCAGGAGCTGGAGGCAGCGGCTCCAGGTCTGATCGGCCGGCAGCGTCGGCCACCGCGCCAGCGCCGCGACACGTGTCACTGACCGGCCGCCCACCCGTCGCGACCGGCCGAGCCGCTTGGCCGAGCCCCTTGGTCGAGCCGTTGATCGGCGGCTTCGTCTGGCTCGGCGGGCTCGCGGGACCACGGATCGCCCGGCGGCGGGCCGCCTCGGCCGCCACGCCGACCGCCGACCGCCGACCGCCGACCGCCGAGGCTGCCGTCCCGACCGGCTACGGCAGTGGCCGGGACGGCAGCCGGCAAGCCGTCGGCCACGGCCTCGGCGTCCCAGATGGCCTCGGCGTCCCAGATGGCCTCGGTGGCTCAGGTGCGGACACGCTTTGGGGTCGGAACCGGGACGAGCTCGGCGAGGAGGCCGCTCCGCGACTGCGGGTGTCGGTCGCCTTCGCCGAGCTCGCCAGGGGATGCCGCTCAGCCGATCAGCCGTTCGGCGGTCCCAGCCCGGTCCTGCCTTGGTTCAACCAGCGCTCAGGAGATGGCGTTCTTCGCGGTGGCGATGCCGTCTGGCGAGGTGGTCTGCAGGATGGTGTTGAGCTGGGTGTCCGACGGCGTGTACCCGAAGTGGTTCTTGTAGAAGTCGCGGGTGACCGACCGGAGGTCGACGTCGGCGAACAGCGACGGGTTGAGGACCTTCGCCACCCACTGCAGCTGCAGAGCCTGTTCGACGGTGTACTGGCCCCACGCGTACAACCCGCTGGGGTCGATGAACACCTTGTCCGACTTGACCGCCTTCAAATCGCTCCAGCCGCTGATCTTCGACAGGCCCGCCAGCACCGAGGCGCCGGTGTCGGCGGCCAGGCCCTGGTCACCGCCCGGCGTCTGGATGATCAGGTTGTCCGGGTTCCACTGCAACAGCTGTTCCATGGTCACGTTGACGCGACCACCGCTGATCCCCTTCGCCGCGTCCGTCCCGCCGGCCTTCGTGATCCACTGGTCGATCAGCGACGATCCGCCCTGGACCACGATGTTGTTGCCGGTGTACGCCTCGATGTACACCACGGTCGGCTTGGTCGCCGCCTTCGCCAGCCGCGACGTCAGGGTGCTGTCGACCTTGTCGAAGTAGGCGTTGTACGCCTTCGCCCTGGCCACCGCGGCGCCACCGTAGGTCTCCCCGGCGACGGTGGTCGACTGCTGGAGCTGCGCGTACTTCGGGAAGAACATGGTGACCGCCGGGATCCCCGCGGCCTGGAACGGCTTCACCGTGTCACCCCCGGAGATGGCGGAGACCACGTCCGGCTTCTGGGCGAGCAGCTGCTCCATGTTCACGTTGCCGCTGTGGAACAGCTGCGGCACCTTCGTGATCGACGGCTGCACGGTCCGCAGGAACGGGATCGTGCTGACGTTCTGCGGGATCGCGACCAGCTTGTCGCCGACCCCGAGCATGATGTCGGCCACGACATGCGCCGGGAACTGCTCGGCGATGCGGTTGACCGTCGTCGGCACCGTCACCGTCGCACCCGACAGATCCGTCACGACGTGCGTGGCAGGCGTCGCGGGCGCCGCCGGCGTCGCACTGCTCTTGCCGCCGGCGTCGGCACTCGAGCCCCCCGAGCTCGAGCAGGCCGCCAGCGCGAACACGCTCGCGACACCGACCGCGACGGCGACCCGTGCCGGGCGGCGCGTCGTTCTTACCGACCATCCCCCCAAAGAACTCACTGACAGTCCCCCCGAACCGAGCGATTCACGCCGCTCGCCATTCCCTGAATAATCATGGGCGGAAGTTAGCAGCGAGAAAAGAGCGACGTCAAGCAAGATCTACCGCGATAAGACCGAGTAACGGTCTCATGAAGATGGTGTTTCGTCGGCCGCACCCGGCACTTCACCGAGGAAGCTCCAGCGATATTGTCAGCGCGCGTTTCAACCCCGCTCGACAATGCGGGCGCCCGAAGCCCGCGGATGCACCAGAATTTGGGCAGCCTGCGGACATCGACCGACCCGGAGATCGAGCGAGCCAAAGAAGCTCGTCACGGCACCGAGCGCCGAATGTGGTTATTTCTCTCTCAGCTGCTGCCGCGTTCCCGTGGATACCGCAGAACAGGATCGGCAGACAACTGATCGCACCGCGCGATCAGGGTCTCCTTACCGAAGATTTCTCCGACATGTGACATGCGAGAGCGCACGCGGACTCCTCCGCGACCAGGCCGAGATCTGCGGCGCGACCGTACGCCACAGCAGTCGACAGAAACCTGGTGCAGACAGCGCACGGATTCAGGAGCGAAGAGCACACCTGTCCACCAGCGCCGCCCGGAGCCGGCGTTCGCAAGTGTACTCGCACGACGTTCGCCGTGCGTTCGAGCCGGGCTCGCGATGGGCGGACGATGTCGCCGGGGGAAGGGCGAGAAACCGGCCGGCCCTCGACCCGGCGGGCGTGCGGCGCGGGCGGGATGGCGGCACAGGCGCCCTCGGCCGCCGTTCGGACGCGAGGCGTCGGGGCCCGGCCAGGTGAGCTGTCGACTCGGTCCGACTATGCGGAAGCCCGGCGGCGGAGAATCGACTCGCACACACCGGATCACCGAGTCCGGGTGCCGTTCGCCGGCGCCGCCGCCAAAAAGCTGACTAATGACACTCGGGACGTGTGGACTCGCCGCGAGGTCAGCCGGTGAGGTGGGCGCGCAGGAACGTCCAGATCCGCGGCCAGGCCGCCCTGGCCGCGGCGGGCCGGTAGGCGTCGCGGTCCGTCGCGAGGAACGCGTGGCCGGCGGCGGGGAAGCTGTGGAACTCGAAGGTCCTGCCGTGCTCGGTGAGCGCCGCGGCGAGGGCGGCGACCTCGGCCGGTGAGGGCATCCGGTCGTCGTCGCCGAACAGGCCGAGCAGCGGGCAGGACAGCCTTCCCGCCAGGTCGACGATCGGCCGGACCCCGCGCAGCACGGAATCCTCCGGCGGCGTGGCGACGACGTAGGCGCCGTAGCAGTCGACGGCGGCGTCCAGATCGAGGCTGCACGCGGCGAGGAACGCCTGGCGCCCACCCGAGCAGAAGCCGATCACCGCCACCTTGCCGTTGGACGACGGCGACGACCGCAGCAGGCGCACCGCCGCGTCGACGTCCCCGACGAGCCGATCGTCGGGGACGCCGCCGCGGGCCCGCGCGAGGGCGGCGGCGTCCCCGGGGCTGGCGCCGGGAGCCTCCCGTGAGTACAGGTTCGGGCAGACGGCGAGGTAGCCGTGGGCGGCGAACCTGCGGGTGATCTCCTTCGTCGACTCGTCGTAGCCCGGCATGTGGTGGATCACGACGACGCCGCCCGCGGGTGACCCGTCGAGCGGCTCGGCGAGGTAGGCCTCGATGTCGTCGTCCCCGGCTCCCCGCATCGACACCGTCTGCGCGCGCAGGGCATCGCTCACCGACGCTGCTCCCCTCGGCTCGTCCAGTCCACCCCTCGTCCACCCCACCCCGCTCGTCCAGCCCACCCCGCTCGTCCAGCCCACCCCGCTCGGTCAGCCCGCCCGGCTCGTTCAGCCCGCCCGGTCGGCCCGTTTGCGGGCGAAGCGGGACATCATCGCGGTGAACTCGGGGGCCAGGTCCGGTTCCGGTTCGCCCAGCCAGCGGTAGAGCAGCAGGCCCGCCGGGTTGCGGATGTGCATGGCGGTGTCCGGGCGGGCCACGCCGCGGGCGATCGAGATGTCGGTCGAGCGGGCGCAGACGATGGCGAACCGCAACGCCGCCAGCAGCTTGTAGTAGGCCAGCTCCCGGGCGGGACGGCCGACCAGCCCCTCCCAGCGGGCGATCTGGGCGTCCTCGTCCGGCACCCCGGGCAACGGCGGCGAGCCCAGGCCATGGCTGTAGAACTCGTCCATCATCAGCCACCAGCCGAGGTCGACCTCGGGCGGGCCGACCGCGGGGGTCTCCCAGTCGAGGACGGCGGCGACCGTCCCGTCGGGCGCGAACATCATGTTGCCGACCCGGGCGTCGCCCCAGCTCAGCGTCCGGTCGTCGTGGTCGGGACGCTCGCTTTCGACGTACTCCATCGCCCGGCTGAGCACGTCGAGTTCACGTTCGCCGCGGACCCAGTCGAACCAGTGTCGGGTCGCGGTGACGAGCTGCTGCAGCCCGGTCGGGCCGAGCGCGGGTGCCCAGAGGAACTCCAGCTCGCCGTGGACGGGGATGCGCCCGACGTCGACGAGGGTGCGCAGTCCGTTGTCCCACAGGGCGGCGCGCTGCGCCGGCGTCCACTCCAGCAGCCAGCCGGCCGCGTGGCAGCTCGGGATGTCCGAGAGCACCCGGCCCGGGACGTGGCTCATCACAAAGAACGGCGAGCCGACCACCGCGGCATCCGGCTCGAAGGCGAGCACCCGCGGCACCGGCACCGACACCGACGCGGGTACCGACACCGACGCGGGCACTGGCACCGACGCGGGCACGGACATTGGCGCGGGCACGGACATTGGCGCGGGCACGGACACCGGTGCGGCCGCAGCGATGGCCCGCAGGACGCGGCCCTCGCCGATGGTGTCCGGATGCTGGAACAACTGACGCCCGGTCGGCTGGATACGGATCACCAGGCGCTCGTCGCGTCGCTGGCCGTCGTCGTCCCATCGCACGGTGACGATCACGGTTTCGTTGGACGTGCCCGCTTTCGGCCTGGACAGCCCCGCGACCTCCAGTGACGGCCGCTCCAGCGCCCGACGCAGCCAGCCGCCCAGGGTCCCCGCGAGCACGTTGTCGTCCCTGGTGGCGGTGACGCTCATGGCTGCCCCGTTCCCTCCGAGTCTCGGCGACCTACGCATGCGCCGACGACGGCGTCGAAAAGGTAATGAGCCGACGATGTCGATAGGCTGTCGATGCAATCGCCTTCGGCCGCACGACATTCAGTGCGCGAAACGGGCGGTCAGGTCGCGCTTCACGACCTTTCCCATGGCATTACGCGGCAGCTCGGGCACGAGCTCGAGCTGCTCGGGAAGCTTGCGATTGTTCAGCCCCTGCGCGCGCAGGTGGGCGCAGAGGGTGGCCAGATCCGGCGGGTCGGCCGGGTCGGCGGGCACCACCACGGCGCACACCCGCTCGCCGGAGGAGGCATCGGGCAGGCCGACGACGGCCACCTCGCCCACCGCCGGATGGCCGAGGAGCAGCTCCTCCAGTTCCCGGGCGGAGACGTTCTCGCCCTTGCGGATGATGACGTCCTTGATCCGTCCGGTGATGCGCAGGTAGCCGTCCTCGTCGAGGGTGCCGAGGTCGCCGGTGCGCAGGAAGCCCTTGGCGTCGAAGGCGTCCCGGTCCGCGGCGGCGTCGACGTAGCCGACCATGAGCTGCGGGCCGCGCACCCGGATCTCGCCGACCTCCCCGGCGGCCGCGGGCGTGGCGTCGTCGAGCATGACGACGATCTCGACGTCGAGACCCGCGCAGCCCTCGGTGCTCGCATGCTGGGAGTCGGTGTCGTCGTGGCGACCCCAGGTGACGAAGGGGCACTCGGTCAGGCCGTACCCGGAGATCACCCCGACGCCGCCGAGCAGCTCCTTGACCTCGAAGTGCAGCGCCTCCGGCCGGCCCGCGCCCCCGCACAGTGCCGCCCGGGCCAACGGGAACAGCGGTACGGCCGGCTGGCGACGCTGGCGCGCCAGGTAGGCCTGCAGCATCTGCGTGCCCGCCCCGACGAGCGTCACCCCCGCCGCCGCGAGGGCGTCCGGTGTGGACGCCGGATCGAAACCACGACTCACGATCACGCCACAGCCGGTCTGCAGGCCGGTGAGCAGGTGCGTGATTCCACCGATGTGGGAGATCGGCAGCAGGATCGGCAGTCGGTCCGTGGGGACGACGGCGAGATGGTCGCAGAACGTCGCCGAGGCGGCCAGCAGGCCCTGGTCGGTGTGCCGGGCCCCCTTCGGATCCGAGGTTGTCCCCGAGGTGTAGAAGATCCACCGCACGGGCACGACAGGCTCGGTCGACGAGACGGCGGCCCCGCCCGAGCCCCGTCCGGGCGAGACCTCCCCCGGCACGGCCACGCCCGGCACGGCCTCCCCCGGCGAGATGTCCCGCGGCGCGGTGTCCACGGGCGAGGCGGTGTCGACGACGTGCACGGCCAGACCGGGCACCGCCGCGGCGGCCGTCCGCGCCAGTGCCGCATGGTCGACGCCGCGGAAGGCGCTCGGGACCAACAGCAGCTCGCTGCCGGCCTGCCGGCAGACAAAGGTGATCTCCCGCTCGCGCAGCATCATGATCAGCGGGTTCTGCACCGCACCGAGTCGGGCCAGCGCGAGGCAGACCACGACCGTGTCGATCGTGTTGGGCAGTTGCCACGACACGACCGAGCCCGGCCCGACGCCGAGCGCGCGCAGGCGCACGGCGGCCGCCTCGGCGCGGTCGCGTAGCTCGCGAAACGTCAGATGCCGCCGGTGCTCGTCGATGACGGCCAGGCCGTCCGGCGAGGCCGCGGCGCGCGCCTCGACCAGCTCCCATGTGCTGTCGGCGGTGAGAACCACTCGATCACTCCAGGATTGCGGGTAATGGGACCCGGCGCCATGACGGAACCCTCGCACGGAAATAGGTTCGGCACGCCTTCGAACCTCGCATCGACAGCAAAGAGAAATCATTGAATGCCCGCGGACGAGGATCCTAGAATTCGGCGCGGAATCCGGGACGACCGAGGAGTCGGTGTGCGCGAACATCGGGAGCTGTTCATCGACGGCCGGTGGGTCGGCGCCACGACGGAGGAGACGCTGGCCGTGGTCTCGCCGGCCACCGAGGAGACCATCGGTGTGGTCGCGGCGGCCGGCATCGGCGACGTCGACCGGGCCGTGGCCGCCGCGCGGCGCGCGCTGGACGACGGCCCCTGGGCTCGCGCGACCCCACCGCAACGGGTGGCGGCGCTGGTGCGGCTGGCCGACGCGCTGCGCGCCCGGGCCGACGAGCTCGCCGAGGTGCTCACGGCGGAGGTCGGCTCGCCCCGGTCCTGGTCGCAGCCCTACCAGGTGGGCACCGCCCTGGCGGCGTTCGACGCCTTCGCCGCGCTGGCCGGGGACTACCCGTGGGCGGACGAGCGGCCGGCGGCGCACGGCTCGGTGCTGGTCCGGCGGCTGCCCGTGGGCGTCGTCGGGGCCGTCGTCCCGTGGAACGCACCGCTGTTCATCACCGCCCTCAAGCTCGGCCCGGCCCTGGTCGCGGGCTGCACGGTCGTGTTGAAGCCGGCTCCGGCGGCGCCGGTGTGGTCCTACCTGTTCGCCGAGGCGGTCGTCGAGGCGGGCCTGCCGCCCGGGGTGGTCAACATCGTGCCCGCCGGGACCGCGGCGAGCGAGTACCTCGTCGGCCATCCCGGCGTCGACAAGGTCACCTTCACCGGCTCGACGGCGGTGGGTCGGCGCATCGGCGAGGTCTGCGGCCGTGACCTGCGCCGGTGCACCCTGGAGCTGGGCGGGAAGTCGGCGGCGATTCTGCTGGACGACGTGTCGCTGACCCGCCGGACGGTCACCACGCTCACCTTCGGCGCGATGGCGAACTCCGGCCAGGTCTGCATGGCCCAGACCCGCATCCTGGCCCCCCGCTCGCGCTACTCCGAGGTGGTCGACGCGCTGGCCGAGCGGGTGGCCGCGCTGCGCGTCGGCGACCCGACCGAGCCGAAGACCCAGATCGGCCCGGTCATCTCGGCGTCCGCGCGGGCCCGGATCGAGGCGCACCTCGCCCGCGCGCGGACCGACGGCGCCCGGGTCGCCGCCGGCGGGGGCCGGCCGGCCGGGCTCGACCGGGGCTGGTTCGTCGAGCCGACGCTGCTGGCCGGGGTCGGCAACGACGCCCCGGTCGCCCGGGAGGAGATCTTCGGCCCGGTGGCGGTGGTGATCCCCTACGACGGCGTCGAGGAGGCCGTCACCCTGGCCAACGACTCCGACTACGGCCTGGCCGGGTCGGTGTGGAGCGAGGACCCCGAGCGGGCGGGGCGCGTCGCCGCGCGGCTGCGCACCGGCTCGGTCGCCGTGAACTCGCCGGCGCCGCTGGACCCGGGCAGCCCGTTCGGCGGAATGGGCGCGTCCGGCATCGGGCGCGAGGGCGGCCCCGAGGGCGTCGACGCCTTCGTGGAGCTCCAGTCGATCATCCGGCCCGCCGACGGCTGAGTCTCCACCGACCCGCACCCGCACCCGCACCCGCACCCGCACCCGCACCCGCACCCGCACCGGGATTAGAACCGCACGAGACCGAAACCGCACGAACCCGAAACCGCACGAACCCCAAACCACACGAAACGAGAGCACGAAACCGAGAGAAGGTGCCGTGGAGACCCTCGCCGCTGTGCTGTGGGACCGCAGTTCGCCGTGGTCGGTCGAGCCGATCGAGCTCGATCCGCCCGGCCCGGACGAGGTGCTCGTCGAGCTGCACGCCTCCGGTCTGTGTCACTCGGAGGAGCACATCGTCACCGGTGACATGCCGTTCCGGCTGCCGTGCGTCGGCGGGCACGAGGGCGCCGGGGTCGTGCTGGAGGTCGGCTCCCGGGTCAGCTCGGTCGTCCCCGGCGACCATGTCGTCTTCGGCTTCGTGCCGTCCTGCGGGCGGTGCCGGCAGTGCGCGACCGGCCACCAGAACCTCTGTGAGCTCGGCGCGAAGATGTACACGGGCCGCCAGATCGCCGACGGCACCGCGCGCCACCACGCCCGCGGCCAGGACCTGGCGATCGCCTGCATGATCGGCACGTTCGCCCATCACACCGTGGCCCACGAGTCGAGCTGCGTCCGGATCCCGCAGCACGTCCCGCTGGACCGGGCCTGCCTGCTGGGCTGCGGCTTCGTCACCGGCTGGGGCTCGGCGGTGTACGCCGCCGACGTGCGGCCGGGCGACACGGTCGCGGTCGCGGGAGTCGGGGGCATCGGCGCGGCGGCGATCCAGGGCGCCCGGCTGGCCGGCGCCCGCGTCATCGTCGCCGTCGAGACGGTGGCCGAGAAGCAGGAGCTCATCCTTCGGCTCGGCGCGACCCACGTCGCCACCTCGTGGGACGAGGCCGCCGCCGTCATCCGGGGGGCGACCTGGAACCGCGGGGTCGACCGGTTCATCTGCACGATGAGCCGCGGCGACGGCGAACTGCTCGGGCGGGCGCTGGCGATGACCGCCAGCCGCGGCCGGGTCGTGGTGACCAACGTCCATCCGGCGGGGAAGCGGACGGTGTCGCTGGACATGATGGATCTGACCCTGTCCGAGAAGCACATCGTCGGCACGATCTACGGTTCGGGCAACGCCCGCGCCGACATCCCGAAGATCATCGAGCTGTGGCAGCACGGCCAGGTCGACCTCGACGCGGTGGTGAGCCACAGCTACCCTCTCGACGGCGTCAACGACGGCTACGAGGACATGCGCAGCGGCCGCTTCCTGCGCACCGTGCTGCGTTACCCGGCCGCCGACGCCCTCGACGCCCGGCGCGCGGCCCACACCCGGGTGCCGCCCGACGCCCAGGTGCCGCCCGACGCCCAGGTGCCGCCCGACGCGCGTCCGGCTTCGGCGCCCGCGCAGGTAGAGAGGCTGCCGGCATGACCACGACCGGGGACGTGCCGGGGACGCGAGGGCTGCCCGGCGACGTCCTGGACGACCTGAGCTGGTGGACTCGGCCGGCGGCCGAACGCGACGCGACGTTCGCCTGGTTGCGCGCCCACGACCCGCGGCCGTACGTCCCCGAGCTCGACCTGACCGGGGCCCCGCGCGGCGGCGGCTTCTGGGCGCTGACCCGCCTGGACGACGTGCGCGAGGTGAGCCGGCGGCCGGCGGACTTCTGCTCCGGCCAGGGCAGCCTGATCTTCGACCAGCCGCCGCGCCTACGCGAGTTCCGCGGCTCGATCATCGACATGGACAACCCGGAGCACGCACGCCAGCGGCGCATCGTCGCCCGCGGTTTCACGCCGAAGGCGGTGGCCGCGCTGGTCGAGGACATCGCCCGCACCAGCCGCGAAGTGATCTCCGCGGTCGCGCGGCGGGGCGAGTGCGACTTCGTCACCGAGGTCGCGGCGCTGCTGCCGCTGCGAATCGTGAACAACCTGCTGGGCATTCCCCGCAGCGAGGAACGGTTCCTGTTCGAGCAGACGAACATCCTGATGGGTGCGAGCGACCCGGAGTACGTCCCGGACCAGACCCCCCGGTCGGTCGCGCGCGCCGTGCACGGCGCCGGCCAGGCCATGAGCGGCCTGCTGGAGGAGCTGGCCCGCGACCGGATCCGCAACCCACAGGACGACCTGGTCAGCTCGCTCGTCGCCGCCCAGGAGGAGGAGAACCTCACCCCGACGGAGCTGGCGACCTTCTTCAACCTGCTCGTCGGGGCGGGCAACGAGACCACCCGCAACGCGTTGGCCCACGGGCTGTCGGCGCTCACCCGTTTCCCGGACCAGCGCGAGCTGTGGCGCTCGGACCTCGACCGGTACACCCCGGGCGCCGTGGAGGAGCTGCTGCGGTGGGCCTCTCCGGTGCTGTACATGCGTCGCACGGTCGCCCGCGACGGGGTGACGCTCGGCGAGCAGCGCTTCGATGCGGGTGACAAGGTCGTGCTGTGGTACCGCTCGGCCAACCAGGACGAGGCGTACTTCGACGACGCGACCGCCTTCCGGGTGACGCGCGACCCCAATCCGCACGTCACCTTCGGCGCGCCCGGCCCGCACCACTGCCTGGGCGCCAACCTCGCCCGGGTCGAGCTGGCGATCGCGTTCCGAACCCTGTTCGAGCTGCTGCCCGACATCGAGGCGACGGCCGAGCCGGACCTGCTGCGCTCGAACTTCCTGCATGGCGTGAAGCACCTGCCCGCCCGCTTCACCCCCACCGCCCCGCGCCCCTGACCCGACGGGAACGTCATGGATCTCGACAAGCACCCCGACCTCGACGGGCACCCCGACCTCGACGGGCACCCCGACCTCGACAAGCACGCCGGCCCCGGCAGGTTCACGGATCCCGACGGGCGCGCCGACTTCGACGAGATCGCCTACGGCACGCGGGACGGGGTCGCCGAGATCCGCCTCGACCGCCCGCAGGCGCGCAACCCCATCTCGGCGCGGCCCGGCGGCACCCGCGACCAGATCCTCGCCGCCCTCGCCGACGCCGAGGCGGACCCGTCCGTCGGCGCCGTGCTCATCACCGGCGCGGGCTCGGCGTTCTCGGCCGGCGGGGACCTGGCCGGCAACCCGATCCGCGAGCACGCCGCCGACGAGGCGCGCTTCCGCGAGACCGCCGACGACTTCCACCGGCGGGTGCGCCGCTGCCCGCTGCCGGTGGTCGCCGCCGTGCGGGGCTACTGCCTGGGCGCCGCCGTCGTCCTCGCCGCGAGCTGTGACCTGGTCGTCGCCGGCGACGACGCCCGCTTCGGCATGCCCGAGGGACGCCTCGGGCTGCCCGGCGCGGCCGGGCTGGTGCCGCTGATCGGACGTCAGTGGGCGAAGTTCCTGATCCTCACCGGCGAGCTGATCGACGCCGGCCTGGCTCAGCGGATCGGCCTGGTCACCGCGGTCGTGCCGGCCACCGAGCTGCACCCGCGCGCCCATGACCTGGCTGCCCGGCTCGCCCGGATGCCCCGGGAGGCCACCACGCTGAACAAGCGGGCCGTGGACGCCGCCGCCGACGCCTCCGGCGACGAGGCCGCCCGCGTCGCGGCCTCGGGCTACGACGTCATCACCCTCGCGATGAGCGGACGGGCGCAGGCCCCCGACGGCCGCACCTTCGCCGAGATCCGCCGCGAGCAGGGCGTCCACGGCCTGAAGGCCGCCCGCGCGGCCCAGTTCACCACCCCTTGGATGCCCGCCACCCCTCCCGACGCCACTATGTGACCCCCGTACGACCGTCGGCAGGGTTCACGAAGGCACGTCGCGCAGCCACAGCGGGCATGGCGATCGAGCCGCCTAAAGGTACATCCGCTAGACAAGCCCTTCGTTGTGCGGACGGGCCAGGACACGCCTGCGCTCGTACCGTTCCTTGGCGGAGCGGTTGCGCTGGTACGCGGGGGCAGCCAGACCCCGTGCGCGAGTCCGCGTCAGGCCTTCCATTCGCCGACTACTTCTCCAGGTTCCTTGAGGAAGGAGGCGAAACGCTGGAGGGTCTTCGGGCATGGCGCCCGGAACCACCTCGTCGAGGAATGCCACGGAAGGTCCGAACCTGATCACGAGATCAGCCGAAAGGCGAACGCAGGGTTCGTGACGGCCCGCCGGAGCCCCTGGCCATCAGACCGCGGACAGCCGCCAGCTCACCGCCGAGTCGTCGCCCATCGACGATCCGCCGCGCCACGCGCACGGGATCCACATGTCCGCGCTGGCCAGGCGTGCCGGAGGGCAGGAACCTGCTGCACGCCGAGAGGTGGGCGTTCTGATAGTCGATGAAGACAGCGACTCGCGGGGCATGACGTAGCCGATCTAGAAAAAAGCCCCGCCAGTCCCGGAGGACGGCGGGGAGAAAGTGATGACCACGCTACTGGCCCAGGCTCCGGCCCGCCAAACGCAGAGACGGTCACTCACTGTGGTCCTTCACTCCGGCAGCCCCGAGCCGGAGTGGCACTACCAGGTCAGGCGAAACCCACCGCTGCGCTCGACGCGCCAGCAGGTACAGCCGGTACTTCTGTCGACCGTGCGATGATCATCTCTGCGACCGCGGCCCGGTCGTCGGCCCGTGCCGGGCGCATCACCAGCATGACCACATCCTCGCCCGCGCGAGACGATAGGCGTCGCCTGGGCTACGAGTCGGGTGCGGGGGCCGGGGGCAGGAGGAACTTGCGGATCTTGCCGACGGAGGTTCGGGGGAGCTCGTCGACGAGGACGAACTCGCGGGGACGTTTGACCGGGCTCAGCCGCCGCCGGCACCAGGCGGCCAGCTCCTCGGCTCCGGGGGCGGCGCCGCGGGGGTCGGCGACGACGTAGGCGACCGGGACCTCGTCGCGCACCGGGTCGGGCCGGCCGACGACCGCCGCCTCGAGCACGCCGGGGTGCTCGGCGACGACCGCCTCGACCTCGACCACCGACACGTTCTCGCCGGCCACCTTCAGCGTCTCGCTGTCGCGACCGGCGAAGTGATAGACACCGTCGGCGTCGCGGTAGGCCCGGTCGCCGGTGCGGAACCAGCCGTCGACGAAGGCGCGCCGGGTTGTCCCGGGGTCGTCGAGGTACCCGGCAAACAGCCGGGCGCCCCGCTCGCCGCCGACGAGCAGCTCGCCGACCTCCCCCGGCGCCCGTTCGCCGCCGTCCGGCCGGGGGCTCAGCCGCACGGCGCAGCCCGGCGTCGGACGGCCCATCGCGTCGGGGCGGGCCTCGTCGGGTCGGCTGGTCAGGACCGCCGCGGTCGTCTCCGTCATCCCGTAGAGCTGGCGGGGACGGCAGCCGAGCAGGGCCGCGAGCCGCTCGTACTGGTCGGCGGTCACGTTCTGGGCGAACCACACGTGCCGCAGCACCAGGGCGTCGCGCCGCTGCGCGCCCCGGGCCAGGATCATCCGCATCGGGGCCGCGAACAGGCTCGCGTGCGTTGCCCGGTGCCGGGCGGCCTGCGCGAGGAACCGCGACGCCGAGAAGGAACCGAGCAGGGCGACACTCGCCCCGACGGAGATGGCGGCGGCGAACGAGTAGTACTGGGCGTTCGCGTGGAACAGTGGCAACGCGACGAGCTGGCGGTCCGCGGGCCCCAGCCCGGCCGCCGCCGCCATCGTCGCGCCCGCGAAGGCGTAGTTGGCCTGAGTGATCACCACGCCCTTGGGTGCGCTGGTCGTGCCGGAGGTGAACAGAACCGCGGCAGTCGTTTCGGGGCCCGGCGTTTCGAGGCCCGGCGTTTCGGGGCCCGAAGTGACGAGGCCCGGAGTGACGAGGCCCGGAGTGTCAGGGCTGCCGGCCGACGGTGCCTGTCCGGTTCCGGCAGCGGCACCGGTCAGGGTCGCAAGCTCGACGTCGTCCTCGTCGACGGCGAAGACGACAAGGTCCGAACCGGCGCCGGCCGACCCGGCTGCGGCTGCGGCTGCGGCTGCGGCTGCCTCGGCGTAGACCGTCCGACGCCGCGGCGAGCAGATCCCGACCACGGCCCTCGTCCGGGTGAGCTGCGCGGCGATCTCCGGGGCGGTGGCGGCCGGGTCGGCGGGCACGATGTGCGCGCCGAGGACGACGGCGGCCAGCCACACGGCGACGAAGGCCGGCGAGTTGGCCAGCGCGAGGTGGACGGCGCCGCCGGCGGGCAGGCCCGCCGCGCGCAGCCGGGCCGCGACCCGTCCGGTGAGCCGGTCGAACTCGGCGTAGGTCCACGTCGTCACCGCCCCGGTCGAGGACTCCCAGCTCAGGAACGGGCTCGCGCCCCGGTCGGCGACCGCGCGCCGCCAGGCCGCGCTGAACGTGGCGGCCGACGCGCTCGTCGCCCCGTTCGCGGTCACGGCGAGGTCTCCGGCCGGGGGCTCACCAGGTCGCGATCGCATCGCACGCCGCGCGCAGCAGGTCGGGCCGGCCCTCGAAGTAGTGCGTCGCCCCGTCGATGAGCAGGTAGTCCTTCTTCGCCGGCCCGATCGCGTCGTGGAGCTGTTCGAGCACCACCGGCGGCGAGCCGGTGTCCGCCGAGCCGCCGACGACCAGCGTCGGGGTGGACAGCCCCGGCAGCCACCGCAGGGCGTCGCCGTTGGTGTCGTCGATCGACCACTGGTTGATCCACGACCGCAGCGTCGTGTAGCGGTTGAGCCCGGCCGGCAGGTAGTCGGCGATCTCGGGGCGGCCCCACAGGGTGCTGCCGATCGTCCGGTCGCTGGCGTCGATGGCCGGATCGAGGAAGCGCAGGTCGGCGCTGGTGCCGTGGACGACGAACGCCAGGTCGTCCAGCCCCGCCGGCCAGTGTCCCGCGGCGGTGACCAGGCGTAGCTGCGCCCGCGCCCAGGCGGTGATCCGCCGGTTGCGGGCGAGCTGCGCGGCGCGGTAGCGGGCGATGAACTCGGCGGAGAACGGCGGGGTGTTGCGAGGGTCGAAGGCATCGAGGTCCGGGTCCCGGCCGAACGGCACGGACTCGTCGATGATCGCCGGGTCGAGCCACTCCATCGACACCCGGGCGCGGGAGGGATGGGCCATGAAAAGCACGATCGAGTCGGCCGGCGGCAGGTCGGCGCGGGTGAGGTCCGGCCCGACGCCGCCCGGCGGGGCCACGACCGTCGGCCGCTCGGCCTGCGCCTGGTAGTAGGGGACGATCGAGCCTCCGCCCGAGTTGCCGACGAGCACGATCCGCTCGTAGCCCCGCCCGCGCAGCGTGCCGATCGCGGCGCCGATGTCGAGCAGGCAGTTCTCGACGTTGAGGTTGGCGTCGTTGCCCACGTAGCGGGTGGCGAGCCCGACCGCGGCGACGCCGAGCTCGGCGAGCGTCCCCAGCGCGTAGTGACCGAGGAAGTTGGCAGTCGGGTGCACGATCAGCACGGCCGTGCTGGGCCTGGGGCCCGCCGGGCGCACCTCGGCCGCCCAGATCGCCCCCGACAGGCGGGCGACGCCCGAGAACACGTCCACCCGCCCGGACGGCGGAATCGGTATCTCCACCAGTTCCCGCTCGACCCCGTTCGGCAACGGCACGACGACCTCCCAGCGACTTCAGTTCCCGGCGGCGGCATCAGCGTTCGGCGGCGGCATCAGCGTTCGGTGGCGGCAGTTCCCGGCGGCGGCGTCACCGTCCCGGCGGCGGCATCGGTTCTCTCGACGAGCACGAGCGCATCGGCCACCACGCAGCCCGACGGCGAGCAGATCAGGGGGTTGACGTCGATCGAGCCGATCCAGCCCGCGCCGGCCACCCCCAGCTCGGCGACGGCCAGCACTGCCTTCGCCAACGCCGACCGGTCCCAGCCGGCCCCCGCGCGCAGCCCCCGGAACACGGTCGCCCCGCCGAGCTCGTCCAGCATCGACTCGACGACCGCGCCGTCCACCGGCAGCAGCCGGCCGACAACCGTGCGGGTCAGCTCGACGAGGATGCCGCCGAGACCGGCCACGACGACCGGGCCGAGGTCGGTGCGGGCCTGGTAGCCGACGAAGGCCTCGCCGGCGCCGGCGAGCTGGCTCTGCACGGCGACGGTGCGCGGCACCCCGTGGGCCGCGGCGATCGCCTGCAGCTCGGCGGCGACCGCGGTCACCTTCCCGGACGCAACACCGAGACGAACGGCGCCCAGCTCGGTGCGGTGCGCGACGTCGGCCAGCTTGACGACCAGCTGGGCGCCGCCGCCGAGGTCACCGGCGCGGGCCGGCCAGTCGGCGGGATCGTCGAGCACCACCCACGGCGCGACCGGCAGGCCGCGCTCGGCCAGCAGCGTCATCGTCGCGGCGAACGACAGCATCGCCCCGGCGTCGCCGCGCACCACGTCAGCCGGCCGCGGTGGCGGGATCGGGCGGGGCGGGGCCGCCGGACGCACGCGGGGCTGCGGCGACAGGTGCCGGGTGATCGCGGCCAGACCGCGCACCGCGCCGCCGAGACCGCGGGCGAAGGCCAGCCCCGGCCCGCCGGCCGTCGCGGTCCACGACCCCAGCCGCGACTGCTGCACGGTGGTGAGCACGACCGGCTTGCCCGCGCGCCTCGCCGCCTCGCGGGCCGGTCCGAGCAGCACCTCCGCTCGCTCGCGGTCCTCCTCGTCAAGCCACCAGGTGACGACGACGGCATCGAGCGCCTCGGCGGCGAGGTAGATCCGCAGCACGTCGTCGAGCGACTCACGCCGGGCCATGGTGAAGCCGGTCAGATCGAGCGGGTTCACGACCTCGGCGCCAGGGATGATCGCCCGCACCTCGTCGGCGATCTCGGTCAGCTCCGGCGTCTCGACCTCCTCGCCGGCCCGCACGTCCGAAGCCCGCACGTCGGCGGCCCGCACGTCGGCGGCCAGCACGTCGGAGGCCAGCGCGGCGACGCCGCCCGACGAGGCGATCACGGCGATCCGCTCGACCGGACGCAGCCGGTGCGCGGGCAGCTGGGCCAGGATCGCCGCCCGGTCCATCAGGTCGTCGACGTCGCGGGCGTCGACGACCCCGGCGGCGCGAAACGCGAGGTCGTAGACCCAGCTTTCGCCGGTCAGCGCCCCGGTGTGCGAGCGCACGATGGCCCGCGCCCGCTCGCTGCGGCCGAGTTTGAGCACGACGACGGGCTTGCCGGCCGCCCGGGCGCGCTCGACCGCCGCGAAGAACGACGCCGGGTCGCGCAGCTTCTCGATGACGACGGTGATGACGCGGGTAAGCGGATCGGCCACGAGGAAGTCGAGGTAGTCGGCCAGCACCGTGACCGCCTCGTTGCCGGCCGAGACCGCCAGGCGCAGGCCGAGGTTGCGCTCGCGGGCCGCCGCCATCGCCGCGCGCATCAGGTACCCGCTGGAGGACACCAGGGAGACCCCGCCGGCCGGCACCGCCACCGCCGTCCCGGTGAACAGCGAGACCCCACTGGTGACGTTCACCAGACCGGTGCAGTTCGGCCCGCACACCGGCAGGGCGGCGCCGGCCGCGGCCCGGGCGAGGCGGTCCTGGCGCTCGCGGCCCTCGTCGCCGGCCTCGGCGAACCCGCTGGCCACGACGACCACCCCGCCGCACCCGAGCTGCGCCGCCTCCTCGACGACGCCCACCGACCCTGCCGCGCCGACCAGGCTGAACACGGCGTCGACCGGCCCGCCGACCGCCCGCAGGCTGGCGACCGTCGACCGTCCGTAGGCGACGCCGGGGCGGGGGCTGACCAGGTGCAGCTCGACGGGCGCGGCGAGCAGGTGGCCCACGGCGACGTTGGACATGGGACGCCGCTCGCTCACCCCGACGACGGCCACGGACGCCGGGTTCAACAACCTGTCCAGCGAACCCGCCCCGGGCTCCGACCCCGCCACGTCCTCCTCCTTCGCCCGGCCTCCTACGCGACGGCCCATCCGTACGACCCACCGGCGCGACGGCCGTCTGTACGACGGCCCTGCGCCGGCGGCAGGCCCGTGATCCCGCGCCAGCACGGTATGCGCGGAACCCTTTCGGTTCGATGCCAGCGCCACGAGCCCGGTGCCGCCGGGCCGACGGCGACCTAGCATCCGGGTGTCGCCGCGAACGGAGGACGGACATGGCTCTCAGCACCGCCACCGCGATTCCGCTGGTGCTCATGCGCGGCGGGACGAGCAAGGGCGTGTTCGTCACCGACGACGCGCTGCCCGGCGCCGGGCCCGAGCGGGACCGGGCGATCCTGGCCCTGCTGGGCTCGCCCGACCCGATGCAGCTCGACGGGCTCGGCGGGACGCATTCGAGCACCAGCAAGGTGGTGCTGGTCCGGCCGAGCGAGCACCCGGGCTGCGACATCGACTACCTGTTCGTCCAGGTCGGCATCGACCGTCCGATCGTCGACTACGCCGGCAACTGCGGGAACCTCACCGCCGCGGCCGCGGTGTACGCGCTGGAGGAGGGCCTGCTCGCCGGCGACGCCCGACCCGGCCTGGTGCGGATGTTCAACCGCAACCTGGGGCAGCGCATCGACGCTCTCGTGCCGGCCCCGCCGACCCGCGGCGTCGGGCCGGACGCCGTCGGGCCGGAGGGTGACAGGCCGGACGCCGTCGGGCCGGAGGGTGACGGGCCGGAGGGTGACGGGCCGGACCGCGACGGACGGGAGGGCGACTGGCGGGAGGAGGCACGGCTCGCGGGGATGCCCACCACGGGGCTCGCGGTGCTGACCGAGTACCTCGACCCGGCTGGTCCGGTCACCGGGGCGCTGCTGCCGACCGGCCGACCGCGCGACGTGCTCACGCCGAGCGTCGGCGGGCCGATCGAGGTGTCGCTCGTCGACCTCGCGGCGCCGATCGTGTTCGTCCGGGCGGCGGATCTCGGGCTGCGCGGCGACGAGGCGCCGGCCGCCCTCAACGCCAGGCCGGGCCTGCTCGCGCGGCTGGAGTCCATCCGCGCCGCCGGCGCCGCCCGCATGGGGCTCGCGTCCGACGAGGCCGCGGCCGCGGTCGACTCCCCGGTCCTGCCCCGGCTCACCATCGTCTCCCCGCCGCCGCCATCGGCCGATCTCGTGGTCCGGGCGACGTCGCTGGGACGCGCCCACCACGCCTGCCCGATCACCACCGCGCTGTGCGCCGCCGCCGCCGCCCGCACCGCCGGCACCCTGCCGTTCGCCTACGCCCGGGTCGCCACCGACACCCACACCACCGACACCGACACCCACACCACCGACACCGACACCGACGCCGCCGACACCGACGCCGGCACCACCGCCCCCGGCACCACCGCTTCCGACGCCGCCGGCCCGGAGACGGTCCGCATCGCGCACCCCAGGGGCACCCTGACCGTCACCGTCCGGACCTCGGACCGTGCGGGTCGGGAGATCGTGGCGGTGGGCGTGCTGCGCACCGCCCGGCGGCTGCTCGCCGGAACCGCCTACCTGCCCGGCTGAGCTGCCTCGGTACACCGGACGCTCGGTGCGCCCAGTACACCGGATGCCGCCGTCGTGCGCGCCAGGGACCCCGTCAGCGCAGGTTGCCGTCAGCGCAGGTTGCCGTCAGCGCAGGTTCGAGAACGGCAGGGGGCGCAGGATGCTGCTGTGGGTTCTCGCCACGAGCAGCCCGTGCTCGGCGGTGCTGCGCAGGCGCACCTCGGCCCACTCGGGGTCCCGGTGGAAGTCGGCCCAGGCCCGCTGGCGTTCGTCGAGGCCGTCCCAGGCGAGCAGGTAGGTGAGGTCAGGGCCGTCGCCGATCACGGTCTCGAAGTAGCCGACCTGACGGAAGCCGTGCCGGTCGAACAGGGGCACGGTGTGGTCGGCGAACCGGTCGTGCAGGGCGTCGCGGTTGTGGCCGAACAGCTCGTAGCGGCGCAGCTCGTACAGCATCGGCGCCTCAGTCGAAGGTGGTCGGCTCGGACGTGACGACGAGCTCGTGCAGCGCGGCCGAGACCTCGGTGCCGTCGCGGCGGGCCCGTTCCTTCGTCGCCGTCCACGCCTCCAGCGCCCGACGGGCCTGGATCGGCCGATCGTTCCAGTCGGCGACCAGCGGCGTCGTGATCTCGAGCCGGTTGCCGTCGGGATCATGGAAGTAGATGCTGTAGATGATGGTGTGGTCGACCGGGCCGAGAACGTCGACGCCGTGCCCGCGCACCCATTCCCGCCATTCATCGACCATGTCCGTGGTGGGCACCTCCAGGGCAATGTGCCGGAAGACGTCATGGGCCGGATGGGAGGGCGCCGCCGCGGCGGGCAGGTCGGGAACCTCGAAGAAGGCCACCGTCGAGCCGTCCTGCATCCGGAAGAAGATGTGCAGGTAGGGCATGGTGTCCCCGGTCGACGGCACCCGCTCGTGCATCACCGCGGCGACGAGTTCCATCCGCATCACGGTGCTGTAGAAATCGGTGGTGGCGGCGGCGTCGCGCGTCACCAGGGCCAGGTGGCTCAGGCGGGCGGGCGCCTGTGCGTCGGCGGGGCGGACCGGTGCGGGAACGACCCTGCGCGGGGAGTTCGTGAAAGTCATCGATCGTCCTCCTCGGGCGGGACGCTACCGCCGGGAAGATGTCGGTTGACGTTCGATCGCGGGCCCGGGGAACCGCCGGGGCGCCGTCATCCCGCCAGGTCGGACGCCGGCCGGATGACCAGCGAGAACATGGCGGCGATCGCCACGCCGAAGGTCGTGACGGCCGGGTCGAGCGGGCGGCGGGAGCGGCTGGCCAGGCCCAGCCCGCCCCAGGCGGTGGGGCCGTTGAAGATCGGCACGAACAGACAGCTGTGGAAGCCGTCGGCCGCCAGCGCGCGAGTGGTCTCCCGGTAGCCGTGCGCGCCGCCGACGATGTCGGCGATCTGGGTCGGCTGGTTGGTCTCGAACGCATGGACCTGGGCGAAGCTGGACCGCAGGGGCACGCCGCCCGCCATCAGCTCCCGCCAGCGCGCGGTGTTGCCCCGCTCGGCGACGAGGTGCATGTGCCCGCCGCCGCGGCGGAAGATCGCCGCGGCGTCACAGGCGGCGCTGGTCACCAGCGTGGTGGTGAGGAACTCCGCCGCCGCGGTCTGCGAGGCGCGGGGCAGCCGGCGGGCGACGTCGAGGACCGTGCGCGGCATCGTCAGCGAGGTCAGCGAGGTCGGCCGGGCGGCGCCGCCGCCGACGTCGTCGCCCATCTCCAGGACGTTCTCGGTGAACTCGTACCCGACGCCGCGCACCGCGCGGATCAGCGGCGTCGGCCGCCCCGCGGCAGTGATCTTGTGGCGGAGCCGGGAGATCTGGATGCGCAGGGCGTTGGTGTCGCCCGGCCCGCCGGCGTTGCCCCACAGCGTGCGGACGATCCGCAACCGCGGCAGGGCCCGGTGCGGGTGGTGCATCAGGTAGACGAGCAGGCGGAACTCGGTGGGCGACAGGGCGAGCTCCGCCCCGTCCAGCAGGCAGGTCCGGGCCCACAGGTCGACGTGCAGCTCGGCGGCGCTCAGGTAGCGCACGGTCGGCTCCCAGGTGTCGCTGACCCGGCGGAGCAGGGCGATGATCTGCGCCCCCAGGGCGGACGGGTCCAGCCCGGTCGGCAGGGCCAGGTCCGCCCCGTCGGTGAGCACACGCACCCGGACCATCGGGTCGAGGTCGCCCAGGACGATGACCGGGGCGTCGCAGGCGCGGCACATCGCGCGGGTCACCTCGACGGCGAACCGCGGGTCGTCGGTGACGACGGCGACCAGCGACGCCCTGCGCAGCGAGGTGGCGCGGCGGGCGGCGTCCGCTCCCGAGGCCTCGACCAGCCGCCACCGCTCGCGGCCCGCCAGCAGGGCCAGCGCCTCGGCGTCGGGCCGGGCACCGTCGGCCACCACGACGACGGGACCGTCCAGCCGCACCTCCCGGCGAGGGTCGCCACCGGGCTCCTGGGCCCGCTGCGCCTGCGTGTCTGCCCGCATGTCCGGCTCCTCTCGCGGCGACGGTCGCGACGTGCACGAACGGCGATGGACTGTGTGTCGCGTGTCACTCTGCGGATGCTGGACGATATCCCGACTCCTCGGTCGAATGTCAGCGTTCCACGATCCGCGGGAGGCTCTGAAACGATCCGCGCTTTTCAGCCCGAAAAAACGGGCTTTATCCGTACACCGGCGATGACCGACAGGTAGGCGACATCTTGTCGGCGTTACGTTCGGGCCATCGGCCGGTTCGGAGAGCTGCGAGGCGCGCATGGAACTCCCCAGGATCGAAGTCCCCAGGATCGAACTCCCGAGGATCGTCAGCACCGATGACCACGTCGTCGAGCCGGCCCATCTGTGGCAGAGCTGGCTGCCCGCGAGGTTTCGCGAGCGCGGCCCCCGGGTCGAGCGTCGTGGGGTCGCGAGAATCCGGGTGGTCGGCGCGGGCCCGAAGTACGCCCACGATTTCGACCCGAGCGGGCGTCCGGCGGACTGCTGGGTCTTCGAGGATCTGGTCTTCGTCCAGAAGCGCACCACGGCCGCGGTCGGATTCGCCCGCGAGGAGATGTCGCTGACCTCGATCACCTACGACGAGATGCGGCCGGGCTGCTACGACCCGAAGGCCCGGCTGGAGGACATGGACGTGAACTGGGTCGAGGCGTCGCTGTGCTTCCCCACGTTCCCCCGGTTCTGCGGCCAGACCTTCCACGAGGCGACCGACGACCGCGAGCTCGGCCTGGCCTGCGTCGAGGCCTACAACGACTGGATGGTCGAGGAGTGGTGCGGCGACTCCGGCGGGCGACTCATCCCGTTGTGCCTGGTCCCGCTGTGGGACGCCGACCGCGCGGCGGCCGAGGTCCGGCGCAACGCCGCCCGCGGCGTCCGGGCCGTGGCGTTCAGCGAGATCCCGCCGTTCCTCGGCCTGCCCAGCATCCACTCCGGCTACTGGGACCCGCTGTTCGAGGCCTGCGACGAGACCGGCACCGTCGTCTGCATGCACATCGGGTCGTCCTCGCGCATGCCGTCGACGTCGGCGGACGCGCCGCACGCGGTGAACGCCTCCGTCGCGTTCAACAATGCCATGGCCTCGATGTCGGACTATCTCTGGTCGGGTCTCATGGTCCGTTACCCGAACCTGAAGCTCGCCTATTCCGAGTCACAGATCGGCTGGATTCCGTTCCTGCTGGAGCGGATCGACGCCAAGTGGCGTGACGCCCGTTCCTGGCTCGGCGACGGAGGCCTGCCCGAGCCGCCGTCGCACTACTACCACAACCGCATCTTCGGCTGCTTCTTCGACGACCGCTTCGGCGTCCGGTCCCGGCACGACGTCGGCATCGACAACATCACCTTCGAGACCGACTATCCGCACACCGACTCCACCTGGCCGAACACCCGGGAGGTCGCCGAGCGACTCATGGCGGGCGTCCCCGACGACGAGATCTACAAGATCATGCGAGGCAATGCCATCCGCATGCTCGGCCTGGATCTGGACCTCGACCGCCCCTGACGGTTCGCTGCCAGCCGGCGGGGATCGCGCCGCCCGCCCGCGGTTGTTCGACTGACAGGCCCGCCGGATCCGCGCACCGCCATCGACGCGCCGCGCGGGTCCACGGCGCCCTGTCGCCGGGCTGAATCCACGCCGCCGGAAGGAATCGGAGCCACCGGACGGCATCTGGAGTCACCGGACGGGATCGGAGCCGCCCGATGGATCGGCCAGCGGGCGGGATCAGCCAGCGGGCGGGATCAGCCATCGGGCGGGAACGGTCGCCCGCCGAGATCAGTCACCCGCCGGGATCAGCCATCGGGCGGGAACGGCGGGGCCTGGTCACGGGCGAGACCGCCGAACTCCGGCGCCAACCCGGTCGTCGAACTCCGCGGCCGGCACGCCCCATCTCCACGTCACGGAGTTGAAAGGGACGATAGATCCCATTTTGAACCGTCAGTAAGACCTGCGGTCCGACCCGAGGGACCGCCGAACCACACGGCCGCACTCCACCCTTACGCGAATGTTAACTTTTGCCCGTCGGCAAGCGCCGCCGGTTGGTGGACCGCCCCACGGCCGCCGCGACCGGCACGACCGGGGTACCAGCACCAACTCGTCACCTTAAGTTTCCCTCAAACTCGCTGGAACCAGCGGACCGCACGTACGCGCGACCCGTCCACCCAGTAACGTATTGGCGATATTCTTCGCACTCTCTCGTTACGGCACGGCGGAATCGGGGACACCACGTGGCGGAGTCATTGCTCTCTTTCCAGCGGCTGTGCATTCTCTTCTTCTGCGAGCAGTACCCGCCGGTCGTCTGGGACGGCGCGGGTACCTACACGGCCGCCCTGGCCGCGGCGCTCGCACGGCTCGGCCACGAGGTCCATGTGCTGTGCGCGCAGGGTTACCAGATTGCCGACTCCGTGGAGGACGGGGTGCACGTCCACCGGCGCCCGTTACTGCGAGTGCCGGTCAGCCGCGCGCTGGGAAGGATAGGCGCCCAGCTTCGAGGGCCGCTGTACCCGCGTGACTCGCTGACGCTGCGGGCCAGCCTCCCGCTGTCCTACACCCTGTGGACCCGCCAGCTCGGGCTGCGACCGGACGTGATCGAGACGCAGGACGGCGAGACCCGGGCCCTGATCCAGGCGGCGCGCCACTCGGTTCCGCTGGCCATTCACCTGCACTGCCCGACCATGCTCACGGTCCGGCTCTCGGGCCAGCCGATCGGGGCGAAGGGTCTGCTCGCCGACCGGTTGGACCGGATCTCGACCGCCCGGGCCGACGTGGTCACCTCCCCGTCCCAGCTCCTCGTCGACACGCTGCGGGAGCGGGGCTGGCTGGATGACCGCGAGGTCGAGGTGATTCCCAACCCCTTCGACGCGGAGCCGTGGCTGAGCGTTCCCGACGTCGCCGACACCACGCCGACCATCGCCTGCGTGGGCCGGCTCGAGGCCTTCAAGGGCGTGGACGTCCTGCTCGACGCCTCGGCGCGGCTGCGGGCGGCGGGGGTGTCGCACCGGCTGGTGCTCGCGGGGCGCTCGGCGGGTGAGATCGACGGGATCGCCTCGGGCGAGTGGCTGGCCCGTCGGGCCTTCCAGCTCGGGCTGGACGTGGAGTTCACCGGCCACCTGTCCAGTGCGCAGCTCCAGGAGGTCTACCGGCGGGCCCGGGTCGTCGCGGTGCCGAGCCGCTTCGAGAGCTTCTCGATCGTCGCCGCCGAGGCGATGGCGGCCGGGCGGCCGGTGGTGACCACGAACCAGGCCGGGGTCGCGCCCTTCGTCGAGCGGTGGGAGGCGGGGTCCTCGGTTCCGGCGGGCGATCCGGCGCCGCTGGCCGACGCGCTGGCGCCGTTCCTGCTCGACCCCGCGCGGGCGAGCGCGTTCGGGGCCCGGGGGCGTCTCGGCGTGGTCGAGATCGAACCCGCGGCCATCGCCCGGCGCAAGGTCGAGGCGTACCGGCGGGCCATCGCGCACTTCGGGGCGCAGAACCTGCCGCAGCAGCGGCGCCGGTCGAGCCCCCCGAGCACCGGCGCCCTCTACCCCGACCTGCCCGGGGAGCGGCGCCGGCACTGGCCCGCCCCCCGCGGCTGACGCGACGCCCGCCCCGCCGGCCCGGACCGATCGCCCGCCGTGCTGTGGGCGGCGCGGGCCGGCCCGCGCTACTGGTGCTGGCCGGAGCCGGCGTCGGAACGCCACGGGCGGTCGAAGTCGAGATGGTTCAGCGCCCCCGCGTCGACGTAGACCTCGTACGGGCTCTGCAGGGTCGCGAGCAGCGAGCCGGTCACCGGCGCGGCGGCGTCGGGCTCCGCGTCCCCCTCCCCCACCTGGGTGGCGTGCTCCGCGAGGGCCAGGCGCTGGCGCTCGCGCAGGCCACGTGCGTCCACCAGCAGCGGACGGCGTTCCCGCAGCCGGTGGACCGGCTGGACGAGCAGCCGCTGCGCCGACCAGCCCGCCGACCCGTACCCCAGGGTCCAGGGCCAGTGCGTCCAGAGCCAGACGGTGTATTCGAGCACCTGGCCGCGGTACCCGGTCGCCGCCACCGCCCGGCGGACCGCCTCGTTGGTCGCGTCGTGGTCCGGATGGCCCTCGCAGGAGGTCGGCGCCAGGATCTGCTCGGGCTCGAGGGCGCCGATGAGCTCGCCGATCCGCGCGGCGACGGCCGCCACCCGGTCGCTGAGCTCCGCGTCGGGAAATCCGAGGAACAGCACGTCGGACTCGTCGACATCCAGCAGGGCGCAGGCCCGGCGGGTCTCGGCCTTGCGCAGCTCGACCAACTCCGCCGGGGGCAGCGTCGCCGGCTCCCCGCGGGAACCGTCACTGACGATCACCACCGTGACCGGGGTGCCGGCGGCCCGCTTGCGCAGGATCGCCACCGCGCACCCCAGCGTCTCGTCGTCGGGATGCGGGGCGACCACGAGACAGGATCTCGTCGCCATGGACGAGGTGATGTCGATGCCGCGCCGGGTCCAGGCCCTGCGCCACAGCGAGCGCGCCGGCACCATCACCCGGTCGCGCGTCGTCTCCGGATCCCCCGGGATCACCCGGCGGACCGCCTTCGCCACATCCATCCCGTCGATCTCCCCGTGTGCGACTGGTGACCCGGGCGGATCACGGCCGAAATCACTGTAGCGAGCGCCGCCGACACCCACGGCCGCGGCCGGCGGCGAGGGACTGGTCAAACCCCGGTGACCCGCGGCCTACCGCCACCATCTTCGCGGGTGATGCGCATTGTGTCTGACTGATTACCTTCGGCGCGATCGGGTATAAGACTCCAGGGACCAGCCGGGCGGAGTGGGAGCGGTCGTGACGCAGGGGGAGCGTCCGGACCTTTTTGAGGTACTGGACATAGCGGTCGTCGAGACCGGTGCGCGGGATCATCGCATCCGGCGCGCCAACGCGGCGGCCTGCGCCGTGCTCGGCCGCCCCGAGTCCGAGGTCGTCGGCCTGACCTGGGAGGACATCGCCGTCCCGGAGGACAGGGAACGCTGGTCCGAGCAGGCGCGCCTGCGGCTCGCGACGGGCCAGCCCAGGACCCGGATGATGCTGCGCCTGCTGCACCCGGACGGCGCCATCGTGCACGCCCTGTCCACGATCGCGCTGCTGACCGATTCCGGCGGGGAAGAGTACTTCCTCTCCACTCTCCAGGACGTGTCCGAGGAGATCGCCGCGCACGACCGGCTCCGGCTCGTGGTGGAGAACACCCCGGTGTCGATCTTCCTGGCGGACCGCGACGGCCGGGTCCTGGTGAGCGAGGGGACGGTGAGCCCGCAGGCTGCGGCGGGGCTGTGGGAGGCGCGTCAGTCCTCCATCTTCACGACGTTCGCCGATCTTCCGCAGGCCGTTTCGATCATGCGCAGGGCACTGGCCGGGGAACGGGTCAACGAGATCGTCGAGGCGTACGGCCGCTGCCTCGACGTGCATCTCGTGCCCATCCGGGACGGCGGCGAGGTGGGTTCCGTCGCCGCGGTGGTCACCGACATCACCGAACGACAGCAGGCCTTGGCGGACCTGCGGGTCCGGTCCGCCGAACAGGCGGTGATCGCCGAGCTCGGCCAGCGGGCGCTGGAGGCCGAATCCCCGGCCGCGCTGTGGGAGCACGCGGTGACGGCGCTGGCCGACCATCTCGGCGCCGACCTCGTGCAGGCCCACGACGTGGACGAGCACGGACACCGGGGTGACCTGCTCGCCCTGGTGGATCGGCGCGTCCCGCCCGAGGCCGCGGCGGGCTCGGCCCCGGCCACCGGGGACGCGGGCACCGGGGACGCGGGCACCGGGGAGGCGGGCACCGCGGACGCCGGCGGCCGGACGGTCCCGGTCGGGCGGGCCGACCAGGTCCTGGCGACGATCGAGGTCCGCCGGCCACCGGGCGCGGAGCCGTTCACCGACCAGGACGACGCGTTCCTCCACTCCGTCGCCGCGGTACTCGGGTCGGCGGCCATCCGCTTCCGGATGGAGAGCGAGATCCGCCACCGATCCCTGCACGACGGACTCACCGGGTTGCCGAACCGCACCGCCCTGCTCGACCATCTCGGCCGGGCGCTGCGCCGCGCCCGCCACGACGACCGCCGGGTCGGGGTGCTCTTCATCGACCTCGACGGGTTCAAGGCGGTCAACGACACCCTCGGCCACCAGGCCGGCGACGAGGTGCTGCGGGCCACCGCCGACCGCCTGGGGCACGCGGTGCGCCCCGGTGACGTGGTGGGCCGGCTCGCCGGAGACGAGTTCGCCGTCCTGTGCGAGAACGTGGACAGCATCGCGGACCTGGCGACGATCGCCGACCGGGTGCTCGCGGCGCTGGAGGTGCCGAGCCAGCTGCGGGAGGCGCCCATCGTGCTGACCGGCAGCGTCGGCCTCGCCCTGTCCGGTCCCGAGCTGTCCGGCCCCGAGCTGGGCGGCGAGGAGCTGGGCGGCGGCGAGGAGCTGCTGAACGCCGCCGACATCGCGATGTACGCCGCGAAGCGGGCCGGACCCGGCCGGCGCATGGCCTACGACCGGTCCATGCGCACCCTGCTGACGAACCGGCTCGCCCACCCCGACGAGCTTCGACACATCCTGGACGCGAATGAACTGATCATGCTGAGGCTCACCGCGGTCTCGGCACTCCTGCACGCCGCGCACTGCTGACCGGCGGGACTGCTGACCGGCGGGCGCCACCGCCCTGTCGTCACAGGGCGGTGTTGATGATCGCCTCGACCAGCGTACGGCCGTCCCGGGTCAGCGTCACCGTCCCGGCGGCCTCGTCGACGCCGACGAGCCCGCGCTCGGCCAGGGCGCGGAACCGGCCGAGCCACGGCTCGTCGAGCAGGCAGCTGCCGGGGAACCGGGCGCGGTGCAGGCGGTCCCGCAGCGGCTGCAGGGTGGACAGGGCCATTCGGATCGCCCGTGCCTCACGGGCGGCCGGCGAGAACGAGGTGGCGGACGCCAGCGGCAGCCGCCCGGACTCGACGGCCGCGGCGTAGCGCCCCCAGGCCACCTCGGTGATCGCCTCCGAGGTCCGGCAGCTCGAACTGCCACCGAGACCGATCGCCACTTCGGCCTCCTGCCGGTCCTGATCCACCATGATCGACTTCCAGGTCTCGGGGCCGAGCCCGGCGCGGGCGAAGTACATGGTCGGATGCTCCACATAGCCGGCGTCGACCAGCCCGTCGGTGAGCACCTCACGCATCTGGTACTGCTCGCCCAGCGTCGGCCACCGGTGACCTTCCGCGGCGAGCCGGTCGCGGTAGGCGGGGATCTGCCAGGCCGCCGGTCGTTCCCCGGCGACCCCGGTCCTCGTCTCGGCGTACGGCCGCAGGTGGAGTTTCGTGCAGACCACCGCGGTCAGTCCGGTGTCCACGACGACGGCCAGGTCCCGGCGGACGCTGTCGACGGTCTGGTCGAGCAGGCCGTACATCAGGTCGACGCTGATCCAGGCGAATCCCAGCCGCTGGGCGTCCCGGACGAACTCCACGCACCGTGCGCCGGTGTGCGGCCGGCCGGACTGCGCCAGCACCCGGTCGTCGAAGGACTGCACCCCGCAGGACAGCTTGGTGACGCCGAGCTCGGCGAGCGTCTCCAACTTCTCGGCCGTCAGGCTGCTGGGATCGCCCTCGAACCGGATCGCGGTGTCGGGGGTGAAACCGAAGTGCTCCCGGTAGAACCCGAGAAGCCGGCGGATGGCGGATGCGGGCAGCAGGGACGGTGTGCCGCCGAAGACGTTGAACTCGCCGACGGGCGCAGCCGCCAGCGTGGGCACCCGGTCGAGCCAGAGGCGGGCCTCGGCGATGTTCAGGTCCACCCACCGGGCCGCCCGGTCCGCGGCCACCGCGGGTTCACCGGCGATCAGGACCGTCGGGTACTGGCAGAATCGGCAGCGGTAGGAACAGGTCGGAATGTAGGACCACAGGTGGATGGGCGCGGTGTCGGCGAGCTGGTCGGCGAGGTCGGCGAGGAAACGCTCCGGCGGATGGTCGGCCAGGTCGCCGGGAAAGACGTGCGCACCGAACGGATCCCGGGCGACGTAGTCCAGCAGCTCCCGGTTCCGCGGCGCGCCGAGCACGGACAGCACCGTCGGAGCCGGGTACGACGGGTCGAGTTCCCGCAGAGACGCCAGTTCCGCGTTCTCGTCGACGATGGTCATCAGAACACCCCGCCGTT
Organism: Frankia alni ACN14a; assembly: GCF_000058485.1. Taxonomy (NCBI): domain Bacteria; kingdom Bacillati; phylum Actinomycetota; class Actinomycetes; order Frankiales; family Frankiaceae; genus Frankia; species Frankia alni. Next base: position 5,738,148 of record NC_008278.1, read on the forward strand.
GCCGAAGTAGTCGTGGGCCGCACCCGATTCCCGGTCCTCGCAGTAATAGCGGACGAACTCCCGGAAACGGCCGGCGGGGACCTCGCGCAGGCAGGTGGGCAGCGGCGGTGGTAGACCGATGTCCGACCCCGCCGTCGCCCGCAGCCGGGCGAAGATCTCGTCGGCGAACTCGAAGTACAGCCGGTAGCTCGGCGTCTTGTAGGCGTGGATCGGGGTGAGGTCGACGACGCGCATCTCGTCGATGATCTCGGCGATGCGGCGGCCCAGCCGCCGGGCCAGCGACGGCGTGAAGAAGTCCGCCACGGCGTCGTCGTCGAGCAGGGACGGGGTGAGCAGGACGGGCAGGATCGTGTTCTTCGGCGTGAAGTCCTTGACGGAGAACTCCCACGCCTGCCGGGCCTGCGCCGCGGTGAGGTCCCGGGCTCGGTCGACGGCGAGGTCGGGGTCCCGGATGTCGCGCATCACGATCGTGCCGCCCTGACCGTACGCCCGGCCGGCGATGACCTCGTCCAGGGCATGGTCGACCCGCCGGGGGTTGATCTCGACCCGCGATCTCGGCGCGTACACGATCTCCTCACCGGATCCTCGCACCGAGATGCCGAAATCCCAGTCGTCGGACAGGTGCGGGACGAACCGGCCGTCCTGAACCTGATAGAAGATCTCTATTCCGCCGACCTTCTCGTACGCGCCGCGCTCGACCGCGAAGCCCTTTCCGTCGGGAAAACCGCCGAACAGGCGGAAGGTCACCGCACGGCAGCGCAGGGTGCGGTCGATCGCGGCCCACAGCCGCGGCCGGCCGGCGAAGTGCTCGGCGCGGTAGTAGTAGTCGCAGACCCCGATCGCCGCCTTTCCCACCTCCATGGCGACGAACAGCTCCCACAGCCAGGTGGGGTCGACCCGGCAGTCCGCATCCGCGGAGACCAGGTAGAACCGCCGGGCCGGCTCGGCGTCGGTCCGGGCCCGGCTGCGCGCGACCGCGAACTGCATGCCCGCCCGGCGGGCGCAGGCGACCCCCTGCTCGCCTTCGTGGATCACCTGGACAGGAAGGTCGGGGTGCGCGGCGGCGAAGCGGCGGGCGACGTCGACGGTGGCGTCGGTGGAGTTGTTGTCGACGACCACCACCTCGTAGGGCACCCTGACCCGCAGCGGTGACCCGTCGTCGCCGCGCTGGCCGTACAGGGACGCCAGCACCGCCGGCAGGTTCGCGGCCTCGTTGTAGACCGGCAGCACGACGGTCATCCGGATGCCGGCGTCCATCGGTGTCGGCCGCAGCGTGGGCCTTGGTGTGGGCCCTGATGTGGGCCCTGATGTTGGCCCCGGTGTGGGCCCTGGTGCCGTCGCGGGCCCGACCATACCGTCGAGCAGGTCGCCGACCAGGCGGCGACCGAGGGCGAGGCGACGGGCACCGAGCCGGTGGTTGACGGCGACGGTCCGCCGGCGCGTCTCGGCGTCGCCGAGCAGGTCCGCGACGGCGTCGACGAAGTCGGGGGTCGGCAGGTCGCCGGCCGCGAGATCCATCACCGGCGCCTGGAATCCGGCGCTGCCATACACCTCGTCGTACAGGTCGTAGCCGGTGGTGATGTACGGAACGCCGGCGGCGATGGCCTCCCCGATCGGATTGCCGTAGCTCTCGTAGTCGCCGGAGGTCAGGAACGAGACCAGGTCGGCATGGGCGAACAGGTCCTGCACCGAATACCCGCGCCCCGCCGGTCGACCCACCTCACCGGCGTGCGGGGCGAGCCAGCCGCCGAACACCACCCGGTCGGCCACCCCGAGCCGTCGGGCGAACGCGGCGAGACGCGTGTACTCGGCCGGGGATTCCGCCCGGTCGCCGGTGACGAACAGGTAAATGTCGTCGGCCAGCCGCGGATGGGCGAGCAGCGCCGCGAGGAGGTGGATGTCGCGGTCGATGCGCTTCTGCGGAATGAGGCGGGTGGGACGGGCGATGAGGAGGGCCTGCGCCGGAATGCCGTGGTCCCGACGGAAGGCGGCGTTGTGTTCGTCGACGACGGCCGGCGACGCGCTGAACGTGTTCGGCAGGACCGCGAGGTGACGCAGATCGGGCTGCCAGTGCAGCATCCGGCGGCGGGCCTCGGCGTGCTGGACCAGATACTGGATGTGCGGTGAGTCCGCGGGGGCGACGGCCTGCGGATAGGGAAAGGTTCCGTACTTGCCCGCGCCCGGCTCGCTCTGCCACATCAGGTCGTGGTCGCGCCAGAGCACGAACCGACCGAGCCCCTCCTCGCGCCCGTACCGCTCGATGGCCAGATACAGCGCCCGGGTGTAGGTGATGTTCTCCGGCAGCGTGCCGTTCTCCACCAGCACGAACGAGACGCCGAACCGCCGCCAGGTGTCGACGATGCGGCGACTGATCTGCTCGGCGACTGCATCGATGCGCGGCCCGAGCCGCTCGTCGTCGCCGGCCTGGACCACCTCGCGCAGCACGGCGGTCACGAAATCCGCGTCATATCCCGCCACGGCGTCGAGCCCGTCGATCCGGGCGAGCCGAACCCAGTCCGGCAGCAGCGCGGCCTCGTCCCGGTAGGGCCGGAAGAACGCGTTCTTGTCGGCCTTCACGTCGTACCCGAGGTCGAGGTGGACGCGGTAGCCGCGCTCGGAGAGGATCCGGGCGGTCTTCACGAACTCGACCACCACGCCCGAGATGGGGGTCGCGTCGAAGGAGATTCCCCAGAGCACCGGTTCGCCGCATCCCACTGCCACACCCGCCTTTCGGCCGTCTGCCGTGGTCCGCGACGCGCGAGGAGCAGTCGCAGCCGACCGCGACGCGGCGCCACCCGGAATTCGGCTGCCTTTGGCGATCCGCTGGTCGCCGGTGATCCGGTTATACCCGTAGCCGGCCGCTTTCCCACCGCCAACGCGCATCTCCGGTGGCGTTCTCGCGACCGGTTCACCCGGGAAGAACTCCACGTGCCGCGGCGAAACCCGACCGAACACCGGGCAGGCCAGCCGAGAGGCCTCCGCCGACGCACGGCCCGCGCTCACGCAGCGGGGCCGCCGCCACGCAGCGATCACCGCGCAGCCGATCACCGCCGATCGGCGCTCCCCCACGCGGCGGGACCGCCCGCCACGCGGCGACCTCGCCGGCCGGTGTGGTCGCGGGTCGCCGTGCGACGGCCGACGGCGGCCCCGGCCCCGACGGGCGCCGGCGGGCGAAGCGGGCTCCCGGTGCCGGCGGCTGCTTCCGGCGAAATGGTATTACCAGAGCGGATGACGGCAGATTCGGGCGTGAGGAGGTTCCGTGCCGGATTCGGCTCCGACCGAAGTTCTCCTGGTGGAGGATGATCCCGGTGATGCCCTGATGATCCAGGTGGCGTTACTGGACCAGGGAGTGCCGGCGCAGTTGCGGGTGGCCGCCGACGGTGTCGCCGCGATGACGTATCTACGCGCCCTCGGAGCGGGCCGAAGGGTGCGGCGACCCGATCTGATCCTGCTTGATCTGAACCTCCCGCGTCGGGATGGCAGGGAGGTACTTGCCGAGCTCAAGGCCGATGTCGATCTACGATCGATCCCCGTCGTCGTGCTCACCGCGTCGGCCGCGGAGGCGGACGTCGCCGCCTGCTACGACCTGCAGGCCAACGCCTTCGTCACCAAACCCGCCAATCTCGATCAGTTCGCCGAGGTGGTCCGCAGAATCGACGAGTTCTTCCTGACCGAGGTTCGCCTCCCCCTGCCTGACCAAAGGGCAAGGAATGTGTGACCGGCCGGGCTTTCGTCGTCGGCCGGGAACATCGGCTTGATACCTGACCTGCGGGTGACAGAACCCTGACCAACCACCCGGACGTTCCCCGGCCGCACCACGCGGCCGGGGCCGACCCTGGAGTCGCCCGCCGGCCGGATCCGTCTGCCGGCGGGCTGGCGGGCTGGCGGGGACGGGCGCCGGCCGACCTGGTGCTCCCGCACGCCGGCCCTTGATCACAGGTGGGTGCGCGCCCTGGCCGGATCAGTGACTGGCGGAGTCGTTCATGGCACCGCGGGCCGGAAAGGGGACCATGCTCGCCCCGCCGTCGACGAGCAGAGAGGCACCGGTGATGTAGGAGGCCTCCCGGGAGGCGAGGAACAACACCGCCGCGGCGATCTCCTCGGGCAGGCCGGCCCGACCGAGCGGGTAGGTGCTGGCCAGCGCGTCGGCCTGGGCATGGGTGAGGTGACCGAGCATCCGTTCCGTCACGGTCAGGCCGGGACCGACGACGTTGACCCGCACGCCGAGCGGGCCGAGCTCGCCGGCCAGGCCACGGGCGAACGACTCCAGATACGCCTTCGTGGAGCCGTAGGCGTTCAGGCCGGGCGAGAAGACCCGGTTCGCCGCACCCGAGGAGATGAAGATCATCCTCCCGGGAAGCTTCGATCTGGTCAGATGCGGCACCGCCGCCCTGGTGATCCAGTGCAGTGCGTGGACATTGCTGCGCAGCAGGTAGTCGAGCGTGTCGTCGTCGATCTCGGCGAGCAGGCCCTGGGCGTTGTCGGCGGCGCTGTGGACGACCACGTCCAGCGCCCCGTGCCGGGCGACCGCCTCGTCGAACATCGTCGCGACGTCGGCCCGTTCGGCCAGGTCGCCGATCACCAGGGAGGCCGACAGCCCCCGCTCGCGGAACTCGCGCACGGTGCGCTCGCCGTACCGCGCGGTCCGGGCGGCGACGACGACCGTGGCGCCCTCGACGGCGAACGCCTCGGCGATCGTCCGCCCCAGCCCGCGGCCGGCGCCGGTGACCAGGACGACGGTGCCGGCGAAGCGCCCCCCGACCGTCCCCGTCCCCTCCGGCTCCGTCGCTGATACAGGGGCCGCTGATACAGGGGCCGCGGATACGGGGGCCGCGGATACGGGGGCCGCGGACACGGGCGCCGCGGACACGGGGGCCGGCGACACGGCGGGTTCGGCGGCCGACGATCCGGCGGAGGTGGCGGATAAGCCGGTGGTGGCTTCCGGTGCTGCTGTCATCTGCTCCTCCTGGCTCTCAGGGATAGCCCACACGGCAGGCCCCAGGGATGAGGACCCCGACTGGCTCTCAGGATGGCTCTGCCTGGCATTCGGCGATGGGTCCAGCCCACGCCGGGGTGAGCGCCGCGACCGGTCCGCGCACCCGCATCGAGCGGCCGATCACCGAGGCGCGGTCTTCACCCCGGTGCCGGGCCGCCGTCTCCGGCGGCCCGCCGGCCGTGACCCGCAACACTGCTGAATCATATGATTCAACCGATTTGGAGGCTCGTTTGCCCACGGACGCCCGGCCGGGGGCGCTGCGCGGATCACCTCTCAGGGGCGCGCTCGGCCCACCCCGCGCCGGAACAGCCAGCGCGTCGAGGCAACCCGCGCGCGGGGACAGCAGGCCTGCGCCCGGTCAGCCGCGCCGGCCGACCCCGGTGGTGGCCACGGCATCTCCGCGGCCGCCATCCCCATTGTCGCCATCCCCGCGGCCGCCATCTCCGCCGTCGCTGTTGCGGCCGTCGCCGACCTTGTCGTCGCCGCCCACCGCCTGAGCCGCAGCGACCCCGATCGTCGGTGCGGGCGCCCGGCGCCGGGCGGCAGGGATCATCATCGGGGTGCCCGTCTCGGGATCGGGGATCACCCGGCAGCCGAGGCCGAAGGTCGTCTCGATCAGCGCCGCGGTGACGATCTCGGCGGGCGGCCCTTCGGCGACGATGCGGCCGGCGGCCATCACGACGAGGTGCGTGGCGTAACGGCAGGCCTGGTTGAGGTCGTGCAGGACGGCGACCAGCGTGCGGCCGTGGTTCTCGTGCAGGTCCGCGCACAGGTCGAGCACGTCGAACTGGTGGGTGATGTCGAGGTAGGTGGTCGGCTCGTCGAGCAGGAGGATCGGCGTCTCCTGTGCCAGCGTCATCGCGAGCCACACCCGCTGGCGTTGCCCGCCGGACAGCTCGTCGACGAACCGGCTCGCGAGATCGGTGACGCCGGTGACCGCCATGGCCTCGCGCACGACCTGCTCGTCGCGGGTGGACCACTGGCGCCAGATCGTCTGGTGCGGATACCGGCCGCGGCTGACGAGGTCGACGACGGTGACGCCGTCCGGCGCGATCGCGGTCTGCGGCAGCAGGCCGAGGCGCCGGGCGATCTCCTTGGACGGCAATGACGCGATCTGCGCGCCGTCGAGGCGCACCACGCCGGCGGCCGGGCGCATGACCCGGGCCAGGGCGCGCAGAAGGGTGGACTTGCCGCAGGCGTTCGGGCCCACGATCACGGTGAACGCGCCGTCGGGGATCCGCACCTCGAGGCCCTGCGCGACGACGCGACGGTCGTAGGCGAGGGTCAGCTCCTCGCCGAGCAGCCGGGCCGGCGGGCGGCCGGCATCGCCGGGAGCCGACGAGCCGTCGACCGGCGACGCGTCCGCAGCTGACGACACCTCGGCCGCCGACGACACCTCGGCGGCCGGCCAGGATCGGGCCGTCGGGCCGTGGCGCAGCCAGGGTACGAAAGCCACCCGTCCTCCCCCGTTGTCGGGCTGCCGCCGCCGGGTCCACAGTGCCGACGCCGGTACCTGTGTCGTGCCAACACCAGGGTCGACCAGGCGAAGCCCTCGAATGTTTGGTTAGGCTACCCTAAACCAGCGCACACGGCGATCTGATCGCCGAGGCGTACCGGGCCGGGCCGCAGGGGCCGGGCCGCAGGAGACGGGCGAGGACGCCCAGGACGATCCCGCTCGGACCGCGCCCGCTCGCAGTACCGCGTAAGGCCGTCCCGGCCCGGCGTTCCGGTCCACGGAACCGGAGCCGGGGTTCCGCCGGCGGTACCGCTCCCGACGTGCACGAGAAACGGCCCTGTGCCGCGCAACACCGGTCCGGCCGGACCTTCTCGGCCGGACCTACTCGGCCGGCACGAATCTGCGACCAGGGGAGGCAATTCCGCGGTGGCACCGGCGGGTTCGTCGAAGCTGCGCACAAGCAAGCATGAGCCGTCGAACCAGCATGGCGGAGAGGGCCACAATCGCCCCGCCGGTAGAGTGATGACAGTTCGGCACACTCTGGGCGGGGGCCACGAGGCGCACGCCGGGCCGGGGGGGCAGGGGCATGGCGGTCAGGGACCAGCCGGGGGATCACGCCCGGCGCTGGCTGGTAGTCATCGTCGTTCTCGCGGTGCTTGCTCTCGTGCTGGGCGGGCTGATTCTGGGGAAGCAGGGGAATCATCCGGAGCCCTCAGCACACAAGCGTTCCGACTGCGCCAGGGTGGATATTTTCACCGGCAACCAGCAGTCGCCGTACTGGCCTTTCGCGACGGCCCTGGCAGAGCAGATCAGCCTGGAACTGCCGGGAGTGACAGCAGCCCCGCAGGCGACTGACGGCGGTGCGGACAACCTCTATCATCTCCAGGAGAACGCCCGCTGCGGAATCGCTATAGCCAAGCTCAACGTGGCGGTGGACGCGACCTACGGAGTCAACCAGTTCGCACCTGGCCCGACCGGGGGAGCACGCGCCCCGAAACCTCAGAATCCGATAGCGGGCCTGCGGACCATCGGGCCGGCGTTCGACGACCTCATGCAGATCGTCGTCCGGGACCGGCCCAACCGGCCTGACCAGCCGAACATCACCGACGTGCACCAGCTCTGCGACCGCCCCCTCAGCGCCGGCCTGCCGCTGTCCGGCTCGCTGCAGCTGACCCAGGTCTTCTACCGCGAGATCTGCTCCACCGAACTCGACCTGACGAAGGTCAGGCAGGAGAAACTGCGAGATGGTTTCACGCACCTCAACAGCGATGGGCCCGACGCCGTTGATGCGGTCATCTGGGTGAACGCGACGCCGACGCTCCAGGTTCAGACGGAGATCCGGGAGCACCATGCTCACCTGCTCTCCATCTCACCGGGCGTGCGGTACGACATGAACGACAACTGGCGGGAGGTCTACCGGGAGCGGGCCGGCAGGAAATTCATCGACCAGGACGTGATCCTGCCCGGCACGATCTTCAAGGAGGACTACGGCCTCCCCCATGACGTCACGACCGTCGGTGTACCCAACGGCCTGGTGGTCCTGCAATCCGCCGACCCCGGCTTGGTGGCGGCGTTGGCCCGGATTCTGCTGTCGGAGGAGCGCCGGGCGCCGCTCACGGACGCTCTCTGGGGGCACCAGCCGAGGCACAACAAGCTGGCGGGTCTGGAGAGCTATCTGACGAGCCAGGCGTCCTCTCTGTTCTGCCTGGTGCCGTTGCATCCGGAAGCGGCCGAGGTCTACCATCGTTCGAAGCTCGAGCTGCCGGACTGCGGGAAAACGTAGGAATGTGCGTGGCTCCGACTCCCCGGAACGGCGGTACGTGAACGGACGTCGGCGTACGGCATGGTCTGTTGCGCTCGCCTCGGGCGGAACCGTGGCATCGATCTTCGCCGTCGCCTCGCCGGCATGGTGGCCTGGGCCGGGCGCGGTCCTCAGCCCAGTAGGGGTCGGGGCCGTCGTCGGGACGGCGATGGCGGCGTTCGCCATCGTGAGGTTGCAGCTCCCCCGCCGGCCGGACGGTCTCGTCGTGGTCCTTGCCGCGTTGCTGGGTGCGGTCGTCGGGGTGCCCGTGGCTCTTCTGCTCGGCGCCGGGCCAGAAGAGCCGAGCATCCTCCTCCCCGAAGCCGCGGTCGCCCTGATCTTCTCTTCCGTGGCCTGCCTCCGCCTGTCGGCTCAACCAGGCAGGAGGACCACCCCCGGCAAGCCGCCGCCTCGCCGGAAGGAGCGTTCTCGCATCATGACGGAATCCAGAGGTCCTCTGGAGATCGACTGGGCACGGGTCGAACAGCTCACCGGACCGGAGCAGGGCGAGCTCAGCAAGATTCTGTGCACCGTGTTCCCCAGACGATCGGATTTTGCCCGGTTCCTTCGGCACCGACTCGACCGTGTGCTCGACAACTACGTCGGCGATGCCGTCGGGATGGAAGCCGCCGTGTTCACGGTGGTCGAACAGGCGCAGGCCGCCGGCTGGCTGGCGCCTCTCGCCGCGAAGGCCTACGCCGAGCGTGCGAACAATCCCCTGATGCGAGCCTGGGCCGAGAAATATCGGAGCGGGGCTCCGGCGACCGCCGGAGGAACTCTTCCTGCGGGGCGCGGCTCGGCTCGGTTGACGACAGACCAGCAGATCAAAGCAGTCGCGCAGGCGTTTCACAATCCGACGCTCGCGGACGGGGTTCTGGCCAGGGCCGGGCTGCCCCGAGAGCGCCGACCGCCCTGGCAGGAGGACCTCACCCCCGAGCATTACTGGCAGTTGATCCACGACAGGATCATCCTCGGGGCCGCGAAGGACGTCACCTGGCGTCGCGTGCTCGAAGCCGCACACGAAAACCTTCCGGGGAATCCGAATTTCGAAGTCTAGGTTTGGTCAGTTTAGGTATTAGTTTAGCCTTGGTCAGGCTAGGTTTGGTCGGGTGGTGAGGGCACGTTCGGCCCTGGTTGCGATCGCCGTCGCGTCTCGCGTCGGCGGCGGCCCGTAGTCGACCCGGGGGTGGGCGTCACCGACGCCGTACCGGCTCCGCGACGCGGATCCAAGGACATGGCGTCTACGTCCAGTTCTGGTAGTTGTTGCCGCTGCAGGGCAGCGTGTAGGCCTGGTATCCGGTTCCGTTCGGGCTTTCGTGATTGCTGTCCAGGCAGTTTCCCGTCGCCACGTTGCGGAAGGCCTGCCCGAATCGGGTGCTCGACGCGACCGCCCACTGCTGGCCGGCGGACCCGTCGCAGGTGGTCGCGTACAGGGAGTCCGGGATCTGGGTGCCGTCCGCGGTGTGCCCACCGGCGGCGCTGGCCATACAGGTGCCGGTGTGGAGGTTGCGGAACCGGAGACCGTCCCGGGTCCACCGCTGCCAGTCGCCACCGTTGCAGTCGAGCGTGTAGATCCTGGCACCGTCGCTGTCGAGGCAGGCGCCGGTCGCGGTGTCGGCCCAGGACTTCGTCGCCGACTGGGCCGCGGGAGCCGCCGGGGCCGGTGCGGTCGCGGGATCGCCTGCGGTCCCGGCTGGCGGCTGCGACCTGGGTGCTACCGGTTCGGCGACGGGAACCGCATTGCCCGCCGAGACGTTCCCGGTGCCGGGCCCGGCCGCCGAACCCGGCGCCGGGCGCGACCCGGTTCCGGCGGCAGGCGCGGCCGGCCCCGCGGAACCGGGCTCGGCGGTGGCCGAGGATGCCTCAGCAGTGGCCGACGTCGCGCCCGCGGTGGCCGACGCCGCGGCACCGGTGACCGGGGATGTGCCGGTGGTGGCCGAGGACGCGGCCGCGGTCGACGGTCGGACGGGTCCGGGGTCGCTGGCCGCCAGGTTCTGACGAGGGGCTGGGTCCGGCCCGTCGCGCAACGTGCGCTCCAACGCCGTCGCCCCGAGGGTGAGGACCACCGCCACGACGGCGACGAAGACGGGCACCCGCCGCCAGTAACCGCCGTGCGCGTTTGACGCCACCGGGTCCGACGCCACCGGGTTTGACGCCACCGGGTCCGACACCACCGGGTCCGCTGTCACGGGGTCCGGCGGAGGTAACGGAGCCGCGGCCTGCGGACGGGCGGGGCCGGCCGGGGCCGGCTGCGGTCCGGTCGCGGCGGGCGGCGGCGAGCCGAGCGGCGGCTGGGCGGGGCGGCCCTCGAGTCCGGGCTGCAGCGCGCGCAGGTCCGCCATCCCGGGCCGGTCCGCCGGATTCTTCGCGAGCATGGCCGAGATGACGGCCCACAGCGCGTCGTCGAGGCCGGGGGGACGACCGGGCAGCAGATCGACGTGGGCGCGCATGACGGCCAGCGGCATCAGTCCGGCGAACGGGGTGACCCCGCTGAGCAGTTCGTAGAGCACGATGCCGGCGGCGTAGACGTCCGCGGGCGGACCGACCTCACCCCCGGAGACCATCTCCGGGGCCATGTACGTCGGCGTGCCGAGGATGCCCTGGCTGGTGGTCAGCTCGGTGGAGGCGTCCATCACGGCGGCGATGCCGAAATCGGTCACCCTGGGGTGCAGCGCCGGAGAGTCGCCGCCGAGCAGGACGTTCGCGGGTTTGAGGTCGCGGTGGACGATGCCGAGGTCGTGGGCGACGCCGAGACCGGTCAGAACGTCGCCGGTCAGGGCCACCGCCTCCGCCGGGGGCAGCGTTCCCCGGGAACGCAGGTACTGACGCAGGTCGGAACCCTCGATGAAGTCCATCACAATGGCCAGCCGGCCGTGCTCGGCGACCAGGTCCCAGACCTTCACCACGAACGGCGACTGAATGCGGGTGAGGACCGAACGCTCCCGCATGAACCGGGCGACTATTCTTTCGTCGGTGGTGAGTTCCGGCAGCAGGAGCTTGAAGGCGAGGACTCGTCCGGACTGGTCGTGCCCACGCCACACCTCCCCCATCCCACCCCGTCCGACCAGGGATTCCAGGGTGTAGGAACTGCCCAGCCTCATCGCCATGCCGTGTACCCACCGCTTCGTCCGCCTACGTTGCCGCGCTGACGAGGCAACAACATAGCCAACGGGGCGGTCACCGTTTCTTTCGGGCCAACCCTTTTACCAAGAAAAGGCGGCCGGCCCGCTGACCTGCAAAAACGGCATCTTCGAGCGATGATCCTCGGGGATCAGCACAGGCGCCGCCGACGCACCCGGCTCCAGCCACGCCGATTGCGTCACGGCTGGTAGCGGTAGCCCATGCCGGGTTCGGTGGTGAGGTGGCGGGGGCGGGACGGGTCGGGTTCGAGTTTGCGGCGCAGGCGGTTGACGTAGAGACGCAGGGACGAGGTGTCGTCGGCGTGGCCGGGGCCCCAGACCTGGTCGAGCAGGGACCGCGAGCTGATCAGCTTGCCGGGCTCGCGGACCAGGGTCGCCAGCAGCCGCCACTCGGTCGGCGTCAACCGCACCGACTCGGGAGTCGGCCCCGGCTCGGCCCCCTGCACGGACTCGCTGGCCGAGGGTGTCGCCGGGTCGGGGAGGGTGGTGACCGTCTTGGTGGCGAAGTCGATGCGGTGGCGGCCGAGGGTGATGACCGGACCGGTCTCGGCACCGCCGGCGCGGCGGGTGACGGCGCGGATGCGGGCAAGGAGTTCCTCGACGGAGAACGGCTTGGTCACGTAGTCGTCGGCGCCCGCGTCCAGGGCAGCGATCTTGTCGTGGCCGGAGGTGCGGCCGGACAGGACGATGATCGGAACGCGGGTCCAGCCGCGCAGGCCGCGGATGACGTCGATGCCGTCGAGGTCGGGCAGGCCGAGGTCGAGCACGACCAGGTCGGGCGGGTGGCTGGCGGCCTCGCGCAGCGCGTGGGCACCGTCGACGGCGGTGCGGACCTCGTGGCCGCGGCTGTGCAGGTTGATCCGCATCGCGCGCAGCAGCTGCGGCTCGTCCTCGACGATCAGGATGCGTCCCACCGGCTCCCCGCTCCCCTCGCCGCCCGACCCGGCCGCCGGGCTCACCGCCGCGCCGGGGTGAGCGCGTCCAGCGCCCGGTTGAGGCCGAGCACGTTGACCGCCGGTTCGCCGAGGAAGCCGAGGCTGCGGCCGGTCGTGTGATCCCGCACGAGCGCGGCGACCTGGCCCACGGGCAGGCCGCGGACCCGGGCGACCCGGCTGACCTGAAGGTCAGCGTAGGCGGTGCTGATCTGCGGGTCGAGGCCGCTGGCGCTGGCGGTGACCGCGTCCGCGGGGACGGCGGGGTGCGCGGGAGCGTCGCCGCGGATCAGGACGCGCCGGCCGGCGGCGATGTCGTCGGTCAGCGTCCGGCAGCGCACCGGCACGCCGGCGTAGGTGGCGAGGAACGGCCGGGCCGGGCACAGCTCGTCGACGCTGACGACCCGCGTCACCCGGCCGTCGTAGCCGGGCCCGGCGTGGTAGACGGCGAGCACGGCGCCGACCCCGGAGGCGGTGCAGTACGGCCGGCGGCCGTCGACGCCGTCGAGCGTCCCTACGGCCATGCTGCGGGCGCAGACCTGGGTGAGCAGGCTCTGCCGGGACTCGTCGGTGTCACGCGTGGCCGGGTCGTCGAAGGTGTCGACGACGTCCTCCGGGCCGAGGTTCGACGCGGACGTGGACGTCGGGTCGTAGCCGTCCCCGGCGGCCGACGGCCGGCTCTGGAAGTAGCGCGGCAGCGGGTTGCCGTTGGCGTCGGTGAACGACTGGCCGATCAGCGACGAGCCGAGCCGGCGGCCGTCGGCGCCGTGGACGAACGAGCCGTCGGCGCGGTGGTGCAGGCCGGGGAGCTGGGCGACGGCGAGGATCGCCAGCGGGTAGGCGAGGCCGACGACGACGGTGAACACGAGCAGGATCCGCAGGGCGGCCAGGTGCTGGCGGGCCCAGCCGGGCAGTCGCGCGAACATGGGTCAACCCACCCCCGGGATGAACTGGACGAGCAGATCGATGATCTTGATGCCGACGAACGGCGCGATGATCCCGCCGAGGCCGTAACGGGACAGGTTGCGCGACAGCAGGGCGGAGGCGCTGCTCGGCGTGTAGCGCACTCCGCGCAGCGCCAGCGGGATCAGGGCGACGATGACGAGCGCGTTGAAGATGACGGCGGACAGGATCGCCGACTCGGGGGTGGCCAGCCGCATGATGTTGAGCCGGTCCAGCCCGCCGTAGACGCCGGCGAACATCGCCGGGATGATCGCGAAGTACTTGGCGACGTCGTTGGCGATGGAGAACGTGGTCAGCGCCCCGCGGGTGATCAGCAACTGCTTGCCGATCTCGACGATCTCGATCAGCTTAGTCGGGTCGCTGTCGAGGTCGACCATGTTGCCGGCCTCCTTCGCGGCGGAGGTGCCGGTGTTCATGGCGACGCCGACGTCGGCCTGGGCGAGCGCCGGGGCGTCGTTCGTGCCGTCGCCGGTCATCGCGACGAGCTTGCCGCCGGCCTGCTCGGCGCGGATGAGGGCGAGCTTGTCCTCCGGGGTGGCCTCGGCGAGGAAGTCGTCGACCCCGGCCTCCTCGGCGATCGCCTTCGCCGTCAGCGGGTTGTCGCCGGTGATCATTACGGTGCGGATGCCCATCCGGCGCATCTCGTCGAACCGTTCCCGCATGCCACTCTTGACGACGTCGGCGAGCTGGATGACGCCGAGGACCCGGGCGTGCGCCGCCGGGCCGGCGCCGGTGATCTCCCCTACGACCAGCGGCGTCCCGCCGGCGGCGGAGACCCCGTCGACGATCTCGCCCAGCTCGGCGGGGATCGTCCCGCCGGCCTGGCGCACCCAGAGGATCACCGCGCTGGCCGCGCCCTTGCGGATCCGCCGACGCCTCTGCCCGCCGGCCCCGCCCACGCCCGCGCTCTCGACGCCGTCGGCCGGGTCGGCGAGGTCGACGCCGGACATCCGGGTCTGGGCGGTGAAGGGGACGAACGTCGCCGTGCGTAGCTCGCCGGGTGAGCGTTCGCGCAGGCCGTGGTGCTCCTTGGCGAACACGACGACCGAACGGCCCTCCGGCGTCTCGTCGGCGAGCGAGGACAGCTGCGCGGCGTCGGCGAGGGCGGCCGCATCGATCCCGCCGACCGGGAGGAACTCCCGGGCCTGACGGTTGCCGAAGGTGATCGTGCCGGTCTTGTCGAGCAGCAGCGTGTTGACGTCGCCGGCGGCCTCGACCGCCCGGCCGCTCATCGCGAGCACGTTGCGCTGGACGAGCCGGTCCATCCCGGCGATGCCGATCGCGGACAGCAGCGCCCCGATCGTGGTCGGGATGAGGCAGACCAGCAGGGACGCCAGCACGATGCCGGTGATCCCGTGACCGGTCAGCGCCGCCGAGTCCGGGATGGCGGGCTGCTGCGCCTTGGTGAAGATCGCCAGCGGCTGCAGGGTGGCGACGGCGAGCAGGAAGATGACGGTGAGCGCGGCGAGCAGGATGTTCAGCGCGATCTCGTTCGGGGTGCGGCGCCGGTCGGCGCCCTCGACGAGGCCGATCATCCGGTCGATGAAGCTCTCCCCGGGCTGCTGGGTGATCCGCACGACGATCCGGTCGGAGAGCACCCTCGTCCCGCCGGTGACCGACGACCGGTCGCCGCCGGACTCGCGGATCACCGGCGCGGACTCCCCCGTGATCGCCGACTCGTCGACGCTGGCGATGCCCTCGACCACGTCCCCGTCCCCGGGGATGAGCTCCCCGGCGGCCACGACGACGATGTCCCCGCGTACGAGCCCGGGCGCGGGCACCTCCTGCACCGAGATCCGCTCCCCCGCGGCGAGAGCCCCGGCGGCGATCTCGGCGTCGGAGGGGGCGGCCTGGCCGGGCGACCAGCCGGTCAGACGGCGGGCGATCGTGTCGGTGCGGGTGCGCCGCAGCGCCGCGGCCTGGGCCTTGCCGCGGCCCTCGGCGACGGCCTCGGCGAGGTTCGCGAAGACGACGGTGAGCCACAGCCAGACGGTGATCAGCCAGCCGAACACGGACGGGTCGGCGATCGCCAGCACGGTCGTGAACGCCGCACCGACCTCGACGATCAGCATGACCGGGTTGTGCCACAGCGTGCGGGGGTCGAGCTTGCGCAGGGCCGCGGGCAGCGAGCGGCCGAGCTGGCGCGGGTCGAGCAGGCCGCCGCCGACCCGGCGCGGCCCGCCCCGGCCCCGGCCCGGCCGCGGCGCGGCGCCGGGCGGGGCGATGACGGTGGTGGTCATCAGTGGATCCCTTCCGCGAGCGGGCCGAGGGCGAGTGCCGGGAAGAACGTCAGCGCAACGATGATCAGGGCGATGGCGCCGAGCATCCCGGCGAACTGGGGCCGGTGCGTCGGCAGCGTCCCGGCGGTCGCCGGTACCGGATGCTGGCGGGCGAAGGAGCCGGCCATCCCGAGCACCAGCAGCATCGGCAGCAGCCGGCCGAACAGCATCGCCAGGCCCAGCGCGGTGTTGTACCAGGTGGTGTTCACGCTGATGCCACCGAACGCGGAGCCGTTGTTGTTCGCGGCCGAGGTGAAGGCGTAGAGCACCTCGGACAGTCCGTGCGCCCCGGAGTTGAGCATGCTGGCCCGCTCACCGGGCAGCCCCATCGCGACTCCGGTGCCGAGCAGGGCGATCGCCGGCGTGGCGAGGAAGTACAGGGAGGCGAACTTGATCTCTCGGGAGCCGATCTTCTTCCCGAGATACTCGGGTGTTCGCCCGATCATCAACCCGGCGACGAAGACGGTGACGACGGCCAGCACGAGCATTCCGTAAAGGCCGGATCCGGTGCCGCCGGGCGCGACCTCGCCGAGCATCATGTTGAACAGCAGCGTCGCGCCGCCGAGACTCGTGTAGGAGTCGTGGAAGGAATTGACGGCGCCGGTGGAGGTCAGCGTCGTCGCGCTGGCGAACAATGCCGAGTTCGGCACGCCGAACCGGGTGTCGGTGCCCTCCGTCGCCGCGCCGACCGCGACCGGCACCGTCCCGTGGTGCGCGGTCTGGAAGGCGGCGTTCACCGCGAAGCTGCCCAGGGCCAGCACCGCCATGACCGCGACGATCGCCAGCCCCTGGCGGCGGTCGCCGACCATCCGGCCGAAGGTGCGCGGCAGCGAGAAGGCGATCGCCAGCAGCAGGAAGATCTCGACCAGATTCGTCCACGACGTCGGGTTCTCGAACGGGTGCGCCGAGTTGACGTTGTAGAAGCCGCCGCCGTTGGTGCCGAACTCCTTGATGGCCTCCTGGCTGGCGACCGGCCCGCCGGTGATCGTCTGATGGCCACCGGCCAGCGTGGACACCACCCGGTTGCCGTGCAGGTTCTGGATCGCCCCGCCGGCGACGAGCACGATCGCCGCGATCACGCAGACCGGCAGCAGGATCCGGATCACCGTCCGGGTGAGGTCCACCCAGAAGTTGCCGAGCTCGTCACCGGTGCCGATCACGTCGTCCCGGCTGCCGGCGCCCGGCCCGTTCGGCCCACCCGGCCCACCCGGCCCGTTCGGACCACCCGGACCGCCCACAGCCACCGGCGCGCGGCGCCGCGCGAAGCCGCGCACCACCGCGATCGCCACCGCGATGCCGACCGCCGCGGAGACGAAGTTCTGCACGGCCAGGCCCGTCATCTGCACGGTGTGGCCCATGGTCGACTCGCCGGAGTACGCCTGCCAGTTGGTGTTCGTCATGAAGCTGACCGCGGTGTTCCAGGCCAGCGCCGGCCCCACCGCGCCGAATCCGAGATTCAGTGGCAGATGCTCCTGGACGCGCTGGAGCAGGTACAGCAGCAGCACGCTGACCAACGAGAACGCCAGCACGCTGCGGGCGTACACCGGCCACCGCTGGCCGGTGTCGGGATTCACCCCGGTCAGCCGGTAGATCGCCCGCTCGACCCGCAGGTGGCGTTTCGCCGCGAACACCCGGTACATATAGTCACCGAACGGACGGTAAGTGACCCACAGCGCGGCGACGAGCAGCGCCACGGCCAGCACGCCGGCCACGGACGTCGACATCAGAACCGCTCCGGGAACAGCAGCGCCGCGACGACGAATATCCCCAGTGCGATCGCCAGCACCAGTCCGGCGATGTTCTCCGCATTCACAGCCTTTCGACCCCTCGCAGCACCAGCGCCAACAGTGCGAAACATCCCAGCGTCAGCAGGACGTACACCACGTCTTGCATGCGCCCCTCCTTCGTCCCGGCAGGGGCCCAGTAAAGCGCGACGAAAACCGAAAAGGGTGATCGCTCACACGTTTCTCACGCCGTCCGGCCGGTTTCTCACGGCCCGCTAACACCGATCTTGAAAAAGCGGCCTGTCCGGACCTTCCGATGCTTCCCGCCCAGGCCGGACGGGCGCACCATGGGTGGCGTGCCACGCGGAACACTGCGCATCTACCTGGGGGCGGCGCCCGGGGTGGGCAAGACCTACGCCGCCCTCGACGAGGCCCGCCGTCGCCGGGACCGGGGCACCGACGTCGTCGTCGGCCTGGTCGAGACGCACGCGCGCCACCACACCGCCGCGATGCTCGACGGGTTGGAGGTGATCCCCCGCCGGTTCGCCGAGCACCGCGGCGCCACCTTCACCGAGATGGACCTCGACGCGGTGCTGGCACGGCGCCCCGCGGTGGCGGTCGTCGACGAACTCGCCCACACCAACGTCCCCGGCAGCCGCCACGCCAAGCGCTGGCAGGACGTCCAGGAGCTGCTCGACGCCGGCATCGACGTCATCTCCACCGTCAACGTCCAGCACCTGGAGTCGCTCAACGACGTCGTCGAGACGATCACCGGGGTGGCGCAGCGGGAGACCGTGCCCGACGCGGTGGTCCGCGCGGCGAGCCAGGTCGAGCTCGTCGACATGGCCCCCGAGGCGCTGCGGCGGCGGATGGCCCACGGCAACATCTACGCCGCGGACAAGGTCGACGCGGCGCTGGCCAACTACTTCCGCCCCGGCAACCTCACCGCCCTGCGCGAACTCGCCCTGCTGTGGCTGGCCGGCAAGGTCGACGACCAGCTCGACCGGTACCGGGCCGAGCACCACATCGGCGGGACGTGGGAGACCCGCGAGCGGGTCGTCGTCGCGCTCACCGGCGGTCCGGAGGGCGAGACCCTGATCCGCCGGGCGGCCCGGATCGCCTCCCGGACCAAGGGCGCGGAGCTGCTCGCCGTGCACGTCGCCCGCTCCGACGGCCTCACCGGCGCGGACCCCGCGGCCCTGGCCGGGCAGCGGGTGCTCGTCGACAGCCTCGGCGGCAGCTTCCACCAGGTGATCGGCGACGACGTGCCGACGGCCCTGCTCGACTTCGCCCGCGCGGAGAACGCCACCCAGCTCGTCCTCGGCGCCAGCCGCCGCGGCCGGCTCGCCCGGATCCTCACCCCCGGCATCGGCGTCACCACCACGAACCAGTCCGGGCCGATCGACGTGCACATGGTCACCCACGCCGAGGCCGGCACCGGCTGGCGGCTGCCGCGCGTGCGCAGCGGGCTGACTCCGCGCCGCCGGCTCGTCGCGACCGCGCTCACCCTGGCGCTCGTCCCCGCCCTGACCGCGGCGCTGGTCCAGGGCCGCGGGACCCTCAACCTGGCCACCGAGATGCTCGGCTACCTGATCGTCGTGGTGTCGGTGGCGCTGATCGGCGGGTTCTGGCCGGCGCTGCTGTGCGCCCTGGCCAGCTCCCTGCTGCTGAACTACTACTTCACCCCGCCGCTGCACCACTGGTCGGTGGCGGAGGGCAACAACGCCCTCGCCCTGGCCGGCTTCGTCCTGGTCGCGACGATGGTCAGCCGCGTCGTCGACCTCTCCGCCCGCCGCTACGGCCAGGCCGCGCGCGCCGCCGCGGAGGCGACGACCCTGTCGATGCTCGCCGGCAGCGTGCTGCGCGGCGAGGACGCGCTGCCCGCCCTGCTCGACCGGGCCAGGGAGACGTTCGCCATGACCTCGGCGACCCTGCTCGAACGCGACGGCGACGGCTGGCGGGCCGTGCTCAGCGTCGGCCCGGACCCGTGTTCCCGGCCCGAGGACGGCGCGGTGGACGTCCCCGTCGGCGACACCCTGGCCCTGACGCTCACCGGACGGCCGCTGCCGGCCGCGGACCGGCGCATCCTCGCCGCCTTCGCCGCCCAGGCCGCCGTCGCCCTCGACCAGCGCCGCCTGGCCGAGGCCGCCGCGCGGGCCGTGCCCATCGCCCAGGCCGACCGGGTCCGCGCCGCGCTGCTCACCGCCGTCAGCCACGACCTGCGCACCCCGCTCGCCGCCGCCAAGGCCGCCGTCACCGGCCTGCACTCGACCGAGGCCGTGCTCAGCCGGGACGAACGCGACGAGCTGCTCGCCACCGCGGAGGAGTCCCTCGACCGGCTCACCCGGCTGGTGGAGAACCTGCTGGACATGTCCCGGCTGCAGGCCGGGGCGCTGAGCGTGTTCCCCCGCCCGATCGGTCTCGACGACGTCGTCCCGCACGCGCTCGACGAGCTCGGCCCGCCCGCGCGCGCCATCGCCATCCGCATCCCCGACGACCTGCCGACGATCGACGCCGACCCGGCGCTGCTGGAACGAGTGCTGGTGAACCTCGTCGGCAACGCGCTGCGCCACGCCCCGGCAGGGCGTCCGCCGGTCATCACCGCCAGCAGCCTCGCCGACCGGGTGGAGCTGCGCGTGGTCGACCACGGACCCGGCATTCCCGCCGACCACCGCGACCAGGTCTTCCGGCCGTTCCAGCGGCTCGGCGACCGGGACAACACCACCGGTGTCGGCCTCGGGCTCGCGCTGTCCCGCGGGCTGACCGAGGCGATGAACGGCACCCTGACCCCCGAGGACACCCCCGGCGGCGGCCTGACGATGGTCGTCAGCCTCCCCGCCGCCGAACCGCCCCCGTCCCTGACCGCCCTCGACGACGCCGAACTCGGCCCGGCCACCCGTTCGCCGGCCTCCGTCGACGACCTCGCCTGAAACCCGCCGCCGGTACAACGGCGTGGGGACGGTGCATCGGGCGGAGAGGGGACGGGTGCGGGAGCGGATCGCGGCGGCGCTGGAGCGGTGGCAGGTGCCGATCTACCTGGGCGCGATCGCCGTCGGCGCGGCCGCGGGTCGGGCGGTTCCCGGGGCCGGGCCGGGGCTGGCGCACGCGATCAACCCGGCGCTCGGGGCGTTGCTGTTCGTGACGTTCCTGCAGGTGCCGGCGGCGGAGCTGGCGCGGTCGCTGCGGGCGGGACGGTTCCTCGCCGCGGTGCTGGTCGTCAACTTCGTCGTCGTTCCGAGCGTCGTCGCCGCGATGCTGCCGGTCCTGCCGGGCGAGCGGGCGGTGCGGCTCGGGGTGCTGCTCGTCCTGCTGTGCCCGTGCGTCGACTACGTGATCGTGTTCAGCGGGCTCGCGGGGGCCCGCGCCGGCGCGCTGCTGGCCGCCACGCCGGTGCTGCTGGCCGCGCAGATGCTGCTGCTGCCGGTGTTCCTGCTGGCCTTCCTCGGCCCGGGGCTCGCCGACGTCGTCGAGATCGACCCGTTCCTCGCGGCGTTCGGCGGCCTGATCGTCGTCCCGCTCGCGCTGGCCTGGACGGTGCAGGCGTGGGCCGCGCGCCGGCCCGCGGGCGCGGCGTTCGCCGGGGCGGCCGGGACGGCGATGGTGCCGCTCATGGTCGTCGTCCTGGGCTCGGTCGTCGCGTCGCAGACCCCGAAGATCGACGACGACCTCGCCGAGGTGGCCGCCTTGGTGCCGGCGTACGTCACCTTTCTCGTCGTCATGGCGTTCGCCGGGCTCGGGGTCGCCCGGCTGTTCCACCTCGACGTCCCCGCCGCCCGGGCGGTGGTGTTCAGCGGGGCGACCCGCAACTCGCTCGTCGTGCTGCCGCTGGCACTGTCGCTGCCCGACCGGTTCGCGATCGCCGCCGCCGTCGTCGTCACCCAGACCCTCGTCGAGGTCGTCGGCATGATCGTCTACGTCCGGGCGATCCCCCGCCTGCTGCCCGACCGGTGATGCGCCCGACCGCTCGGTGACGTGCCCGTCCGGACGGGCGATGTGAGCAGACAGACGCTGGCACGAACGGGTAGGTACGCCCTTTCCGAGCAGGATGAACGTGCAGGACAACAGCGTTCACGGGGATGGTCACGAGGGAGTCGTCATGGCATTCGATGGAGCGGGAGTCGTCGTCACGGGGGCGGGTTCGGGGCTGGGTCGCGCCGTCTCGCTGCGGCTGGCGGCCGACGGTGCTCAGGTCGTGGTCTCCGACATCGACGAGAAGGGCGGTCAGGAGACCGTCCGGCGCATCGCCGACCAGGGCGGCAAGGCGACCTTCGTGGCGTCGAACGTCGCCGACCCCGCCAGCGTCACCGAGCTGTTCGACACCGCCGTGTCGGTGCTCGGCGGCCTCGACATGGCGGTGAACAACGCGGGCGTCGCGCACGCGCCGACGGACCTGCACCTGCTGCCGGTCGAGGACTGGGACCGGGTCCTCGGAGTGGACCTGCGGGGCGTGTTCCTCTGCATGCGCGCCGAACTCGGCCACATGGTCGACGCCGGGCACGGCCGGATCGTCAACATGGCGTCCAACGCGGGGGTGAAGAACGCGCCGTCGATGGCCGGATACACCGCGGCCAAGCACGGCGTGGTCGGCCTGACGAAGAACGCGGCGCTGCAGTACGCCCGGCGCAACATCCGCGTCAACGCGGTGTGCCCCGGCACGATCCTCACCGAGGGGCTCGCCGGCTACGGACCCGAGCAGCAGGCGGAGTGGGCCTCGCTCGTCCCGATGGGACGCATCGGCACCCCGGAGGAGGTCGCCGGGTCCGTCGCCTACCTGCTCTCCGACGAGGCCGGCTTCATCACCGGCCACTCCCTGCTCATCGACGGCGGCCTCATGTGGGACTGACCGCCGCGACGCAGCCGGTGGTCGGGTGACGGCGGTCGGGGGCACCCGCCGCCGGCAGCGCGGCTGCCTGGAGGACCTCGTCGTCAACCACGTCAAGGGCAACGTCGTCAGCATGCACTCCGGCGCCGCCTGAGCGACCGGACCGCCACCACCGGCGCGGGCTACTCGACGGTCGGCCCGCGCGTTGCCGCCTGCCAGCCGACGGCGACGACCAGCAGCCCGGCCACCAGCGCCATCACCCCGGTGACGACCCCGTGGAAGGTGACGGCGTGCAGCCCGTGCGGCACGTACGTCAGGCCGACGACACTACCTACACCCGCGGCGACGACCACCACCGCCGGCAGGACCACCGACTCCGACGGATGCCGACGCGGCCGCCGCGGCCCCCGTGGCAGTGCCCGCAGGTGGGCGGCGATCGCCGCCGCGACGACGACCAGCCCGGCCGCACTCATGCCGTACTGCGCCCACTTGTAACCAGGCAGGGCGCCGTGCTCGGCGCGCAACCATGCCACCTGCCGGACGCCCCACCGACCTTCGTGGGTGAAGTCGTCCCAGACGACATGGGTCGCCGCCCCCACGGCCGCGGCCACCGGTGCCAGCAGCCACTGGCGTCCCGTGAGCCGCGCTCGCGCAGCCAGCCGCAACCGAACCGGACCCGGGGCGAGATCGACCAGGGCGTCGCGAGTGAGATGGAACCACACCCCCAACGCGACCAGCGACAGCACCGGAGCGACGGTCACGACACCGAGCAGGCTGTGCGTGAGCCGGTAGAACTCCGGCCACCCGAAGAACACCGGCACGTCGGGAACCATCGACCCGGCCACCATCGCGCTCATCGGCAGCCCGACGCGCCGCAGCGGCAGCACCGCCGCCGGATGACTCAACGTGAACGGCACCCTCAACCCCACAACGCGCAGATCGGCACGGCGAAGGTCCCCGGTTCCGCCCGAACACCACCGAATCGCACCCTCCGACACTAGCCGGTAGGCAGGCGCCCCTCGACGGACCCCGCGCGGCTTCCCTTGCCCTTCTGGGGGACGAATCGGACGCCGAACCCCCCACAAGAGCAAGGAAGTGCCCGCGGCCTGCCCGACTACCGACGGACAGCCGGGCGGCCACCGTCGGCGTCCGGACGGCGGGCATGGCCGGCGACGGTGCCGAACAGGGTGGTGCGCAGAGCCGGGCCGAGGGTGCGGACTATTTCATCAACGGTCATGGAGGCGAGCGGTTCGACGGCCAGGAGGTAGCGGGTGAACACCAGGCCGCCGAGCTGGCCGACGAACGCGCCCGCGCGGTGGCGGGCGTCGGCGCCGCTGAGGCGGTCGGCCAGCCGGTCGACCATCTCCCGCTGCAGGCCGCCGCGCAGCAGCGTCGCGAGCTCGGGGTCGGCCGCCGCCGCGCGGACCGCGGTGAGCAGCGGCAGGCCCGTCTCGGGCCGGTCCCAGCCGACCACCAGGGCGCGGATCGCCCGCTGGGGCAGGGACTCCAGCTCGCCTTCGAGCAGGCCGGCCAGGACATCCGCGGGGTTCAGGGTGAGCTGCAGGACGGCGGCGAACAGGCCACGCTTGGAGCCGAAGTAGTAGCTGATCAGGGCCGCGTCGACGCCGGCGTCGGCGGCGAGCGAGCGCATCGTGACCGCCTCGTAGCCCTCGCGGCGGAACCGATCCCGGGCGACGGCGAGAATCTGGGCCCGCACGTCGGGGCTGCCGGGCCGCCGCCCGCGCCGCGGCGAAGAATTCATCACGGTTGAACAACCCTAGCCGGCCTCGCCATGGTCGATCCAGCACACCAAGCTGGAGGACCGAGATGACCACGTCGCCTTCACCGACGACAACCACGCCGACAACAGCCACACCGACCACGCCACCGACGCCGACGACGCCGGCGGAGACGCACCCGGCGTCCACGACCGGGCCCGCTCTCCACCACACCCGGGTGCTGGTGGTCACGTGCGGGGCCCTGGCCACGGTGATCTCGGGGATGTCGTCGCTGAACGTCGCCCTGCCGTCGATCGCCGCCGACACCCACGCCTCACAGACCCGGCTGTCGTGGATCATCGACGCCTACAGCCTCGTCTTCGCCGCGCTGCTGCTGCCGGCGGGTGCGGTGGGTGACCGGTTCGGGCGGCGACGCGCCCTGCTGACCGGGCTGCTGATCTTCGGCGCGGGTTCGGCGGCGGCGCCGTTCACGAGCAGCGCGACGGCGCTGATCGGGCTGCGCTGCGTCCTCGGCGTCGGTGCGGCGCTGGTGATGCCGGCGACCCTGTCGACGATCACCGGGACGTTCCCGCGGGAACGGCGGGCGGCCGCGGTCGGCGTGTGGGCGGCCGTCGCCGGGGCCAGCGCCGTCGTCGGCCTGCTCGCCTCCGGGCTGCTGCTGCAGGCGTGGTCGTGGCGTTCGGTGTTCCTGCTCGGTGTCGTGCTCGCCGCCCTCGCCGCGGTGGGGACCTGGCTGTTCGTGCCCGACTCGGCCGCCCCGGACGGCCCGGCGCTCGACGTCGTCGGCGCCGTGATCTCGATCGCCGGCGTCGGCGCGCTCGTCTACTCGATCATCGAGGCGCCGGAGAACGGCTGGCTCGGCGTCCCCACCCTGCTCGGGCTGGGCGCCGGCGTCGTGCTGCTGGCCGGCTTCGTCGCCTGGGAGCTGCACACCCGTGCGCCGCTGCTGGACCCGCGGCTGTTCACCCGGCCGGCGTTCGCCGCGGGCACGCTGTCCATCCTGCTGCAGTTCTTCGGCTTCTTCGGCCTGATCTTCATCACGATGCAGTACCTGCAGCTCGTCCGCGGCGACAGCGCGCTCGTGGCGGCGCTCAGCGTGCTGCCGATGGCGGCCGGGATGATGCCCGCCGCCCGCCTCGCCCCGAAGGTCGTCGCCGCGGTGGGCGCCCGCGCCTGCTGCGTGGCCGGGCTGCTGCTGATCACGGCCGGGATGGTCGTGCTGTCCCGGCTCGACCAGGGCAGCTCGTACTGGCTGCTGCTGGCCGGGCTGTTCCCGCTCGGCGTCGGGATGGGCCTGGCGATGACGCCGGCGACCACCGCCGTCACCGACAGCCTGCCCCCGGCGCTGCAGGGCGTCGGCTCCGCCGTCAACGACCTGTCCCGCGAGCTTGGCGGGGCGCTCGGCATCGCCGTGCTCGGCAGCCTGCTCAGCTCCACCTACCGCCGCCACCTGGCCCAGCACGGCGCGCTCCCGCCGGCCCTCGCCGAGAAGGCCCGTTCCTCGCTGGGAGTCGCCGCCCACCTCGGCGAACCGGTCCTCGGCCACGCCCGGACGGCCTTCGTCGACGGCATGCAGATCGCCTTCCTCGGCGGCGCGGTCGCCACCGGGATCGCCGCGCTCGCCGTAGCCCTCCTGCTGCGCACCTCCCGCGCACCGTCCACCACCGCGACCGGCACGGGTATCGGCACCGGCGAGCCCGCGGCCGCGCCCCGGCCGGTACGGACGGCCCCCTCTTCCCCGGCCGCGACCTGAAACGCCAGAGACTGTCGCGGAGGGCGGTCCGGTGCCTTACCAGCTGGTCCGACCGTAGCTCTGACAGATGACGGTTGCGGTCTTGAGACGGCGTTCCTGCGTGGGATAGCCGAGCGCTGCGAGCAGGGGGACGGCTTCGACGGTAAGCAAGCAAGGCCGGATACGAAGTTGTCCGAGGTTTCGCGCAAGCCGTAACCCGGGGTACACCTGCGGTACCGGCCGAGGCATAATAGCGGTGTGGTTGACCGGGGGCGATCTGGGGATGGCTGGGACTTCTTTGTCTCCTATACAGCGGCGGACCGGGCATGGGCCGAGTGGATAGCGTGGCAGCTTGAAGACCACGGCCACCGCCTCTTGATCCAGGCATGGGACTTCGTACCCGGCTCGAACTGGACGGCCTCGATGGCCGACGGTATAGAGCATGCGGTTCGGACAATCGCCGTGCTGTCCAACTCCTATCTCCGGTCGGTCTACGGGCAAGCGGAGTGGCAGGCAGCCATCCGGGCCGATCCGACCGGGCTGACCCGCAAGCTCCTTCCGGTACGCATCGAGGACTGCCCACGGCCGGGCCTACTCGGCCAGATCGTCTCTGTTGATCTGTTTGGCTTTGAGGCCGCGGCGGCCCGGCAGGTTCTCCTCGACGGTGTCGGGTCAGCAATCGCTGGCAGGATCAAACCCGTCTCGGCACCGTCCTTTCCAGTCGGGATCAGAACCACGACGCCGGCGGAGCCCGAGTTCCCGGCGTCCGAGCCGGACTCAGAACCTCTGCCGTTGCCGTCCGCGGTGCGCAGGGGGCGGGTGTGGGAGGTCGGTGAGGTCTTCCAGCCAACCGGAATTCCGGAGATCACGTTCGTCCAGCCGAAACGTTTCGTGGCGTTCGGGATGGCCCTGCGCCAGCCCGGCCTGAGCATCGTGCTGGAAGGGCCGTCGGGAGTCGGCAAGACCACGTTTCTCCGGCATGCGATCGAGCAGGACGCCGCGCGCCTGAAGGAACCCCGCATCTTCAGCGCGCGAGTTGAGAAGGATCGGGCCGAGATCGACGCGATGATCGGCGGCGCCGGCCACACCGGCATCGTGGCGATCGACGACTACCATCGCCTGTCGGCGAATGAACAGGGCAGGGTGGTCGACTACCTCAAGCACCTCGCAGACTCCGGCGACCGAACCCGCAAGCTCGTGGTCGTAGGCATCCCGGACACGGCCCGTTCGCTGGTAAAGGTCAGCTTCGACGTCGCGAACAGGATCCGCGCCTTCCGGCCAGGACGGGCGACCGACGACCAGATCAACGAGCTGATCGACAAGGGCGAGCGGGCGCTGAACATCAGCTTTGACGACCGATCCGCGATCGTGCGGGCGGCCGCGGGCAGCCTCATCACCGCTCAGGCGTTGTGCTGGCATCTGCTTGGCCTGGCGCGGATTGAGGAGACCGTTCCGGAACACATCACGATCCGCACGGACGTCCGGGAGGCCCGCATCCAGGTCGCAGAGGAGCTTGAACTGAAGTATCAGGATGCGGTGGAGTCGTTCGTCGCACTCGACGGGCTGGCCGAGACGGTATGCATCGACCTGCTGCTCGGCCTGGCGAGAAGCCCGGACGGAATACTCGGCCTGGACGAGCACGCCGGCACGCAGATCAGCGCGGCCAGGAAGGTCGACAAAGTCTTCGCAAAACGGGTCGGCGCGGCGATGTCACAGAACGAGACCATCACCAGGATCCTTTACCATGACGCCGTGCGCCGGCGGCTGATCGCGGACGATCCCCAGTTCATGTTCTACATCCGCCAGCTCGACCGCAAACAACTGCTCCGGGACGCGGGGAAGCGCCCGCCGCCTGCGCGCCATCGTGCCTTCGTCTGCTACAGCCATCAGGACGTCGACTGGCTGAAGCGCCTGCGGGTCCACCTCAGTCCGCTCGAACGCGACAAGCTCCTCACCGTCTGGTCCGACGAGGACATTCACCCGGGCGACGACTGGCGCTCCGAGATCGACGCCGCGCTGGCCAGCGCCCGCCATGCGATTCTCCTCGTCAGCGCGGACTTCCTCGCGTCGAGTTTCATCCGGGAAGTCGAGCTCCCCCGCCTGCTCTCCGCCGCTGCCGAGGGCGGCTGCCGTGTCCTGCCCGTCCTCGTGAGTGCCAGCGCCTTCACCGAGACGCCGGAGCTGGCCCGCTTCCAACACGTCAACCCCGGAGGCCGGACGCTCGCCGCCATGCCCGCGGAGGAGGCCGAGCAGGTCCTCGCCGATCTGGCCCGGGCACTGCGAACGCAGCTCCACCTCGGCACCGCGGCCTCCCGCGTCCGGTAGGGGCGGGAGCTCTCCCGTCGGAAAGACGATGCTCCTTCCCTGACCGTCGCCTCAGGTTCTCGCCGGGAACCGAACCTCAGATTCGGCAGAGCGCCCGTAACGCTGGTGGAAGACGTTGTGGTCGACGGGACGGCGTCCGGGGTGGCGGCGTTCCTCGGCGGGATAACCGACGGCGACCAGCAGGGCGATGGCCAGGTCGTCGCGGTCGGCGATGCCGATCGTCTCCTTCACGGCGGCCTCGTCCCAGCCGTTCATCGGCGAGCTGGCCAGGCCCAGCTCGGTGGCGGCGAGCAGGACATAGGTCGCGGCGATCATCGCATCCTTGATTGCGTACTCGCGCAGCAGGCCGCGCCGGTCCAGGTCGCGCTGGAAGTCGTCGGACGCGGCGGCGAACATGGCGATGAAGTCGTCCGACCAGGCGCCCGCCTCGCGGGCCTGCTCGTAGATGTCGGCCCGGTCGGCGCGCCAGGCCTGCGGCTGCGCGACGACGACGAGGACGACCGGGGCCTCGGCCGGCTGCGGCTGCCCGCCGGTGGCGCGCACGAGACCCTCCCGGCCCGTCTCGTCGCTGACGACGACGATCGAGCGGTCCTGCAGGTTCCAGGACGTGGGTGCCTCGATGGCCAGGGCGAGCAGGGCGTCGAGCGTGGCGGCCGGGATCGGGTCGGGCCGGTAGTGGCGGACCGTGCGGCGGGTCCGGATCGCGTCGGCGACCGACAGGGTCGGCCGGGCAGGCGTCCCGAGACCGGCGGCGGGTCCGGGTGGCAGAAGCTGCGTCATGGCACTCACTGTCGGGGAGTCACTCTCTTTTCGGAAGAAGGCACTTGTTGGTGCGCTACTCTCCCCTGCATGGATGACCGCACCGTGGTCGAGTCCTCGGGCCTGCCCGCGGACGCCTTCTGCGCCAAGTGCCCGACCCGCCAGGTGCTCGACCACATCGCCGGCAAGTGGACGGTACTGATCGTCGACGCGCTGCTGAGCGACGGCACCATGCGCTACACCGAGCTCGCCCGCCGCATCGAGGGCGTCTCGCAGAAGATGCTCACCCAGACCCTGCGCGCCCTGGAGACGGACGGCTTCGTCACCCGCACCGTCCACCCCACCAGCCCCCCGCACGTCGACTACACGCTCACCCCCCTCGGCCACAGCCTCGCCGAACCGATCACCGCCCTGCGCCGCTGGACCGAGACCCACATCAACGACATCGAACGCGCCCGCGCCGCCGCGCGGCCGCTACCCCCCACCGGGGCCGGCCTCCGGTAGCAACGCGGCGACCGGTCCGGGCTCGGGCTGCGGGGTCAGGGCGCGCCGCGGGAGGATCAGGGGGGTCGCCAGCAGGAGCAGGCCGGCGGCCGCGAGCGCGATCCGCGGGCTGGTGAGGCCGGCCAGCAGGCCCCACAGCGCCGTCAGGACTGCGATGGCGGCCTTGCTGCTGACCGACCAGGCCGACAGCGTCCGGGCGACGCGCCCGGGGTCGGTCTGGTCGAGCCGGTAGGTGGCGAACACGGGATTGAACACGCCCATGCAGGCGACCAGGCCGAACTGGACGGCGAACACGAGCACGATCCCGGCCGTGCCGGGGCGGATGAAGGCCAACCCGAGCGACCAGCACGCCCGCAGCGTGCCGGCGACGAGCAGGACCCGGTGCCTGCCGTGCCGCGCGACGAGGGGTCGGGCCAGCCGAGCGCCGACGAGGCCGCCCACGCACGGCACACCGAACGCCAGGCCGTACTGCCACGGCGCGAAGCCGAGACGGCCGAGCATAAGGACGGCGACCAGCGGCGACGTCGCCATGATCAGTCCGTTGACCAGAACCGTGTTGACGAACAGGGGCCGCAGCGCCGGGTGGTTCAGAATGTGCCGCCACCCCTCGGTGAGGTCGCGCATCCGGGCCTTCGGCCTGCCGCCCGGCGCGGCGCGCTGCCCGCTCCCCCCGACCGCACCGCCCCCGCCGATCGCGCCGCCCCTACCGATCGCGCCGATCGCGCCGATCGCGCGCAGTCCCGCCGCCGAGAGCAGGTAGCTGATCGCGTCGGCGAGCACGGTCGCCACCGGTCCGAACAGGCCGATCGCGGCCCCGCCGAGCGGCGGCCCGACGATGGTGGCGGTCCAGGTCGTGGACTCCAGTCGGGCGTTCGCGACGAGCAGGGCGTCGCCCCGCAGGAGTGCCTTGACGTAGGCGCCGGCGGCGGCCGTGAAGGCGATGTCGGCCGCGGCGACCGTGATCGACACGACGACGAGCTGCGCGAAGGTGAGCCAGCCGAGCGCGAACGCGACGGGGACGCTCAACACCGCGACGAACCGGGTCAGGTCCATCGCCACCATCACCGGCCGCCTGCGGCGGAACTCGACCCAGGGGCCGAGCGGCACCGCCACCAGCGCCCCCACCGCCGGCCCCGCCGCCGCAAGCACCGCCACCCCGGTCGCCCCGGCGTGCAGCACGAGGATCGCGATCAGAGGAAACGCGTCGAACGCCAGCCAGGTGCCGAGGGTGCTGACCGCGAACGCGGCCCAGAGCCACCCGAAGCGCCAGCCCGAAGACCGCCCCTCGCCCACCACCCGACCCAACCCTTCCGCCGCAACTCGCCGACTCCGCGAACCCGGTCAGTCTCGCCGCGAACCCCGGTCAGTCTCGTCGCGGCGAGGTGCCCAGCTGCTTTGGCCCACCCACGACGACCCACGCCGCATCCCGCCGCATGAACCGACACCGGTCCGCCCCCGCTCCCTGATCTCGCGGGCGCCATGACGCGGACCCAACCTTTCGGTACCGACGAATCCTCTGTGGAAATGGAGCCGGTGGGCGTCCTGGACCCCGCCGCAGAAACACACAGGCGTCGCCCGGCTCCGCCGGTTCTCGCGTCCGGCACGCAGCAGGCCAGCGTCGCGAGGCCCGGCACCCGTTCCCGCCTGGAGAGGTCCGCCCATGGCAGCTGCCCACCCGGTCACCACCCCGCGTCCGCAGGAGCACCGAGTCCCGTCCACAGCCGCCGTTGCGGTCGGGCAGGTTCCGCCGAACCGGCCCGCTCGGCCGATTCGGGCAGATCGGCGTGAACGGCCGGCTCTGCCCGAACGGCCCTCTCGGCCAGAACGTCGTGGGGTTCGGTTGACGCGCCGGGTCGTCCGGTTCGTCGGCGGCGCCGTCGTCGCGGGAATCGCGGGCGCCTTCGCGGCCTATCCGGCCGGGTGCTTCTGGGAGTGGGTCGCGAACCTGCCCGGTTTGCCCATCTGACCAGTGCGTATGCCCGGCTCGGGCGCCGCGCCGGCGACCCGGGCCGGGCATGGTTGGATGATCTGACTACGACGTCTCCGAATATTTCTTTCGGCGCGGCCCAACCTTTCCCGCCCGGCGGTGCTCTGTGCAGGCAGTGGCACAACCGCGAAGCAGCGGGAACGGAGGCCCCAGCAGGATGACGACGACGCACGAATCCGGCGGCAACGCTTCGCCCCAGGCAGCCGGAGCGCCGCGGTGAGCGGCCTGCCCGAGCGATCTCGGGCCCTGTCCTTTCCGAGTGTGTGGCCGAGTGAGGTGGAGAAACTCTTCGACGACAACGCCGCCCGGCTTCGCGGGTATCTGCTCTCCGTCGGCTGCCCGGAACCCGACGTCGACGACGTCATCCAGGACAGCATCCTGATCGTGGCCCGCAGGTATGCGAGTCTCGACCGCCCGGAGATGGTCCGGACCTACTGGTATCGGATTGCCAGCCGCCTGGCGTGGAAGCTCCTGAAGGAGCGGCGCGACCGATCACTTCCCGGTGATCCGGCCGACTATCTTCAGGCACTCCCAGACCCGGTGGAGGGTGCGGTCGATCCGGACGGCCGGCAGGCCGCGCTCGCGCTCGTCCACCGCCTCCCACTACGACAACGGCAGGTGCTCTGGCTGCGGGTCGTGGTGGGATTCGGCGAGGCCGAGACGGCGGAGGTGCTCCAGATCTCCGTCGGCACGGTGAAGTCGCAGTTCAGCGACGCCAAGAAGAACCTGAGGAAGTTCGTGGAGGGCTCCGGGGAAACTCGGGAGGAGGGCACCAACTGATGGACGTCGAATCTCTGCTCAGAACCCTTGCCGACCCCGCCGAGCCGACCGGCGGGGATTCCGGGCGGACTTTCGTCCAGATCATGCAGGGTGCCGACGAGGACCCGCGGGAACGCCGCCGCATCCAGCGCCTCGCCGATCTCCTCGACGTCGAGGACGCCGTCTACGCCCAGGCACTCGACCATCTCGCGGCCGGCGACGACCACGCGGCCGAGCCGCTGCTGCGCCTCGCCGCCGACGCCGGCGTCGGCGAGGCCGAGGACCACCTCGCCCGCCTCCTGGCGAACCGTCCCGCGGACGCCACCGCCACCGACGCCGCCACCGACGCCGCCGCCGGCACCCCCGGGCCCAGCGGCTTCGGTGGGCAGCCCCCCGCACCGGATCGGCCCGAGTGGACCTCGGTCGCGGGCAGCCCGGACGATCTGCTTCTCCCCGCCGGGATCGACCCCCATGCGGATGTCCGCGACGATCTCGGCCTGCGGTTCCGTTACTCCACCGTGACGTTTCTTACGGTCGATCTCCAGGGACCGTCCCTGTTCCGGGCGCGGGCACTGAGGGCAGGCTCCTTCCGGGCCCACAGGCACGGGCCTTCGCTGGCCGTCCTGTGGGCGGAGGAGGTCCCAGCCCTCGGGACGGCCTGTACGTTCAACTCCCGTTTCGTGCTGGTTCCACCGGCCCGCGACCTCCGGCCGATCGATCAGCAGACCCGGCGGGTCGATCGCCTACACCGGCCCGCCGCCAGGACGGCCGCGGAGGTCATGCGCATCGACGTTCCCGTTCCGGTGATCTCCGCCGAGACGACCGTGCATGCCGCGCTGGAGCGGTTGTTCACCGCCGAGGCCCAGGTGGCCGCGGTGGAGGCGGGTTCGGAACTCGTCGGCGTCATCGGCCTGACCGCCCTCGCGCAGCGGCTGGCCGCCGCCCAGGGCTCCCCGTCGATCGAGCGCGTCACCGGGCTGATTCGGCCGGCGGACTTCGTGCCACCTGACGCCCCGATCGAGGCCGTCAGGCGCACCCTCGCCCGCGACCCCGGCGGAATCGTCGTCGTCCGCGGTCGGGATGGTCGGCGCCTCGGCTACATCACCGCCGAACTCCTGCTCACCAGCCCCGACAAGGACGACGGATCCACCAACAACACCCTCGATCAGCCGGGGACCGCCACGCCCGTTCCCTTTCCCGCGCGTGCGCTCCCGACGGGAATCAGCCGCCGCGCAACGGCCACCTGAGGCGGGCAAAAGTCCCGCCGCGGGGACGACGATCCGTCGGCGCGCCCAAAAGTTGGCGAACCGCCGGACCTCCGAGCGCGTCGGGGATGTACCGTGCCGGCGGTCCCGGACCTCGCCCGGGCCGCCCATGACCCCGGTTCGCAGCTTGGAGCGCCTACCTCGTGACGCGTCGCAAGAACGGGACGGCGGCGACCGCCCCGACCGGCGGGCGCCTGCCCGGACCTGCCCTGATCGCGACGCTGACCGCCCTCGTCGGGCTCGTCGACGTCATCGGCGCGATCAGCCACCGGCCGACCCGGTGGACCTGGCTCGGCCGGCTGATCCCCGGCATCGTGACGCAGGCTGCCACGGGCACCAGCGTGGGCGTGGGCCTGTTGCTCGTCGGCCTGGCCCACGGTCTGCGCCGGCGTAAACGCCGGGCCTGGCGCGCGGCGGTGGCACTGTCCGGCGCGGCCGTGCTGCTGGACCTCGCCCGCGGCCTGGCGGTGGTTCCCGCGGCCATCGACCTCGTCCCGTTCGCCGTGCTGGTCGCCTGCCGGCGCCACTTCCCGGCCGCCGGTGACCCGCGGACCAGGTGGCGGGCCCTCGGCGCCCTCGCCGCGCTGGGCGCCGCGGATCTGGTCGTCGGGCTCGCCGTCATCCGGTTCCGCCACGGCGACGGCGGCCTCGGGGCGCGGATGGAGCACGTGCTGGCGGGCCTCGTCGGGGTGACCGGACCGGTGCGGTTCGGCCCGGGTGACGGCGATCTCGTCGGGGCGGTGCTGCTCGCCCTCGGCGCGCTCACCGTCGCCGTCCCCGGCTACCTCGCGCTGCGTCCGGCCGCCCCGGTCGCCGCGCTGACCGGGGCCGACGAGGCCGCGCTGCGGGCACTGCTGGCCCGCCACGGCGGGCGGGACTCGCGCGGGCAGGTGGCGCTGCGCCGCGACCGCAGCGTGCTGTGGTCGCCGTCGGGGAAGGCCGCGATCAGTTACCGGGTCGTCGGCGGGGTCGCGCTCGCCGCCGGCGACCCGATCGGCGACCCGGAGGCATGGCCCGGGGTGATAGGCCCGTTCCTCGACCTCGCCGCCGCGCACGCCTGGGTTCCGGCGGTGCTCGGCTGCGGGCCGGACGGCGGGCGCGCCTACCAGCGGGCCGGCCTGCGGGTGCTGGAACTCGGCGACGAGGCGGTCGTGCGGTGCGCGGCGTTCGGCCTGGACGGGCGGCCGATGCGCGGCGTGCGGCAGGCGGTGGCCCGGGTCGAGCGCGCCGGCTACACCGCCCGGATCGACCGGGCCGCCGATCTGGACCCGGCCGAGCGAGCGGCGCTGGCGGACCGGGCGGCGGCCTGGCGTTCCTGCCGCACCGAACGCGGCTTCTCCATGGCGCTGGGCCGCGTCGGGGCGCCCGAGGACACCGACTGCGTGGTCGTCCGGGCGTTCCAGGACGGGCGGCTGCGCGGCCTGCTGACCTTCCTGCCCTGGGGACCGGACGGCCTGTCCCTGGACGCCGTGCGCCGTGACCGGGCCGCCGCGAACGGGCTGACCGAGTTCATGGTCGTGGCCCTGCTGCGGGAAGCCGACCGGCTGCGCGTCACCCGGGTGTCGCTGACCTTCGCGCCCTTCCGCGCCGCCCTGTCCCGCGGGGAACGGCTGGGCGCGACCCCCGCCCTGCGGCTGTGGCGCCGGCTGCTGCTCGCGGCGTCCCGCTGGTTCCGGATCGAGTCGATCTACCGCTTCAACGCCAAGTTCGACCCGACCTGGCAGCCCCGCTACGGCTGCTACCCGACCACCCGCGACCTTCCCCGCGTCCTGTTCGCCGCCCTGCGCGCCGAGGCACTGCTCCCCCGGCCCTCGCTGCCCGGACGCCGCCCGCACCCGCCCTCCTCCCCGACAGCCGACGACAGCAGCACCGCCGACAGCGGCACCGCCGACAGCAGCACCGCCGAGCAGGCGCCGCAGGAATCACGCGAACGGCCGGGACCCGAGCCCGCCGAATCAGCGGGGCCAGCGGGGCCAGGGCGGGCGGAGGTGCCGGCGCGGTCCACCGCCCGTCGCCGGGATGGATCTCATCCGACGGACGGCGGCCACTCCCGCGAGGGCCGTAACAGCCAGGAGCCCGGCCAGGCCCACGACGGCGGCCCTTCCCGGGACGGCATTCGTCGCTCCCCGCACCGGGCCACCCGACCACGCTCCCCCCGTCCGCGCCATGCCGAGACCCCCGACCGCTCCCCCAACATTAGTTAAATCAATAATGATTTCCGCTTCCGTGAAGCGAGGGACAGCAGGGGATCTCATCCACAATGACGAAGCAAAGACCGGCGAAGTGGCCTCCGCTCGGTCCTGGACGCGGCCGACGACGAGGGGACACGCCGGACAGGAAAGGATGATGCCGGCACCCGGCTCGTCTCCGCGACCGGCCGCACCTCTCTGCCCACGGATAACCATGGACCCGTTACGATGATTTGTGCCGCATCGTCCGGATAGCGAAGGAGCTGGACCGATGCCGAGCACGGATCTTCCCGACCGGGCCGACCGTGGCCGGAACGCCCCGGATCGAGATGCCCCAAAGCGGGACGACAAGGAGTGGTGGAAGGCATTCATGGAGCAGCGCACCGCGGTGGAGCTGAAGACCGATCGGCCGCACGCCGCCCGCATGTACGACTACTACCTGGGCGGGAAGGACAATTTCCCCGCCGACCGGCTGGCCGCCGAGCAGGCCCTGGCCGTGTTCCCGAACGGTCGCGTCACCGCCCGGCAGAACCGTGCGTTCATGGCACGCGCGATCCGCTACCTGGCCGGCGAGGCGGGAATCCGCCAGTTTCTCGACGTCGGCACGGGCATCCCCACCTCCCCGAACCTGCACGAAATCGCCCAGGCCATCGCGCCGGAGTCGCGCGTGGTCTACACCGACAACGACCCGATCGTGCTCGCGCACGCCCGCGCCCTGCTGACCAGCAGCCCGCAGGGACACACCGCCTACCTGGACGCCGACGTCCGCGACACCGACCGCATCCTCACGTCGCCCGAACTGCGCGACCCCCTGGACCTCGACCGACCGGTGGCGCTGTCCCTCGTCGCACTCCTGCACTTCGTCCCGGACGCCGACGACCCGGACGGCATCGTCCGCCGGCTCGTCGACGCGCTGCCCTCCGGAAGCTACCTGCTGCTGTCGCACATCACCGCCGACTACGACCCGGCCTGGGAGCGGGTGACCGAGACCTACCGGGCCCGCGGCATCCCCGCCCAGCAGCGCTCCCGCGCCGAGTTCGCCCGCTTCTTCGACGGCCTGGAACTGGTCGACCCGGGCATTCAGGTGGTGCACCGCTGGCGCCCGGACGGCGCCGTCCCCGACCTGACCGACGCCGCCGTCAGCATCCACGGCGGCCTGGGCAGAAAGCCCTGACGGCCGGGCCGCGGTCAGCGGCCGGTGGGGCGGCAGGGCTTCTGGTCGGCCGTCGAGACCTCGATGTTCGTCGCGGTCGCGGCGAGCGACAGACCCGTGGCGTCGGTCGAGGCGTTGGTGACGGTCAGGTGGAAGGGCAGGTCACCGACGGGAATCGGGATCTGCGGCACGTAGCTGCCGAGGTTGCCGAGCGGCAACGTCACGTTGAACAGTCCGCTCAGCGAGATCTCCGACGGCACCAGCGTGACCTTGTTGTCGTGGACGGCGAAGGTGGTCACGCCGCCGACCTGCTGGTCGCCGAGCAGCGGGATGTTCGCGGTCGCGGTGATCTCGAGGCGCCTCCCACCGTCGACCGGGGTGATGTGCACCCGGCCGGGCTGGGTGTGGAGGAAGGCGTTCAGGTCGGCGTACGTCAGGTGGACCGTCGCCCTCATGTCGTCGATGCGGATGGTGCCGTCGCCGCCGGTGGCGAGCCTGAAGATCGGGACGTGGACGCCGCGGACGTGTGCGCTGATCCGCTCGATGCGGGGGCCGGTGGTGGCCAGGCCGGTCATGGTCATGCCGACGTCGGAGAACGATCCGGTCAGCACCTGGGTGAGGAACGGGAATCCGCCGATGCTGACGTCGGAGACCCTCGGCGGGGGGGTGTCGCACGGCAGGTCGGCCAGGGCACCGCTGCGGATCTGGCTGGCCATCTCCCGTTTCGCGACCGCGACGGCGACCCGGTCGGCGACGAGGAACTGCGCGACGAACGCCGCCAGGACGATGAACGGGATCCCGGCACGGCGACCGGGACGACCCGGACGACCGGGACGAGCGCGCCCGGGAGCGCGGGTCCGCCGGGTCGCGGTGGTGACTCGCTCCGACGACTCCACGGGTCGCGCCGGCAGGTCCGGCGACTCGTCGTCGGCTGCCGTCGCGACGGCTGCGCCCGCGACGGGATGTGCGACGGTGTAACCACCGGTCCGTGACCACTTTTCGCTCCACGGCCTGTCCGCACCGTCGTTTCCCTGGTCGGCGTCGACCTCGACCTCCCATGACCTGCCGGTGTTTCTCAGGCTACCGTCACCGGTGCGAGCGACGGCCGAGGGACGCGAGGAAATGACGTGGTGACAGGCGGCGCCACCGTGCGGCTGGCGCTGGTGAGTGCGGCACCGACGCCGGCGCTGCGGGCCGCCCGCTTCCCGGCCGACGAGGACCTCGACCCCGATGGCCGGCGGCGCGCCGCGCTCGCGTCCCGGGCCGTGGCGGGCGGCGTGCTGCCCGGCCGGGCTCGGGTGCTCACCGACGGTTCCGCCCGCGCCCGCCAGACCGCTCAGGCGCTGGGCCTTCCCGGCGCCGACCCGCCCGCGGGCGCCATGGGGAGCGCGACCGTGCCCGGCGTCGACGTCGCGCTGCGGGACCTGGATGTGGGTGACTGGCGGGGTCGCGGGCTGGACGAGGTGCCCCTGAACATGCTGCGGCGGTGGCATGAGGACCCGGCGATGACACCGCCGGGCGGCGAGTCGCGGCTGGATCTGCTCGACCGGGTCGGTAACTGGTTGGCGCGGCTGGGCGGCGAACCGGGGAGTGCCACCGCCGGAAACGT
Source organism: Frankia alni ACN14a (assembly GCF_000058485.1). Lineage (NCBI taxonomy): Bacteria > Bacillati > Actinomycetota > Actinomycetes > Frankiales > Frankiaceae > Frankia > Frankia alni. The sequence continues at coordinate 5,776,282 of NC_008278.1, forward strand.
GATCGCCGTGACCCATCCGGCGGTCGTCCGCGCGGTGCTGCTGTTGGTGCTGCACTGCCCGCCGGAGGTGTTCTGGCGCATCGACGTCGCCCCGCTCACCGCCACCCTGCTGCACCGCCGTGTCTCGCCCGCCGCCGCCCCCGCCTCGGCCCACGCTCCCGCCGCCGAACCCGCTCCTGCCGCCGAACCCGCCGCCGGCTGGACCCTCACCCAGGCCTGCCGCCCCCTCTGACCGTGCCCGGGATGCGCCCGCGCCGCCGCCGAACGTGAGGACCGGTGGCGATCAGTGGGCGGCGGCGGGGAGGAAGGGACGGTTGCCGTCCTCGGCTCTGTCGCGGGTGATGACGTGCAGCCGGATGCCGAACCGAACGGTGCGCCCGCGCTCCGACCCCGGGCCCCAGGCTCGGCCGGTTCCGCGGAACCGCCTCCGCGGCTGGGACGAGGCCCGACGCGCGACGAACCCCACCCGGATCCGAGCCGCGCAGCTCAGGACAGCGCGTCGATCACTTCCCCATTCTGCCCATCGCCGCGATCGGTCACCGCGGCCGCCGCGCAGCCAGATGACGTCGGATCGCTCGATCTGTCGACCGACGGGGGGCCGTCGTGGGAACGGCCCAGCGGCCCAGGGGATCGGCGGATCGGCGGATCGGCGGACGGGGACGATCTTTCCTCTCGGCTCCGCCGCCCGGCCGGGTGGTGGCGGCATTCCGCTCGGCGGGTTCGAGGGGTCAGTCGATCCGGTGGCCGAGGTCGAGGAGTTCCTCGTGGAATCCGCCGAAACCGGCGGCGTGGTCGACGAGGTGGATCTCCAGGATCCAGTGACAGGGCCGGCCGTCGAGGTCGGCCCGCCGCATCGGCTGATCGCTGCCGGGGGTGACGTAATAATCGATCTTGTTGCCGGGGATGCGGGCGTGCGGGAACTCGCCGACGAGGTGGCCGGCGAGCGGGCCGCCGTAGGCCCAGCCGGCGTCGGCGGCGAGCTGACCGACGGCGGCGTACAGCTCGGCGCCGGTGACGTCCGGGTGGGTCTCGAAGTAGCGGCGGCCGGCGTCGAAGATCTGCGGCAGGTCGGCGAGCAGCCGGTGCTTGGCCGGGTCGTCGCCGAGGACGAAGGTGCGGCCGAAGTCGGCCTCCCAGCCGTCGAAGACCGGCCCGAAGTCGCAGAAGACGACATCGTCGGCGCCGATCGGCCGGTCGGGCGGGTTGTCGGCGTAGGGGTACAGGGTGTTCGGCCCGGCCCGGACGATCCGTTTGTGCCAGTGCCGCTCGACGCCGAACATCTCGTGGGCGAGGTCGCGGATCTGGTCGCTGACCTCGCGTTCCCCGCGGCCGGGGACGATCAGGCCCCGCGCGGTGACCTCGTCGAACAGTTCCACCGCGCGGGCCTGCGCGGCGAGCAGGTGGGCCACCCGATCAGCTTCGAGAATCACGATGGCCCATCGTACGGACGCCGCTGTTCCGGCGTCCCGAGTCTCACAGGGGGCTGTCAGCCGTGGTGCGCCCGACGTTACCGCCGCCGCCGGCGCGTGCGATCCCCCCGAAACCGGTCGTTCCTACAGTCGGTGCGGACGTCGTCCGAGTATCCCTGGTCAGGGAGGGGACCACCCGTGACCGCACCCGCCCAACCGGCCCCGACCTGCCAGAGCCTGGCAGGCCAGGTGCGGTCGGTCTGTTCCTATTGCGGGGTCGGCTGCGGGATGGTGCTCGACGTCGAGGTGAGCGAGGACGGCCGGCGCCGCGTCGCCAGGGTCTCCGGCGACCGTGAGCATCCGGCCAACCGCGGTCGGCTGTGTACCAAGGGGGCTACCAGCGCGGAGATGCTGGCCGCGCCGGGCCGGCTGACCAGCGCGCTCGTCCGCGGCGACCGGCAGGGCGAGCCGTCGGCGGTCGAGGTGGACGCCGCCATCAGGCGCGTCGCCCGGGAGCTGCGGCGGATCATCGACACCCACGGCCCGGACGCGGTCGCGTTCTACGTCTCGGGGCAGATGTCGCTGGAGGCGCAGTACCTGGCGAACAAGCTGGCGAAGGGGTTCGTCGGCACCAACCAGATCGAGTCGAACTCGCGGCTGTGCATGGCCAGCGCCGGCAGCGGCTACAAGCTGTCGCTGGGCGCCGACGGCCCGCCCGGGTCGTACGAGGACTTCGACCACGCCGAGCTGTTCTTCGTCATCGGCGCGAACATGGCCGACTGCCACCCGATCCTGTTCCTCCGGCTGCTCGACCGGGTCAGGGCCGGTGCCCGGCTCATCGTCGTCGACCCCCGGCGCTCCGCGACGGCCGCCAAGGCCGACCTGTTCCTGCAGATCAACCCGGGCACGGACCTCGCGCTGCTCAACGGCCTGCTCCACCTGCTCGTCGAGGGCGGGCACATCGACGAGGCGTTCATCGCCGAGCACACCGAGGGCTGGGAGGCGATGCCGGCGTTCCTCGCCGACTACCCGCCGGACCGGGTCGCGGAGATCACCGGCATCCCGGCGGCGGACATCCGCCGGGCGGCGCAGTGGATCGGGGCGGCCAAGGCGTGGATGAGCCTGTGGACGATGGGCCTGAACCAGTCGACCCACGGCACCTGGAACACCAACGCGCTGTGCAACCTGCACCTGGCGACCGGGGCGATCTGCCGGCCGGGCGCGGGCCCGTTCTCGTTGACCGGCCAGCCGAACGCGATGGGCGGGCGGGAGATGGGCTACATGGGACCGGGCCTGCCGGGACAGCGTTCGGTGGTGGCCGCGGACGACCGCGCCTTCGTCGAGCAACGGTGGGGTCTGCCGGCGGGCACGCTGCGCACCGACGCCGGGCGGGGCACCGTCGACCTGTTCGCCCGGATGGCCGCCGGCGAGATCAGGGCCTGCTGGATCATCTGCACGAACCCGGTGGCCTCGGTCGCCAACCGGCGCACGGTGATCGAGGGACTGGAGGCGGCCGAGTTCGTCGTCGCCCAGGACGCGTTCGCCGAGACGGAGACGAACGCCTACGCCGATGTGCTGCTGCCCGCCGCGATGTGGGCCGAGAGCACCGGCATCATGATCAATTCGGAGCGGAACCTGACCCTGGTCCAGCAGGCCGCCGACCCCCCCGGTCAGGCCATGGCGGACTGGCGGCTCATCGCCCGGGTCGCCGCCGAGATGGGCTACGCCGACGCCTTCACCTACCGCGACGCCGAGGAGGTCTTCGAGGAGATCAAGGCCTTCCACAACCCGCTGACCGGCTACGACCTGCGCGGCGTCAGCTACGACCGGCTGCGCGAGACGCCGGTGCAGTGGCCGGCCGCGGCGGCGGACGGCCCGGCGCGCAACCCGGTCCGGTACCGCAACGACGGGGTCAGCCAGCGACTCGTCGAACGGCCCGACGGGACGCGGCCGCGCCTGGCGTTCGCGACCCCGTCCGGGCGGGCGGTGTTCCATCCGCGCCCGCACCTGCCCGCCGCCGAGCTGCCCGACGACGATTTCCCGTTCGTGCTGAACACCGGCCGCGTCCAGCACCAGTGGCACACCCTGACCAAGACCGGCAAGGTCGCGAAGCTCAACCGACTCAACCCGGGCCCGTTCGTCGAGATCCATCCGCGCGACGCCGAGGCCCTCGGGATCGGCGACGGCGACGCGGTCGAGGTCGCCTCCCGGCGCGGACGGGCGGTGCTGCCGGCGGTCGTGTCCGACCGGGTGCTCCCCGGGAACTGCTTCGCCCCGATCCACTGGAACGACCTGTTCGGCGAGTATCTCAGCGTCAACGCGGTCACCTCCGACGCCGTCGACCCGATCTCGTTCCAGCCGGAACTGAAGGTCTGCGCGGTCACCCTCACCCGCGTCGCCGCCACACCGACCGAGACGCCGACCGAGACGCCGACCGACGCGCCGGCGGATCTCCCCGCGGCGAGCGCCCCTCCCCCGGTCACGCGAACCGCGCCGATCCCGACGGGCGCGCACCCGGGCGCACCAGAGCCCACGGCACCGCCGACGGCGGGTTCCGGGCCGACCGCAGCGGAGGCGCTCGGGGAGCTGTTCGGCCTGCGGGCAATCGCCGCGCCGACCCTCGGCGACGACGAGCGGCGCTATCTCGCGGGTTTCGTCGCCGCCCTGCGCGACGCGGTCCCGGGGGCACCGGGCGGGGTTCCGGTCCTACCGCTCGGTTCTCCACTCGACCCCGCGCAGGTGGCGTGGGTCAACGGCGCGCTCGCCGGGGCGTTCTCCCGGACCCTCTCACCCCCGCTCGCCCCTGTGGGCGACGTCCCCGCGGGCGACGTCCCCGCCCAGCGCCGCGGCGGCTCCGTGCCCGCCGACCCGGAGAGCGCTGCCAGTCCGGAGTGCCCTGCCGGCCCGACGGTCACGGACGCGGAGGGTCGAACGGGACCGGGGACGCGGGAGGTCACAGTGCTGTGGGCGTCCCAGACGGGCACCGCCGAGGACTTCGCCGTCACGATCGCCGCCGAGCGGCTCACCACCGCCGGTTGGACGGCGCGGGTGCGGTCCATGGGCGAGTGCCCGCCCGAGGAGTTGCACGGCGGCGGCGACCTGCTCGTCATCACGAGCACGTTCGGCGACGGCGAGGCGCCCGACAACGGCGCGGGGTTCCTGGAGTCGCTGGCGGCGCCGGACACACCCCGCCTGTCCCACCTGCGCTACGCGGTGCTGGCGTTCGGCGACTCCAGCTATGCGGACTTCTGCGGCCACGGCCGGCGCGTCGACGAGCGGCTCGGCGAGCTCGGCGCGGTGCGGCTGGCACCGCGGACGGACTGCGAGCCGGACTACGAGCAGGACGCGGCGAGCTGGCTCGACGCCGTGCTCACCGCGCTCACCGCCGCCGACGGCCACGCCGCCCCTCGGGCCACGGCACCGGCCAGCTCACCACCGGCCAGCTCACCACCGGGCGGCACAGCACCGGCCAGCACCGTGCCGGCCAGCACCGTGCCGGCCGGTCCTGCCGGCCGTCCGTCGCGCGCGGCGCCGGTCATCGTGCCGCTGGTCGGCAACGAGCTGCTCAGCGGACCCGGCTCGGCGAAGGAGGTGCGGCGGTTCGCCCTGCGCTCCGCCGGCACCGCGCTGACCTACGAGGTCGGCGACGCCCTCGGCGTCTGGCCGGTCAACGGTGCCGGCCTCGTCGCGGAGTGGCTGGAGCGCACCGGCGCCGACCCGGCGCAGCCGGTGGCCGTCGGCGGGGTGGGTGAGGTGCCGTTCGGCGCGGCGCTGCGCCGCCACCTGGACATCACCAGGATCACCCCGGCCTTGCTGCGGTTCGTCGCCGACCGTAGCGGCGACCGGGACCTGCGCACCCTGCTGCGCCCGGACAACTCCGACGCGTTGGCCCGCTGGAGCTGGGGACGCCAGGCGGCGGACGTGCTCGCCGAGCTTCCCGTGCGGGCCACCGCGGCCGAGTGGGCGGGGGTGCTGTCCCGGCTGCAGCCGCGACTGTACTCGATCTCGTCGAGCCCACTGGCCCATCCCGACGAGGTGCATCTGACGGTGTCGGTGGTCCGGTTCGACGGCCGGGATGGCCGGACCCGCGGAGGCGTGTGCTCCACGTTCCTCGCCGACGGGCCGGACGAGGCGTCGGGGTCGGTGCCGGTGCCGGTGCCGGTGTTCGTACAGCGCTCGACCCACTTCCGACCGCCGAGCGATCCGGACACGCCGCTGGTGATGATCGGGCCGGGGACGGGAGTGGCCCCGTTCCTCTCGTTCCTGCAGGACCGCCGCGCCCGCGGCGCCCGCGGCCGGACGTGGCTGTTCTTCGGCGAGCAGCGCCGGGCCACCGACTTCTACTACGCCGACGAGCTCGCCGCGCTGCAGGCGGACGGCACGCTGCACCGCCTGGACCTCGCCTTCTCCCGCGACCAGCGGACGAAGGTCTACGTCCAGGACCGGATGCGCGAGCACAGCGCCCGGCTGTGGTCGTGGTTGCAGGACGGCGCTCACGTCTACGTCTGCGGCGATGCCAGCCGGATGGCCGCCGACGTCGACCGGACGCTGCGTGAGATCGTCGCCCTGCACGGCGGCCTCGACGCCGACGGCGCCGCCGCCTACGTACGCCAGCTGACCACCGACCGCCGCTACCTGCGCGACATCTACTGACCAGCCGCCGCCGACCACCACTGTCGACGACCGCTGTCGTCCACCGCTGTCGTCCACCGCTGTCGTCCACCGCTGTCCGCCACCGCTGTCGACCCGTGTCGCGGCGGTCGTCTCGACCTGCCCTCGGTCGTCAACGCTTCATCACGGAGTGTCAACAACAGGCGGAGGCGGAGCGCCTTGGACACTGTCCCGCATCTGACGATGCGGCCGTGGGGGTGGGGCCGGGACCTGTGGAGAGGACGACGATGCGCTCGGTGCGTACCCTCATGGCCTCCGCCGCCGCGGCGGCCGCCGCGGTGCTGGCGACGAACCCGATGACGGGGCCGGCGGCGCAGGCCACGACCGGCGGGCACGGGGGGCCGCGGCCGGTGGCCGGCGGATCCGACCGACCGATCGCGCCGGTTGATCTCGGGTTCGCGCCCGACCTGCCCTACCACTCCGCGACGGCGATCAACGACCGCGGGGTGGTCGCCGGGACCGCTTCCGGCGGGTCGTACGACCTGCACGGCTTCCGCTGGGCGGTGGGGCGGTCGGTGGCGCTGCCGGACGGCGCCCCCGGCCCGTCCGAGATCAACAATGGTGATCAGATCGCCGGGTTCGTGCCGCACCGGGACAGGCTCAACACCGGGTTCGTGCTCGACGCCGGGCGCGGCGTCGTCGATACCGGCTTTCCGGTCGACGGCCAGAACGAACGCGGTGAGGTCGTCGGCGCTCTGCCGGGGCCCGACGGGACCAGGCGCGCGGTGCGCTGGTGGCGCGGCCAGACCACTGACCTGGGCGCCCCGCCCGGAACGTCGAGCGGCGGCGTGGCGATCAGCGACGGCGGCCAGATCGCCGTGCGGGTCAGCGACGCGGACGGCAACCACGCCCGCGTGGCCCGCTGGGCCGGCGGCCGACTCGACGCGCTGCCCACGCTGCCCGGTGGGGGCGCGGCCTGGGCGACGGACATCAACGGCCGCGGGGACATCGTCGGCTGGGCGGACACCGCCACCGGCTCCCGCCATGCGGTCGTGTGGCTCGGCCGGCGCCTGGTCGACCTCGGCGCCAGCCTGCCCGGCCGCACCAGCCAGGCGACGGCCGTCAACGACGCCGGACAGGTCGTCGGGCAGACGTCCGACGCCCATGGCCAGCCCGGCCACGGTGTGCGCTGGGACCTCGGCCGACCACGGGACCTCGGCCAGCCACGGGACCTCGGGACCCTCGGCGGCCCGGTCAGCTCGCCGATCGCGATCAACGATCGCGGGGACGTGATCGGCGACAGCACCTCGGCGGACGGCCACCGTCACGGCTTCCGCTGGCGCGACGGCCGGATGACCGCCCTCGGTGACTTCGGTGGCGGCGAGAGCCGCGCGGCGGCGATCAACAACCGCGGTCAGGTCGTCGGCGACGCGCTGGCCCCCGGCGGCCACACCCGCGCCGTTCTCTGGCAGTGATCGCACAGCGCGTCGACGCCGGCGGACGCGGCCACCACGGCGGCCGGGTCACGGGCCAGCAGGCGCGGCCGGATGCCGGCCCGGACCAGCATCGCCACCACGTGCCGGCCGACGTTGCCCGTCGGCGTCGTCACCGCCATGCGCATCGGGCGCCTCCTCGATGATCCTCTCGGACTGCCGCCCGATCTCTACCCGGTCCGGCGGCACCGACGCCCCGCTCGGCACCGACGCCCCGCTCGGCACCGACGCCCCGCTCGGCACCGACGCCCCGCGCAGCATCGAGGCGAGGCCGGCGAGCACGCCGAGCCCGGCGGCGACCGCGAACACGATGACGAGCCCGTGGTGAAAGGGCCCGGCGAGCAGCTCGGGGAAGAACTCGCGGCCGGTCAGCGTCGCCCGGTTCGCAGGCGGCACGGCGGCCAGCCCGTCGCCGGCCGACAGCAGGTGCTCGACCGGGTTCACGCCGAGGACGGTGGCGAACAGCGACGACACCGGCGGCAACGCGGCGACGTCGTGGGCGATCCCCGCCGGCACGCCCTGCGCCCGCAGGCCGCCGTCCAGCGCGTCCGGCAGGGTGGCCGCGAGACCCGCGATCATCAGCGAGAAGAACACGCCGATGGACAGCGCGGTGCCGGAGTTCTGGAACGTCGCGCGCATCCCCGAGGCGGCGCCGCGCTGCTCCGCCGGCACGCTACCCATGATCGCCGAGGAGTTCGGGGCGGCGAACATCCCGCCGCCGATCCCGTTCAACGCGATGAGCAGGGCGAACGCCCAGTACGAAAAGGTGACGGGCAGCAGCATCAGACCGACGAAGCTACCGGCGAACACGGCCATCCCGGCGCTGGCGAGACCGCGGGCGCCGAACCGGTCGGACAGGATGCCGCTGACCGGCCCGGCGACGAGGATGCCCACGGTCAGCGGCAACAGGTAGATCCCGGCCCACAGGGGCGTGTCCTCGTAGTCGTAGCCGTGCAGCGGCAGCCAGATCCCCTGCAGCCAGATGATGAGCATGAACTGCAGGCCGCCGCGGGCGACGGACACGGCGAGGCCGGCGACGTTGCCGGCGGTGAACGCCCTGATCCGGAACAGGCCGAGCGCGAACATCGGCTCGGGGTGGCGGCGCTCGACGGCGACGAAGGCGACGAGCAGCGCCACTCCCCCGACGAGCAGGCCGACGACCGTCGGGTTCGTCCAGCCCATCGCGTGCCCGCGGTAGGGCTGCAGGCCCTCCGTGACGGCGATGAGCACGGCGGCGAGGCCGACCGCGAAGGTGATGTTGCCCCACCAGTCGATACGCCGGCCGCCGCCGCCGCGCGCCGCGGAGGTCTCGCGCAGCCGCCGGTACGCCCACACCGTCCCGAACACGCCGACCGGCACGTTCACCCAGAACACCGCCCGCCAGTCCAGCACGGCGAGCAGGCCGCCGGCGACGAGGCCGACGAACTGGCCGGCGAGCGAGGCGACCTGGTTGATGCCGAGCGCGAAGCCCCGCTGCTCGGCGGGGAAGGCGTCGGTGAGGATCGCCGCCGAGTTCGCCGTGAGCATCGACCCGCCGACCGCCTGCAGCACCCGCCAGCCGATCAGCCACAGCGCCCCGCGGCCGGCGTCGAACGGGTCGAACGACAGCAGGATCGAGGCGAGCGTGAAGACCGCGAACCCGGCGTTGTAGATCCGGACCCGGCCGAACATGTCGCCGAGCCGGCCGAGGGCGACGACGAGCACCGCCTGCACGAGCCGGTAGCCCATGATCATCCAGAGCAGGTAGCCGACGTTGCCCGGGGCCAACGGGTCCAGGTGGATGCCGCGGAAGATCGGCGGCAGCGCGATGAGGACGATCGACCCGTCGAGCGCGGACATGAACACCGCCGCGGTCGTGTTCGCCAGCACCACCCACCGGTAGTTGCCGTTCGCACCCGCCGCCCCGACGGACGTCCCCACGCCGGACGTCCCCGTGCCCGACGTCCCCGTGCCGGACGTCCCCGCGCCCGACGTCCCCGTGTCGGACGCCGGCATCAGACGCGCTCCGCGAGGCGTTCGAGCAGGGGCGCGGCCGCGGCGAGCTGGTCCAGTTCGGCCGGGCTGAACCCGGCCGAGAGCGCCCCGGCGAGCAGCTCGGTGCGCGCGTCGCGGCGGCTGCGCAGCGCCGCGAGGCCGGCATCGGTCGGCGAGAGGATCACCTGCCGGCCGTCGCCCGGGTCGCGACGGCGTTCGACCAGGGCGCGGGCCTCCAGCGCCGCGAGGGTGGCGCCCATGGCCTGCGGGCTGATCTGCTCGAGCCGGGCGAGCGCCGCCGCCGTGGCCGGCCCGCCCCGGTCCAGGCGGGCCAACGCCGCCGACTCGGGCATCGTCAGCTCCCCCGCCGGCTGAGACTGGCGCAGCCGGCGCACGAGCATCCCGAGACTCAGCCGCAGGGCGACGGCGATCTGACGGACATCTGGAGGAACATCGTGAAGGTCATCGGGCTGGACAACACGCTGGTCACCGGGCTGAGCATCGGGGTCCGAGGGCATTTCATCAGGCTAGGTTGATAAGCCTGGACTGACAAAGACTGGACAGCCCATGCACGGACTGCCACGCCGGGCGTCAGCCGGCCCCCGAGCCCACGCCGGCGCGGGCCTCGTCGAGCACGCGGGCGAGCAGCCGGGCGGCGAACTGGTCGATCGGCGGCACGAGGTCCGGCGGTAGCAGCTCGTACTCGCGGATCAGCCGGGTGACCCGGGCCGCGAGCAGGGTGTGACGCAGCGAGGCGAGCAGGAGGTAGTACTCCATGTTCTCCATCGGCCGGCCGAGGAGCTCGGCGTAGCGGGCCACCGTCGCCGCCCGGTCCGGCAGGCCGGGCAGCCGCGCCAACCCGACGCCCTCGCCGAGGTGGCGGTCGAGGTGCAGGAACCAGCCGAGGTCGGTCTCGGGCTGGCCGAGGGAGACCATCTCCCAGTCGAGCACGGCCGCGACCCGCTCCCCCTGGAAGATCATGTTGCCGATCCGGGCGTCCCCCCACACCAGCCGGACGGGATGGCGCTCGGCCGGCGGATGGCCGTGCAGCCAGGCCAGCGCGTCGTCCACCGTGCCCCGCGCGGCCTCGTCGACGGCGAAGAACTCCAGGTGCCGCTCGTAGGCGGCGAGCTGCTGGACCGCTCCGACCGGGCCGTACTCGGGCTGCCCCGCGAAGCCGAGCCCGAGCCGCTGCGGGTCGAGCCGGTGGATCCCGGCCATCGCGACCAGGCCCGCGTCCCAGACCCTGGCCCGCGCGGCCGGCGACATCTCGATCATGAAACCCTGCATGTGGTACGGCGGGAGGTCGGCGGGCACGTCGCCGTCGACCCGGCCGAGGACGACGAACGGCGCGCCGAGCACCTCCGGGTCGAGCTCGTGGCCGTACACCGGCGGCACCGGAACGTCGGTGTCGCGGGCGAGGATCTCGGCGACGCGGCACTGCTCGGCGAACCGGTCCCACGGGTAGAGCCGGAACCGCCGCGGCGCCATCCGCACGACCAGCGGCCGGGAGACCCGCCGCCCGTCCGGCCCGATCCGCGACGCCGGCAGCACCACCAGCTCCCCGGAGAACCCCTGCGCCGACGGCACGGTCGGCTCCCCGAGCTCCCACCGCACGCCCGCCGTCCCCGCCGGGCCGCCACTCGCCGAGCCGCCATCCGCCGCGTCGGCACCCGCCGGGCCGCCATCCCCCGCGCCGGCGGCATGCGCGGCGAGCCAGGCGGCGAGCCGAGCCCGCAGCCGGTCCGGATCGGCCTGGAACGGGACAGCCACCGCGCACCCCCTCGAGCCAGGCCGAACGGCATGGCGGTCGACCCTCACCTCGGACGAGACCCGAGGACTACCCCTGGACGTGACAATCACGCCGAACGGAACATTCTCCCGAACGAGCCTCCCGCCGACCCCCCCGCCACGCAAGCACCAACAGGCGGTTCCGCCTGGGAACCACTCGTTCTACGGGGTGGGAGAGGCAGGGGAGGCAGGGGAGGCGGCGACGGCGCGGCGCAGGAGACGCGGCACCGACAGCCGGTGCAGCGGCAGGGCCGCGGCCCACAGCAGGCGGGCCGCCCGCCGGGTGAAGGTCACGCTGGTGGTGAGGCTGATCGCCGCCGGCCGCACGCGCAGGACCAGTTCGGCGGACACCAGCGGCGAGTCCGTGGCCAGGCGGACCACATCCGGTTCGCGCGCCACGATCGGCCAGCCGAGCACGTGCCGCGGCGACGATACCGGCCCGAGCCGCAGGCCCAGCACGAACCGCCAGCCGGCCCGCAGGAACCACCGCACCGGCGCGGGCGCCCCCTCGAGCACCGCCCGGATCCAGCCCTCGGCGTCCCGAGCTCCGGCACCCTCGGCCGCCGGGCCGGTTGCCGCCTCGAAGACCTCGCGGTAGTCCGCCCCGGCGCCGTCCACGTCCACGCTGCCCGTCCCTGCTCGACATCGCCCCATGCGCGGCCGGCGGACGGTGGGCGCGGAACCAACATTACGGTCGCTGTGCGCCGATCCGGACGTCGACGCCCGGCGAGTAGTGCACGAGCGGGTCGCCGATCGGAGGCGGCAGCCCGGCCGCGGTGAGCAGGTGATCGTCGACGTCGAGCAGGTCGGCGCGGTGTAGCGGCCACGGCTCGTGCCAGACCTGGGCGTGCCGGCACCGCCCACCGGCGGCGCTGAACAGCCGCCAGCGGGCGGTCAGGGAGTGCTCGCGCGGGCCGAGATCGGCGGCGGCCAGCGGCGCGCCGACGCGCACCCGCACCCGGCTCTCCGCCGCCACCGGCCGCGGGGCCCGCCGGCGGCAGCGGTAGGTGATCTCGTCACCGACCCGGGTCAGCGCCATCGACGACCAGAAGTACGGCAGCCGGAACCGCGTGCGCGCGACGACGACGGCACCGAGCCGCGCGGCGTCCAGCGACAGGAACCACACCCCGCGCCGGCCCGCGGCATCGACGACGTAGGTCCGCACGTTCGTCTCGCAGAACGTCGTCACCGGCCCGAGCCCCCGGCCGCCCGCGGTCGCGACCCGCATCCGAAACGGCACCAGGCCCACCCAGGCGGCACCGTCGAGGACCTCGACCCGCAGGTGGGCGGGCACCAGCCGCGACACCACCGCCGGCTCGAACGCCCAGTGCACGAACGTCAGCTCCGCCCACCGCTGCGTCATCGTGGGCTGCTCGACGGTGAACGGGCAGGACCCGCCCGCCACACCGTCCTGCGGGTCGACCTGCACGCTCCCCGTGACGTCCATTCGACCGTGCCCCCCGCCGTCGTCCTGGTCGAGCACGCCCTCAGCCGACCCGGCCACCGAAGAAGACCTCCGTGCACACGAGCTGGCCGGCGCGCACCGTGCTGAACTCGGTATTGCGGAACCGTTCACCGGTGCGCAGCTCGTACTCGTAGAGCAGGAACACACCGCCCTCGTTCGCCTCGACGAGCGCCAGGATCTCCTGGGAGACGAACCTGTCCGCCGTCGGAAAGCACCGCTCCAGGAAGGCGTCGCGGTCGAGATGGTCGTCCTGCGGGCTGGTGAAGGTGAACTCGGGGGCGAGCAGGCGGGCGGCCTGCTCGCGATCCTGGGCCCGGTAGGCGGCGAAGGCCGCGCGGACGGCGTCGGCAGCGGCGGCGGACATGGCGGCTCCTCCTCACCTCACAGCGTGTTCCTACCCGGCTCGGCGGACGAGCAACGGAACCTGCGTCACCCGCCGTTGCGTCGATCATGGCGGGGGGTGACCGGCGACCGATTGTTGACGATCGGTGGGCCGGGTGCCCGCCGCCCCCGGGGTGGGGGCGGCGGGGCGAGGTCAGGTGCGGTCCTGGATCTCGCGGACGGCGCGGTCGATGTGGTCGGTGTGCTTGTGGTCGGTGCGGTCGTCGACCACGTCGCCAAGCTTGGCGACGGCGGCGTCGATCTTGTCGTCGTGCTCTTCCGCCAGGTCGCCGAGCTTGCCGAGCGCGCCCTTGAAGTCGACCATCGAATGCTCCCCTCCGTCGGGTGCCGGGCCCGGGTCGCGGAAGAGCGGCGCACGCGCGCATGCACGCTGTCGTCACCTCCGCGGCGACCGGGTCGCCGGCACGATCCTGCCGCCGCCAATCCTTTCAGGTGGCGGGGACGACGGCGCCCGGATGGAGGCGTTGGTAGCTCTCGCGGCCGGCGTCAGGGCTGGTGGGGCGGGCGGCGGCGGAGCAGGAGCAGGGTGGCGTCGTCGTCGTTGTCCGGGTCGCGGCAGGTCCGGAACAGCGAGTCGCCCAGGCCGCGCAGGTCCGGGTGGGCGGCCGCCGCGCCGTCGGCCTGGGCGCGCAGCCGCTCGATGCCGACGTCGGGGGCCTCGGTGCGCCGCTCGGTGAGTCCGTCGCTGAACAGGGCCAGCGCGTCCCCGGGCGCGAGACGCACCCGCGCCGTCCACCCGCCAGGAGCATCGACGGCCTCGCCGGCCGTCGCCGGAGGCCTCGTGGCCGCCAGGCCGGGGATCGCGGCGCCCACCGGCGGGGCGATCTCGACCTCGACGACGACCGGCTCCCCCACGGCCGACAGGAGCACCGGCGGCGGGTGACCGGACGAGGCGATCTGCGCGAGCCCGGTCACCGGGTCGGTGACGGCGACGGCGACCGTGGCGATCGCCTCCGGCAGCAGGGCGGCGGCGAGCCGGTCGAGGCGGTCGAGGACGCTGCGGGCGGGCCGCGGGTCGGCGGGGTCGACGTCGACGACGTAGGCACGCAGGGCGTTGCGCAGCTGCGCCATCGTGCCGGCGGCGGCGACGCCGTGGCCGGCGACGTCGCCGACGATGAGGGCCACCCGCCCGTCGGGCATCGGGACGGCGTCGTACCAGTCGCCGCCGACCCGCCCGGCCGCCGCCGGGTCGTACCACGCCTCGATCTCGAAGCCGGGAATCGGCGGGAGGCGCTCGGGCAGCAGGCTCTCCTGCATCAGCCGGGCGAGGTCGGCGCCGCGCCGAGCCCCCGGGTAGACCAGCCGCAGCAGGTGCTGGCGCAGCTCGGCGGCGATCGCGAGGTCGTGGGCCGACCAGGGACGGGCGCGGTCGCGGACGACCTCGCGCCAGCGGTCGAACGACCGGCGCGGGCTGAGCCGCACCCCGGCGGCCTCCCGGGCGTTGAGCTCCTTGTTGCGCGGGTCGCCGCCCCAGTCGACGGTGCGGACGGTCTCCGGCCGGAACCAGGCGACACCCTCGTCCCCGGAGAGCCGGAAGGCGAGGATGCCGCAGGCCACGTCGCGGTGTTCGGCCATGTGGGGGGCATCGCGGGGCAGCGCGTCGCAGGCGAGGATGGCGCCCTCGGTGCCCAGGGCGTCGAACGCCGCTCGCTGCGCCTCGCGCGGCGGGACGGCGCCGAACGTGCGGTACTCGCCGTCGATCGCGACGGAGACGCCGCCGCAGTCGATCAGGTCGGCAAGGTTCGGCCCGCCCGAGGTCAGGACGTCGACCAGCAGGGCGCCGCCGCTCTGCGCCTCGACGAGGATCTGGTCGAGCGCCTCGCGGGTTGCCAGCGTCGACTCCAGGGTCTGCTCGTTCTCGCGGCTGACCAGCCGCAGCGAGAACAGGTGGCCGAGGAACTCGGCGGCGGCGCAGATCTCGTAGCCGGGCTCGTGCCGGCCGGAATAGTGATGGCAGGCGATGAGCCCCCACAACCGGCCGTCACGCAGCAGCGAGATGGACATGGACGCGGTGACGCCCATGTTCTGGAGGTATTCGATGTGGATGGGCGAGACGCTGCGCAGCCAGGCGTCGCTCAGGTCGAGCGGCCCACCGGTGACGATGTTCACCGCCGGGACGAGCGGAACCGGCCGGTAGTCCACGTCCGGGATCAGCCGCAGCCACGACCGTTCGTAGAGGGCGCGGGCCTGCGCCGGAATGTCCGTGGCCGGATAGTGCAGCCCGTGAAAGCTGTTCAGGCGGTCGAGTTTCGCCTCCGCGACGACCTCGCCGTTCCAGGCGGCGTCGAACCGGTAGACCATCACCCGGTCGAACCCGGTCAGCCGCCGGACCTCCTCGACCACCACGTCGTAGAGCTCGGTGAGCGAACTGGAGCTGCTCAGCCGCAGCACGGACTGCCGGGTCCGCGCATAGGTGCCGGAATAGGACAGCGGCCGGGTGCTGCGGGCGGCCTGCAGCTCGATGACGACCTGCTCGCCCACCCGGTGCAGCAGGGCGTCGTAGCGGCGCAGGTCGTGACCGTCGCCGACGACGAGGTCGACCGGGCCTGCCCCACGCAGGTCGAACGCGGTCCGCACGACGTCCCGCACGGCCTTCGCCGCCGCGTCGCCGACGAGCTCGCGCAGCGGCCGGCCGATCGTGGCCGCGGCCTCGCGGCCGAGGGTCTCGGCGATGTTGGCGGAGACCTGCACCACGGTGAGGTCGTCGTCCGCGCGGACGGCGAGCAGCACGCCGTGGGGCTGCACGCTGCCCGGGATGTGGATGGGCTCGCGGTCGCAGTTCGTCAGATCCACGGGCTCCGGCGGCGGCATCTCCGGGAACTCGCCGGCGCCGCTCACCGGGCGAATTCCGCCTCGAGGGCGCCGAACAGGGCCGCCGCAACGCCGGTGCAGGCCTCCACCCGCGCCGCCTCGCCGGCCGTCGCGGCGCGGATCGCGTGGCGGACCTGGCTCCAGCGCCGGCCGACCTCGTCGCCGTAGGAGCCGAAGAACGCCGTCGCCCCCGGCGGCACCGCCGTCGTCACGACGTGGCGGACGATGAACCGGCCGCCCAGCGTGGCCCCCTCGAACACGTACAGCACGCCCATCGCCGCCGCGACGCCGTCGACCGCCGGCACCCGGGGGCGAGGCAGCGCGGCGAGGGCCGCCTCGTCGACGCCGAGCAACCGCAGATCATGGCGCAGCAGCGGCACCTTTCGCCGCGACGGCCAGTCGGGCAGCGGCGAGCCGGCGCCGGTCAGCATGTCGTCGAGCCGCGGCTCCAGCGCCTCGTAAAAGCCGTACATCCGCATCAGGACGTCACGATAACGACTGACCGAAAGGTCAGGTGACAGCAGCTCGAGTGCGTTTTCCAGCCGGGTGTGCACCGCGGCCGTGCGCCGCCGCAGCACCGCCATCACGTCGGAGAACGGCGGAACGGAACCGCCGCCGTCGTGCATAGCGATGCTGCCCTTCAGTACTCGTCGCACCCGGATTAGCGCGCTCCGGCGTCACCACACCTACCCTCACCATACCGACGCGGATGTCACCGTCCAGCGGCCTGGCGACAATGCAACGCCCGCGCACCGCGACGCTTTTCCCAGCCTCCTGGCCGCCGCGCCCGACTGGCAGCGGCCCTCGACCGGCCGCGGTGGCCGACCGGCCGTGCGCCAGGCTGATCGCGGCGTCAGCGCAGCTCGTCGGCGGGGGCGCGGGCGGCCTCGGTGTCGCCGGCGGCGCCGCCCGACTCGCGGGCGAACACGTCGGCGGCGCGGCGGTCGGCGGACGTCTGCCCGGCGACCTCGCGCGCGGCCTCGGCGTCGGACAGGCCGGCTCCGGCCGGGCGGGTGTTCTGCTGGTCGGCGGGGCGGACGTGGTCCACGATCGCCGCGCAGAAGGCCTTCAGATCATCCGGGCGTCGGCTGCTGATCAGCATGTTCGCGTCCGTGGCGTCGATGACGACCTCCTCGTCGACCCAGTGGGCGCCGGCGTTGACGAGGTCGGTGCGCACGCTCGGCCAGCTCGTGATCCGCCGCCCGCGCACGACCTCGGCGTCGATGAGCGTCCACGGGCCGTGGCAGATCACCGCGACCGGCCGGCCGGCGTCGAAGAAGGCCCGGGTGAACCGGACGGCGTCGCGATGCGTGCGCAGGAAGTCCGGGTTCGCGACGCCGCCGGGCAGGACCAGGGCGTCGAAGGCGGCGGGGTCGGCCTGGTCGACCGTTTCGTCGACGTCGAAGCGGTCGCCCCGGTCGAGGTGGCGGAACGCCTGGATCTTCCCGGGTGCGGTCGACACGAGGACCGGCTCGCCCCCGGCCTCCCGGACGGCCTCCCAGGGCTCCGTCAACTCCACCTGCTCGACGCCCTCGGGCGCCGTCAGGAACGCGATCCGGGTGCCAGCGAGATCCTTCGTCATCAGCGTGTTCCTCTCTCAGCCGTTCTCGGGTGCTCTCCGCCTGCTCGTCGTCCGCGGCCTGGTCTCGTCCGTGGGCCGCTCCCGGCCCGCGGGCTGCTCTCCGTCCGCGGACCCTCCTGGCAGCCCTGCCCGAGCTCGGCCGGGTTACGCAGGTCCGCCGCACACCGATCCGATGACGACTCTCCGCAACATCTCGACGACAAATGGCGGCGTCACGTCCAGCCACCATCTCCGCCTCATCACGGCCTGCGACACCTCCACTGCTGTCGGAATGACGACTCATCCCGGAGCATCGGCCATTGAAGACGGCCACATACGATTTCCTCCGACCGGGACATATGATCTTGGGCCGCCGGTACGGCGGGTTCTCCAAGGCATGTCCGCCGCATCAGGGAGGCATCCGATAGACCGCAACGAGCTCATCGACCTGACTCGACGGGCGCTCAAAATCGTCACCGACAAGACAACGGACATGACGCCCGAGGAGCGGCGTCAACCGGCGGCCGTGTACACGGAACGGGAACGCTTCGACCAGGAGCGGGAACTCGTCCTGAACTCGCCGCAGCTCGTCGGCTACCGGTCCGAGCTGCCGAACCCGGGAAGCTACTGCACGAAGACCGTCATGGACGTTCCCGTGCTGTTGACCCGCGGGTCGGACGGCATTGTCCGGGCCTTTCAGAATGTGTGCGCCCATCGTCAGGCGCCGGTCGCGCAGGGCTGCGGCGAGGCCGAGCGGTTCGTCTGCCCGTACCACGCGTGGACGTACGACAACCGCGGCTGCTTCACCGGTGGTCCCGGCCGGGAGGGCTTCCCCGCCACGATGGCGGGCGGCGTCCGCCTCACCGAGCTGCCCGCCGCCGAGCATTCCGGTTTCCTGTGGGTGGGCCTGCGCCCGGACGCCGGGCCGCTCGACATCGGCGCCCACCTCGGCGATCTGGGCCCGGAGCTCGAGTCCTGGAACATCGGCAACTGGGCACCGATCGGCGAGAAGACCCTCGATTTCCCGATCAACTGGAAGCTCGCGCTGGACACGTTCGCGGAGAACTATCATTTCGCGACCGTGCACAAGGACACGTTCGCCCTGTTCACCCGGAGCAACTGCGCGCTGTTCGACTCCTACGGCCCGCACCACCGGCTGGTGTTCCCGATGCGCCACATCGGCGATATCGCCGACCAGCCGGAGGAGAGCTGGGAGCCGCTGCACAACTTCGTGGTGATCTACGCGTTGTTCCCGAACATCGTCCTGTCGTGCACCGTGGCCAACGGCGAGGTGTTCCGGGTCTACCCCGGCACCGGACCGGGTCACTCGGTGACCTTCCACCAGAACGCCACCCCGATGGACCTCAGCGACGAGGGGAACCGGAAGGCGGCGGACGAGATCTTCGAGTACGCCCACGCCACCGTCCGCGACGAGGACTACGTCCTGGCCAGCGACATCCAGCGGACCATGGCGACCGGCGTGCGCCCCGAGCTGGTGTTCGGCCGCAACGAGCCCGGCCTGCACCACCGGCACGCCGCCCTCGACGCCGCCCTCGGTGCCGCCGGCCAGTCGATCGCCGAGCCGCTCGGCCGCTGACCCCCACGCGGGCGCCCCGCCCCCGCCCGCATCCCACCCCCGGTCCCGGCCGCGGCGCCACCGCGGACGGGACCGGGACCCCGTCCCGGCCCGTCCCACGCCGATCGAACCCGCGCCGTGGCGGAAGGTCCCTGAATGAGCTGCGATGATCAGGCCGTGAGCTCCTCGCCGCCGCCCGCTCTGCCGGGTCGCGGCTACAAGGCGATCCGGGCCTCAACCTGACGATCACGACGTTCCGCGGTTCCGCGGAACCGCGGAACCGCGCCCGTGAGCACGGGGTTCCGGCGAACCGCGCCATGCCGGCGGGGGTGCTCTTGCGCGGCTGATGCTCGTGGTCGGAGACATGTGGACGTAATGGGGGGGGCCTAACGTGCTCGACGTCGAGGACGCCGGGTGATGAGTCGAGGGATGCCGATGCCGATCCAGGGCGCGGACGATGCGGAGCCGAGCAGGGCCGCCAGGCCGACATCAGCCGCGGAACCGGCCCCCGGAGTCCGGCCGACCGTCGGCGTGGGCGAGGGAATTGTGCCGGTCGTCGACATCTCGGCGTGGACCGGTGCGTGGACCGGTGCGTGGACCGGTGCTGGGACCGACGCCGGGGCCAACGCCGGAGACAACGGCGGGGCCGATGGTGGTGAGCGGGCGGCCGAGCGGCGGGCGGTGGCGCGGCGGCTGGACGAGGTGTGTCGGACGGTGGGGTTCGCGCAGATCGTCGGGCACGGGGTGCCGGCGGGGCTGATCGCCGACACGTTGGCCGTCACCTCGGAGTTTTTCGAGCTGCCCGTCGAGGAGAAGGCGCGGCTGCTGCCGCCGGGGCCGGAGGTCAACCGGGGCTACGCGCCGTTCGGCAGCGAGGCGCTCGCCTACAGCCTCGGCGCCGAGACGGCGCTGCCGGACATGTTCGAGGCGTTCAACATCGGCGTCGACGCCTGGCCGGCGGGGGACGCCTACTACGAGGCCGAGGCGCACCGGATGTTCGCGCCGAACCTGTGGCCGGCGCGCCCGGAGCGGATGCGGGCGGTGTACGTCGCGTACTTCGACGCGCTCGCCCGGCTGGCCGCCACGCTGATGTCCGCGTTCGCCCAGGCGCTGGACCTGCCCGAGGACTACTTCGCCGGACGCACCGGGCGGGCGCCGAACGTCATGCGGGCCAACCGGTACCTGCGCCAGCCGGGCTCGCCGGACGCGGCGCCGGGCCAGCTGCGGATGGGCGCCCACACGGACTACGGGGCCTGCACGATCCTGCTCGCCGACGACGTGCCGGGCCTGGAGATCCTCGGCCCGGACGGGGCATGGCACGGGGTGCGGCCGGAGCCGGGGGCGTTCATCGTCAACATCGGCGACCTGCTCGCCCGGTGGACGAACGACCGGTGGCGTTCGACGCTGCACCGGGTAGTGCCGCCTCCCGCCGCCGAGCGTGGGCCGGCGCTGCGCCGCTCGATTGCCTTCTTCCACGAGGGCAACCACGACGCGGTCGTCGAGTGCCTGCCGACCTGCGTGTCCGCCGACAACCCGGCGCGCTACCCGGCGGAGACGGTCGCCGACCACCTGATGGCCAAGCTCCTCGGCCCGCGCACGCTGACCTCGTCCGCGGCGACCTCGACCACCACCGACCGCCTCTCCACCTGACCGGCGCCCCCGGGCGGGGGACGGGTCGGCGCTCACCCCGGCGTGATGAACGTCAACACGGTTCGCCGGGCGCGTCGGGAACCTCGTCGGCGACGGGCTGGCGGGGACGCCCGCGGCCAGCGGTTTCCGCTGGGGGGCCGCCGCGGCAGGGCCGCCGGTCCCGGGCGGGCACGACCTTGGGCCCCCGGCGGGTGCCCGGCGGCGGCGTAGCGTTCCCGGTATGGCATCGGTACCCACTGCACCCGTCGTCGCGACCGGTCTCGTCGGAGGCTATTCGGCCGCCCGTCTCAGCGGGCGCCGGGAACTCGCCGGCGTCGTCCTCGCCGTCGCCGGCACGGTCTGCGGGCGCAGCTGGCTGCGCTCGCGCGGTCCCGTGCTGACGGGCGTGCTGCTCGGCACGTACACGGCGGCGTTCGGGGCGGCCCACCCGCTCGCGAAGAAGCTCGGAGCCTGGCCCTCCGTCCTCACCGTCACCGCCGCCGCCACGGCCACGACCTACCTGCTCGCCGACCGTCCCTCCGCCTCTTCCGCTCAGCAGCGGTAGACCCGGGCGGCGTTGGCGGCGAACAGGCCGTCGCGGGCCGGGGCGGCGAGCTCGTCGACGAGCTGCGCGTACGTCCCGTACAGGTCGTCGTAGCTGCCGAACATGCCGTCGACGGGGAAGTTCGACGCGAAGAAGCAGCGGGCCGTACCGAAGACCTCCAGGCTGTGCGCGACCCACGGCCGGAACGACGCGGCGTCGATGCGATGCAGCGTCATCGCCAGCCCGGACAGCTTCAGGTGCACTCGCGGGCCGAGCGCGGCCAGGCGGGCCAGGCCGTCGCGCCACGCCGCGGCGTGCTCCAGGTCCTCCGCCAGCGGCCAGCCGGCGTGCTCGACGACGACGGTGAGGTCCGGGAACGCGGCGAGCGCCGCGGCGGCCGCCCGCATCCCGTCCGGATGGACGACGAGGTCGTAGACCAGGCCGCGGTCCTGGAGCGCGCCGAGCAGGGTGTGCCCGGTGTCCGTGTCGAGGTCGAGACCGGCGCTGGCGCGCACGCCGCGAAAACCCGGGGCGCCCGCCTGGGCGTCGAGCTGCGCCACGATCCCGGCCGCGCCGTCCCGGCCGTCGACCCCGCCGATGATCGCCTGCGGCTGGCCGGTGGCCTTGGCGAGGCGGGCGATCTCGGCGGTCTCGCCCACGAAGTGCTCGGGCGCGGCGGTGACGTGCACGTACGCCTCGACGTTCCAGTGGCCCGCCTCGGCGAGGTACGTCGGCTGGTCGAACGGGCGGCGCATTCGGTCGGCATCGGGCATGCCGACGGCGGCGAGCGAGGTGTCGGCGGCGGCGAGGAACGGGTACCAGTCGGTGCGCGCCGGATCCCAGTGGTGGACGTGGGCGTCGACGACCCGTTGCGGATGTTCCACAGCAGCCTCCCGGGGACGGAGCCGATCAGCCGAACGGTGCACGGGGCCGATCAGCCGAACGGTGCACGGGGCGATCAGCCGAACGGTGCGAGGGCGTCGCGTAGCACGTCGTCGGTCCAGGGGCCGAGCTCGGCCCCGGCCAGCGACGCGGTGACGGCCGGCGCCGGGTGTGCGCGCAGGCCCAGCCAGCCGGGCCGGACGACGAGTTCGGCGCCGGCCAGCGCCGCCGTGTCCGGCGCAGCGACGAGGCTCGCCACCAGCTCGACGAGCCCGACGCGGTCGGCCGGGTGTGGGCTCTCCGCGCTGACCGCGAACTCCAGCAGCCCGGGGTTGGACGCGGTCGGGATGATCGGGGTGTCGTTGACGGAGCGGGCGAGCTGGGTGACGGCCTGGGCGGCGCTGCGGCCGCCGGGGCTCAGCGCGGGCACGACGTGCACGACGCGCAGCGCCCGTCCGGTCGCCGCCACGTGCCGCGCGGCGGCGCGGGACCACGCGGCATGCCCGAGGATCGTCGCCGCCGTCCCCGCGTGGCTGGCGAGGATCGCACGCCAGTCCCCGCCCGATTCCCCGCCGGGGCTGGTCGCGTCGGCGCCGTGGATGACCACCACGGCGCCGAGCCCGGCGGCGGTGGTCGCCGCGGCCCGGCCCAGGCCCTGCTCGGCGGCGGCGAAGCCGGTGGCCGCGTCGTCGGTCCCGGTGACGCCGACCGGCGCCGCGGCGGTGGTGTAGCCCCACGGGGCGAGTGCGGCGGCGAGCTGGTCGGCGAGCGCGCGATCATCGCCCACGACGAGGCACGCCCGCACGCCCGGTTCCGCGGAACCGCTCGGCCCCGCCGAACCGGGGGGTACGGCGGCGAGGGGTGCGGAGCGCGGGTTCGAGCCGCCGGTCGAGCGCTGCTGCGCGTGGGCCGGCGCCAGCACCGGGCGCGCGAGCGCGCCCAGGGCGGCGGCAGCGCCCGCACCGCCCGTCGCCACCGCCTCGACCAGCCGCGGCGGCGCGATCAGGGACAGCTCGGAACCGGCGGAGAACAGCACCCGCCCGCGGCACCAGCCGAACTCCTCGCTCGCCAGCCGGGCGGCGGCGGGGGCCATGTGCTCCGGCTGCGGCATCGCGGACAGGTCGAGGCCGCGCGGATCGGCGCCGGCGGCGACGAGACCCTCGGTCACCATCCGGGTCGCGGCGATGGGCGACAGCGCGTTCACCGCGACCCCCGCGGGCAGGACCGGGCCGAGCTGCCAGGTCAGGGCGGCGACGGCCCGCTTGGCGCTGCCGTAGGCCGGGCCGTCGACCGAGGTTCGCGCCAGCCCGACGCCGGAGGTGACGCCGACGATCCGGCCGTACCCGGCGGCCGTCATCCGCGGCAGCGCGGCGGCGAGCAGGGTGAGATACCCGCCGAGGTGCACGCCGAGCAGCGCCGCCCAGTCGTCCGCGGCGACCTCGGCGGCGGCGTCGCCGATGCGGGGGAAGCGCACGATCCCGGCCGCGTTGACCACGACGTCCAACGAGCCGAACCGGGCGACGGTCTCCGCCACGAGCCCGCGCACGGCGTCGGCGTCCGTGACGGAGATCGGCGCGGCGACGGCCCGGCCGCCCGCAGCCTCGATGCGCCGCACGGTCCGCTCGGCGCTGCGCTCCCCCAGCGGCTCGCCGCGCAGGCCGTCGCCGCTGTCCAGCACGACGACGATGGCGCCGCGCCGGGCGAGCTCCACCGACACCTCCGCGCCGATGCCGCCCCCGCCACCCGTCACGATCGCCACGCGGTCCCGCACCCGACCGACCTCCCATCCGCTCCGACAGGTGACGCCGCTCACACGCTATGTGCGCGACGATTTGTCGTCAACGTGGCGGGCTGCCCCCGCCGGCGCCCACACTCGTGCCAGCACCAACCGGCTCCCGCAGGCCGACCCAGAGGCTGTCGCGGGCCCGCGTGAGGGCGACGTAGAGCTGGCGGCGTTCCAGCACGGCGCGTTCGCGGTAGGCGTCGTCCGACTCGGTCGCGCGCCGCGGGCGCGGGAAGCGGTTGCGGTCCGGGATGTACACGCGGGCGAAGTCCAGGCCCTTGGCCCGGTGATAAGTGCCCACCTTGACCGCGTTGGACGTCGTCCCGTCGTACTCGAGCAGCGACACCGCCGGGATGCCGGCCCGGGTCAGGAGGCGCTGCCAGCTGGCGACCGCGTCGTTGGTCGAGGTGAGCAGGGCCATGTCGCCGTAGCGGACCCCGCGGCCGTCGTGGGCGTCGACCAGATCCGCGCGCAGCGCCGACACCTGCTCGGCCTGGCCGGTGACGGCGACCTCGTCGACCTCGCCGCCGGGACGGTCGATCTCGACGTGACGCCGGCCGCGTTCACCGGCGACGTCGAGGTCGTCGAAGCTGTCGCCGGCGACGACCTGCTGGGCGTAGCGCAGAATCGCCTCGCGGTTGCGG
The DNA here is from genome assembly GCF_000058485.1 of Frankia alni ACN14a. Classification (NCBI taxonomy): domain Bacteria; kingdom Bacillati; phylum Actinomycetota; class Actinomycetes; order Frankiales; family Frankiaceae; genus Frankia; species Frankia alni. Next base: position 5,800,857 of record NC_008278.1, read on the forward strand.
TAGTTGCGGGCGAGCACGGTGGACCGCCCGACGACGGACACGCCGGCCTCCGCCAGCGTGAACCCGCCGGGGTAGACCGACTGCTGCCCGTCCCCGACGACCAGCAGGCCGTCCTGCCGGTCACCGACGAGGGCGTGCAGGAACTGCAGGCCGACGCAGGTCAGGTCCTGCACCTCGTCGACGATGACGGCGTCGAACTCGTCGCCGGCGTGCTCCCTCGCCAGGTCGCGGGCCAGCAGCAGCACGTCGCCGCGGTCGAGGACCCCGCGGGCCGTCCGCAGCCGCTCGTAGTGCTCGTACAGCTCCCAGACGGCGCGCCGGTGCGTCGGCTGCAGCGGCATGCTGCGCCCGACCCGGGCAAGCTCGGCGTACTGCTCGAAACCGGTCAGGCCCCGGCCCTTGATGACGGTGGCGATCTCGTCGCGCCAGTATCCCGGTTCCACCCCGCAACGGCCCAGGACCGACGCAAGCCCGACGCGCCCCCACGCCAGCCAGAAGCAGTTCTCGGCGATCCCCCGCTGGTAGCGGGTGCGCGCGCCCCGCTGTTCGAGATGGCGAACGGCGAGCGCGTCGACCGAGGTGAACTCGATCCGGTTGACGTGCTCCGGGGCCATCCGGGCCAGCAACGCCCGGTTCACCGGCCCGAGGGTGCGGACCAACGAGGTGACCAGCACCCGGTCGCCGCGGGCGGCCAGGTACTTGGCCCGGTGCAGCGCGACGACGGTCTTGCCGGTGCCCGCCGCGCCGCGGATGCGCGCCGGCCCGGACGAGCGGCGGCAGACCAGCCGGGCCTGCATCGGATGCAGCCAGGTCATCCACGTCTCGATCGGCTCGCGAGCCGCGGCGTCGACGAGCTCCCGCCACAGCTCGTCGCGGCTGAACAGCCCGTCCACCTCCGGTGCCCGCCCGGCCGGTGGTGCCGGCACGCCGGACAGTGCCGGCGCAGCGGGAGGTGGCGGCGCAGCGGAAGGTGGCGGCGCGGCGGGCAGTGGCGGCGCAGCGGACGGTGGCGGGGGCGTGCGGGTGGCTCGCGACGGGCGCACTCGGCGGGGCAGGTCGGTCGGGGAGGCGGCCACGGCGGCGTCCTGCATCGGCGGGCACGCCTCGTCCAGGCAGGCCAGCACGCGTTCCACGACGGCGGGTTCCAGCCGCAGGCCGCGCCGCACCAGGTCACGGGTGAGATCGAGCTCGCCGGTGACCTGCACCCGGTCGAGCTGCTCGGTGCCCCGCCGTCCCACGAGGACCAGCAGGGGCACCACCTCGGTCGGCGGCAGGCCCGCGTCCGCCAGCACCTGCTCGACCGCCGCCGTCTGATCGGTCAGCTTGCGCAGTTCGTCCTCGGCGTTCTCGTCGCCCCGCCACAACCGGCCGTGCTCGACTCTGACCTCGCGCCAGTTCTTCACGTCCACCACGAAGACGCCGCCCGGGCCGACCACCAGCACGTCGATGTTGGCGCGGCGGGTGCCGGGCCACCGCCGGTCGGGCAGCACCCGCCACCCGGCGTCGTCCATCCCGACGAGCACCCGGACGACGTCGCGTTCTCCTCGCGCCCCCGCCTCCCAGGCCCGGCGGCTGCGGCGCAGCTCGCGGAGCAGGTCGGTCAGGTGCTGGATCTGCCGCTGGACTCCGTCGATCTCCATGCCGATCAGGACGGCCTGGCCGAACGCCGACGGCTCGATCTGGGCCTCGACCTCGACCTGGGCCTCGACCTGGGCCTGAACCTCGACCTGAGCCTGAGCTGCGGCCGGCACGCCCGACCGACCTGGCGACATGTCATCTCCTCCCCACCGAGAGTCACCAGGAATGCTATGCCTATATCGGTCCTTTAGCGATGTTTGCCGTCGATGGCGTCCTGTAGCTGCCAACCTCCCGTGACTGCCGGCGCCCCGGTCAGGGGCCGGCCTGGACGTCCGCGGTCAGGTCGCCCAACAGCTCGCCGAGACGTTCCCAGGCGGCCTGCGCGGCCACGGTGTTCGCGCCGGTCGGCGGCCCCGCGGCAAGCAACTGGACGGTCTTCACCGCCGCGTACAGGTACAGCGGGCGGGCCCGCCAGACGGTGAGCTGCGGATACGTCTCGTCCAGTGCGCGGTGCACAGTCCGCCGCAGGGGGACGTCGGGGGTTCGGCGGGCGAGATCCATCCGGTGCAGGATGGTCACGGCCGCGTCGATCTCGTCGGGGTCCGGGCGCCAGGCGCCGGCCCGCAGCGCGGCCTCGGCCTCGGCCAGCGCCTCGGCGGCGGCCACCGCCGGATCGCCGCCACCGTAGGGCACGGGCGGCGGGGCCCAGTCGTCGTCATCATCGGTCACCCGACCACGGTCCCTCACCGACACGGCTCTGGGACGCCGAGTGACGAGACCCATAGTGGACGAAGAATGCACTGAATTCGGCGTGCACAGCGTGCACGATGCGCGGGCCGGCGAGTAGGTCACGTCGGCCTCACGGGCTGGCCCGCACGGGCCGACTGGCATGATCGGCGCCATGCGACCGAGCCGGCGAGCCCTGGTGATCGCGGCACCGGTCGCGGCGGCCGGTGCCGTCGCCGTCGGGTTCGCCGCCGGCGGGCTTGCCGCCGGCGCCGTCGGCCGATCCTCCCCCGCGGACGGACCTGCCGCGGCAGGCTGGACGCCGCCCCCCGCCGACCCGCGTGCCGGCGGCGAGAGCGCGGCACCCGGCGCGGCATCACCGGTCGTGGCGTCACCGGCCGCGGCGTCGTCGGAGCCGGCCATCGGTCCGGCCGTGGTGACCACCACGACGTTCAGCAGTGCGGCCCGGCGGCGGCCGGTCACGATGGTCACCGTCACTCCGGCAGGCGGCGGGCGTGGCCTGCCCGTGTGCCTCGTGCTGCACGGCCGGGGTGATGACGCGCGCCGCGCCGTCGGCCTGCTGGGCCTCGACCACCTGTTGCCGGCCGCGATCGGCGCGGGCGTGGCGCCGTTCGCCCTGGTGACCGTGGACGGCGGCGAGACCTACTGGCACCGGCGGGCCACCGGCGACGACCCGGAGGCGATGATCCTCGACGAGATCCGGCCCCGGCTGGCCGCAGCGGGCTTGCGCACCGTCCGGCTGGCGGCGCTGGGCTGGTCGATGGGCGGTTACGGCGCGCTGCTGCTGGCCCGGCGCCATCCCGACCTCGTGGTCGCGGCGGCGGCGAGCAGCCCGGCGATGTGGCGCAGCTACGGCGCCAGCGCCCCCGGCGCGTTTGACTCCGCCGCCGACTTCGCCGCGCACCGGATCCTGGGAACCGCGCCGGCGCCGGGGGTGGCGTACCGGATCGACTGCGGCGACGCCGACCCGTTCGCCGCCGTCTCCCGGCAGGCCGTCGCGGACCTGCGCCCGCAGGAACACAGCCTGGGCCCCGGCGGGCACACCCCGGCCTACTGGCGCTCGGTCGCCCCGGCCCAGCTCGCCTTCGTCGGCGCCGCCCTGCACCGCTCCGCCTGAACCCGCACGCTGGCCACCAGAAGGCACAATGATCACTCCGCTTGGTGCGCTGCCCTACGAGATCTCCGCGGGTGACCGCGCGGATCCAGAGGTCTACGACCGAGAGGGCCACCTCGTCGGCCGCGGCGTGTTGGAACCGGAGGTGCTGCGCAGGCTGCGAACGCCGTTGATCGAGGCACTGGTGGCGGACGGACACGTGGCGGTCGTCGAAGGCGAGAAGGACCGGTTCGCCTGGTGCGGGGACGCGTCGAGCTTCGATCGGCGTCTCGATCGGTATCGCGACGGATTGACGGCCGCCTGTGAGGAGCTGGTGGTGGCCACGGGCATCGCCAGCAGGGCAGTCGAGGCGATGTGGGGACGCCGACCGGCGATCTGGCGGTTCACGAGAGTCTTCGTCATGGTGCCGGGCGACCCCGATCGCGTGCATCGCGACGGCTGGTACATGCTCGGCGCGGGCGCGCCCGACGAGCATCTCAACCTGTGGATACCGCTGACTCGTGCGGACGAGGGCGACGGCACGCTTGCCCTTGCGGTTGGAACGCACCGCATGGCAGATCAACCCGCGGAGGTGGCCGTGGCCCATCCGATGCACAGCGAGGTCCTCGTCAACACGGGAAACCCGCCGCCGGCGGAGGTGCTCGCGCCGCTGTGGCGCACGACGACCTTCGAACTCGGCGACGCCGTGGCCTTCCGCCCCGACAGCGTGCACTCCGCGTCGGCCAACACGGGTCAGAATCTTCGTATCGCGATCGGCCTGCATGCCCAGGACGCCCGACTGCCATTGTCACCCAGGGCCGGGCTGACCCTCGACCCCGGGCGTGATCTGATCGCCGTCGAGTGGCTCACGCTGGCCGTCCTCGCTGTCCAGCCGAGCACGCCGTGGCTGGCTCGCCAGGCGTTCCTTCCCCGCGGGATCATCGGTCGGCTGTGGACCCAGCAACTCGACGAGTTGACCCTGAGCGCGTTCCCGGTCCTCGAGAGGCGAGGTCTGATCGAGCCACACGAGATCCAGCCCCAGGCAGACGAGGTCAATCATCGGTACTTCCACGCCACCGCGCGGGGTTGTTCCGAGGTCAGGCAGTGGCTGGTGGGTTCAGGTCCGGTCGACGATCATCTGCGTGCGGTCAGGCTGTTGTTCGCCGAATGGCTCGGCATCGGCGGGTCGTCCTTGTTGACGAACCAAGGTGGCTGGTTGTCAGGGCCCGGGAGCTGGTAGCCGGCGCCGCGAGGACGGGGCGAGCGGCGGGCCGCGTGAGCCGGTGGGCACGCGGCCTGCCCGAGCGGGCCGTCCAGGCGCTCCCGGTCTGGCCGGGAACCGTGGGACGACCGGCCCGTGAGAGCCGCCTGGCTACCCGATCGCCTGGACCTTGGCGGCCTGCAGGCCCTTCTGGCCCTGCTCGATGTCGAAGCTGACGCGCTGCCCCTCGTCGAGGGACTTGAAGCCCTCACTCACAATCGAGGAGAAATGGACGAAGACGTCGCCGCCCCCACCGTCCACCGAGATGAAACCGAAGCCCTTTTCGGCGTTGAACCACTTCACGGTTCCTGCTGACACAGTCGCTCCTCACTGTTCCTGCCGCGGCGCATCCACACGACGCGCCGCATATCTCCGCCGACCGGATCCGCTCCGGTCGATGGATCGTGCCATCCTGAAGGTGACCGGCGACACCAAGAAGAGCAACGTGGGCAAGCGTACCCGCATGCGGCGCGTACGCCGAGCGGTACCGACCCTCCGCGGTGCCGTGCACGCCCGTCCGTGGTGCCCGGCGCGGGCGGGGCAGGGCAACCCTGGGCGGCGCCGGGGCGTGCCGTTGTCGCATAGCATGGCGCTATGGCGGTAGACGATCTGTGGACGACCGCCGATATCGCTCGTCGGCTGTCGATTTCGGCACATCGCGCCCGTGGGCTGTGCGCCCGTGACGATTTCCCCTCCCCCATCCACTCCGTGGGCCACTTTGTCCTGTGGCGGGCGCGTGACGTCGAGGCCTGGCTGACCGAGGGCCGTCCTGATCTCTGACGGTCCCGGCCGCGCCGCCGGAGTCCGTCGGCGCGGGTCGCGTACCACCGGGGGCGGCACGTGCCGGGTGGGCGGCAGGTGCTGGTGGGGCGGCAGGTGCTGGTGCGGCGACGCATACTCGGCGGGCGGCACATGCTGGGAGAGATAGCCTTCGGGCTGCTCGGCGTCGCGCTCGTGGTGACGGCCGCCCTCACGGCACGCCGGTTCGGCCTGCCGGCGCCCGTGCTGCTGGTCGTCGCGAGCGCGGTCTACGCGCTGCTGCCCGGGCCCACCGTGCGGCTCGAACCGGACCTCGTCCTCGCACTGATCATTCCACCGCTGCTCTACTCCGCCGCCCTGAGCTCAAGCCTGGTGGAGATCCGCGCGAACCTGCGCGCGGTGGTGTCGCTGTCCGTTCTGCTCGTCGTCGTCACCGCGGTCGTGATCGGGGCGGCTCTCGTCGCCGTGGTGCCCGGCCTGTCGTTCGCCGCCGCCTGCGCCCTCGGGGCGGCGCTGGCGCCGCCCGACGCGGTGTCGGCCCTGTCGATCGGACGCCGCGTCGGCCTGCCGGACCGGCTGCGCACCGTCATCGAGGGCGAGAGCCTCTTCAACGACGCGACGGCCCTGACCCTGTACACGGTGGCGGTGGCCGCGGTCGTCGACGGACGGTTCGACGTCCCGTTGGTCGCCGGCCGTTTCCTGCTCGCAGTCGTCGGCGGGCTCGCCGTCGGCCTCGCCGTGTCCTGGTTGATCGGCCAGCTCCGGCGGCGCATCGAGGATCCGGTGACCGAGACGACCGTCTCCCTGGCGACGCCCTTCGCCGCCTACGTGCCGGCGGAGGAGCTGCACGCCTCCGGGGTCCTCGCGGTGGTGACCGCCGGGCTGATCCTCGGTTCCCAGTCCCGCAGCCTGCTCTCCGGGCCCGCGCGGCTGCATGCGCGCGCGGTGTGGCGGCTCGTGGACCTCCTGCTGGAAGGCTTCGTCTTCCTGCTCATCGGCCAGCAGCTCGCGGCGGTCATCCCGGCGATCGGTGACTACCCGCGCTCGACCGTCGCGGCCGCGACGGCGGTGACGGTCGGCGCGGTCGTGCTGGTCCGGCCACTGTGGCTGCTGCTGCCCACGATCCTGCCGAGCCACGAGCCAGCGCCGACCCACGAGCCCCCGCCGACGCCCGCAGCGCCGGCGGCGCCCGCAGCGCCGACGGCCCCCGAGACGCCGCTGACGCGCCTGCGCCTGCTGTCCCCCCATCCGTACCTCTCGACCCGCGAGCTGGTGGCGCTGTCCTGGTCCGGGATGCGGGGAGTGATCTCCCTCGCCGCGGTCTTCGCGCTCCCGCTGTCCATCGACGGGACCGGCTTCCCGCATCGGGACCTGCTGGTGTTCTGCGCCTACGTCGCGGTGCTGGTGACGCTCGTCGGGCAGGGGCTGACCTTCGGACCGGTCCTGCACCGGCTGGGGGTGCGGCCCGACATCGACGAGGGCCGGCGGCAGCGTGCCCGGGCCCGGGTCGCGGCGGCCGACGCCGGCCTGCGGACCCTGGCCGTCCTCCATGATCGCGGCCAGCTTCCCGACGATCTCATCCTCCGGCTGCGCACGGTCGCCGAGGAGCGCAAGCGGCGCAGTGAGGACAGCCTGCGTGCGCTGAAACGCGCCGACGCCGGCCGGCCCCCCACCGCGAGCCTCACGGAGGCGTTCAGCCGGGTTCGCCGCACGATGATCGAGGCCGAACGCGACGAGCTGCAGCTCTGGCGGGACACCGGTCACCTGTCCGACGCCTCTCTGCGCCTGCTCGAGGACGAGCTCGATCACGAGGAGGGCGCGCTACCTCCACCGCAGCCGCCACCCTCCTGACCAGGACCTACCGGTGCAGGGCCAGGACCCGGGCCGACCCGCCCAGCCACGCTGGCCCCTGGCCGGGCGGGTGGGGAGCCGGGGGCGCTCGGCAGTCCGAGCGCGAGGATGGCGATGTCGTCGTGCGGTGCGCCCTCGGCGAAGTCGAGAACCTCGGCCTCGACGGCCGCCGTCAGCCGTGCGGCGGTGACCGGGCCGAGGGCGCCGACCAGGGAACGAAGTCGATCGTCGCCGTACTGCTCGCGGCCGCGGCGCGCCTCGGTGACGCCGTCGGTGTAGAGCAGGAGCATGTCGCCCGGGTCCAGCCGGATCGGGGTGTCCACCAGCTCGGCGTCGTCGAAGAGCCCGAGCACGAGGCCGTGCACGCCGACCGGCCGCACGTCACCGTCGGCGCGGCGCAGCAGGACGGGGGTGTGGCCGGCCGAGCAGAGGGTGAGCCGTCGGCCCGAACGTGCGTTGCGGACGTCCAGATAGGCGGCGGTCAGGAAGCGCTCGCTGTCCGGGCGCTGCGTCAGCAGGGCCGTGTTGAGCTGGCCGAGGATGGCGGCGGGACTGGTGCTGTGGCTCGCTGCCGCCCGGATCGTGTAGTGGGCCAGGGCGGTCACCCGGGCCGCCTCGACGCCCTTGCCGGCGACGTCGCCGAGCACGACGCCCAGGCCGGCCGGTCCGGTGTCGAAGACGTCGAAGAAGTCGCCGAGCACCTGGGAGCCGTCGCCGGCCGGCCGGTACCGGGCCGACAGGTCCAGGCCGGGCACCTCGGGCAGGCGGGGCGGCAGCAGGCTCGCCTGCAGGGTGCGGGCCAGCTCGGTGGCGCGCGCGAGCGTCGCCCGCAGCGCGATCTCGCCGGAGGCCGCCTCGGACAGCGTCTCCAGGATCGTGCGGTCGCGGTCGGTCCACGGACGCGGATGGTCGTCCGCGATGCTGAAGACCCCGACGATCTGGCGGTCCGGGCCGAAGACCGGATGGCCGGCCCACGCCGCCACGCCGAGCGTGGTGGCCATCGGGTTGTCCCGGGTGCGGGCGTCCCCCGCCGTGTCGGACACGGCGAGTGGCGCGGCGGCGTCGATGACCAACGGGCACAACACCGCGGCGAGCGGGCGGCACCGGCCGGTCCGGGCCACCGGATCCACCCCGGCCTGGGACAGCACGCCGGCCTGGGACAGCGCGCCGGCCAGGGTTGTCGCGCCGGCCTGGGACTTGACGAAGGCATGGCGGTCATCGACCACGGTGAGCATCGCCAGCGGGGCGTCCAGCATCATCGCGGCCAGCCTGGTCAGCCGGTCGAACGGCTCCTCCGGGTCGGAGCCGAGCAGGCCACACCCACGGACCGCGGCCAGGCGGACGGGGTCGACCATCCGGGCACCGAGGTCCTGCGTCGGATGGGCCCGTCCCCCCGCCGGCCCGCGTTCCACAGCACCCAGACTAGCCGTGCGTACGCCCCCTTTCCGGCCATCGATGGACGACAGCCCGGCCCCGGGGCGGGCGGCGACTGGCCATCCCCGCGCGGACGTGCATACTGGAGGTGATGACCGAGTCAGCGGTGCCCCGACGTCGCCTACCCAACAGCCCCTTCAAGGTTCCGGCGGTCCCCGCGCAGGAGCGGTTCTCGGTCGGTGACCGCGTCACGCATGACGTGTACGGGCTCGGCCGGGTTATCGGGGTCACTGGAGACACCTCCGTGGATGTTGATTTCGGCTCCCGGCAGGAACGCATCCCGAGCCCCTTCAGCCGGATGTACCGGCTCTGACGACCCGCCCACAGGTTCCATCGGCACGCAGGCTTCGCGCCGCGGCCAACGGCTCCAGGGTGTGGTCGCAATACCGATCGTCGTCCGACGATCCGTCCTCGAAAGCGAGACACCCCCATCGCTACCTCATCGATCCATCCTTTCTCCGCGCAACGGGCGGCCCGGTCGCAGCCGAGGCGTGAGCTTCCGCCGCCGACGACCCGCCCCTTCCGGATCCCGGACTTCGCCCAGCCTGCCGCGGAGGCCAGCGCGCACCCGATCGCGGCCACCCAGGTCGCCAGCCTCGTCTTCCAGGCTCCGCCGGCAGCCCCGGCCGCAGCCTCCCAGGACGTAACCACCCGGGACGTAACCACCCGGGACGCGACCTCCCGGGACGCTGTCTTCCCGTTCGCCGACCAGCCGGCCGCCCCGAACCGGCGCAGGCCCGCGGCCACCCCCGTCCGGCACAACCAGCGGCGTCGTCGCCCCACTCGCTGACCGTCCCACCGCTCAGAACGGCCGCGCCACCGCGAAAGCGGGCCGAGCCACGCCGTGGCCGCCGGGAAGGCGGCCCTCTGCCACATCGACGGCGCCCCGCCCCGGACCAGCGTCCGGAAGGCCGGTTCCTCGGCCGAGCCCGGCATGGGACCGCCGGGCGGGAACCGTCTGTCTCCCCCGGCCCCAGGCTGGTGACTGAGCCCCCGACAGCAGGACCCCTTCGGGCCGACGATCCTTTGGAACGGCCGCCGGACCACGCCGCCCGGCAGGATCCCTCGGTCCGCGACACGGCCACATCACGGCCGCGACCCGGCGACCGGCAGGCACCCAGGTCAGGGTGAGCGGTCGACGGAGCGGATGGCGGCGGTGACGGCCGCCAGTGCGAGCAGACGGACGAGGTCGACGTCGGCCTCGACCCGCCCGGTCGCCGCGGCGACGAACGCGTCGCCGTCGAGGCGGGTGTGCGGCGGAGTGATGGCCCGCGCCAGCCCGTCGTGGGCGCCCTGCGCGACCAGCAGGCAGCTCGTCTTGTCCAGGCGGGCGTTGGTGACCACCACTCCGATCGTGGTGTGGGTCCGCCCGGCCGCAAGATCGAACGGTCGCCACTGCGATTCGGCGGCGTCGAGGGGCACGGGATCGCCGCCGTGGTCGACATCCCCGAATGCGTTGACCACGCACAACGCGGCGACGCTGACCTCGCCGCGGCACCGTTGCGCGTGGCCGAGCCCCCCGGGGCGGCGGTGCTCGGGCCCGCGCCACTGGCTCGCGTACGCCCCCGTGCCGGCGCCGACCCGGCCTCGCAGCACCTGCTCGCCGCCGGTCGCCCGCGCGGCCAGATAGCCGGCGTCGGCGGTCGGCCGGGCGGTGGGCGCTCCGACGGCGAGGTCGAACAGAGCCAGTGCCGGGACGACCGGCACCGGTCCCCCGCTCGTGGGCACGCCGCGGCCACGCTCGGCGTAGTAGCGCATCACCCCGTCGGCGGCGGCCAGACCGAACGCCGACCCGCCGGTGAGCAGCACGGCGTCGATGCTGGCAAGCGCCATCTGCGGCGCCAGCGCGTCGAGCTCGCGCGAGGCCGGTGCCCCGCCGCGCACCTCCGCCGAGGCGACCGTGCCCACCGGCAGCTCCACCACCGTGCACCCGGTGACGCCCACCGGGTCGGTCCAGTGCCCGACCCGCACCCCCTCGACCCCGATCGCCATCGCGCCGAGCCTCGCACGGATCCGTCTCGGGCGACAAATCAGCATCCGGTCCGGCGGACGGGCGCGACCCCGTCGCCGGCCGCCTCGCCAACCGCCACCCGCCACCCGGCGCATGCACCGCCGACCGTCCGGCGGGCGGCGCGGTGCCGGCCTCCCGGACGGTAGCGTCCGGGGCATGAGCAATGTGCTGATCTCCGCGACGGACCTGGTCCGGCTCCTCGACTCCGCGCGGCCCCCGCGGGTGCTCGACGTCCGCTGGCAGCTCGGCGGTCCGCCCGGGCGGGACGGCTACCTGGCCGGGCACATCCCCGGAGCGGTCTTCGTGGACCTCGAGACCGAGCTCGCCGCGCCGCCCGTGCCGGCACAGGGCCGCCATCCGCTGCCGGACGTCGCCGCGCTGCAGCGGGCCGCCCGCGGCTGGGGGCTGTCCACCGGGGACACCGTCGTGGTCTACGACGACTCGGGCGCGATGTCGGCGGCGCGGGCCTGGTGGCTGCTGCGCTGGGCCTCGGTCGAGCCGGTGCTGATCCTCGACGGCGGGCTCGCCGCCTGGACGGCCGCGGGCGGGACGCTGCAGACGGAGCCGGTCCAGCCGCCGCCCGGGGACATCACCCTCGTCCCCGGCGCGCTGCCGACGCTCGACGCCGACGGGGTCGCGGCGCTGGCCCGCGACGGGATCGTGCTCGACGCCCGGGCCGGCGAGCGCTACCGCGGCGAGGTCGAGCCGGTCGACCCGGTCGCCGGGCACATCCCCGGCGCGCACAGCGCCCCGACCGGGGACAACCTGGGCGCCGACGGGACGTTCCGCTCCCCCGCCGAGCTCGCCCGCCGGTTCGCGGCGCTCGGTGTCACCGGCGAGCAGCCCGTCGGGGTGTACTGCGGCTCGGGCGTGACCGCCGCCCACGAGGTCGCGGCGCTGGCCATCGCCGGTCACCCCGCGGCGCTGTACCCGGGCTCCTGGTCCCAGTGGTCGAACCTGCCCGACCGTCCCGTCGCCACCGGCCCCGAGGCCGGCTGAGCGAAAATGGTGCCGCAGGGCGCGTGCCGCAGGACGCAGGAGTGCGCGCCGTCGGATCGTGCCCGCATGACCAGCACATTCTCGAATGCGGGCGCGCCGCACCCGTCAATGCACGGGAAACGTCCCGATGATTGTTAGGCTGATCGTCGTGGATGGGAGCATCGGGCGATGACACTGCTGACACCTGAACTCCGTGACCTGATCTCCAGTGGTCCGCTCGCGCACCTGACGACGATCAATCCGGACGGCAGTCCCCAGGTGAGCGTCATCTGGATCGGGCTGGACGGTGACGACGTCGTCAGCGGTCATCTGGGCCGGCACGTGAAGGTGCGCAATGTGGAGCGCGATCCCCGCGTTGTGCTCTCCTTCGACGCGCCGCGGGTGCCGGGAGCCTTCCTGGCCGAGTACGCCGTCCTGCATGCGACGGCCACCGTCACCGCCGGGGGCGCCCTGGATCTGCTGAACAGCCTGACGAAGGTCTACGTGAACCCGGACGCCGACTTTCCGGGCCCCAGGGGCGACGGGTTCGTCCTGCGCTATTCGATCAACCGTGTCGGTGGCGTCGGTCCCTGGGCGGCGGCGCGCTGAACCTCGGCCGCCGGTATGCCGGCGGTTGTCGAATCTCGCCGACGGCGACGCGCCCCTGGCCGCACCCGCGCTGACGACCCCCGAGCAGTGGCGCGATTATCTGCGCGAGTACAGCGAGACGTATCGGACGACGGCGACGGCCCCTGGGCGGCGGCGCACTGAATCCTCGCCGTGGACGCGCCGCCCGGCCATCGATCAGGCTGGCAATTTCCCGTCGAACATTGTCACGCCGGCCGGCGGTCGGCGCCGCACCCCATCGATAGCGTCGGCACCGACCCCCCATTCCGGGGTCGGGAGACGGGCCAGCCCCGTATTACGCGGTTGACCGCTGAACCAGAGGAGTTGTCGATGACCGATCGCACGGCCGACACGCCCACCCCGCCACGGGCTGCGATGCTGCTGTACCCCGGGCTCACCCTGCTCGATCTGATCGGCCCGCAGACCGCTCTCGCCCCCGTCATGGAGGTGCATCTGGTCTGGCGGACGCTCGACCCGGTCATGTCCGACACCGGCGTCGCGGTGATCCCGACGACGACCCTGGCCGACTGCCCGCCGGACGTCGAGGTCCTGTTCGTCCCCGGCGGGCGGGACCAGGCCGCTGCGGCGGACGAGGACGTCCTCGCCTTCCTCGCCGACCGAGGCTCGCGGGCCCGCTACGTCACCGCCGTCTGCGGAGGCTCGTTGCTCCTCGGCGCCGCCGGACTGCTGCGGGGCTACCGGGCTGCCACCCACTGGGCCGGCCGCGACGTGCTGGCCCTGGTCGGCGCCGAGAACGTCAACGACCGTGTCGTGATCGACCGTAACCGGATCACCGGCGGCGGCGTCACCGCCGGCCTTGACTTCGGCCTCACGCTGCTCGCGCAGATGTTCGGCGACGACGTCGCGAAAATCGCCCAGCTCGCCATGGAATACGACCCGCAGCCGCCCTTCGACTGCGGTTCTCCCGAGAAGGCCGGCCCCGCCCTGACCGAGCTGGTGCGGGCCACCACCCGGCAGACCAACGACGACATGATCCGCGTCCTGACCGACCTCGACAGCCGGGGCTGGGGCCACGGACGGAGCGTCGTCGCCGCCGGTTGACCCGCGGGCCGACCCGGTAGCTCAGGCGAGGGTCCAGATCCGGACGCTGTCCTGGCCGCCGCTGGCCAGGGTGCGGCCGTCCGGGGAGCAGGCCACCGACTCGATGAGCGAGCTGTGGCCCCGCACCGCGGTCCCCTGCGGGCGCGGGGCGTCCGGCCCGGTGAGGTTCCACAGGTTAAGGGCGTCGAAGTCGCGACCGCGGCGAGCGAGCCGTCGGATGTGAAGCACACCGGGCCGTCGCCGGCCATCGGCTGGCCGAACGGGCTCAGGGAGGTCCGGTCGGCGGAGACCCGCCACAGGTGCACCGCGTCATCGGAGCTGCCGGTGGCGAGGACACGGTCGCGCCGGCCAGCCGCTCCCCCGCCGCGGGGCCGGACCGCCCTCGACCGCGCCCCTGGCACCGCCGATTTGACCACGGGCCACGTCCGCGTCAAATTACTCTGAGTAACAATCCGTGACGCTGGGTGGGGAGCTTGTGATGACGGGACCGTCGTTGGACTCGGCGGGCGCGACAGCGGCCACGACGTCATGATCGGCCGTCGGCCGCTTCGTCGCCACCCGGCCGCCCCGGCGGCACCGAAGGGTCGCCCTGACCGGCCGCTGTCAGCGGTCCTGACGACGACCGTGCTGCTGGTGATGATGGCCGTCCTGCCGGGACTGCCGGCCAGGGCGGACAGCGGCTCGGCGCAGACCACCGTCAGCCTCATCGTCCTGGGAACACCGGCGCTGGCTGCCACCAAGCGCGGAACCGTGGTGGACGCGGACTCCGACGGCAGGATCGGTCCAGGTGACCGGGTGCACTGGAAGATCACGGTCTCGAACACCGGGAACACGGTGGTGTCCGCGGTGACCGTGAGCGATCCCACGGCGGGCCCGGTCCGCTGCCCCGCCAGGTCGCTTCTCCCGAAGCAGGCTGTGACCTGCACCGTTCCCGAGCACACGATCACCCCCGCGGATGTCGCGGCGGGCGTCGTCAAAAACGTGGCGAACGCGTCCGCAGCCGCTCAGGGTGGGCGGGTGATCGCGCCGCCCGCCTTCGCCAGCGTGCCGATCCCGACCGTCAAACCGATCGTCGTCTTCCCGCCCCCGCCGTGGCTACCCGGGTTCCCCGGCGGCCTTCCCCATCACCCCGACTTCGATCACCCCGACTTCGATGGCCCCGACTTCGATGGCCCCGGTCTCGATGGCCCCGGTCTCGATGGCCCCGCGGTGGGCGGCGCCGTCGTGGGCGGCGGCGCGGTGACCGGCGGTTCCGGCTCTGGCAACGGCTCCGGCACCGGCCCGGGCGGCGGCACCGGCACCGGCACCGGCCCGGGCGGCGGCCCCGGCACCGGCACTGGCCCTGGTGACGGGCCCGGCACCGGCCCGGGCCGGCCCGGGCCCGGTTCCCCGCAGCGCCACGGTGGTGCGTCGCCGGCGCCGGGGGGCCAGCAGGATGCTCATCCGCCGGTGGCCGTGGCGGGGGGACAGCCCGATGAACCCGGGCGCAGCGGTCTTGAGCTGGTCGTACTCGGCACGGTCACCGCCGGCTGCGCACTTGCCGCGCTCGGGGCACTCGGCGCCCGACGGACCAGACGCCGGCGTTGAGGCGACCGCCGGTGCAACGCGCCGCCAGGCGGCCGACCGCCGCGGGTCACCCCTGACCAGAAGACGCCCGGCCGTCTCACTGCCCGTCCTCGGCGCCCTGACCCTCGCCGGGATCATGGTGGCCGGGATTGCGCTGGTCGTCCTGGGATGGCCGGCCAGACCGGCTCCCGTGGCCGCCCCGCTGCCCGAGGTCGGCGGGGCGCACCTGCCCGAGCCGTCGCCCGGGCCCGGTGGGGCGGGCACGGTCCAGATCCCGCGGCACCAGTCCGATCTGCCGGCATCCAGCCTCCGGATACCGGCGCTCGGCGTCACCGCCAGGATCGGCCGGGCGACCGAGGACGGGGGCATCCTGACTCCGCCGCGGGCGCCGTCCGAGGTCGGGCTGTGGTCCGGTTCGGCCGCGCTGGACGCCAGCTCCGGGGAGGTGACGCTCGTCGGGCACGTGAACTGGCGGGGGATGCCGCCGTTCGCGTTTGGACGGCTGGCCCACCTGCACGCCGGAGATCTCGTCTACACCAGCGACGCAGGCGGGCAGCAGACCGCGTGGCGGGTCAGTCGGGTCTCCGCCCGCGCCAAGGCCGGCGGCGTCGATCCGGCGGCATTCGCCGGATCGCGGGGCCCACGCCAGCTAGTCATGATCACCTGCGGTGGACCGTTCGACGTCCGGGCCCACTCCTATTCCGACAATGTGTACGTGCGCGCCAGCCCCGCGTGAGCGACGGCCCCCGTCAGAGGAGAGGCTGCTCGCGGCCGGATGTGGCCGCCAAGGAGGAACCGGCACGGGGCGGAACAGCACGGGAAGGATGCCGCGCGTCGCCCAGCCGGGCGAGGATCGGTCGCTCAGAAGGGCAGGATCGACGCGATCGCCTCCCACAGCCGCGGGCGTTGCACCCCCTTGTCCAGCGCCCCGTGGGCGGCGTAGTAGGCGGTCGTCTCGGCCCGCAGACGTCGCTCGCCGGCACGCCACGGCCGGGACACCCACCTGACATACAGTGCCCGCACGTCCGCCGGCTGCTCCTCCCAGCCGGCCCAGGCGTCCGCCTGGCCGAGCGCCTCGAGCAGCTCGTCCGGGAGGGACTGCGGGTCGTCCGCCATGTTCCGCTCAGTCCACGTCGATGAGCTGGCCGTTGCGGAACATGTCGACGAAGAGCTGGTGGTCGCGGTGGACCTGGGCGCCGTAGTCGTGGGCGAAGTCGACCAGCGAGGCGACGAACGCCTTCTCGTCGCGCGTGATCGCACCGTGGATCGCGTCCTCGGTGGAGAAGTTCACCAGGTCGTGCTCGCTGTCGTCGTCCGCGACGGCGTGCATCCGGGCGGTGGAACGGCCGAGGTCGGCGACCAGGGCGAGCATCTGCTCGGGTTCGTTCACCTCCGACCAGTCCAGGTCCTGCGCGTACGGCGACACCTCGGCGACGAGCTGGCCGACGCCGTCGAGCTCCGTGTGGCCGAGCCAGGTGTCGCTGTCCGCCTGCAACGCACGCTGCGACAGCGCCGTGCGGTGCCCCTGGTGCCGGAAGTAGTCGGCGATCCGCCGGTCGGGGACGAACCGGCTCAGCGCCGGGACCTGTCCCTGCTTCATGTACAGGACGACGTCGTTGTCCAGCGCCTCCGTCTGCCCCTCGACAAGCAGGCTGTACGACGGCAGGCCGGCGCTGCCGATGCCCACCCCGCGGCGCAGCACGACGTCCTTGACCGTCAGCGACACCGGGCGGGTGCGCCGGTCCGGCGGGACCGTGGGCACGTAGCGCTCGAACGCGGCGAGGACGCCCGCCCGGGTGGCCTCGTCCACCGGGCTGATGCCGTCGCCCCGGGCGAACCGACGGTCGTGGCCCTCGACCACGGTGAGCTCGTCGAGCAGCCCCACCCTGGTGGAGCGCCGCGCCTGCTGGAGGAACGCGTGAACCACCCCCGAGGTCGTCGCGAGCGTCAGCAGGTCGGACGACGACGCACCGCCGCCCTCGGCAAGCTCGCGGATCCGGTCGGCGTAGGCGCCCACGCACGCCTCAACGAGCCGGGTGATCACCGCGTCGCTGAGCGCCTTGGCGCGCCCGAGCAGGGCCAGGCTCGCGACGAGGCGCCGCAGGTCCCACGTGAACGGCCCGACATAGGCCTCGTCGAAGTCGTTGACGTTGAACACAAGCACGCCGTTGCTGCTCATGTACGTGCCGAAGTTCTCCGCGTGCAGGTCCCCGTGGATCCAGATCCGGCTGGTCCGCTCGTCGAGGAAGGGGTCGTCGAGGGCGTGGACGTCGGCGTAGAACAACGCCGCCGAGCCCCGGTAGAAGGCGAACGGCGTCGCCGCCATCTTGCGGAACTTCCGCCGGAACGCCCCGGGCTCCGCCGCCATCAGCTCGCCGAAGGCGACGGCGAAGACGGCGGCGATGACCTGGGCGCGCTCGGGTTCGGGCGTCGCCATGCTCAGCCCGTCACCTCGCTGGTCTGCATCACCGGGGTGATCGTGGTGAAGTTCGCGACGTCAGCGACGATCGCCGCCCGGTCGCCGCGGGACATCGCCGCCTGCATCTCCTCGATCGACGCGAACCGGAAGTGCGAGGCGGCGACGTACGGGCCGTCCAACCCACGGTCGATCTCGATCTCCGAGATGCCCCACGCGGCGCTGGCCAGCGGGATGTGCTTGTCGCGGTAGTAGTCGTGGTCGAACGTCGCACCCTCGGTCCTCGGGTACAGCACGCTGAACCGGATCAAGATGACCGCCTCCTGACAGTCGCGGTCTCCGCCGATCGGGCCGCGCTGGTCCCAGCTTCTCCCAGAACGCCCCTTCCGCGCGCGCCCCTGCCCCTCTCCCGGCTCCGCACCACGCCCACGCCGAGGTCCAGGTCCAGGTCCACCGCACGTGGGCCCGCGCCGGCCGACGAGATCGCCCCGATCCCAGCGATCTTGGTGTTCCGCGGAACCGCGACACGATTCCCGGCGGACCACAGCCCGCCACACCGCGCCTTGTACGTCGCGTGACGAAGAACCCCATTCGCCACCACAAAGAGTAACCGGCCCCCAGGGTTTCCGGGGCGACCTCACATCGATATTTGCACTGGTCAGCGGCCCAGCACGAAACGATTTACCGGGGGCCGGGCACGGTAGGCGTCGCAGAACCGGTGCATTAGCCAGTTCCGTCAGGATAGTGTGATCCGGCCGCACCGCGTAGAAGCCGTCCAATTCCGCGGACGGCCGATCCGCCGCGCGGCAAAGCCGGTCGATCGGCCTTGATCCGTCATCTTCGTCGGCAGGAATGGGCAGAGCCATGAGCGAGCTACCGGGCATGCACGAGCTACAGGTCACGCCGTGGCGTCGGTTTGGACACCACCGGCTGTACGTGAACCTTCCCGACGGGCAGAGCGCCGCCTGGTTCGACCTGAAGAACCATCAGCTCAACGTCCTGCTCGACGCCTATCGGGATGCGGTGCTCGACGTCCTCGCGCCCTACCTCGGCGAAGGGCCAGCGGCCCCGACCGGCCCCCTGCCACCGGCACCGGCACCGGCACCGGCGACTGCACCCCCGCCCGCCCCACCCCTCGTGTCGGCCCCGCCCGCACCGTCGGCCGGATGGACACCGGCCATACCGGCGACGTCCTCATCGTGGACTGTGCCGACGCCCGTTGTTCCCCCCGTCAGTCCGTCCACCACCGCAACGGCGGCCCCCGGGGCAATGACCGCATCGCCGCGTGCTGCAGAATTGCTGCATCCTGCGGACGACCTTGCCGACAATCCGCCCGGCGCGGCGATCCGGGTGAAGATCGAGGAGCTGACGCCGGGTTTCTGGCGTGCCCTGCTGAACCGCCTGCTCCGCCGCCCCTCGGAGCTGGAGTCGTGGCGTAAGGGGCTGGTCGGGGAGGAGATGGCGGCGGCGGAGCTGGAGCGGCTGATCCCCTGGGGCTGGCGGGTGCTGCATTCCGTGCCGCTCCCCCGCGGCGTCGACATCGACCATCTGCTGATCGGTCCCGGCGGGGTCTTCACCGTCAACACGAAATATCATGTAGGCGCCCGGATCTGGGTCGGTGACCAGGCCGTGAAGATGGGTCGCCAGCCGTATCCGTACGTGCGAAAGGCCCGCGCGGAGGCCGAGCGGGCGGCGAAGGTGCTGACGCACGCCTGCGGCTTCACAGTGCCGGTCAGCGCGGTTCTGGCGTTCGTCGAACCGGCAAAGCTGACCGTGGAGTCCTCACTGCGCGACGTCCGAGCGATCCGGCACGACCAGCTCGCCACCTACGGTGCTCTCCCGGCGGTGTGGCGGCCGGGCCACGTCGAGCAGATTTACGCCGCGGCGCGAAACCGCCGTGCCTGGCTGACCGCCTGACCGGAACCGCTCTCGCCATCCACTCTGCGGTCGGCGTCGCTACCGCTGGAATTCCAGGTGGGCGAGCAGCCCCGCCGGTGCGTCGGACGCGATGGCCGAGGCGATCGCGTCGGCGGCGGCCTGCGCGGACCTCGGCAGCATCACGTTCTCGTGGACACGAACGGCAGCGTCCAGGTCGTCGACGTCGGGGCTTTCGGGAGAGGCGACGATGGCTCGGGCAAGATCGGCGCCGTCGAGCATCGCGAGGTTGGCCCCCATCCCGGAGAACGGCGATCGGCCGCGGCGTCGAGGTCGTGGACGGTGACGTCGATGCCGTGGCACTGCAGGACCCGGGCGCAGGTCAGGCCGCCGGGGCCGGCGCCGACGACGGCGATCGGCGCGGCCTGGACAGAGGTTTCCGTGATCGCTCTCCTGTCGGTTCGATGGGAGCACCCACGAATGCGGATCTTCGCGCTGCTGGAGCATGGCTGGACGGCGGTGGCCGGCTCTCCGCCCGATCCGACGTGATCCCGCCACCGATTCCCCCACGCACGGCTATGAGACGCATTTCGGCCGGTCGACCGTGATGTCGTTTCTTACCCGCGCCGTTCTCCGGCCGAATACAGGTTTCCGCCACGGCGGACCGGGAAGAGCGGGCTCGACCCATCGCCTCAGGGTGCGGTTCGGTGTCGGCCGTCGTACTTTCGAGATGGGCGCGAGCTTCGCGAATTCCGCGCCTGGTCGACATCTACGGGGAGCGTAAACATGACGCAGACCAGTAAGGACCGCGCGGTCATCGACTGGACGGATCTGGGCAAGGACCTGTGGTCCTTCCTGACCGGCAAGGGCGCCGCGATCAATTACCAGTTTGTCGACATGCTTGTCGAGGTTCCGCGGGACACCGGGCCCGACGCCGCCCGCGCGACCTGGCGCCTGCACGGCACGCTGCGGATCGTCACCTCGGACAACGACTCGCCCGGCGCCTTCGCCAACGGCGCCGCGCGCTAGTGACAGCCCGATTCTCCGGTGACGTCGCCTTCAGCGTCGAGGACGGCTCCGGGCCGGTCGGCGGGCGCCTCCAGGCGTCCGGCGACCGGATCCGGATCACCACCCATCAGCCCGGCCGGCTGTGGTCGGTCGCGGGGGACCTGCTCGCCGCCCTCCCGCCCGGCGCGCTGCCGGCATCCGTTCCCACGGGGCGCGCCGGCCTGCGGGAACTCGCCGACGTCCTCGCCGCCGAGGGCATGACGGTCGAGGTCCACGGACCGGCCGGCCCGCTGGTCACCATCGGGGCCGACGTCGACTCCCGCCTCGGGGGTCTGACCGTGGGCAGCCGCCGCGTGGAGCCGACCCTCCCCGCCGCCCTGTCCGGGCACCCACATGCGCTCGGGCGAACCGCTGCGGTGGGAATCGTGGCGTTGGCCGCGTTCGTTGCCGGGTTCGCGGCGCGCGCCCGGCTCCGCCACCGGCCCGGCTGAGCTGACGGCGGGCCTGCGCCGAAGCCCACCCGGGCCCGCTGACCGGCGGCGGAGCAACAGAAGCCCAGCTCCTGGTCGGGCCGCCGCGCGGCCACGGACGAACGGCGCCGCTACGCGCCGATCGCGGAGAACAGCAGGGGCAGGGAGGCGTGCAGTTCCTGCGTCCAGTAGCTCCAGACGTGGACGCCGGGGCTGTAGAAGTGGGTGGTGAGCAGCGGATCGCCGCTGGCCCCAGGGTGCGCGGCGACGTAGGCGTCGTTGAGCTTCTGGGTGAACGCCTGGCTCTCGGCGTTGACGATCGCCTCCGTGTTGGTGGAGCCGGGGTCGGGATCGTTCGGACCCTTGGTGCCGTCGCCGGACGAGACGTAGATCGGGATGCCGGTCAGCTTGTCGGCCAGGTAGTACGGGTCGTGCTGCTGCCAGACCGCCGCCCCGGACGTGGTCGTCGGGTCGCCCCACAGCGTCCTGACGTCCTTGCCGGCCGACCACACCTGCGTCCTGATGGTCGGGTAGTCGGCGTAGGGGTGCAGGGCGCCGCTGTAGGACGCCGCCGCCTTGAAGTCGTCGGGATGCCGGGCCGCGTACGACACCGCGCCGAATCCACCCATCGACAGGCCGGCGATCGCCCGGTCGGAATTGGCGTGGTAATTGCGTTCGAGCAACTGCCGCAGCTCGACCAGGTGGAAGGTCTCCCACTTCTGCGGATCCGAGATCCAGTCGCTGTAGTAGCCGACGTTCCCGCCGTCGGGCATGACGACTATCACGCCGTGTCCGGCGGTCTGGCTTTCGACGTCGGTGTTGGTGGTCCAGTCGACGTGGCCGGACGTCCCGCTGCCCGAGCCGTGCAGCAGGTACAGCGTCGGCCAGGTTCGGTCGGTCTGCGGGTCATAGCCGGTCGGCAGCAGGAGCCGCACGATCTCGTTGGCGTTCATGGCGGCGGAATGGACGGTGAGGTCGACCAGCCGTGTGTCGCCCGAGGTCGGGTAGGTGACACAGGTGACGGACGATCCGTCGTCGCCGGTGGCCCCGAGCGCCGTACACGACGCCGCCTGCGCCGGGGAGCACACTATGAGCAGGCCGATCAGCGCACTCGCCGCAACCATCGCGGGCAGCACGATCCGCCGTCTCCATCTCCACGATTTCATGACCGCGACGCTAGTACAAATAGGACATAAACAGCAAAGAAAGGTATGGTTCGGACCGATGTCCGTTCGAGCACACGAAATTCGGCGTAGCGCCCTGCCGAGCCGGCGGCCGTTTCAGGCCCTACGCTTCTGGCCCAGTGGGCCGGATTCCCGGAGCCGATGCCAGAACGCGATTCGCGGGAAAGTCGTCGAGCGCCGCGCGCAGGAGTCGCCGCCGGCCGTCGACCAGGACACCGAAGGTCAGCAGATCACTCAGACCGCGCCAGAACTCGGCCGCGTCGCCCGCCCATTCCGGCACCCGCTGCGGCGGAAGACCTGCGCGCACCAGCAGCCGGCCGGCCGACGACCGCGAACTGTAAATCGTGGCCAGCTCGGAGATCTCGGCCTCGGACAGCCCCGCATCGCCGCCCGCGTCCTCGGCGTCCGAACCTGCGCCCCGAGCGTCATCCGACGCGGCATGCGGTGTTGCGGCCGGACTCCCAGCCCGGGGGCGCTCGGCGCCGGCGGGCCCCAGGTTCACCTGCGCGCCGAGGAACCCGCCCCGGTTGTCGAGGGTACCGACATCCCCGAAACTGACGGCGAGAGAGTTCGGCTGCGAATCGTGCCGGTCGGACACCATCGTCGGATCCCGCCCTTCGTCGGCCCGCGGCTTCTACTGATGGTCGCGGTGCTGATGACTGATCGTCGAACCGAGCCGCCCGCCGCGGTTGTCCAGGTGCTCGATCCTGCCGATGCTGGTGGTGATGTTGTTGTAGTAGGTGTTCACCTGGCTCGCTCGAGGGTTCTCGACCGCCTTCGCGATCAGGTCGGCGAGATGGCTGATGGCGGCCGGATCGCGCCCGACGACCACCTCCACCGGGACTCCCGCCGACTCGAGGACGATCGAGTGAAGTATGTACCCCCGCCCGCCTGCCATGAATGCCTGGACGACGCCGGCCAGAGCGGCCGGAACGCCCACGACCAGGAGGACCGAAGCCAGCACGAGGATGATGCTGGCCGGGAAAGTCAACTCTCCCGCGCCCAGGAACGGCAGATTCACGAAGGCGCCGACGGCCAACGGCAGGTACCACCGCCATTTCGCCAGCAGGGCCGCTCCGAGTCCGCCCTGAAATCCTATCCTCCGCTCGATTCTGGAGACCCTGGTGATGGTACTGAGATTGTAGACGTCACGACCGATGTACAGGAGGCCGCCCTGCACCGTGATGCCGGTACCCTGACTCATTCCATCCCCGATCTCCCACTCACCCGGGAGCTCACGGTCCAGGCAGTTCCGCCCGCTGACGGACTCGCGGTGATCCCTGTTCCAGGATAGTCGGCGCATGGAACGGAAGTCGCGGAGATTCCGGCACACAGCCGGAGTCGTCGGCCGACCGTCCGCCCTTCCCGCATGGAGGCCGGTCGGACATGGCCGCCCGCCGACCCGTCCCCCGGCCCACCTCGGCCTTCTCACTCCCTCCCGTTCGACGGTGCCCGTCGGCGCATCCCCACGACCCGTGACCGGGATCCGCGTGCGGGCCATGGTCGCCACGACGGGGCGCCGGCCTGTCCGGGACGCGCGCGCACGGAGGTCGCGCCGACGTGTGACGATGGACGGGATGTCGGGTCGGGTCGGCGGACCGCCGGCCGCGCCGATTGCCGGTCGTGGGCCGTGAGCCGGGGAAGCGGAGGATGCTATGTCACAGCGCCGCCCGCCGGTCGCGAACCCCTTCGAGTCGCAGATGTCGGCCTTCCTCGTCCAGCCGGACGGCACCCGCGCGCCGCTGCCCGCGGCGCTGCGCTTCGACCGGGCCGATCCGTTCGCCGTCAGCCTGCGGCTACGGACGAGCACCGTGCAGACGGTCACGTGGACGTTCGCCCGTCAGCTCCTCATCGACGGCGCCCGGCGGCCGACCGGTGTCGGCGCCGTGGAGGTGCGCCCGGCGTTCCACGACGGGACCAGGCTGCTCGTCCTGTCGCTGAAGTCGGCGTCCCGGCACACCGAGGTCCAGCTCCGCCACGAGCAGGTCGCCGCGTTCATCAACGACACGCTGGCGGCGGTTCCCTCCGGCGCGGAGAGCGATCAGGTCGACTGGAACGCCGAACTGAACAGGTTTCACGACGACGATTCGTAGGCGACGGTCCGATCGGCAGGCGGCCGGGTAGCCGACCACGACCACCGCTGCCGGCTGCGACCGCGCTACTGGCCGCCGGCGCCGGAGGGCTGCAGGCCGCGCAGCATCGCGGCGAGGATCCTGGCCAGGCGCGGTTCGACGTCCACGATGGCGTGCGCGAGCCGGGGGTCGGCGCGATAGAGCGCCGCGATCTCGGGCGACGGCGTGGCGATCTGCCAGAACGTGCCGGCCAACGCCGTCGCCGCTGCCACCAGGTCGACGACGGACCCCTCCGGGAGGCCGGGCAGGGCCGCGCGCACCGCGGCGACGATCTCCGCCAGCGCGCCACGGGTCGTGAGCTTGAACTCCCGCACCCTGGCCACGGACACGTTCCGTTCGAGGTTCATCGGAGCCTGCGCGAGCAGGTCGCAGAACAGCGCCCGCGCGGCCAGCGTCGAGGCGAACACCGCCGCGACAGCGTCCGCATCGGCGGGGGCACTGGCGTCGGCGACGGGGCGTGTGAGGGCGCGCAGCGACGCGCAGACTGCCGGCGCCCATTCCCGCCAGCCCTCGGCGGTGAGGCGCAGGAAGATCTCCTCACGCGTCTCGAAGTACCGCAGCATGGCGGACTTGTGCATCCCGACCGCGGCGGCGATGTCCGTCAGCGTGACCTGCCGGACCCCGTGCTGCTCGCCGAGCCTGCGGGCCGCGTCGAGGATCGCGGCTTCGCGGACGCGCTTGGCCTCGGGCGAACGAGCGCGCTGGAAGTCGTCCGTCGACACCGGCCGATCATAGCGCAACGCGGTTGCGCAACTTAGCGGAACGGTGTTTTATTAACCCCATGCAGCAGACCTCCAGGCAGCAGACCTGGTTCATCACTGGTTCCTCGCGCGGGTTCGGCCGCGCCCTCGCGGTCGCCGCCCTCGCCGCCGGCGACCGGGTCGCCGCGACCGCCCGGCGGCCCGAACAGCTCGCCGATCTCGTCGCGAAGTACGGCGACGCCGTCGTGCCGCTCCAGCTCGACGTCACCGACCCGGCGGCGGCGCGCGCCGCCCTCGCGCAGGCCGCGTCGCGGCTGGGCCGGCTGGACGTCATCGTGAACAACGCCGGCTACGCCAACGTGGCGCCGATCGAGACCGGCGACGACGCGGACTTCCGGGCCCAGTTCGAGACGAACTTCTGGGGCGTCTACCACGTCTCGAAGGCGGCGATCCCCCTGCTGCGCGCGCAGGGCGGCGGGCTCGTGATGCAGTTCTCGTCCGTGGGCGGCCGGGTCGGGGGGTCGCCCGGGATCGCGTCCTACCAGGCGGCGAAGTTCGCCATCGACGGCTTCAGCCGGGTCCTGCGGGCCGAGACCGCACCGTTCGGCGTCCGGGTGGTCGTGGTGGAGCCGAGCGGATTCCGCACCGACTGGGCCGGGGCGTCCATGACCGTGCACGACATTCCCGCCGAGTACGCGAGCACCGTGGGCGCGCTGAACGCGCGGGTGCGCCAGAGCGACTCCGGCGCCGCGGGCGATCCGGCGCGGGCGGCGGAGATCCTCGTCGCCCTGGCCCGACGCCGTGACATCCCCGAGCACCTGCCGCTGGGCGTGAACGCCGCCGAGGGGTCGATCGCACTGGATCGCCGACTTCTGGCGGCGGACCTCGCCTGGCGCGACGTGAGCCGTTCGGCCGACTTCGCCGAGCCCTACCCGGTCGAGTTCCCGCCGGACTCCGCGGGTTGAGCAAGGTGCGTTGAGGTAGCTGGCGAGGAAGGCGCGGGGGTCGGGTCAGCCGGTCCGGTGCGGGCGTGGGCGCGGGCGCGCGGCGACGAGGACGGCGATCTCGGGCCGGCCGGTGGGATGCAGCAGATGGGCCGCCGCCGGTTCCCCGACCAGGTCGAACGTCGGATGGCCGAACGCGCCGATTCCCCGGCAGTCCCACACCAGGTCCAGGGCCGGATGGTCCGCGCGCAGCAGCGCGCCGATCTCGGCGATCCGCGGGTCACCGGCGTGCAGGTCGGCGGCCATGCGAAACTGCCGTGCCACCGGCAGCAGCAGCTCGGCGGGCGCCGACGCGGCGGCGAGCAGCCAGAGCACGTGCCGGCGTGCCGGTTCGTGCCCGGCGGGGTCGCCCCAGGCCCGAGCCCAGGCCGCGTTGGTGGCGACGATGTCGAGATGGTGGTCGAGCAGCGCCGCCGGGCTCGCCGGCCAGCTGTCCAGCAGCCCGGCGAGCCCACGCAGATGCTCGCCGGGCGGGGCGATCGCCGGCGGCTCGGGCGCCACCAGCCGGCGAAGGTGCCGCCGGCCCACCTCGTCGAGGCGCAGCACCCGGCCGACGGCGTCGAGGACCTGCGCCGAGGCCGTCACCCGGCCCTGCTCCAGCCCGGTGTACCAGGTCAGGCTGACGCCGGCCAGGGACGCGAGTTCCTCGCGGCGCAGCCCCTGGATGCGGCGACGCCCCCCGGCGGGGAGTCCGACGCTGGCCGGTTCGACCAACCTGCGGTACGCCCGCAGGCAGGCCCCGAGCTCACGTCGCCGAGCCGCCGGGGTGGCCGGGGTGGCCGGGGTGGCCGTCCAGGGTGTCACTTCCACTGGCACCATCGGCAGGCTCCTGGTCTGCGTACCCAACCTTCGACCAGGCTGGTGGACGTGATTCGTATCGGCGTCAACCTCGCTGCCGGCCTCGGCACTCCCGGTTCCGGCAACCTCATCGACGACCTTGCGGCGATCGCCCGGACGGTGGCCGCCGCCGGGGTGTCCACCGCCTGGCTGCCGCAGGGCTACGGCTACGACTCCATCGGCGTCCTGACCGCGGTGGCCCGCGAGGTGCCGGGCATCGAGCTGGGCACCTCCGTCGTCGTCGTCCAGCCGCGCCATCCCCGGGTGCTGGCCGGGCAGGCGTTGACGGCGCAGGCCGCGGCGCACGGCCGGTTCACCCTGGGGCTCGGCGTCAGCCATCCCGGCCTGTTGGAGATCTACGGCCAGCCGTTCCACCGGCCGGTCGCCGCGCTGCGCACCCACCTCGACACCCTGCTGCCGATCCTCGACGGACGCCGCGTTCCCGGCGCCACGGGGATCGGATCCGACCCCGCCGGCAGCGCCGTGCCCGGCGCGGGGGTCCGCGTCCCGGTGCTGCTCGGCGCCCTCGGCCCCACGATGCTGCGGCTGGCCGGGGAACGCACCGACGGCACGATCACCTTCCTGGCCGGACCCCGCACCATCGGTGACCACGTGGTCCCGCTGATCGGCGCGGCCGCCCGGGATGCCGGCCGGCCGGCGCCGCGCGTCGTCGTCGGGCTGCCGGTGGCGGTGACGTCCGCACCGGACCGGATCCGCACCGAGCTCGACGCCGAGTACGCCGACTACGCCGCCCTGCCGTCCTACCGCACGGCCCTCGACCGTGACGGCTTCACCCAGCCGGGCGCCATCGCCGTCGTGGGCGACGAAGACGCGGTCGTCGACCAGCTCGCCGCCTACCACGCGCTCGGCGCCACCGATGTCCTGGTCAGCCTGGTCGGCACGGCCGAGGAACGCGCCCGGACCCTGCGCCTGCTCGGCGCCGACCCGCTCGTCCACCCGAACCAGCCGGCCTCGCCACGCCGCGGGACCTGACGCCGAAGCCGCTCACCCATCGTCGCCGCCACCGGTGCGCCACCTGTCGCGACAGGCGGCCGTCACCGTCCCGTTCCCGCGGACTGGACGGGTGGGGTGCGCAGGACGGCGCGGGCGGGGAGCAGGCTGCCGGCCATGGCCAGGAGCAGGCCGGAGCCCAACAGGGCGGCGACCCACTGCGGTGGTACGTACGGGGTGCCGGTCCCGCTGATGCCCCGGCTGAAGGGCACCAGGGTGGCGGCGGTGATGGCGGCGCCGACGACGAGGGCGATGGCGGTGATGAGGACGGCCTCCCAGCGCACCATGCGCATCACCTGGCGGCGGGTGGCGCCGGTCAGTCGCAGGGTGGCGAACTCCCGGCCGCGTTCCAGAGTGGCCATGGTCAGGGTGTTGACGACGGCGATCGCGGCGAAGGCGGTGAGCAGGGCGACCAGGAGGTAGTTGGACCAGGCGCCGAGGTCCTCCTGCTGCTGTTCGGCGCCGTCGAGGGCCGCGCTCCCGAGGGCTGCGCGGTCGTGGACGTGCAGCCCGGGCTGGGCGGCGACCAGCGCCCGCCAGTCGATGTGGGCCCCGGGTGCGGTGTCGACCAGGATGGTCTGGATCAGGGGGCTGGTGGTGTGGGTGGCCACGACCGGAGACGGCAGCAGGTAGTCGCCGAACCCGATGCTGCGCCGGTAGACGGCGACCAGGCGCAGGTCGCGTCGGGTGCCGTCGCCGAGCCACAGTCGGACCGTGCGCCCCACGTGCTTGCCGTGGGCCCGGTCGGCACTCAGGGCGACGGTGTCGCCGCGCAGGTCGGCCAGCGAGCCGGCGGTGACGTCGAGGTCGAGCAGGCCCGAGGTGCCACCGGGGGTGCCGGGGGGGCCGGGGGGGCCGGCGAAGGTGATGGCCTGGGCGGCGTAGCTGTCCGAGCCGCCGGTGACGACGGTGGTGGGGGTGAGGCCGGCCGCCGCGGTGACGCCGGGGGTGGCGCGGACGGTGTCGACGAAGCCGGCCGGCAGTCCCTGGCGGGTGGTCAACGCCTGGTCGGCCAGGACGCGGTCGCGGCCCTGCACCTCGCTGGCGTGGGAGCGGCTGGTCTGGAGGAACAGCAGTGTTCCGCCGAGGGCGGTGCACAGGACGAGGGGGGTGAACACCGCGGTGACCCGACGGGTGTGGGCCCTGCTGTTGGCCACGGCGAGGAAGCCGGTGGTGCGGGACAGGCCGCGGATGAAGGGGCCGAGCAGGGCGAGGGCCAGGCGGGCCACCAGCGGTCCGAGCAGGCCGGCGGCGAACAGGTGGAGCAGGACGGCGCCGGCGGCGATGGCCGTGAGCACGCCGCCGGTGAGGAAACGGGTCGTGGCGACCACGGCGATCCCGCCGGCCGCGCACAGCAGCCCGAGCAGGAGCCGGGCGAATCCGAGGCGGGCAGGCGGAACGGTGGCCTCGTACAGGGCCTGCGCCGGGCGCAGGCGGCCCGCTCGCAGTCCGGTGACCAGAACGGCGAGCTGTGCGGTGAGCACGGTGGCGCCCGCGCCGACGAGCAGCGGGATCCATCCCACGTCGAGGCGCATCGCCGCGGGTGCCACCCCGTGGTCGACCAGGACGGCGCGCAGGACCCAGGCCAGCGCGGCACCGCCCACCAGGCCGGGCAGACAGGCGAGCAGGCCGAGTACCAGGGTCTCCCCGCAGATCAGCCGGCGGATCTGGCGTCCGGTGGCGCCGACCGCGCGCAGCAGGGCCAGCTCGCGCCGGCGCTGCTGCACCGACAGCGCCAAGGTGCCGGCGAGCACGAACAGCGCGACCGCCATCGAGATGCCGCCGAAGGTCGCGCTGAGCGCGACGACGTTCTCCAGGGCGCCGTCCACGTCGAGGAACTCGGCGGCGCCGCGGCCGTCGCCGGTGCGCACCGACAGCGGCAGGCCGTGCAGGCTCCGGCGGACCGCCTTGGCCACGGTTGCGGAGTCGGAATCGGGGGCGGGATAGACGCCGAGGACGTCCACCAGGCCGGCGGTGAGGCGGTTCGCCTCGGCGTCGGCGACGAAGACGGCGGGCCCCGGATCGGCGCTGTGGGGAGCGGCGACACCGACGACGCTGTAACCGCCTGCTACCCGGTCGGTGGCGGCCACGGTCACCCGGCTTCCGGGAGCGAGACGCGCGCGGCGGGCAAGGTCGGCGTCGACCACCACTTCCCCGGGGCCGGCCGGTGCGCGTCCCTTCGTCAACCGGTAGGGGGTGAGCCGGGCGCTGTCCCAGCCGTGGAGCTGCACGGTGTCGGGGGTGGTGATCTCGGTTCCGGCTGTGGCCAGTCCGACGGGCAGCGAGACGTCCGGTACCACCTCGGCCACGCCGGGGACGGCACGCAGCCGGTCGGCGAGGCCCGGTGCGGGGCGTACCCGCTCTGGCAGTGCCACGTGCTCGGTGTTCTTCCCGTCCCCCGAGCCGTAGGTGAAGGCCAGTGACTGCCTGCCCGCGACCACCAGAGGGACGTCCCGGTAGCGCTCGGCCGGCGGATGAGAGGTGAGCGCGGACTGGAACAGCAGCCCGCACGCGGTGATCAGCGCGCAGGTACACACCAGGGCGACGAACGAGCCGAGGAAGGCGGACCTGCGCGTCCGCAGCGTCCGCAGCGCCAGCCAGAGCACCGTCACCCCCCGAGCCCGAGCAGGCGTCGGGCCACCGCCGCGGCCGACGGATGGGGCACGGTGTCCACGACGCGGCCGTCGGCGAGGAACACGACCTCGTCGGCGTACTCGGCCGCGCCGGCGTCGTGGGTGACCATCACCACGCTCTGGCCGTAGTCGTCGACCGCCTCCCGCAGCAGGCGCAGCACTCCCCGCCCGGACTCGATGTCCAGCGCCCCGGTGGGCTCGTCGGCGAACACGATCTCGGGACGGGTGACCAGCGCCCGGGCGATGGCCACCCGCTGCTGCTGCCCGCCGGACAGCGCCGCCGGGCGGTGCCGGACCCGCTCCTGCAGGCCGGTGCGCGCCACCACCTCCCGCACCCACGCGCGGTCGGCACGGGTTCCGGACAGCCGGAAGGGCAGCGTGATGTTCTCCAGGGCCGTCAGCGATTCGACGAGGTTGAACGCCTGGAAGACGAACCCCATCTCCCGGCGACGCAGTTCGGTCAGCTCCGGCTCCGGCATCCGCGCGAGATCCCGTCCCGCCAGCCACACCGACCCCGAGGTGGGACGGTCCAGCCCGGCGGCGCAGTGCAACAGCGTGCTCTTTCCGGAGCCGGAGGGCCCCATGACCGCCGTGAAGGCACCGCGCCTGAATCCGACGCTGACGCCCCGCAGCGCCGTCACCCCGGCCAGACCGCCGCCATACGACTTGACGACCTGCTCCAGCCCCACCACATCCACGTCACCGTGCATGACCCACATCTTCCTACCCACAGCGACCCCATGCGTACGCTCACGACAATCTCACGGGCCGACTCGATGCCGGCCCTCGACTCGATGCCGGCCCTCGACTCGATGCCGGCCCTCGACTCGATGCCGGCCGCAGAGCAGGCGTCGAATTTTCGTCTGGGTGCCGTGTCGATCGGCGGCTGTGCCGTTCGACCTGGTGGTGAGAGGGTCGGGAGGCGACCCGTGATCGAGGAGGTCAACGATGGCGAAGTACATGCTGATCATGCGGGCCACGGACGAGTCCCTGGCGACGATGATGGCGACGCCCTTCGAGGAGATGCTCGAGACCATGGGCCGTTTCAACGAGGAGCTGATCCGGGCCGGCGTGCTCGTCGCCGCCGAGGGCCTCGACGATCCGACCCAGGGCGTGGTGGTCGACTTCGGCGGCGAGGCTCCGGTCGTCACCGACGGCCCGTATGGCGAGACGAAGGAGCTGTTCGGCGGCTTCTACCTGATCGACGTCGCCTCGAAGGAGGAGGCGGTGCAGTGGGCTCGACGGCTGCCGGCGAGCGCCGGCGCGAAGTGCGAGGTCCGCCGGGTGCCGACCATCGACGAGTTCCCGCAGGACAACGAGTGGGTCATCAGGGAGCGGGCGTGGCGCGAGCGGACCGGCCAGCTCTGATGTCCGCGGCCGCCGATGGTCCGCCGCGTGACGAGTCGGCACGTGACGAGTCGGCACGTGACGAGTCGGCGCGGCGGGCCGTCGAGGCCGTCTGGCGGATGTCCTCCGCCCGGATCGTCGGCGCGCTCGCCCGCTATACGGGCGACGTCGACCTCGCCGAGGATGTCGCGCAGGAGGCGGTGGCCCAGGCGCTCGTCGCCTGGTCGCGTGACGGTGTGCCGGCGAACCCGGTGGGCTGGCTGCTCACGGCGGCCCGGCGGCGCGCCATCGACGGCTTCCGCCGCCGGTCGGCCCTCGACGAGCGATACGCGCTGCTCGCCGGTCCGCTCGCCGAGGGCGAGACGAGTTCGGGCGGCGTGGGCCCCGGTTCGGGTTCGGGTTCCGGTTCCGGCGCGGTGCCCCCGGCCGACCCGTCGGACGACCTGCCGTGGGATCCCGACCGGGTCGACGACGACGTCCTCGCGCTGATGTTCGTCGCCTGCCACCCGGTGCTCTCCCCCGAGGCCCGCGTGGCGTTGACGCTGCGCGCGGTCGGCGGTCTGACCAGCGAGGAGATCGCCCGGGCTTTCCTCGTACCTGTCGCGACGGTCCAGGCGCGGATCACCCGGGCGAAGAAGACCCTCGGCGCGGCCAGGGTGCCGTTCGCCCTGCCACCGGCCGAGGAACGGCGCGGTCGGCTCGGTGGTGTCCTGAGCGTGCTGTATGTGATCTTCACGGAGGGCTCGACGGCGACAGCCGGTGACAGCCTGCTGCGCCCCGACCTCGCCTACGAGGCGATCCGGCTGGCCCGGACGCTGGCCGCCCTGATGCCTGACGAACCAGAGCCACACGGGCTGCTCGCCCTCTGCGAACTCACCGCCGCCCGCTTCCCCGCCCGCACCGGGCCCGACGGCGAGGCCGTCCTGCTGGCGGACCAGGACCGGCGCCGATGGGACCGCTCGGCGATCCGCCGCGGGATGGCCGCCCTCGACCGGGCCGCGGCCCTCGGGGCTGCCGGCCTCGGACCGTACGGCCTGCAGGCGGCGATCGCCGGCTGCCATGCATCGGCGCCATCGGTCCCGGAGACCGACTGGGAACGGATCGTGCTCCTCTACGAAGCGCTCGGCCGCGTCGCTCCGTCCCCCGTCGTCGAGCTCAACCGGGCCGTCGCCGTCGCAATGGCGCAGGGACCGCAGCAGGCGCTGGCCATCGTCGACCACCTCGTCGCCACCGACCGGTTGGCCGGGTCGCACCTGCTCCCGAGCGTGCGCGGCGAGCTGCTCGGCCGGCTCGGCCGCACGTCGGAGGCCCGAGCCGAGCTGGAACTCGCCGCCCGACTGTGCCGCAACGCCCGCGAACGAGCGGTCCTCCTCCGCAAGGCGGCCGCGCTGGCGTGACCGTCCTCCGCGGTTCCGCGGAACCGGCGGGAGGGCCAGCTGCCTGGTTTCCGGCCAGAGCACCTGTCAGTCCCGATCATCAGGACACGGCGCGTTCCTCGGTCTCGACGGGCTCGGGGCGGAAGGTGGGGATCTGCTCGCCCGCCTCGATCGGGATCGTGAGGCGGTTCTGCTGCGGGGCGAGCGGGCAGGGGGCGTACGGGGTGTAGGCGCACTGCAGGTTTCCGGCGCGGTTGAAATCGAGCACGATCCGCGTGCTGCCCGGGGCGGGCAGGGGGGTGATCAGCCGGCGGCTGGCGCGGTAGGTCGTGATGCCGCTCGTCGCGTCGGTGAACAAGATGAGGCCGGCGTCCGCGAGATGCTCGGCGCGCAGGAGGATCAGCCGCAGCTCGGCACCGTCGAGCGTGAAGACGGCCTCGCCGACGGCCTCGTGGGTGTGCACGATGCCGTCGACCGCCGCGGCGACCTCGATCGGGCGCGGGGCGGGGTACGGCGCGAACTCGGCCGGGATCACCCAGGCAGGGTCGTGGTCGAACGCCGGCGTCCGGACGTAGGCCTCGCGCAGCGGGTGCCGGGGATCGAGCGAGCGCAGCAGGTCGTTCCCGCCGCGGCGGGACAGCTCGACGACGACGTCGCCGAACGACGCCGCCCGCCGGAACTCCCGCTCGCGGACGGAGCCGAAGACGTGGCGCCCGGTCACGGTCCTGCCGTCGACGACGAGGGACTCCCCCGCGTCGAGGTCGACGACCGGTCCCTGCTCGCCCGTGGCCCACCGTCCCGGGAAGCCCTCGACGCGGCGGGGTTCGCCGTCGAGGAAGTGCAGAGCGCTGTAGGCGAGGAAGCCGTACGGCTGGCGCCGCTGCTGCTCGGACTCCTCCCGCCACGCGTCCCACTCGGCGCGCGCGGCCGCGACGCCGGCCGCGGTCTCGGTGGCAGGCGCGGTCTCGGTGGCAGGCGCGGTCTCGGTGGCAGGCGCGGTCTCGATCGCGGAGGTCATGGTCGGCTCCTCATCCTCGATGGTCCAGATCCTCGGTGGTCCAGGTGCGTGGACGTGGGCGACGGTCACGCCGTCGGTGCCCGGTCGTGCGCAGGGAGGCGCGGGAAGATCTCCTGCGCGATCAGCCGCAGCCCGTCGCGGAACTGGGGGGAGGACTGCGGCAGCGGGACGCTGAACAGGTAGTCGGTCGAGCGGGTGAACGCGGCGTCCTGCAGGAGCTGTTCGATGATGTCGTCCGGATTGCCGTACTTCACGTTCGACCTGGTCAGGAACTCCTCGGCCGTGGCCGGCGGGCCGCCCGGGGTGACGTACTGGCCAGGGTTGCGGCGCAGCTCGGAGTCGAGCAGGGCGATCGCGTCGCGCTTGGACGCCGCCGGGAGCAGGACGCGGGAGATGCCGATCCGCGGGCTGCGCTCACCGGCGTGGGCGTCGAGGTAGTCGTTGATGAGACCCGCCTGGACCTGGCCGGCGTCCCCGGACGGGACCAGCCGGTGCAGGAGCAGCCGGTCACCGGCGCGCCCGATCTCGGCCGCCGTCCGCGGGTTGCCGGTCGCCTGCCACAGCCGCGGCAGCAGCCCGGCCGGCGGCGGGTACAGCTTCACCTCCTTGTCGCCGGCGGCGATCGTGCCGGCGAGGGCCCGGCGCAGATCGTCGAGCGCGTGGGCGTACAGCGACTCCCGGTCGTCCTCGGACAGGTTGAAGGCCTCGAAGGCGACGGTGGAGAAACCCCCGCCGTTGCCCTTGCCGACGCCGAACTCCAGCCGCTCGCCGCTCAGGGCGTCGACCAGCGCCGCCGTCTCGGCCAACCGGATCGGGTTGTCGAAGGTCAGCGGGACCACCGCGGTTCCCAGCCTGATCGTCGTCGTGGTCTGCGACGCCGCCGCGAGGAAGGTGAGCGCGGACGGGAGACCGATGAGGGTGAAGTGCGCCTCCGCGGCCCATGCCGTCTCGTAGCCGAGCTCCTCCGCGAGGCGGATGACCTCGAGCGACTGGTTGTACGTGCGGGCGGGCTCGCCGTCCGCGGGAATCGTCAGGAACAGCGACAGGCCGCGCTGGGGATGCGATGTCACCGGATTCGATGTCACGTCCACGGTCACCGTCAGGACCTCCGATGCAGGATTGTGGTGAAGTGCGGGTCGCCGGCCGGCGCCCGGGGAACGGACCGCGAGCAGCGGGCCTTGTGCCGTTCGGTGGAGCTACCGTTCTGCGGAGTCGACGAGCTGCCGTTCGGTCGGGTCGACGAGCGGCCGTTCGGCGGAGTCGACTAGCTGGCCGAAGGCCTTGGTCTGCGTCTGGGCCGGCGGCTGGGCGGGGAGCCGGCCGCGGCCGTGGACCAGGTCCAGCACCGCGCCGGCGTCGACGTCGTCGAGGCCGCTGCCGTCGCCGCGCCAGGCGACGTGATGGTCCGGCCGGACGAGCGCGTAGGGGGCGCCGTACAGCTCGCGCGCCGCCGGATCCGGCAGGTGGATGACCTCGATCTCGAGGCCCCGGGCGTCGGCCGCCGTCTCGAAGGCGCCGACGGTGCCGGCGGTGCCGGCGTCGTCGGCGAGGACGAGCAGCGCGACGTGGGAGCCGATCCGGTCGTAGAGGGTGAACCCGAAGGGGTCGAGGTTGCCGTTCGGCGCCCGGTGTCCGGGTCGCGCGTCGTCGGCGTACGCGTAGGCGTCCCAGGGCGCCTCGGCCTCGAGCTGGCCGTCCTCGTACCGGATGACCGACGAGGCGTCGTAGCGCTCGTCGAAGACGACCCCGAGCGGCAGGCTCCGGCCCTCCCCGAGGATCGCGCCGATCTCGGCGCGCCGCCGCACCGCGTCCGGGCCGGTGTCGGCGTCGTCCGGGACCCCGAGGGCGCGGACGCGCTCGTAGGCGGCCGTGTGCCGGCGGTCATCCGCCAGGGCGTAGTCGGCGATCCGCCAGTTGTGCGGGCGTCGTTCCTCGTCGTAGGAGTCGAGCAGCGCCTCGCCGGCCTGGCCGCGCAGCACGGCCGCGAGCTTCCAGCCGAGGTTCACCACGTCGCCGAAGCCCTCGCACAGGTTGCCCCCCGGCGTGCGGACGTGCGCCGCGTCGCCGACCAGCGCAATCCGGTCACGGTAGAAGGTGTCGGCGATGCGCGTGGTCTTGAAGAACGGGGTCAGCGACACCACCTCGAGGTCGACGTCGAAGCCGAACGCCGCCCGGGCCTGGGCGATCAGCTCGTCGGTGGTCGGGTCACGATCGAGCGGGTACGGCCCGGCGTACGCCCGCCAGTCGGTCGCGTTCAGGGCCGCGAGGAAGCCGGAGTAGCGGTCGTTGTAGATGACCGCGGTGGCGGGCGGGAACGCCCCGAGCGCGGCCGAGGTGTCCGAGGTGGTCCGCACGACGAACCGGAAGTACCGCTCGTCGGCGTAGCTGCCCGAACGCGGAATCCGCGCCAGCGTGCGGACCGTGCTCGACCCACCGTCGGCGCCGACGACGTACCGGGAGCGGATCGTGCGGCGCCGGCCGGTCTCGACCTCGACCACCGTCGTCGTCACGCCGTCGGCGTCGCTCGCGAGGCCCTCGACCCGCCAGCCGCCCGAGACCGCGGTGCCGATCTCCGCGAGCCGGTCGAGGAAGACGCGCTGCAGCACCGTCTGCGGCCGGCGCAGCATGGTCTCGGTCGAGTACCGGCTGGTCGCGCCGAGCCCGAACGACCGCAGGGTGGTCCCCGCGAGCTGGTGCCCGGCGAGCGAGGTGAGCAGGAGGTTGCCGGTGCTCCACTCGGGCGGGAAGGTCCACGCGTGCTGGATCCGCTGCAGCAGCCCCCAGCCGCGGATGACCTCGAGCGCGCGGGAGGTGTACCCCGCGGCGCCGGCCCGGACCAGCGTCGCGCCGAGCGCGGCGTCCACCACCGCGGCCTGCACCCCGTGCCGGTGGAGCTCGAGCGCGGTGCCGAGGCCGTTGGGTCCGGCCCCGACCACGAGGACGTCCACGTGCTCGGCGGGCTCGGTCCGCGGGAAGGTGAGGGCGTCGACCTGCCGCTTTCCCCGCGTGATCTCGTTGCGTGCGGGCATGGCTACCGTCGCTCCCCGTCGTGGACCGGACCGCTGGACTCCCCCGCCGCGCTCGCGCGGCCGCCGGCCGGTGCGCCGCCGATCCCGAGGTTGCCCCGCAGGGTGTCGTGGGCGTACTCGCGCCGAAAGCGGCCGCGGTCCTGCAGCTGCGTCACCACGCCCTCGATGAACTCGACGAAGCCCGCGGGCTGGACGTCGATGTTGATGACGAAGCCGTCCGACGCCCGCGTGTCGACCCACTCCACGATGTCGTCGGCGACCTGCTCCGGGGTGCCCACGATCAGCCGCTGGCCGCCGGAGAGGTTGTGGAACAGCAGCTGACGGATGGTGAGCCCACGGCGGCGCGCCTCGGCGACGAGCTGGTCGCGACGCGCGGTCACCGCCGGTGCGGCGGCCCGCTGCGCCAGCTCGGCGTAGGGAAGCTGCGCGTCGAGGTCGAGCCTGGAGACATCGAACTCCAGCTGCGCGGTGAGGAGCTCGACGAGCGGCCCCACGGCGAGCAGCTCGTCGAGCTCCCGCTTGCGTTCGCGGGCCGCGGCCTCGGTCGCCCCGAGGACGGTGAACAGGCCCGGCAGGACGAGCAGGTCGTCGGGATTCCGCCCGTTCGCCGCGGCGAGCCCCTTGACCTCGGCCGAGAACTCCCGCGACAGCTCCGGCAGCCGCTGTGAGGTGAACAGCGCGTCCGCCCAGCGGGCGCCCAGCTCCTTGCTCTGCCTCGACGCCCCGGCCTGGAAGAGCACCGGGCGGCGGCCCTGGTAGCCGCCGGGCAGCGGAAGCACCCCGGACGTCCGGTAGAACTCGCCGCTGAAGTCCACGGGCCGGGTGCGCCGCGCGTCGATGTAGACGTCGGCCGCGGCGTCGGCGACCACGGCGTCCTCGGGCAACGAGGCCCACAGCGCGTCGACGGCGGAGATGAACTCCTCGGCCTTGCGGTAGCGCGCCTGCGGTTCGAGGACCTCGTCGACGCCGAGCGCGGAGCGGGTGACGTCCTCCTGGCTGGTGATGATGTTCCAGCCGGCGCGTCCCTTGCTGACGTGGTCGAGGGTCGCGATCGAGCGGGCGAGCAGGAACGGGTTGCCGTGGATCGCCGGGTTGGTCGACACCAGGCCGATGTGCTCGGTCTCGCGCGCCAGCGCCGCGAGCAGGACGGTCGGATCCGTCCCGCGCCACGGCCGGCGGTAGGAGGCGGCGTCGAGCGAGCCGAGGCGGTCGGCGATGAAGATCGCATCGAAGCGGGCCCGCTCGGCGAGCCGCGCGATCTCGGTGTAGTAGTCGATGCCGGCGATCCAGTCCGACGTCGGCGGCAGGGTCTTCCAGGCCGCGTCGTGGCGGCCGGTCGCCTGCAGGTTCAGGCACAGTCGCACCTGTCGAGTCACGAGTATTCCTTGCGGTCGTCGGGAGCGGGAGGTCGTCGGAAGCAGGTGGTCGTCGGCGTCAGGGGGCGTCCGCGTCAGGGGGCGTCGACGTCAGGAGGCGTCGACGTCAGGAGACGGCGAGGCCGGCCCGCAGCCGTTCGCGCTGCTCTCGGTCGGCCGGTCGGGAGGTGAGGGTCGGCGCCGACTCCACGAGCAGCCGGGTGTACGGGTGCGACGGCGCGCTGACGATGCGCGCGGTGTCGCCGGCCTCGACGATCCGGCTGCGGTAGAGCACGATCGTCCGGTCGGAGATGCCCGCGACCGAGCCGAGATCGTGGGAGATGAACAGCATCGCGACGTCGAGGGTGGAGCGCAGCTCGCGGAGCAGCTCGAGGATCGCGACGCGGTTGGCCGAGTCCAGTGCGCTCACCGGCTCGTCGAGGATCAGCAGGCGCGGCTCGCCGATGAGCGCACGGGCGATCGCCACCCGCTGACGCTGCCCGCCGGAGAGCTCGCCGGGGAACCGCTCCAGCAGCGACTCGTCGAGCCGGACGGCGCGGAACTGGCGGCGGACGGCGGCGGCGATCGCCGCCCGGTCGAGCCCGCCGCGGATGCGCAGCGGTTCCGCGACGGACGCGGCGACGGTGTGTTCCGGGTCGAGGCTGCGCAGCGGATCCTGGAACACGTACTGGACGACGCCCTCGCGGCCGAACGCCCGCCGCTGGCGCCCCGACAGGTGGGTGACGTCCCGCCCGCCGACGTGCACGGACCCGGCCGAGGCCCGCACCAGGCCGAGCACCGCGCGCGCGAGGGTCGACTTGCCCGCCCCGGACTCGCCGATGACGCCGACGGTCTCGCCCGGGCGGATCACCAGGGAGGCGTCCTCGAGCGCCTGCTTGCGCCCGCGGCCGCGGCCGAACTGGACGCCGAGCCCGTCGACCCGCAGGACCGGCTCCAGCGACTCGGGCGCGCTCGAACTCCTCGGCTCCGGTACCTGCACCTGCACCGGGGCCTGCACCGGGGCCGAGCCCGATGCCGGCGCCGATGCCGGCGCCGAGGCCGGCGGGCGCGAACCGGTGCCGGCGGCGCGCAGGCCGTACTGCTCGTGCTCGGCGACCAGCAGCCGGGTGTACTCGTGCCGCGGGGCGTGCAGGATCGCGGCCGTGGGGCCCTGCTCGACGACGTGCCCGTCGCGCATGACCAGCACCTCGTCGCAGAGCTGGGCCACGACGGCGAGATCGTGCGAGACGACGATGAGCGACAGCCCGATCCGCTCCTTCAGCTCGACGAGCAGGTCGAGGATGCCGGCCTGCACCGTGGTGTCGAGCGCGGTCGTCGCCTCGTCGGCGATGAGTACCTCGGGATCGAGAGAGATCGCGATGGCGATGAGGACGCGTTGCAGCATCCCGCCGGACAGCTCGTGCACGTACTGCTCGTAGACGTACGCGGGATCGCGCAGGTGGACGGCGTCGAGCAGCTCGATGGCCCGCTGTTTCGCCGCGGGCCGGTTGAGCCCCTGCTTGACCCGCAGCACCTCCTGGACCTGCTTGCCGACCCGGATCGACGGGTTGAGGTACGACGCCGGGTCCTGGAACACGGCGCTGATCGAGCTGCCGCGCAGGGCCGTCCACTCCGGCCGGGACAGGCCCGCGACGTCGCGGCCGAGCAGCTCGATCGAGCCGCCGGCGACCTCGATGTGCTTCGGCAGGACGCCGAGCACGGCCTTGCAGGTCAACGACTTGCCGCTGCCGGACTCCCCGACGATGCCGACGACCCCGCCGCGGGCGAGGCGCAGGCTCACGCCGTGCACCAGCTCCTCGTCGGCGGCGTCGTTGTGGATCCGCACGTCGGTCAGCGTGAGCACCGTGTCGCGGCCGGCCGCGTCGCGGTCGGCGGGACCAGGCACGCTCGGCGTCATCGGTTGCTCCTCAAACACAGCCGGAACGTCAGGCATGGACGGAACGTCAGTCATGGCGGGGACGTCAGTCATGGCCGGGACGGATCTGTCGGGTCCGCCAGCTCCGCCAGCGCGGCGAGTCGCCGGGTCCGGTTGGAGCGGGCGGTCTTCTCGCCGGTCAGGGCGCGGCCGGTCTCGCCCGCGGCGTCCCGGATGGCGTCCGCGAGCAGGTTGCAGGCCAGGACGGCGGCGAGGATGAGCAGGGTCGGGAAGACCGGTGCGTACGGCTTCTGGGCGAGGTAGCCCAGGTCGGAGGCGAGGATCCCGCCCCAGGTCGGGGTGGGCGGCTGGATCCCGATACCGAGGAACGTCAGGCTCGAGATCACCACGAGCCCGATGCCGAGGGTGGTGGCCAGAGTGACGGCGATCGACGGCAGCACCTTGGACCACACGTGGCTGCGGACGATCCAGCTCGTCGACGCCCCGGCGATGGAGGCCGCCTCCACGTACTGCGACCGGGCGACGGACATCGTCGCCGCCCGGCTCACCCGGTAGAACACGGGTGCGATGAGCATGCCGACGACGATCATGGCCTGGGTGATGCCGTTGCCGAGCAGCGCCGTCATGGCGACCGCGAAGACGAGGAACGGCAGGGCGATGAACGTGTCGACGACCCGCAGGCTCAGCCACTCGAACACCGAGCCGAGATAGACCGACAGGATGCCGGGGATCGTGCCGAGTACCAGGGCGATCCCGGCGACCTCCAGCGCGCTGAGGATGCTCAGCGGCGCGCCGGCGAGGATGCGGCTGAGCACGTCGCGGCCGATGTAGTCGGTGCCCAGCAGGTGGCTGGCCGAGGGGCCGGCAAGCGTCCGGTCGCTCCCCTTCAGCGGGTCGTAGGGCGCCAGGACGGGGCCCAGCACGGCCACGACGGCGATGATCGCGAGCAGGGCGAGGGCGACCCGCGCGCTGGTGAGCCGCAACAGTGTTCTGATCACGCCTCAGACCCCCCGGTTGGCGTCGGGGGTGACGCGGTTGAGCACGATGTTGACAAGCAGGTTGAACACCACGACGAGGACGACCGAGACGACGAGCACGCCCTGTACGGCCGGCACGTCGCCGCGGACCGCCGCCTGGCTGGCGTACACGCCGTACCCGGAGAGCCCGAAGATCGCTTCGATGATCACCGCTCCGCCCAGCAGGTTGGGGAACTTCAGGCCGAGGACCGCCAACGCCGGCGCAATGCCGTTGCGCAGCACGTGCACGAAGAAGATCCGGCGCGGGCCGAGGCCGCGCACGATCGCGCCGGTGACGTAGTTCCCGCGGTAGGCCGACACCAGCCCGTTGCGCAGCTGCCGGGCGACGTCGGCGGCCGTGTCGAAGCTGAGCGCGATCGCGGGGAGGATCAGGTGGCTCAGCCACGGGCCCAGCCCGGCCTGGATCGGCACGTAGCCCGCGGCGGGCAGCAGCTGCAGGCTGACCGCGAACACCGCCGCCAGCCCGATCCCCACGATGAACGGCGGCAGCACCGAGATGACCGTGGTGAAGGTCGTGATCGCCCGGTCGGGCCAGCGGGTGTGGAAGTGGGCGGCGAGCGCGCCGAGCAGAAACCCGAAGACGATGCCGAGGACGAGCGCGACCCCGGCGGCCGAGAGCGTGATGGCGGCCCGCTGGCCGAGCGCGTGCGCCACGCTCAGCCCGTTGTACCAGCTCTTTCCCAGGTCGCCGTGCAGGAGCGAGCCGAGCCAGTCCCCGTACTGGACGAGGAAGGGGCGGTCGAGGCCCCACGTGTGTTCGATGGCCGCCACGGCCTGCGGGGAGGCCGCGTCGCCGAGCTGCAGGTAGGCGGGGCTGCGCCCGCTGAGATGCCCGAGCAGGTAGGTGAGGAAGGTGCCGAGCAGGAACACCGGGACGAGGATCCCGAGCAGCCGGGCGGTCGAGGCGACCGCCCGGCTGATCCGGTGGGCGACCACGCCGCGACGGGCGGCAGGCGGCGCGGTGAGCGCGGGTGGCGGTGCGGACACTGGCTTCTACTCCCGTCGATGAACGGCGTTGGTCGTGTCTTCAGGGTTGGTCGGGGTCGGCTCAGTCGCCGTGGGTGAACGTGACGCCCTTCCAGCTCAGGAAGCCGTCGATCGCGGGCAGGTCGGAGAGCGACTTCTTCTTGGCGATGGCGGAGGCGTAGGTGTAGAGCGACACCGTGGAACCGTTCTCGTAGCCGGCCTTGGCGGCGGCCTGCAGCCGGGAGGGGTAGTCCGGCGAGTCGATGGGCGTGGCCCGGACCGCCTTGAGCGCCTGCTGGAAGGGCGCGGACGTGTACGGCGAGCTCAGGTTGAGCACGCCCCCGGTGTCGTAGTGCTCGGTCAGCGCCTGGACGTGGGAGTCACGGCCGACGTAGCCGAAGATCGACGCGGCGAGGGTCTTGCCGTAGTACCCCTTGCTCCAGTTGGCGAAGTCGGTCAGTTTGATGGTCGTCCGGATGCCGACCGCCTTGAGCTGCTCCTGGAGGACTTCCGCGACCTGGTCGAAGTTGTTGGCGAGGCCGGCGATCTCGAAGGAGATGGCACCGTCCGCGTAGCCGGCCTTCGCCAGGATCTCCCGGGCCCGGGCGGGATCGTAGGGGTGCTCGGAATCCAGCGCGCCGACGTAGGCCGGGTGTCCCTTGGGGAAGGGCTGGTGGGAGGGCTCGCCCTCACCGAACCCGAGTTTGGTGGCGAACTCGGCGGGGTTGACGGCGTAGCGGATCGCCTCGACGACCTTCGGGTCGGTGAACGGCGCCTTGTTGATGTTCAGGCTCAGGAAGGTCGACCCCCACTGGCGGTTGACCCCCGCCAGGATGTCGAGACCCGCGCCGCGCGCCTGCTGGATCTGTGACCCGTCGATCTGGGCGAAG
Source organism: Frankia alni ACN14a (assembly GCF_000058485.1). Taxonomy (NCBI): domain Bacteria; kingdom Bacillati; phylum Actinomycetota; class Actinomycetes; order Frankiales; family Frankiaceae; genus Frankia; species Frankia alni. The sequence goes on from NC_008278.1 coordinate 5,844,010, forward strand.
TTGTACACGCCGGACTGCAGGCCCGGCACGAGCGTGTTCGCGTCGATGCCGAAGTTGATCTCGATCCGCTTGACGTGGATGTTCGCCGCGTCCCAGTAGCCGTCCCACTTCTCCAGGACGATCTTCGACTCGGGGACGATCTCCACGACCTTGTACGGACCGGCGCCGACCGGGTTCGTCTGGCTGAGCTTGACCGGGTCCGCCTGCGCGGCCGCCTTGCTGGGCAGCATGCCGCCGCGCACGGACAGCAGGTAGGGGATCTGGTAGTCCTGCTGGCCAAGATCGAGCCGCACCGTGAGGTCGTCGATCACGGTCGCCGACCTGACGTTGTTGTACGAGCCCTTCAGCGCCGAGTTCTGCTGCGTCTTGATCCGCTCGATGTTGAACTTGACGGCCTCGGCGTTGACCGGCGTCCCGTCCTGGAAGGTCAGCTTGGGCTTCAGCCGGATGGTGATCTGGTCGCCCGCCTGGTTGTACGAGTAGCCCTCGGCGAGAGCCGGCTTCACCTCACGCTTCTCGTTCAGCGTGAACAGCGACTCGTAGATGGGCGTGAGGTAGTTCGTCGCCGCGGTCGATCCGGTGACGACCGGGTCCCAGGCGACCGGGATCTGCTTGGTCCCCCAGTGGACCGTGTCCGAGCCGCTCCCCCCGCCGGCGGCCGCACTGGTCGAGCATCCGGCCAGCAGCGCGCCGGCCGTCACCAGTGCGGTGAGGACGCCGAGGCGCCTCTTTCTCGTTCTGAACATTTCTCTCCGATCGGGGGATCGTTCGGGCATCGCGCGGTGGCCGCACCGGCGGTCGTCGCATGAAGGGCATGAACGGGCATGAACGGGCATGAAGGGCATGACGGGCTGGGCGACGGGAGAGAAGTCCCGTCGCCGATGTCGACGACTACTCGGAGTCGTCAGGGATGGTGTCGCGGACGACCCTGAATCGGTCCCGCGAAGATGACGTATGGGTCGTGGCTGGAGCACTCATGCTCGGGGGCGCCGACCGCGCCCCCGTCACTCACCGACAGCGAGCGCTACCGGTGCGCATGAGGTCGACCTCACGACGGGTGACGAGCGGCATGAGCGCGCGAAGGCGCGGCAGGCCAGTCCTCGGTTCCTCGATCGCCACGGGACCGATCAAAGCCGGCCGAGGCCGCGATGTCAACCCATGTTGTAATGATTTCGATCAGGAAGCACCCGCCGTTTCCCGCCGCGACGCCCCCCATCTCATGACATCATCCCTTGATGACCTCCAAGGTCCCGCAGCCCAAGGAGTCACGTGTCCACCTCCGTTGCGGCCGAGCCCGCCCCGATGCGCACCACCGCCCGCCCCAGGCCCGTCGACACCGGCAGCCTCTGTCTCGACCTCGTCGCCACCCGCACGCCGGGCGGCCCGGACCTGCTCGAGACGGCAGCCGACGCGACGGCGTGGCTCGACGCCTTCGACCTGCCGACCCCCGCGGCCGGGTTCACGTCGCGTGACCTGGAGCGGGTCCAGGCGCTGCGCGCCGCCGTGGACCGCCTCGTCCAGGCCCGCCTCGCCGGCGCCAGCCCCGACCCCGAGGACGCCGGGCACCTCAACACCTGCGCCGCGCCGCCGACGCCGACGTTCTTCCTCCGCGGGGATGCGTGGCTGCGGGTCGAGGTCCCGCAGCCCGACCTGGCCGGCGTGCTGTCCGTCCTCGCCCGCGACGCGGTCCACCTGTTGACCACGAGCGAGCCGAGCCGCCTGCGCTCCTGCGAGGGCTGCGGCCTCGCCTTCTACGACCGCTCCCCCTCGGGTGCCAGGCGCTGGTGCTCGATGAAGCGCTGCGGCGAGCGCACCGCCTCCGCCAACTACCGCCGCCGCCACGCCGATGCCCACGCCGACGCCAACGCCGGCCACAGCGCCATCCCGGCCGACGCGGCGACGGAATCGCCCGTGCCGTCGGCGAACCCGCGTTCCCGGCGAAGCCCCGCGTCCAACCACTGACTCCGGCCCGTCGCCATGGGCGTCCACGCCCTGGCTGGCCGGCAGCGGGGAGTCGCCCGTTGCGTGCCGACCGGTGGCCCTCGGATTCGTCGACGACGTCTACGTCGATGCGGACCATCGCGGAAAGGGCGAGCCACGCCCTCGGAAGTGGAAGCAGGTCGGCAGTCATCGGGAAACGCGGGCACGGAACAGACACACGCCCAGCGCGGTACGCGACCACTTCAGGGACGCTGGAACCTGCCGACGTGGCGACTGCCCACGTAACGTTCTGTCGATCCGGGCCACGACCTGCCCCGTCTGTGCCTAACCTGATGGCGATCAGGATGGACGGGGAGGGAGATCTTCATGCCCAGGTGTCCGCACGCATACTGTCGACGGTCCCGATGAGTGCGCCGGTGGTCGTCGCGGTGGTGGGGGGCGGGGCGAGCGGTTGCCTCGCCACCGCCCAGCTGGCAAGGTCCGTGGCGGTTACCGGCCGAAGATTCACGATCCTGCTCGTCGAACCCGACGACGTCGGTGAGGGCCTGGCGTATCGGACCCGGGATCCGCGGCACCGGCTCAATGTGCCGGCCGCGAAGATGAGCGCCTTCGACGATGACCCGCAGCACTTCCTGCGCTGGCTTCGGCGGCATGTCGCGGTCGACTTTCCGGCCGGGGGCTACGCGCCCCGCCAGTTTTACGCCGACTACCTCCGCCACACGCTGGAGGAGACGCTGCGCGCCGCGGGCGGGGTGCACTGCGAGCGGGTGCGCGCCCGCGCGACGGACGTCCGCCGGCACGGCCGCCGGCTGCGCCTCACGCTCGACGACGGCACCAGCCATCCGGTCGACGGCGTGGTCCTCGCCCTCGGGCACGGCGCTGCGACGACGTCGTGGGCTCCCCCGGCGCTGGCCCGCTCGCCGCGGTTCGTCGGTGATCCGTGGCGGGCGGATTCCCAGCCCCGCGTCCCGGCCGGCAGCGACGTGCTGCTCGTCGGCTCCGGCCTGACCATGGCCGACATGGCCCAGCGCTGGAGCCGGGCCGGCGTGCGCCTGCACGTGACCTCGCGCCACGGGCTGCTTCCACTCCCCCACGCCGCGAACCCGGCACCGCCGCTCGCCGCCCCCCAGCTACCCGACGGACCGTTGAGCCTCGCCCAGGCCCGCCGCCTTGTCTTCGATCACATCCGCGCGGCCGACGGCGACTGGCGGCGGGCCGTGGACGCGATGCGCCCGGTGACGGCCGAGCTGTGGTCACGCCTGGACGCCGCTGCCCGCTCGCGCTTCGTCGCCACGACGATGCGGCGCTGGGACCAGGTGCGCCACCGCGTCGACCCCGCCGTCCACGCCTGGCTGGAGCAGCGACGCGCCGAGGGATCGCTGGTCGTGCACGCCGCCCACGTCGTCGACGCTGCCGACACCGCGGCCGGCATCGAGGTCTCGCTCGGTGACGGCTCCCGTGTGGTCGCCGCGGCCGTGGTCAACTGCACCGGGGCGGGCGCCGGCGTGCGGACCAGCCATGATCCCCTCATCATGAACCTGCTCGCCAGCGGCCTGGCGACCCCGGACGCCCTGGACCTGGGTTTCGCCACCGAGGGGTCCGGGCGGCTGGTCGCGACCGACGGACCGCGGCCGGCGATCTGGGCCATCGGACCGTTGCGGCGCGGCGAACTGTGGGAGAGCACGGCGATCCCCGACCTTCGCGGCCAGGCGGCTGCGCTCGCCCGCGCCGTCGTCACTGCCCTGCCCGGGCCACGGGTCGTCCGGCGGGTGCGCGACCCCTACGGCCTGCCCCTCACCGCCAGCCCGGCGGCGGCCGGTCGCTACGTCGCCGGGCTCGGACGGATCCTGCGGGTGCGGTCCGGAGCCGAGACGCTGGTGGCCGAGGCGGTCGCGGCCGATCCCCAGTTCGCCCTCGGGCAGGCGGTGCTGGCGCTGCTCGGTGCCGAGTGGGGCGCCGACGTCGATGTGGAAACGGCGCTGCGGAACGCTCAACGCCACGCCGGCCGGGCCGACGAGCGGGAGCGGCGCTTCATCGAGGTCGTCGCCGCCCGCATCCACGAGCCGGGCGGAGCCGGTTCGGCGGCGGCGCTGCTCAGCTACATCCAGGCCTACCCGGAGGACGCCCTCGCCGTCAGCATCGCCGTGCCGACCATCGCGTTCAACGGCGCCACGGAGATCCCGGCCGAGGCCTGGGCCCTGGTCGAAGGACTGGCTGCCGTCTACCGCGACGACTGGTGGTACCGGGGGCTGCTCGCCTTCACCCGCCAGGAGCAGGAGCGCTGGGACGAGGCGGCCGAACTCGCCGCACTGTCGCTGGCCGTCGAACCGACCGCCGGCCACGCCGTCCACGCGAAGACCCACGTCCACTACGAGACCGGCGACCACGAGGCGGGACTGGCCTGGTTGGACGCCTGGATCTCGACCTGCGGGTCGGACTCGTCGCATCGGGCGCACTTCTCCTGGCACGCGGCCCTGCACGAACTCGCCCTCGGTGACGACAACGCGATCCGGGCGCGTTTCTCGACCCAGCTCTCGCCGCCGGCCGTCTCCGGCGTCCGGGCGCTGATCGACTCGGCGTCGCTGCTGTGGCGCGGCCTCGCGGCCGGCGCCTGGACGTCGGTGGAACTCGGACCGGTGTTGGAGACCGTTCCCGGCGCGTTGCTCGTCGATCCGCCGACGCCCTTCGTCGGGCTCCACGCGGCCATCGCCCTCGCCGCCGTGGGAGACTGCCGCCGACTCGCGCAACTGCGCCGGTCCGCCGCCGCCCGCAGCAGCGCGGTGTTCACCGACACCGTCGCGCCGCTGGCCGACGCCCTGATGCACCTTCTGCACGGTGATCCCGACCGGGCGACCGACGCGCTGATCGCATTGCCCGGCGTCGAGCGGCTCGGAGGCAGCGCCGCCCAGCGCGAGATCGTCGAGGACACCACGATCTACTGCGCCATCCAGGCCAACCGGCCCGACCTCGCCCAGTCGCTTCTGCAGACCCGACTCGACCGCCGCTGCTCCCCCCGCGACGTCCACCGCCGCGCACAACTCCTCACCGGCCAACAGACCGGACGCTCGTCACCGAGCGAGTGACCGGTACTTCGTCATGGTCGACGTGGTGGTGCTCGCCCGGACGGCGACAAAGTTCATCTCCGGGTCCAGCGGACGGAGGCAATTGATGGTGGGCGGGGCGATCCCATCCCGGATGGCCAGGCAGGACACGATCGCCTCGACCGCACCCCCGGTGCCGATCATGTGCCCGGTCATGGACTTGGTTGAGCTGACCGGGACATGTGGCGCGTACGCGCCGAACACCCCTCGTTGCGTACTCCATCACCACCCGGTCGGCGTGAAACGTCCAGGTGGCGCTTCTCCGGACCAGCTCGAATCCCAGGTCCATCGGGCGTCCTCCGCTATCGCCGCTGGCTCTTCCGGTCCGGGAGAAGCATCGCGCCGGTGGTGATGACCAGCTCGAGGGCGCCCAGGAAGACAAGCACCACGCCGACCTTGGTCAGGGTGAAGACCGGGATCTTGACCCCATCCGTGGTGAAGTAGAGGATCAACCCGGCGGCCAGCATGAAGGCACCGGTGATCAGGGACTTGACATTGTTGGACACGTCGCCTCCTCGGCGTATGAGGATCCGGGCAGCACTCCATCCTCGGCCGGCCCGCCGGTGTCGCCGGTCGACTGCGGCGAGACTGACCGCAGGTCGTGCAGAAACCTGATGAAGAACAGTCCGAATGCGACTCCAACCTAGCAGCATCCAAGCACCGCGAGTGCGCTCCGACTGCCGAAGGCCGCGATCAGCCAGGTCAGCAATGAAACCCCGAACGGGCTCGGCCCGGAGACCTCAGTGGTTGCGATACTTGTGACCCGGCCGAACAATCTTTCGGGAACCCGCTCCTGTAGCACCAACATGTACTGGAGATCGACGGGCTGATCACCACTCCCGCGACGAACATCACCATGAGTGCGACCGGCACGGCGGTCTGCGCTGCGAGTAGAAGAACCAGCACCCCGGAGGAGCTGACTGGACCGGATTCCGGTGTGGTCGCCGCGGCCGACGCGACCACACGGTCGGGCGCCGCGCCTCCGACTGGAGTCAGGAGAGGTAGAAGAGGCACCGCGGGATCCAGGACGGATGCCACCGCCACCAGTACTCCGCATTTCCTGTTGCGAAGTCCATAAACAAGCGGCTACATCCGTCGCCGGGAAAGGAATACCACGGGAGAGTCGAGCAAGAACGCTCGGGGTCCTCGACCGGTACTGGCAGCAGATTGCCGCCCACGGCCACGGACGGCCGATCGACCGGCCGCCGGCAGTGACGGAGTGGTCCGTCAGCTGGTCGTCGCCGACTTCTGGCCCATGGCCAGGAAGTACGCCGCGCACCTCGGCCAGGGCACGCTGCGCCCGCTCGGCCCCGGATACTGGTACGGCGGCCCGTGGCTCCGTGTCATGCTGCTCAGCGTTGTCAAGGAGCAATAGCGCGATCCGGCCGCGGCTCTATGACCACCCGTTCTGGTCGGGCCGGCGGTGGGTGGCCGGGTGGTCGCATCCGTCGGTCGATCATGGGATCGCGGTCACTCCGCCACCGCCTTCCCGGGAAACGGCGCGGAGACGAGCGACGGGATGATCAGACGGTGAAACGGCTTCACCACCGCGAAGTAGGCGCGGCCAAGGGTGTCGTTCAGCTGCACCTCGGTGGTGAAGCTTCCGCGCGGAGCGATGCCCTCGCGGGTCGTGAAGATCGCGCGGAAGGCCAGGTGCGGGTCGGAGTCCGCGCAGACGACACGGTCGGCCTCGATCGAGCGCACGACGAGCGGACCGAACTTTCCGCCGACGGAAAGGTGGACGCTGCGGCCGTAGTTTCGTTCCTGCGTCTGGAAACCTAGGCGGCCGGCGACGACGTCCCGCGCGGACAGCAGCATCTCCAGCCAGCGCGGTGCCGCTTCGAGGATGCGGGCGCAGAACGCCGGCGCGTCCATCGGCTCGGGCAGGGCAACGGAGTAGGTGTCGCGGTAGTCGATCCGATCAAACCGGTCGGCGGACGCGCTCATGTCGGTGGTGGGGGCGGCAGCAGGTCGAGCAGGGCCGACGTGTCCAACGTGGTTGGCATGGTCATTTATGGGACATCCTCACCGTGCATCGCTTCTGTCCGTCATCGTCGCCCTTGATTGCCACGCGGGTCAGGGCTGCCGGGCTTCCAGTGGTGCCCAACACGATCGTCGCCGCGTCGCCCCAGGCTGACGAACTGCGCGGCGAACGCGACTTCCCGCGCAGGCAGTCGCGCCCGCCACGTCCCTCTCAGCTCACGCGCTGAACGTGGGAACGGGGGTGTGCGGGGGCGGGCGTCCTGTGGTTCTCTGCCACGGACCGCGTCTCCGACCTGCAGGTCTTCCGCGCCGAGCTGCGCAACGTCGCCACCGGAGGCACGGTGATCGACGCCGACCCGGTCGTCCGGCTCGTCACCCGCCGTCGCCAGGACGACCCCCTGGGCAGACTCACCGACCGGGAACGGGCGGTGCTGGCCCCTGATGGCACCCGGACACTCCAACACCGCCATCGCCATCGACCTCAACCTCGCCGTCAAGACCCTCGAGGCCCACGTGACCTCCATCTTCACGAAACTGGACCTGACACCAGGCGACCGCGAACACCGACGCGTACTCGCGGTCCTCCGCTTCCTGCGCGGATGAGTCCCGTGCCCCCGGCGCCAGTAAAGATCCTCAATGCCTTGACTGTCCGATACCATCGGCCCCTGTGGCGGTAGCGCCCATCGTGTCCGCGACTGGCTGGGCATTCCCACCACAATGGTCATGCCATCGCTCCGTCGTCGAGCGGTGCCTGGGTCGTCGGCTCCCCGTTGTGCTTTCTGTTGTTGACGACGAGGATGCCCGTCCCCGGCGTCGACTCGGCGATGTTCGTGTCCTTCCGGAGAGGGGTCGTCGTGCGCGTCGCGATTTTCGCCGTGGGCACCCGCGGTGATGTTCAGCCCGCGGCCGTGCTCGGAGCCGAACTGATCCGGCGCGGACACGAGGTGATCATGGGTCTGCCGGGTGAGATCGCCAGCTTCGGGATCAGAATGGGTGTCGAGGTGTCGCCGATCGGCGCGGAGCCGCTCGAGTTCATGGGATCCGAGGAGGTCCGGCGCTGGCTGGGCGCGGGCGACGTGCGGCAGGTGATCAAGGGCTTCATGGACTTCAAGCGCCAGAACACCGACCGTATCGCCGAGGCGATGGCGGAGGCCAGCGACGGCGCGGATCTCATCGTCTCCGGGATCCTCACCGAGGACGAGGCGGCCTGTATCGCGGAATGGCGACAGGTGCCCATGGTCGGTCTGCACCACGCGCCGCTCCGCCAGAACAGCGCCTTCCCGCTTTTCGTCCTCAGCACCCGCCGACTCCCCGGTGCGGTGAACCGTATGATGTATCCGCCGATCGAATTCGCCGGCTGGCGCGTGATCGCCGCGGACGTCAACCGGCTGCGCCGCCGACTTGGTCTTCCGCCGACCCGTGAACCCACCCCGACCGCACTGGCCCGGGCCGGAGCGACCGAAATCCAGGCGTTCAGCCGCTTCCTGGTGCCGGAACTGGAACACTGGGACCAACGCCGACCACTCGTCGGATTCCTGGGACTGTCTCCGGAGCAGCGGCGGCTGCTCGGGGAGGACAAGCTCGACCCGGCGGTCGACGTGTGGTTGGACGAGGGCGAGCCGCCGGTCTACTTCGGATTCGGGAGCATGCCCATCCACAACGCGCGAGGCACGCTGGCGTTGATCGAGCGGGTGTCTCGTTCCCTGGGGGTCCGCGCGCTGGTCAGCGCCGGATGGACCGATCTGCCCGCGGGGATCAGCTCGGACGGTCAGGTCTGTGTGGTCGGGGCGCTCGACCATGACGCGGTGCTGCCCCGGTGCCGCGTCGCGGTGCACCACGGCGGCGCCGGCACCACGGCGGCGTCAATCGGCGCCGGCCTGCCGACCGTCGTCTGCTCGGTCCTCGGTGACCAGCCCTTCTGGGGCGCCCGGCTGCAGCGGCTGGGGATCGGGGCCACGCTGCGCTTCTCCGACCTCAACGAGCGGGTGCTGGCCCGGGCCGTGGAACCACTCCTGCACCCCGGGCGGCGGGAACGGGTGGCCCGCTTCGCCGCCCAGCTGAAGTCGGACGATGCCCCCGGCCGCACCGCCGACATCCTGGAACAGGTGCACGGCTCCCGGCCGCCCCGACCCAGGGCGGGCTCCTAGCTGCTACTTCGTGGTCTTGTTGCGGACGCCGCTGACGTAGCGCACGTCTCCCATGCGCAGGTCGTCGTCCCTGAGGGGCGGAAGGCCGTGGGCGGCGAGCAGGTCTCGGACGCTTATTCCGGTCAGCGCCCAGCCGCGGTCGGCCAGGTAGGGAGCCGTCTCGTTGCGCTCACCGTAATAGCGCAGCCTCGCCATGTCGGGATCGAAACTGTGCGCACGCCAGCGTTCGGAGATGCGGTTCAGGGCTTCCTTCGTCCTGTCCTCGTCGCCCGGTTTCGGGTTGGGCCGGTTCTCGGTGGCCACCCGGCTTTCCGGCGCACTGAGTTCGGTGACGGTGTCCAGCAGGCGGTCCTGCGCCTCGGGCGGCAGGTAGCCCAGCAGGCCTTCGGCGCTCCACGCGGTCGGCCGGGCCGGGTCGAAGCCGGCGGCGCGCAGTGCGGCGGGCCAGTCGTCGCGCAGATCGACCGCGGCCACTCGCCGGTCGGCGGTGGGCACAGCGCCCAACGCGGCCAGCGTACGGGTCTTGAATTCGACGACCCGCGGCTGGTCGAGCTCGTACACCACGGTCCCGATCGGCCAGGGCAGTCGGTAGGCGCGGGAATCCAGCCCCGAGGCCAGGATCACGACCTGCGTGATACCCGTGTTCGTCGCCTCGAGGAAGAACTCGTCGTAGAACCTGGCCCGTACCTTGGCCACGTCGATGGCCACCTGCTCGACCAGGCCGTCTGGGGGCACGTCGCCGGTCGCCAGCCGGGTGAGGAGATCGATGCCGACCGCCCGGACAAGCGGTGCGGCGAACGGGTCGTCGATGAGCCGACGATCCGCGCGGGTCGCTATCGCCCGGGCCACCGCGGCCATGGTGGCGGTCGCGCCGACGCTGGACGCCAGGTCCCAGGTGTCTCCGTCGTGCCTGGTGGAAGTCATGTCCTGCCCAGAAGTCGTGGTCGGGTCGCCGTTTCCGTTCTGCCTCGGCAACGTCGCGCCACACGGTATCCGCCGCAAGGACTCGGTATCGGTCAAGCGATTCGGCCGCGGCAACCGAGACCACCATGGGTGCACGGGAAGGGCCAGGAATAGTGGGGCGTCCTCGAGCGTCCACAACGATGTTCGGATTCGCGACGCGTCGTCGAAGGAGTCGGTCATCCGTGGGCCTCGGGATCTCGTTGCATACAGGAGCAACCCCCGTCGGCGACACCTTGCGTGTCATCCTGGAACGCGCCCATGAGGCGGCGGAGGCCGGCGTCGACACCGTCTGGTTCTCCCAGGGACTCGACATCGACGCGATCACCGTGTCCGCCCTCGTCGGCCGGGAGGTCCCCGGCATCGGGATCGGCACCGCGGCGGTACCGATGTACCAGCGCCATCCCCTCGTGACCGCCGCCCAGGCCAGGACCGCGCAGATCGCCACCGACGGCCGTTTCCTGCTCGGCATCGGCCTGGGAAACCGGGCCGTGGTCGAGGATGCCTTCGGCGTCCCGTTCGAGCGGCCCATCCGCCACCTCCGCGACTACCTCCGCGTCCTGCGCTCGGTGTTCGAGACCGGTGCCGCCGATGTCCAGGGCCCGACCGTCACCGCCCGCCTGCCCACGACGTCACCCACGGGTCCGCGGACCGGCGTCACCCCTGCGATCCCGCTGCTCGTCGCGGCCATGGGTCCCCAGGCCCTGCGCGCCGCGGGCGAACTGGCCGACGGAACGCTGCCCTACCTGGCAGGGCCGCGCACCCTCGCCGAGTCGATCGTCCCCACCATCGTCGGGGCGGCACGCGCCGCCGGTCGTCCCGCCCCCACCATCGCGGTCGGTGTCCCGGCCGCCGTCACCGCCGATGTCGCGGGAACCCGTGCCCACGCGGAGCGAACCCTGGCCGCCTACGGCAACGTCCCCTCCTACCGTGCCGTGTTGGACGCGGAGGGCGCGATCCACCCCGCCGACCTCGCCCTGATCGGTGACGAGGATGCCGTCGCCGCCGGCATCCGGCGATACCTGGATGCCGGTGCGACCGACGTGCGCATCTCCCCCGCCGCCTTCCGTACCGACGACGACCGACTGCGTACCTGGCGACTCGTCGGAGAACTGGCGCGACGGGCCCGAACGGCCACCGGCGCGGACACCGAGCGAGAACAAGCGGGGATCGGATGAACGCTCCGCCCGCACGTCCTGGACCGGACAGAAGATCGCATCCGCGCGGCGACGGGGTCGGACCCGCCGGCGGCCGCCGCGCTACCCGGTCCGGCGATGAACGTGATGGATGAGGCGGGCGATCCCGCGATAGGGGTCCCGCGCCCCGGCCGCCCACTCGGCGTCGACGACGGCGTCCACGTCCGGCCCCGGCGGCATGCCGCCGAGATGATCGGTGAAGGTCCTGATCCCGTACCAGGCGAGCGACCGCGTTCCGGCGGCGGTGAGGATCGCGGCGACGTTCGCCGGATCGTCGCCGGGTGGCATCTGCACCGCCGGCTGCCAGCCCGGTCCGGCGGCTCCGGCGGCTCCGGCGGCTCCGGCGGCTCCGGCGGACCTGGCGGCTCCGGCGGACCTGGGCTCGCCGAGCAGCGCCGTGGTGTCCCCCCAGCGACCCTGTAGTCCCGCGCGCAGCGCAAGCGCCGGGCCGTTCTTGCCGACCACGGAGATGATCCCGCCGGGCCGGGTGAGCTCGACGAGGACGTGCAACAGGGGCGCCGGCTCGGGGACGAACATGATGACGCCGTGGCAGAAGGTGGCGTCCCAGCCGGTCCCCACCAGGTCAACGGCGTCCCGGCCGTCCCCCCGGACCAGCTCCACGCGCCGCCGGACCGACTCGGGGGCGTCGGCCAGCCCGCGTCGCGTCTCGGCCAACATCCGTGGGTCGGGCTCGCAGACGGTCACGTCGTATCCCCGCCGGGCGAACTCCAGCGCCTGCACGCCGTTCCCACCGCCGATGTCCAGCAGCCGCGCCGGCGCGGGCGGCAGATGCCCGATCAGTGCGCGGCTGACCAGCCGCTGCCGGACGACTCCTCGCAGCGTCGCGGTGTGCGCCACATAGTCGGCCGCGTCCGTGTAGTCGGCCGTGTCCGGGCCGTCGACGACGGCGAGCACGCGGGGCGCAGCGGCGGCAGGATCGCCGTGACTCGGCTGCGGCTGGTGGCCGGCGACCCGCGCCGGCTTCCGGGAAACCTGCGGCCCGCCTACCGGCGGCACCCGAAGCTCGCGCTCGGACGCCGACGGGTGGACCGCAGGCGGGACGGTGTGGTCGACATCGGCCGCGCTGCGACCACTGATCGGGGACGGGGACGGGGACGGTTGCATCAGGCAGTGCTCCTTCCTCACTACGGAGGGCCTGTCCCGTTCGGCGGCACCGCGAACCTCTTCCGTCCTCTTCCACGCGATCCCCGGAATGCTCCCGGTCACCTCGGGCAGGGCGAACGAGTGTCGACTCCCCACCCGTACCGGCCCGTTAGACTCTGTGCCGATGCGCCTGATGCTGCTCCGACACGGCCAAACCCCCTCCAACGTCGCCGGCGCCCTCGACACAGGGCGGCCGGGAGCCGCGCTGACCGCCCTGGGCCACGCGCAGGCACGTAGGCTGCCCGACGCACTCCGCGGTGAGACGATCTCGGCGATCTACGCCTCGGTCCTGGTTCGCACTCAGCTCACCGCGGCGCCCCTTGCCGAAGCACGGGGGCTGGGAGTCGGCGTCGTGGAAGGCATCGAGGAGATCGCCGCGGGCGAACTCGAGCTGCGCAGCGACAGGACGTCCATCGCGACCTACCTCGACGTCAACGCCGCCTGGATCCACGGCGATCTGGACCGGACGATGCCGGGTGGGCAGAACGGTCACCTGTTCGTCGCCCGCTACGACACCGCGATCGCGAACATCGCGGCCGCGCATGGCGAGCACGACGCCATCCTGCTCGTCAGTCACGGTTCCGCGATCCGAACCTGGGTCGGCATACGGGTCGGCGATGGTGGGTCCGTCGAGGATCGGTGGCTCGCGAACACCGGGATGGTCACGCTCGAAGGCGACTCCTCGACCGGCTGGAACCTCGTTCAGTGGCATGGCGAACCGCTGGGCGGGTCCGCCCCTCCTGACGTCGCCGCCCACGATGTCACCGGCGCTCCGCCGCGCGAGGCCGTCTCCGAGAACCGCGCGGCCGGGTAGCCCGCAGCCAACCCGCACCCGGCGGATGTCTCACCCGAGACTGACAGGGAGGGCATTGCGCAGAGCGCCGGCTCGGCCGGTGGCTGTGTCAGCCACCGGCCGAGTGCGGGGTCGTGCTCTTGCGTTGTTGGAATGCGTTACTGCTGAGGGTCTGTCTTGTCTCTGGTCAGGGCTTCGGCTCCAGGGCAGGCGTGGGGGACGGTACGGGAGTCGGCTCCGGCGCCGGAAGCGGAGTCGGAACCGAGGTCCCGGAAGTGGTCCACGTGATCGTGACCTCACCGTTGCCGCCGTTGACGGTGCCGGAGTTGGCTCCGGTCGCCAGGGCTGGGTTCACGATGCTCGATGCGGCGAACGAGCTCCCGCCGGCGCCCCCGGCGCCGGCGCCCCCGTAGCCGCCGAAGGTGCCGCCGCCCCCGGCGCCGCCACCACCACCGAAGTACCCGCCGCCCGCGCCGCCGCCCGCGCCACCACCGGATGTGGTGGCGGTCGGGTTCGAGCAGGCGGGGGTGTACGTGCCGTTGCAGGGTTTGTTTCCGGCTCCGCCGGTCCCGCCGGCTCCGGAGATGCCGTCAGTACCGTCGCCGCCGCAGCGCGGATCGGTCAGCGGGTCACTGGGCGCGGGATTTCCTGCGCCATGGCGGCACGCGTTCAGTCCCCCGCTGCCTCCCGCCGTCTGGGTGCCGGCCTTGCCCGGAACTCCGGCGTTACCACCATCCACGGTCGCCCCGGCGTCGGTGCCGGCGTCGCCCCCGGCCCCGCCGAGCGCGTTGCCCTGACCGCCGACGCCGCCGGCGCCGCCGCCGCCGGCGGCGACCAGCACGCGGGTGGAGAGGCCGCAGGCGAGCGTGGCACACCCACCGGCGGTGACGCGGACGTCGGAGGAGCCGCCGCCGCCGGAGCCGTTGCCACCGTTGGACGCGGTTCCGCCGTTCGCACCGGAGGCGTCACCGGGCCCACCTGACACGCCGGTGTTGGACCCACCGAACCCGCCGAGTGCTCCCGATCCGCCGGACGGGCCGTTGCTCATCCCGCCCGAGCGTGACGCCGCCGTTCCATCGGCGCCTCTACCCGCCACGTCCACCTGCAGGACCCGGCCGCCGGTCAGACCCGTCAGCGTCCCGGTCGCCTGGCCACCGCTGCCGCCGGGACGCCCGGTGATGTCCCCCGCGGGGGACGGGTGTGCCTCGTCACCAGCGATGAAGTAGTGCCCACCCTGGGCGCCGGTCGCCGTGATCTCGACCGAGCTCACACCCGCGGGCACGGTGAAGGTGTCCGATCCGACCGTGTCATAGGTGCAGGTCATGGTTGTCGTGCCGGACTGCGCACCGGTCTTCCCACACACCGGTCCGGCTGGTACGGCCGGCGCGGGGGCGATCGCAATTCCCACCGGTCGTTCACCGACGGAAATGGGGGCTCCGGCGGTGTTGGTTGCCACGTCGATCGGCGTCACCGAATTACTGTCGCGGTTGACGGCGTAGGCGGCTACGCCGTCCGGTGTGACCGCAATGGCGAACGGCTCGACACCCCCTGTCGAAATTGTAGCGCCAGGGGTGTTGGTGGCCACGTCGATCGGCGTCACCACGTTGTCCCGTTCGTTGGTGACGTACAGAGTCCTGCCGTCGGGCGTGATCGCGATTCCGACGGGGCGGTCGCTCACCGGAATTGCTTTTCCTGCGGTGTTGGTGGCCACGTCGATCGGCGTCACCGTGGCGCTGCCTGCGTTGGCGTTGTCGGTGACGTACACGGTCTTTCCGTCGGGTGTGATCGTAACCCACTGCGGGTTGTTCCCGGCGGGGATCGGCGTGCCGGCAGTGTTGGAGGCCACGTCGATCGGCGTCACCGTGTTGCTTGCGGCGTTGGCGACATAGGCGGTCCGACCGTCGGGCGTGATCACGATACCGTGCGCGTCGTTACCCACCGGGATGCGGGCGCGGGGAGTGCCCGTGGCCACGTCGATCGGCGTCACGTCATTGCTGGCGTTGTCCACGACGTAGGCGGTCCTGCCATTGGGAGTCACCGCGACTCCGAACGGGAACCGCCCAACCGGGATCGGCGTACCGGGAGTGTTGGTCGCGACGTCGATCGGCGTCACCGTGTTGTCGGCCCGGTTCGTCACATAAACCGTCTTGCCGTCAGGCGTGACGGTAAGCCCTCTGGGGCTCGCGCCGACCCTGATCGGGGTGCCAGCGGTGTTGGTGGTGACGTCGATCGGCGTCACCGTGTTACCGGTGTTGTTGATCACGTAAGCAGTGGCCGCGGCCGGCTTCGTGCCAGGGCCCTGCGTCGGCCCCGAGGTCGGAGTCGACGTCGGAGTCGACGTCGGGGACGTAGGCGACGCGGAGGGACTGGTCGACGGGGTGGGGCTGGGCGACGCAGAGGTACCCCAGCTGATGGTGACCTGGCCGTTCCCGGTGTTGACGGTCCCGGTGTTGACACCGGTGGTCAGAACGGCAGAGGTCACCGCGGCGGACGTGAAGGAGCTGCCGCCACCGCCACCGGCACCCGCGCCGCCGCCACCGATGCTGGTGCCACCGCCGCCCGAACCTCCACCGCCGCCGAAGTACCCGCCACCGCCGCCGCCACCAGCGCCACCGCCCGATTCCGTGTCATCAGGGTTCCGGCAGGGCGGGTTGTGCTCACCCAGGCAGGCCTGGTTTCCCACGCCTCCGACGCCGCCCGTGCCGGCGGCGCCATCAGCGCCGTCACCGCCGAAACGCGGATCGTTGGGATCGGGGGGAGGCGGCGCCGCGTGCCGTCCAGGGTTGAGCCCCCCGGCCCCGCCCGCGGTCTGGCCGCCACCGCCCCCAGGAGCCCCCGGATGGCCACCGTCGACGACGGCACCACCAGCAGCGCCGGCAGCACCGCCACCAGCGCCGCCCGCGCCGCCCAGCGCGTAGCCCTGGCCACCCGTGCCGCCACCGCCGCCGCCGCCCGCGCCGACCAGCACTCGATCCGCCAGACCACACGTCAGTGCCGCGCAGCCAGCAGCGGCGACCCGGACATCCGAGGAACCGCCGCCGCCGGCGCCGTTGCCGCCGTTGTTACTCGCGGTCCCGCCGTCGGAGCCGCCAGCGTCCCCCTTGACGCTGGCCACACCTCCGTTGGAGCCGCCGAAACCTCCCACGGCACCCTGCCCTCCGGACGGCCCGTTGTTCTTTCCGCCCGAGCGGCTGGCAGCGGTGCCGTCGGCGCCCTTGCCGGCGACGTCGACCTGCAGTACCCGGCCCGACGGCAGACCCGTGATCGTGCCGGACGCCTGGCCGCCGCCCCCACCGGCGCGGCCGGTGACATCTCCCACCGGCGAGCCACCGTGAGCAGCGTCACCGGCAACAAAATAGTGGCCGCCCTGGGCGCCGACCGCCGTGATCTGAACCCACCGTGCACCCGTGGGGATCGTGAAGGTGTCCGACCCGACCGTGTTGTAGGTGCACGTCGTCCCGCTGAGGACACCCGATTTCCCACACGGCGACGGCGAAGAAGGTTCGCAGCCGGTCAGCCCCAGACTCAGCACCATGCCCAGCACCGAAACGGACCACGCGACGACATGACGACGTGGTAGGACTATGCGTCTCCGTCGACAGCGTGTTCGCGATCCAAGAAAACCTGCCAAGTTCAAGCACCCTCTTAGCTATGCACCCCGAAACAGACTCCAGGGGCCAGAATTGTTTTTGTCAGACCGGATACGCACACGGTGCGGTCTGATCGGCGCGCCGCATTCCTCGCGGGAAGGTCGCCGGCCCGAAACGGCACCGGCTGTCCCGCGCGATGCCATTCCAGGTCGTCGGTCGCTCAGTCAGACGCAGACGAGGAGCTGACGGTGTCCTCGGTAACCGTCCAGGGTCGGGCGACGGTGGGACACCGGTCGGCGGACGATCCGTTCCACGGTTCTGAGACCGCGGGTGCCCTCATGCGACAGGGCATCGGGCGGCGGCGCTTCGGAGCCGGGGCCGCCGCCCGCGGACCACGAGGTTGGGTGTCCTCAGACGCCGTCGTTGGCGCACAGCGCCCAGACGTCGGAGTAGGTGCTCGGTGAGCTCATGCCTCCGGTGTGGGTGAAGGCCGTCCAGTACGCCGCCGTGGTGGTCCCGTTACTCACCGGATTACCGCTCGAGTCGCTGGGGAAGCTTCCGTTGAGGTGGTCGCCGCCTGAGCCTGGTCCGGTGAAGTCGGTCGTGGTGACGCTACCCCCGCTGATGGCAGCGCCCCCGCTGATCAACTTGCCGTCCCCGCTGGGGCAGTTGACCGTCACCTTCTGGCCCGTGCTCCCCGCCGTCGGACCGCTCGCCTCGCTGTAGTGCACCTTCACGGTGACACCACTGATGTTGATGTTACTTCCGCTGCAGATCGCGTAGACATAGGTCTCATTGGTGCTGTTGGTGCCGTTGGCCCACCCGACGGCGGTCCAGGAGTCGGGATTGGTCTCGCCATTGGCCGCGGCCTTCAGCCCGAAGTCATGCGCGGAGTTGTTGAAGGTCGGGAAGCTGGCGATCGGCTTGAAGTCGCCGACACTGGCCGGAGTGGCACGCGCACCGCCGCCCAGCAGGATCGTGTTCGCCGGGCAGGTGGCGGTAACCCGACCCACCGTCGTCGCCGCGGTGGGTGCGTTGACCTTGTTCATGACCACCTGGGTGTGATTGATCAGACTGCTGGTGAAGCACACCGCGAAGGGGGTCGTGGAGAAGGAACTGTCGGCCTGGCCGCCGCTTCCACCGATCCCGAGCCAGTGGGTCACGTCGGTGCCGACGACCCCGGTGGAACCGGTGTACTCGGAGGTACCGTCCGAGCTGGGCGAAGTACCCATCACATGGTTGCCGTTGCCGGTGCCGGTGGCCTGGTTGATCCCACCTCCGGAGATCAGGCCGCTGCTGCAGTCCGCGTGGGTCGAGATCTCTGAGTTCGCGGTCGAGGGACCACTGGTAGCTCCAGGTGATTTCACCGTGACAGCCACGGTGTTGGCGTACGCCGCGGTCGGGATGGCCACGGCCAACGCGGCACCCAGGACGAGGACGGTTCCCGCTGTGCGCGTACGCACGGACAGATGTGCTCTCACGTCAACCTTCGCGTCAGGGGTGTGGTGCGGGCAGATGCGCCCATGCACACCGGAAGGACAAAGTCCGAGGGGGGCACGGGTTGTGCGACGCTGCACCAGGTCCGCAGATGCGGCCACATCGACGGTAATCGAGCCGCATCCACGTCGAACTTCTAGTCCGTGTGTCGCTCCGTGTCAAGAGGAGTCACGAATCGGAACTGCCCTCGATCTTGCAGTCGGACCGCCTCGGGCGCCAGCACGACTGGTCGAGCAGCCGCCCAGGGGGGATCGCTACGGGTGCGGCGCGACCAGAGTGTGGATCTGGTTGTGATTACCGTGGTCGTTACGTCGTGATCAGTTTGGCTATTCACTGGAATGTTGCGGATGAAATTGGGCGTGAGTTGATCTCGTCGTATCTGCCGGGGATCGGTTCGGTCCGTATCCCCTCCGGTCATGGATGTAGTTCCGACTGATCCTGGTTGTAGGCCCCGAAATTGCCGTCGCCGGGTCTCCACGCGGCTCCCGACCAGGGACGATGCAGAGTAAGGACCGAACCAGAAAGATCATCCATTGGCTTCGCGCATCTCAGGATGGCGAGCTGTCGCGGCCGCGTACCAGCGTCCGTAGCGCCGAGCGCCCCACGGCGCGGTGAGGCCGTGCAGAACCACACTCATACCAACAGTCAGCATCACCACCGGGACGATCTGGTGCTGTTCGGGCAGACCACTGGTGGCGACCAGGTCCGCGAAGACGATCGACGCCAGCCCGCGTGGCCCGAACCAGCCGACATACGCCACGGTCTGGGGTGCGACCTTTGATCCACACAACGAGACGGCGACCGGAATCATCCGAATGACAGTCAGACTGAGCAGCCCGTAGATGACCACCGTCCAGGTCGTGTGTTCGAGGGCGGGTGCCAGGAACAGGGCGCCGAACAGCACAAAGCTCACGGAGACACCGAGCTGGGCGACATCCTGCGGCATCTGTTGCGCCGCGGCCAGGCTCTCGCGCGCGATCAGGCCGGCCACGAGGCCGGCGGCCCATGCTGCGATGAAGCCGCTGCCGTCGATCAGGTCAGCCAGCACGTAGGCCAGCGTCGCCGTGGCCAGCAGCGCGACCGACTGCCACGGCCGGCTGGACCAGCCTTTGTTCATCGACCACCGTAGGGCCAGGGCGCCACCGGCGCCCAGTGCCACCCCGATGGCGCCGGAGGCCACCAGGGCGCGCAGAAACACCGACGCGGCGTGTCCGCGGCCGGCGGTCTGTTCTTCCTCCTGCGCCAGGGCCAGAAAGATGGTCACGAACGGAAGGGCCAGGCCATCGTTGAGGCCGCCTTCGACATTCAGTGCATGTCGGATCAGCGGAGGAACCCGCTGGTTGTTGATGACCGGCAGCCCAAGTGCCGAGTCAGTGGGCGCCAGTATGGCCGCCAGCAGCCCCGCCTCCCATATGCCGAGGCCGGGGAACAGCACCGACGCCAGCACCCAGCCGACGGCGATGGTCAGTGGGAACCCGATTCCCAGCAGCCGGCCGGGTAGCGGCGCCTCCGTCACCCAGGAACCCAGGCCGGCCCCCATGGCGTCAGTGAACAGCACGAGGACGAGGGTCAGTTCCAGGACGGCGCCGACGCCGTGCTCACCGACGGACGAGGTGATCAGTCCCGCGACCTGTTCGCTGGCCAGCAGGCCGGCCGCGGTGAACACCAACGCGCCGCTGATCGGCGTCTGCCCCAGGCGCTGATCCACCAGCGCGTAGGCCATCAGCGTCACCGCCACGACCGCGACTGCGGAGTCCAATGCTGTGCTCCCGTCCGGCGGCAACTGCGCGACCATAGTGTGGGCGATCGAGTAGGTCCGCAAGACGATCAGGACCCTGCTCGAACGTCTTTCAGCACCAACCCGAGAGCACCATCCGCCTCCTCGGTCAAACCGGCCCGGCCCTCGATCCCGAATGCCTGTAGCCAGAACCCGACCATTCAAGATCTGTACTGGCTGTAAAAGCGGCGGTTGCCTCGACGCCGCGTGGGCACCTCTGCCGTAGCAGACGGGAGGGCTACATGTGCAGGTGGATGGGGTACCGGGGCGAGCCGATCGTCCCACGGGTGTTGTTGTACGAGCCTGAAAGATCGCTGATTGCCCAGAGTGTCAGACATGGTCCGGACCTGCTCGAACCGAACGGCGACGGGACCGGTCTGGGCTGGTACAGCCGGCGCAGGACCCCGGCCATCTTCCACAGCGACTCACCCGCGTGGGGTGATGAGAACTTTCGGGAACTGGCCGACGAGATCTGTTCCCCGATGTTCCTCGCGCACGTGCGGGCGGGTACCGGAACGCCGGTACAGAAGACGAACTGCCATCCGTTCCGCTACCAGAAGTGGCTTTTCGTGCACAACGGATACATCGACGGCTTCGACCTGCTTCGCCGCGACCTGCTGATGGCCGTCCGCCCTGACCTGTTCGCCAACATAAAGGGCTCCACGGATTCCGAGGTGATGTTCCACCTTGCTCTGACGTTCGGGCTGGAGGAAGACCCCGTCGGGGGGTTGGAACGAATGGCCGGTTTCGTCGAGAGCGCCGGAGCCGCCGCGGGGGTTGCCGAGCCCCTGCAGATGACGGTCGGACTGGCCGACGGCGAGACACTGTTCGCCGCCAGATACGCCAGCGGGCCGGTGGTCAACACTTTGTACATGTCTGAGAGCGTCGACGCGATCCGGATGCTCTACCCCGAGCACGAACGTCTGCGGCGCATACCCGCCCACGCTCGCGCAGTCCTTTCGGAGCCGCTGAGCGAGCTACCGGGGGTGTGGCGGGAGATACCCCCGTCCACGGCACTCGTCATCACCGACACGCCACACCAGCGCCCCTTCCGACCACAGCAGCCCGGGTAAGCAGAGTGCAGCTGCCCCGGTTTCTCGGTGGCGCCGTCCGGCGGTTGTCATGGCGGCCGTCCCTGCCACCTGCGGTGAAGGTGCGGTGGTGGTCCACGGGACGGAGGATGGACGTTGGGGCCGTCGGGCCTGCTCATGGTCTGTGACGACCGCGGGAGGAACCACCATGGACGACTACCCACCGATCGCGGATCACGGGCTTGTGGGCGACCTGCAGACCGCGGCGCTGGTCGCCGCCGACGGCACCCTGGACTGGTGGTGCACCCCGCGGTTCGACTCGCCGAGTGTCTTCGCCTCGTTGCTCGACAGCGATCGGGGCGGTTACTGCCGCCTGGCCGCTGATCTCGGCCAGGCCCACGAGGCCGGCGTCCGGCAGCTCTACCTGACCGATACCGCCGTGCTCGTCACCCGGTTCATGGCCCCGGGCGGGGTGGGCGAGGTGCTCGACTTCATGGAGCCCGACCCCTCGACCACCCCGTCGGCGCGGCATCGGCTGATCCGGGTCGCCCGGGTGGTTCGCGGCAGTCTGCCTTTCGAGTTGGTCTGCCGGCCGCGGTTCGACTACGGTCGCGCGTCCCACACGTTGCGCCAGCTCGACGACGGATCGGTGGTGTTCCACGGTCCTGACATGGATCTGCACGTGCAGGCGACCGCCCCGATCGCGTTCCATCCGGACGGCCACGACGTCTCCGCGCGCTTCACCCTCGACGCCGGCGAGCTGGCCGCGGTCGTCCTCACCAGCGACAGCGGTGACGCCGCCGCCCGCGACGGACGCCCCGGCGGTCCGCCGCCCACCATGCAGGCGATCACCGCCTCCTTCGACGCCTGCCGCGCCTTCTGGCTGACCTGGCTGCGCGCCTCCCGTTACCGAGGCCGGTGGCAGGAGATGGTCACCCGTTCGGCGATCACCCTGAAACTGCTCACCTACGCTCCCACCGGCGCTCCCATCGCCGCCGCCACGATGGGTCTGCCCGAGCAGATCGGCGGCGAACGCAACTGGGACTACCGGTACACCTGGATCCGCGACGCCTCCCTGTCGGTCCACGCCCTGACCACTCTCGGCTTCACCGACGACGCGAACGCCTACCGCCGCTGGCTACGCGAGCGCCTCGACGCCGGCTGGACCGCGTCCGGTGAACCGCTTCAGATCATGTACCGCGTCGACGGGGAACCCCACCTGACCGAGGAGATCCTCGACCATCTGGAGGGCTACCGCCGCTCCGCGCCGGTCAGAGCCGGCAACGCCGCCGCCGACCAGATTCAGCTCGACATCTACGGCGAGGCCGCCTACGCCCTCGCCGAGGCGAGGGACATCGGCGGAATCCGCGGCTGGAACGCCTTCACCGCCGTCATCGACTGGCTCACCGACCACTGGGACCGCCCGGACGAAGGTATCTGGGAAACTCGCGGCGGCCGGCAGAACTTCACCTACAGCCGACTCATGACCTGGGTCGCCTTCGACCGGGCCATCGGCTTCGCGACCGCCTACTCCCGTCCCGCCGACCTCACCCGCTGGCAGACGGCCCGCGACACGGTCTTCCGGCAGATCATCGACCGTGGCTGGAACGACAAGCGCCGTGCGTTCGTCCAGCACTACGACACCGACGTCGTCGACGCCTCCCTGCTGCTCATGCCCCGCGTCGGCTTTATCGACCCGAAAGACCCCGACTGGCTGAGCACGCTCGACGCCATGAGCGACGAACTCGTCAGTGACAGCCTCGTCTACCGCTACAACCCCGCCGCGTCCCCCGACGGCCTGCGGGGCTCCGAGGGCACCTTCAACCTCTGCAGCTTCCTCTATGTGCAGGCCCTCGCCCGCGCCGGGCGCCTCGACCAGGCCCGCTACGCCTTCGACAAGATGCTCACCTACGCCAACCATGTCGGCCTGTTCGCCGAGGAGATCGGACCGTCCGGTGAACAGCTCGGCAATTTTCCCCAGGCCTTCACGCACCTCGCGCTCATCGACGCCGCCATCGCCCTCGACGAGGAGCTCGACCGCGCCGAGCACCCGGCTCGCTGACCGCCGGCAGCGCGACGGGAAGCGAGGTACGCGGCGACCATGACCGAGCAGACGCCCGACGCAGGTCCCCGCACCCCGCCACGGTCGGCCGGCACCGACCGACGAGTCCTGGCACCGCTCGCGCTCGCGCAGTTCATCTGCAGCTTCGCCGGGTCGAACATGAATGTGATGATCAACGACATCAGTCGCGACCTCGACACGACCGTCCAGGCCGTTCAGGTCGTCATCACGGTCTTCCTCCTGGTCATGGCCGCGCTGATGATCCCCGGCGGCAAGCTGACCGACCTGCTGGGCCGCAAACGCTGCTTCCTCATCGGGCTCGCGGTGTACGGGACAGGGGCCGTGCTCAGCGCCGCTGCGCCAGGTGTGGGCGTGCTGCTCGTCGGCAACTCGATCCTGGAAGGCGTCGGTACCGCCCTGCTGATCCCCCCGGTCTACATCCTCACCACGTTGCTGTTCACCGACCTCACCGCCCGCGCCCACGCCTTCGGAATGATCATGGCTGCTGGCGGCCTCGGGGCGGCGGCGGGGCCACTCATCGGCGGCCTGATCACCTCCGCGATCAGCTGGCGCGCGGCCTTCGCCTTCCAGGCCCTGGTCATTGCGCTCATCATCGCGCTGAGCCGGTCCGTCCCCGACCCGCTTCCGCCGGACCCGCACCGTCACTTCGACATCCCCGGCGCGGTCCTGTCCGCGGGCGGCCTCACCCTCGTTGTCATGGGCATCCTCGCCGCCGACGACAGCCTGGCCCGCACGGCCGCCCTCCTGGCCGCCGGCATGCTCGTGCTGGCCGGATTCCTGCACTGGGTGCGCGTCGAGGAGCGAGCCGGCCGGGAACCGCTGCTGTCCACCAGTCTGTTCCGCAACCGAAACGCGAACCTCGGCCTCGTCACCCAGAACATCCAGTGGCTGCTGCTCATGGGCTCGTCCTTCACCGTAGCCACGTACCTCCAGGTGGTGCGTGGCTACGACGCCATCAGGACCGGCCTCATCTTCACGGCGGCCACTGTCGGTCTGCTCGCCTCGTCGCTTGCCGCCGAACGGTTCGCGAAACGTCGCTCCCAGGGCACTCTGATCACGGCCGGGTTCGCCCTGGCCGTCGCCGGAATCGTCCTCCTGATCGGCCTGGTCGCCGGATCACGCAGCCCGTGGGCGTTCGTTCCCGGGCTGTTGCTGCTCGGTCTCGGCCTCGGCGTGATGCTCACCCCCTCGGTCAACGTCGTCCAGTCCGCCTTCTCCGAACAACGCCAGGGCGAGATCTCCGGCCTCTCCCGCAGCATCTCGAACCTCGGCTCCTCCTTCGGCACCGCCATCGCCGGCACCATCCTCGTCGCCGGCCTGACCACGAACGCCTACGCCACCGCCATGGCCACCCTCGCCGTCCTCGGCGTCGTCGGCCTGGTCGTCGCCGCGCTGATGTCCCGGACCACCTCCGGGGCCGACTCGCCGGCGGGCGGCCGGCCGGAGGTCAACCCGCACGACTGACTGATCTCGCTCGGGGTCGGGGCTCAGGTCAGAACGCGGGACTTCGCTCGCTGGAAATCCTCCTCGCTGATCTCACCATTCCTCCGGAGGTCGACCAGCTTCGCCATGTCGTCGGCAACCCCCTGGGACTGCACAGCGGACGGCTGGAACCCTTGGTACAAGGCCTGCTGCCGCTGCCGGTTCGCCATTGCCCGCTCACCCATCGAATCGCCACGGGATATGGTGTAGGCCAGAACGCCCAGAAGCGGGAGGATGATGACGGCGGTCAGCCATCCGGCCTTCCCCCAGCCGGAGAGGTCACTGCTGCGAAAGATGTCTGATATGACGACGAAGAGCAGGTACAACCACAGTGTGAGCCCGAAGAACAGCAACATGGTCCAGAAGGCCGACAGGAGCGGATAATCCATGATGAAGCCCCCTTGCGCAGGTCGAAATCGGATACCAGCGATGTCTCCTTGAAAGACTTACCCGAACTGCGCGTCACCACACGTTTCGCGGTCCTGGCGGGGAGATGAGGGAGAAGCTGTCCCCGGTGTCGGGGTGGATCGGCGAACAGGTCAGGTGCGTCGACCGTGGCGGACACGGCAATCACTCGGATGAGGATCTCGCGCGTCGCCTGAAGACGCGGAGGACGGACAGGCCCTGCTCGTTGTACCAACCGCCGACGATCGCCCCTCCGGTAAGAACGACTCCGAACCCGATCAGCCACGAAAGAAACGTGAAAATGACTCCGATCTCGCCGTAGTTCCGCTCGTTCTCGACGATCGATTCCGAGAACAGCAGCCGGCTCACCACCCCCAGGCCGGTCAGGCCGATCGTGGTGAACACGGCCGTGGGCAGGATTTCCCGCCAGCCCAGCCGCCCGCGGACGAGAATCCAGGTACCGCTCCAGAGCAGCAGTCCCATCGCGGCGACGACAATCAGACCCTGGCATACCTGGCCGACTGCCGTGCCGGTGAGCACCGCCCCGGTGGCGGTGGTACCAGCAAGAAAGACGATCAGTCCGGCGAGCCAGACCACCTGAGCCGGCACCCCGCGCAGGCCGAACGCCGGAATCCGGAAGACCCGCAGGTACACCGACTGCACCGCCCCGGCCAGGCTCAGTCCGCCCAGGGTCAGCCAGAGCGCGCCGAGGACGGTCCACTCGGACTGGGCGGATCCGCCGCCGCCGCCGTGGGGGGTGAAGAGACGCTCGACAGCCATCGCGGCATCGTGGTTCAGCCCCATCCGCCTGATGATGATCTCGGCAGCGCCGCCGGGGCGCAGCGGCGACACCGCCGCCAGCGTGATGAGGAACGGGAAGAACAGCATCAGGATGAGCGCGGCGAGGGTCATCGCACCGTTGATCAGATCGCTCTCCCGCAACTGGCGGGCCAGGTTCTCCGCCGAGGACCCGCGCCATCTGTCCCGAAACCCGCCACGTGGCTTCACGGGTCCCCACCCCCGCCCGTCAGCTTGCGGTGCTGATCCGTCCGGACCGCGCGGCCTCGGCGAGCGCCGCGTGATCGCGTTCGTTCTGGTCGGCGTAGGCCTCGGCGAACCGGGTGATCGCCTGATCGAAGGCGTCTGTGGCGCCGAGGTAGGCCGCGATCGCGACGCGGTCACCCGAGCGGGCGTGGGCCCGGGCGAGTGTCGCTCCGCACAGCCGCGCGAACAGGGCGAGGCCGTCGGGGTCCAGGCGTTCGGGGACCACGACGCCCTTCCAGTCCTGCAGCTGGCGGACGTAGAAGTCGCGCCGCCGCCCGTCGATGCCGTCCACCCGCTGCCAGCCGAGGAAGATGTCCCCGACGGCCTGCATCAGACGTTGTCCGGCGACGACCCGCTCCCCCTGGTTGCCGTACCGGCTCGCGGGCAGGTGATCCGCCAGGACCGACGCCTGCGCCTCCTTGACCTGCAGCAGCAACGGGTCGTCGCGGTCGCGGCCGAGCAGCAGCGCCACCCAGCAGCGGGTACCCACGCTGCCGACGCCGACGACCTTGCGTGCGACGTCGACGAGCCGGTACTGGGCGAGCAGGAAACGCCGGTCGTCCACCAGGGTGGCGCCGTACTCGTCGATGATGGTGGTGAGCTGATCCGTCAGCAGGTCGCGCTGCGCTCCGCGGAGCAGTTCGCGGACCGGGACGAGTAGCGGCGGGTCGGAGACGAAACGCGGCTGACCGTCTGTCACTTCGGTCAACCGGGCGAGGGCCCGCAGCCGGTCGCGGGACCGGGCAGTGGCGGCCGCGCGAGACAGGCGCCTGGTGTAGCGCCGTCCCAGCACGTCCCCGAGCTGGGCCCGCAGCTGATCCACTTCGATGTGGGCGTACCAGACGTCGAGGTTGGTCAGGGCCGCGAACCGGCACATCCAGGCGCGGTACGCACCGATCGCCGCGGTGACGGCCGCCCGCCGCCGCACCGGCGCGAACCCGTTACCCCGGCCTGCGATGACCAGGCTCGCGGCCAGCCGCTTCACGTCCCATTCCCACGGGCCGGGAAGGGTCTCGTCGAAGTCGTTGATGTCGAACACCAGGTGGCGCTCGGGGGAGGCGAGCAGACGGAAGTTGAGCATGTGCGCGTCGCCGCAGAGCTGAACGTCGATCCCGGAGACCGGGGTGCCGGCAAGATCCGCCGCCATGACTGCGGCAGCACCGCGAAAGAACCGGAACGGTGACTCCAGCATGCGCTGGTAGCGCAGGGGGACGAGCTCGGGCAGCCGAGTCTGCGACTGCCGCTCGATCACGTCGACCGGATCGGCCCGGCCCGACGTCGGCGCGTACTCGCCGTGGATCCGGCGCGGGGCGA
This sequence comes from Frankia alni ACN14a, assembly GCF_000058485.1. Classification (NCBI taxonomy): domain Bacteria; kingdom Bacillati; phylum Actinomycetota; class Actinomycetes; order Frankiales; family Frankiaceae; genus Frankia; species Frankia alni. The sequence goes on from NC_008278.1 coordinate 5,871,518, forward strand.
GGCCCCTCGCGCGCTTTCCCCGGGCCGCGCGTTCGGTCGGCGTGAGCTGTTCGGACCCCGCGGACAGCCGTGGCCGCGAACCGGCCGCGACCGGCGGCGGGCTGAGGACCGCTACCATGCTCTGCCTCACACTGTTCCCGTTATTCTGGATTTCGGCCACTCCGGCCATTCTGGATTCTCGTCACTCCGGCCGTTCCGGGTTCTCGTCACTCCGGATTCTCGTTCAGGATCTCGTCCAGTCCGAGTGCGCGCAGGACGTTTCCCGCGGCCGACACGACCCGGGCACTTCCGACGATCGGCGCGATGGCGGTGGTCACGCCCTGCGCATCGGCGGCGGTGAGGCCTGCCTCCTGGGCGGCGGCGAGGTTCATCAGATAGGAAGCGGGCGCCGAGTCCACGGCGACGAGCGCCGCCAGGCGCACGAGATGGTAGGTGCGCTCGTCCAGGCCCGAGCGCTCAAGCGTGTCCAGGTGCATCTGCACGATCTCTTCGAATACTGGTGCGTCGCCGTGCGCGATCGCGCCGAGCGTCCGCTCAGGAGCCTGTGTCGTCATTATTCTCCCCTTGCTTCGACCAGATGCGTTTCGAGGAAATTTTCCTCCTGGTTGGCTGCCCGAGGCCGGTGGCTCGCAAACATGCGACGTCAACGGATCGACGCGAAGGAAGTGGATTTCATTATTTTTCCGGAGTTTCTCGGCGCCGCATTCCCGTCTCGCCGGCCGGCAGCTTATGGTTACTCCTCGCAGGGAAAGACGCGGCCGCGGGACCGTGGGGGCGGCCGCCCCAGGCACAAAGCAGGAGGGCTCGCCATGGTTGCCAGTGCTGGCGGCGGCTCCGGCAGCCCGGCGTATTCGGACGACAGGCGCCCCCTGTCCGTCGGCGAGCGGGCGGAGTACGAGCGGCTGCGCAGCGCGCAGGCGGTGCGGCACGACCGGCTACGCACGGTCGGGGCGTCCCTGCTGGTCCTGCTGGCCGTCGTGCTGGCGCCGTTCGGCGTGGTCGCCGCCTGGGCGGCCACGACGATCTCCGACACGGACCGGTACGTCGCTACCGTCGCCCCGCTCGCCACCGACCCCGCGGTGCAGAACCTGGTGATCGATCGTCTGACCGACCGAGTCGTCAGTAACGTCGACGTCAGTCAGGTCACCGCGTCGCTCGACGGCGTCCTCGCGCGAAACGGGGTTCCCCCCGTTGTCGTGGACCACGCCGACACACTGGCCGGCGCGCTGAAGACCGCCCTGACCAGCGCGGTACATCAGGTGGTGCAGGGAGTGGTCACCAGTGACCAGTTCTCCGCGGTATGGGAGAACGCCAACCGCCGGGCACATGCCGCCGTGGTGAAGGTTCTCACCGGTAAGGGCGGGCGCGCCGTGCAGGCCAAGGACGACACGATCGTGTTGGACATCGGCCCGGTCGTCGACAGTGTGCAGAAGCGGTTGGCCGACGCCGGCTTCGAGAAGGCGAGCAGGATTCCCGACGTCGACCGAGAGATCGTGCTCCTGCGGACGGACAAACTGACCGGGGCTCAGGACGCCCTGCGTCTACTCGCCGTCCTCGGCCGCTGGCTGCCGGTCGCGGTCGTGGTACTCGCCGCGCTGGGCGTGTGGCTGGCGCCCTCGCACCGCGCCGGTCTCATGGCCACGGGCATCGGAATCGGCGTGGCGATGATCGTGCTGCTCGTGGGACTGGCCATCATGCGCCAGGTCTATCTGGACTCCGTCCCGCCCGACACCCAGCCGCGGGACGCGGCAGCGGCCATCTACGACACGCTCGTCCGTTTCCTGCGAGACAGCGCGCTCACCTGGCTGACCATAGCCATCATCATCGTGGTCGCTGGCTATCTCTTCGGGCCGGGACGCGGCGCCCGGGCCGTCCGCTCCGGCGCCGCCCACGCCACCGGCGCCCTCGGTCGGGCCGCGACCCGGGTGGGTGTGCGCACCGGCGCGGCGGGCCGATGGTTGGCCAGGCATCGCCGCCTCATCAGCGGGATCGTCGTCGGGGCCGGGGCGCTGGCCCTGGCGCTGTGGAACTCTCCGACCCCGTCAGCGGTCGCCCTCGTCTTGGTGATAGTTCTGTTCACCCTGGTTGCGCTGGGTGTCCTTGCCGCCGCCGGCACGACCCGACCCGGTCCCGAGAGCCCCGAGGGCAGGCGTTCCGACGGCGTCGTGGGGCCGCCGACCACCTGACACCCACGCCGATACGCACGGCCCGGTTCAGGCCGGCGACCGGCCGAAGGCGATGCGGACCAGCGCGGGGAACATCCCCCAGACACCCGGCCGCGCGGCCGGGACCCCGGGCGCGTGCAGGGGAATCCGAATGCGTAGAGCCGCCGGAAGCAGGCGGAGATCCAACGGTGGCGGCAGGCGCAGCGCCTCCCCGTCCACACCGACGCTGACCGGTCGCGCGGAGTCGATGCGCAGGGTGGGGCTGGTCCACTGGTGGAAACCGCGGAACCGGCTGATGGCACCCATGGACTCGAGCGCGACGAGGGCGGGCAGGTCGCGAGCGCGATCGACGCGCAACGCCGCCACGCCAAGCCGGCCGCTGTCGAGCCGGGGGCGGGTACCGAAACCACCAAGGCTGTGCAGCTGGTAGGCGTTGTTCGACACGAGTAGGACGTCCGCGGTCGATCCGGCCTGACCGTCCGGGCCGGTGAAGCGAAGATCCGGCGGTGCGCGGTCCACGCCCAGCAGGTCGGGCAGCATCGCGGCCGCCGTTCCCATCTTCGCGTCACGGTAGCTGTCGGACTGCACGATTTCGGCGTAGACGCCCAACGAGACGTTGTTGACGAACACGCGGTCACCGAGCTGACCGAGGTCCACGCGCTGCTCGACGGCGTGGTCGAACGCGTCGAGCGCCCCCACCACATCCTTCCGGTCGAGGCCAAGGTCAAGGGCGAAGTGGTTACGAGTACCGGCTGGGACGCAGACGAACGCCATCCCGCGCCGCCGCGCCACGTCCGCGACCAGTGCCTGCGAACCATCGCCGCCCGCCATGCCCACCACGTCGGCTCCGTGGTCGGCGGCGTCCTCGGCGAGGGAACGGAGATCAGCGTGTTCCGTGAGGGTAACGACCGTGATCCCGCGCCGGGCGGCCTCCTGAGCGAGATGGTGGCGGTCGGCGGCGCCACCCCCGGATCGCGGGTTCACCAGCAGCACGCCGCGCCGCGCGGCTCCGACCATGAGCCCCTTGGGTCGGTGTCGTCCGAAGGCGCCGCGCGCCGCGGTTCCCGACGTGACGAGCAGGCCCGCGGTGACCAGCGCGGTGGTCAGGCCGACCACCCCCGCGAAGGCGATCAGGCCGCCGAGTGTCACGGCAGCCACGACAGCCGCGATCAGGCGGCGCAGCCCCCGTCCGACCAGCGCCGTCCAGCCCGCCACCAACGCGATCGTCACGGCGGCGACCGAAACCGGCAGGGCAATCGGCCGGTCGATCAGCCGGGCAAGTACAACAGTGACCACCGCGGCGAAGCTCACCAACGCGGCCGAAGCCGCCACCCGCCGGGAGCGGGACACCGACGCTCCCGCCCGCCGCCGCCCCGCCCGGCGAATGATCCCGAAATGCACGATTACCCATCCTTCCTGGCTTCACAGCCGCCCCGCCGGGATCAGGTTCTCCTCGCGAGGCGTACCCCGTTCAGCCCTCGGTGTGCCTCCATGACCAGGGGTCCCCCGACCATGCACACGGCGGCGGTTGTGCTGCACCGTGACAGCATCGCTGAGGTGGTGATGCGGGCGTTGACGAAGAAACCCGCCGACCGCCAGCCCGACGCCCATGCCTTCGCCCTCGACCTGGCCGCCGCCGCTGCCCTCGCCGCTGGGCCGGACAGTACGGCTGTGGAACATTCCCTGAACACCGGTTCGGCCGGGTAGGAGACATCGCTGAGGCGGCCGAGCCGGCAGGCTCGATACAGGTAAACGCCCTCGTCGAGCAGGGCCGCCCGGACCTGGGGGCGGGGCTGGCGTCAGCGGACAAGACCGTCTCGCCGGCGTCCGCGACGAGCCAAGTCCCGCAGGCGGTCGGATTAGTTTCGCCTTTACCAGCTCCGGTCGATGCTGGCCGGCACCAGTCTGATGACATGGACGGGTGCCGGCGACGCGATGGGGACCTCGGATCGACGAGCGGTTCGCTCGGCCGCTGCGGCGCGGGCTGCCCGCGTCGGCCCGGACACCTGGGGTGCGCGTCGTCGAGGCCGCCGGTGCGCTGCTGCGCGTCCGCGACGTCGGACAGGGGCGGACGGTGGTGTTCGTCGCGGATCCGCCGGTCACCGTGGAGGCGTACAGCGAGGTGATCAGCCGGCTCGCCGGGCGTCACCGGGTGGTCGTCCTCGAACCGCCGGGATTCGGCTTCTCAACCCCGCCGGCCGGCTTCGACGGCTCCTTCGCCGCGACCGCCCGGGTCGTCGAGGCCTTGCTGACCGACCTCGGCGGCGCGCCGATGGGGCTGGTGTTTCCCTGCGCGTTCGGCTACCTCGGCCTGGACATCGCCACCCGCCGCCCCGACCTGGTCGACCGTCTCGTGCTCACGCAGGCCCCGAGCTGGGCACAGGAGATCGCCTGGCGGGACTCCGTCGCCCGCAGATCGCCGCTGCGCTGGCCGGGGGTCGGCCAGCTCCTCCTGCGGCCGTGCGCGCCGCTGGTCGCCCGCTCCTGGCTGCGCGCCGCCACAGCCGACGCCACGCTGACCGCCACGCTCGTCCGCCACAGCGACGCCGCGTTCGCCGCGGGGGCGACGTTCGCCCTCGCCACCGCGTTCCAGACCTACCTCAACGGCCCCGCCCCGACCCTGGCGCCGACCGTCCCGGTCACCCTGCTGTGGGGCGACGCCGACCGGTCCCACCGCGGCAGCGATCCGCAGACGCTCCGCGACCACGTCCCCTCTGTCCGTATCCACCGGTTGCCCGGGACGGGGCACTTCCCCGAGCTGCAACGCCCAGACGCCCTCGCCGCCGCCCTGGCCGTTGACGCAACGACGTGACACCTCCGCTCATGGCATCCCACTGTCCGCGACAGCCGGAGGGGGCCGTGCCGGAGCCCGCGGTCCACGTCCAGCTCGCCCAGGCCGCCGCCACCGCGCTGGACGTGCTGGCGACGCTGCGGGCCTCCCGCACCCCTGCGGGGGTCTGCGGCGGACACCGGGTCGGGGAAGTTACAGGGCTAGTCAGGCCCCCGCGACACCGGCGACGGCCACTAGGACGGCGAATCCAGCCCGGCCGCCGGCGCGCACCGCGGCCGGCAGGTTGGCCCCGTCGGCGCGATGCAGGATGCCGTTCATCAAGCCGGCAACGACGGAGATGGCGACGATCGCCGTCGCTGCGAGGACGACCGTGAGGCCGATGTGCACGGAGCACTCCCGAGGGGCACGAGGTTGCCCGACGCCTTGATCGCGCCAAGCGCCGCGCTTCCCCCACGGCGCTGCAGATTCTATGAGGTCTCGGCGGGGGCATCTTCCCCGGCCACCTAATGGATCTTGCCGGAGACCGGTTGATTTTTGACAGGCCTGAATGCTCTCGCCGGCATCGTCCAATCCCCTCCGCGTGATCATGATGGTGGTTCGGGGGATTCGTCGTCTCGGGCGCGCAGGAGACGTAGGACGGCCATCGCGCGGCGGACGCGTACGGGGTTGCGACTCAACAGGGCGGTGATTCCTGCGAGCAGGGTCAGGACCGCGTCGGGTAGGTAGCGCAGGACCAGGACGACGGCGATCAGGGCCGGGGGCGCGGCCATGCCGGCGGCGACGGTGCTCATGGCTGTCCTGCGCGCACTGTCATCGGCCGGCCAAGCGAGGGCCGGGCAGCCGCGGCCAGTGCGGGCACCCGCCGGGGGAAGGCGGGGTACCTGGGGCTCGCCTCCCGCCGGGTATGCCACGGCATGCCCATGGCACCCGGGCCGGTTGGGGGCGGTGGGGTGCACGGGAGCGGGAAACGGGGACGGCAACCCTCACCGGGCGGCAACTTCGATTGCCGACTGTTCGGCAATCGAAGTTGCCACCAGCCCAGTGGGTCGTGGCGCTCGCCGCTGCGAGACCGGAGGCGGGCACCAGAAATCGGACACTCCCATTAGTGGCGGTGTCCGATTTCTGGTGCCCCCTCGCCGGCCCGCACGGCGCACTCGCTGCCAGCGACAACGGACGTTGTCAATAGCAGTGAGTGCGTGTCACCACGAGTAGTGGTGACGGTGCGAAAACAGTGGTCGTTTCGCGTTGTCCCCGCGGAGCGTGGAAAATGCGACAACCGTGATTGCCTGCCTTACGCGGCCGGTCGCCGGACAGGTTTTCTCTCGGCACGACAACATTTGTCCCCCGCCGGGGCAACTGTCATTGCCGCCTCCGCGAGGCCGGTTATCGTCCCCGCCGTGGGTGATCTCGACGCCGTCTGGCAACTACTCGCCGCGCACCCGGCCACCGAGGACCCCCATGCCGGCGCCCTGGACTACCTGACCGCGCTCACCCGAGCCCAGCAGGCCCTCGCTGGCGAACTCGACCGTGCCGTCCTCGCCGCCGTCACCGCCGGCGCCGACTGGGCACAGATCGGCCGGGCCACCGGTCGCACCCGCCAAGGTGCCCGCCAACGCTGGAACCGCTTCCTCCCCCCACCAGCCCCACCCCCGACACCAGCCAGCGACGCATGGCTGCCCGTACTCTCCGACGATCCCTGGGACCGCCGCCCTCCGCCCCGTTACAGCCCACCCGAACTCCTTCACCCTCGCCTGCACACCCGTCTCGCCGACCACCAGGTCCGCCATGACCAGCCCCCCGACGACCCCTGGCCCGCTCATCACACCCACTGACGACCAGAACATGCGATCTTGCGCGAGAAATCTTCGTCTCCCCGAAAAGATCAAAAACGGGAGCGTTGTCGTCGGTCATGCGTGGCCCGGGGGTCAGATGCCGTTGTCGGTCAGGAAGTGGAGCACTGTGAGGGCCAGCATGACCGTGCCGGCGAAGGCGCATGCGCCGCACTGGATCGCGGCCGGGACGGATGCGTGATCGGCTATTTGTAGGAGGGTCCCGGTCAGCGCGGCGATGACGCCGAGCAGGACCGCGATCAGGGTCAGGAGGATGCGGGTGGTTCTTGGCTGGTGTGGTGGGGCGCTGCTCATCGCAGTTCCGTTGTGGTGAGCAGGCCGGTGGTGAGGTGGTCGGCGAGGTCGGTGCGTAGTCGGTCGGCGGCGTCGGCCAGGGCGCGGTGGGCGATGATCTGGTTGTCGAGGTCGGTGAGGACCGCACCGATGCGTTGCTGTTCGCTCAGTGGTGGGCGGGGCAGTCGCAACGATCCGAGGGTGCTGGTGCTGATCGAGGGGATCGCGGTCGCTGACTGTGCACGTCGGGCGATCCAGCTCTGGGCGGCTCGGGCGGACAGGACCGCGAGCAGGTAGGCGGGGTCCACACCGTCGTGGGCGCGTAGGCGCATGAGGTTGGTGCCCAGGAGCCATCCCTGCTGGGCGGCGTCCACGCGCGCGAGCGGTCCGACCGTGCCGGTCCGCACGAACAGGATGTCGTTCTCGCGCAGGGTGAAGCGGCTCATTCCGTCGGTCTGCTCCGGGTGGATCCGCCGGGTGGTGTCCGTGCGCACCCGGCGGTCCACCAGGTCGCGGGGCGCGACCAGCCCGAGGCCCCGCTCGGTGTCACGCAGCCGGCGTGCCGTCTGGTGGGAGGGGCCGGACTGCAGGTCGCACAGCTCTTTCAGCGGGACGGTGGACCAGCCAGGGGGATGATCCCCGACGGTGGTGACGCCGGGATCGACGCTGATGTCCTGGACTTTCGCGTCGGCGCGTTCGGCCAGCCACAGCTGTTCTTCCAGCATTCTGATCGGCCGGTGCGGTGTCGAGGCCGGCCGGTCTGGGGCGGTGCGGGCCGCGAGGTGGTCGGCGGGGTCTAGGGAGTATCCGTGCTGGGCGAGTTCGGTTCGCGGCACGGCGCGGGCCGACACACCCTCGTACGTGACGCAGGTGGGGCCGGTCAGGTCCGCGGGGCACGCGCGCCACTGCTCCAGGCAGGCGACGACCGTACTGATCTCCGCGGTGGTGAGGATCCGCTGCTGCCCCGACACCTGGCCGCGGCCGTGCACCTCGAGGAACAGCACGTCGTCACCAGGCCGTGTGCCGGGGGCACGCAGTCCCCACAGCATCGCCGCGACCCGTGTCGGTGCGAATAGCTGCCGCGGCAGCGCGACGATGAACTCGACCGTGCCGGTGTCGAGCATGTGCTGGCGCAGGCGCTGTTCCCGGTCGTCGTCGGAGGCGGCCGCGCGGTTGGGCATGACGACGCCGGCCTTCCCGCCGGGAGCCAGTGATGCCAGCACATGCTGGAGCCAGGCGTAGTTGTCGTTGTGCGCGGGTGGCGGATCGAACAGCCAGGTGTCGTACGGGGCGCGGGTGGAGGTCGCGTTGAACGGCGGGTTCGTCACGATCAGATCCGCGAGCGCCGCGGGTGCCTCCCGCCAGGGCGTCGGCGAACCCGGTGTCAGCCGGGCCTGGCCGCCACTGAGGCGGATACCCATCTCGGCCAGCCGGCACAGGTCCGGGTCCGCGCCGCTGCCGGACAGCGTCACCGACCCGGCCGCCTTCCACGCGCCGAGGAGCATTTCCCCTGCCCGCGCGTACGGGTCGTGCAGGTGAACCTGGTCGCCCGCACGGACGAACAGAGCCATGATCAGCTCCACCAGGGAGCGTGGAGTGGTGGCGGGCGGGCCGCTGTGCGTGTCCCACAGTTCGTAGTGGCGGAGCAGGTCACCGAAGACGGTGCGGGGCAGGTCCTCGCACCGTCGCATGATCTGCCCGAGGTCCTCCGCGGCCGGCCCGCCGAGCGCAGCGAAGCTCGTGCGGGCTTTCCCGGGGCTTGAGGGCAGACCCTGGGCTGCGCGGGCCGCCTCGATGCGCCCCCCGATCCTGCGTATCAGCCGTTGCGGGTCGCTTTGCCTGTCGCTGGCGGCGTGGACGTCGTCGCGCAGCCCGGCCCAGGACGCAGGATCGCTGTGGCGCAGGAACAGCAGGCCGGTCACGAGATGCAGGTAGACCGCGGCGGAAGCGCTCCCACGGACACGGCGTCCCAGCGGGCCGAACAACTCCGTGAGGATCTCCTCCGTGGTGCTGCCCCGCGAAGTGCCCGGCTCTACCGCGCGGCGTACCCGGCCGGCGTCGGTGGTGCCCTCGGATTCGCCGCCGTGGCGTGGGGTGGTGCTGTCCTGCGAGGTGCCCGGCCTTACCGCGCGGCGTACCCGGTCGGCGTAGGTGATGCCCTCGGGTTCACCACCGCGGCGCTGGGCGGCGGGCACACGGCGAGCGGACAGCCAGGCCAGTACCTCGCTGAGGGAGAATCGCTCCATCCCACCGTCGTCTTTCGGCTGGGGGAAGTCCGGATGGCGACGCTGCCAGTTCGTCACCGCGACTCGGCTGACCCCCGCCCACTGGGAGATCTGTCTGCGGGTGGCCAGAAGCTCCGGGGCGACCGACCACGCATGCGCACGGCCCGGCGGCGGTGTGCTGTCGTAAGGCATGACGACATAGTCACGGAACAGGACACACCTTGGCAAACGCGCATCGCACTGCGCAACTCGACCGCCGCGCGGTGAGGCAGCCACCAATATCTCATCTAGCTGCGTAACAGGGACTTCTAGCGTCGTGGCCGCCCGCACCAGGGGTTAACAGCAGGACGAGTATCGCCGCAAGTCCGCGCACCGCCTCGGCGGTCGGCGCCCTGGTGGGGAGACGGCCACCGGAAGGCGGTGAACGACAAGCACCGTTGCCTGTCCGGCAACATCCATTGCCGCCATTCGACAATCTTGCTTGTCGGCAACGGGTATTGCCGTCCCGGCAGGCCGTAACGGTGCAGCAGCCGCAGGGGCTTGCGTGCCTGATCGGCGGTGACGGGCTGGCCGTCGCCGCCGGTACGGTGCGCGGACAGGTAGCCGGTGACCGCGGGCGTGGCCCACCATGCCTCGGGATGACCGGCCGGGTCGCAGACCGCGGCCAACGCCAGCGCGGGGCGGGCCAGCCTGACGGGCTCGACCAGGTCGGCGGCGTCCAGGGCGAGCAGGAGCGTGACGGCCACGGGCCGGTCGTAGCCATCCGGGCCGGCACCCCGGCCGGCCGGCATCAACGCGTCCAGCCGCTGCCCGCCAGCGGCATAGCGGACCAGGTAGGCCGTACACCCCTCCTCTTGGTTGATCATGTAGGCGGCGGCGTGGGACAACGCCAACGGCAGGTGCCCCACCGCCGCGGCCAGGTCGGCGGCGCGCGCGTCGAGCAGATGGGGCCGGCCGGCGTCGGTGAGCCGGTCGGTCAGATAGGCCACCGACTCGCCCGGGGCGTACACGTCGACGTCGACCTGCCGCCGCCCGGAACTGGCCAGCGCGGCGTCGCGCAGACGGGTGGTGACCAAGGTCCATCCGCCAGGCCGGTGCGGCGGCCACCAGCCGCCATGGCGGGTCGGGTCGGCGAGGTCGGCCGGGTCGGTGAGGTCATCGAGGACGACCAGCCAGCTGCGGTCGGTGGTGCGCAGCCACTCCAGCAACGCCCCGGCGTCCGCAACCAGGTCAGCGCCGGTCGGCGCCGGGCGCACCGACCCGCACCGCCGCCCGGGCGTACATGTCGATGACCTGACCGGCGGCCACCCACACCACCAGGTCCGCGCCCTGCCCCAAGGCGTCGTGGGCGAACCACGCCGCCAGCTGCGACTTCCCGACCCCACCCCCACCCGCCAGCACCCGGGTGCCCGGACCCGCGCCGGCGCGTCCGGTATCACCCTGGGCCAGGACCACGTCCTCACCACGGCGACGGGCAGCCACAACCTGATCCCGCAGCTCCTTCCGGGGCTGAAATGCCGACGCCAACGCCGGAGGCCGCCCCACCAGGACCGGCCACACCGGCGCCGGCCGGCCCGGAAAGTAGTTGTGCTGGGTGTTGCCGTCGCCCTGCTGCATCGCGGCAGGGCCGACGAAAACGTTGCCCGGCCCGGGCCGAACAGACTGCCCTGGCCAGTCAGGCTGACCGGGCCGGTCAGGCTGGTCGGGGCCGGGGAATGGCGTGCCCGTCACGCGGGCCAGGCACCGAAGGTGTTGGTCTGCTGGTTGTGATCACCCTGCTGGATCGCGGCAGGCCCGGTGAACAGATTCCCGGCGAGGGTGTGCCCGCCGCTGGTGCTGGCGGCGGCCCGGACCTGCTCCACCGCCTCGGCGAGCGCGGCGGCGAAAGCGGGGTCGTGGTCGGTGGCGTCTTCCAACGCCAACTGCAGACGCTGCCGGGTCCGCGCCGACAACTCCCCTGTGTTCTGGGCTTCTTCGGCGACGCGGGCCAGGACCGGGTCGCCCTCGCCCAACGCCTGGCTCACCAGATCGTGGACCCGGTCAAGACCGGCATCGACGACCCGATCGGTTTCGGCGTCGACCCGGCCGCCGACCCGGCGGGCCTTACGTAGCGCCCACGCGGCCAGCACCCCGACCGCCACCTCAATCCCCGTCATCCATCTCCCCCGATCCGACCGCCGTACGCACCAGGACAGCCACGGTGCGCGCACCATCCTCCACCCTTCGAGGAACAGCGGAACGAACAGGCAAGATTCCGGCCGCGTCCCGGGACTTGCCCGCGCCACCGAGGCTCACCGTGCACGCAAGTCCAGACATCAGTGCAGACGTCTTCAGACATCGACACGCGCCCCACCGAGCGCCGTGTCCACTATTGCGCTGACCACGATCTTTTTCGGGTTGGTCAGGCGGCTTGGGTTCGGGGTCGTCCCCAGTGTTGTTGGCGTTCGCTGCGGGCGCGTTCGCGTCGTTGGGCTTGTAGGACGGTGGGGTGGCGGGCGTAGGTGTTGCGCCAGCGCAGGTAGTCCTGCAGTCGGTGGGCGAGCGTCGGGTGGTTCGGGTGGTTCGGGTGGTTCGAGTTGCTCATGGTGAAGGTGCGTAGGGGTCCGAACTGGGCCTCGATCGGGTTCGCCCACGACGCGTAGGTCGGGGTCAGGCACAGCTCGACGTTGTTCCGTGCCGCCCAGCGGCGGATCTTCGGGGTGGTGTTCGCGGACAGGTTGTCGCAGATGACGTAGACCGGGGCGCCGTCGGGGCGGGCGGCTCTGATCGATTTCAGGGCGGCCAGCGTGTTCTGGCCGCCCTTGCGTTCGCGGGTGACGCCCCACAGCTGGTCGTCGCCGAGGGAGTAGCAGCCGTGGAAGTAGCGGATCCCATGGGTGCGCCGGTAGGTCGCGGGCAGCCGGTCCGGATGCCCCTGATCTGCCCAGCCGACTCCGTGGGCCGGGCGGATCGACAGCGGTCCGAACTGGTCGAACGCGAAACAGCGGTAGGGGCAGACCGCGGTGAGGTACTCGATCCGGTCGAGTTTCGCGTCCTTGTCCGGGTCGGTGGACTCCTTCCACGTCCGGGTCCGCTGGAAGGAGATCCGATGGGCGTGCAGGATCTGCCGCAGCCGTTCCCGGCCCACGGTGACCGTCCGCTCGGGGTTGTCCGCCAGGTAGGCGGCGAGCTTGCGCAGGCTCCAGTGGGTGAACGGCTGACCATGTTTCGCTGGGCGGGCGCGGGCCGTCGCGACGATGAACGCCTCGTCGGCAGAGCTGATCAGGCGGGGACGGCCTCCCGCCCACCGAGGGTCCAGCGCTCCCAGACCGATCTCGTTGAACCGGTGGATCACCCCCCGGACCGTGTCCTCGTCGGCCTGGACCAGGTTCGCGATCGCGGGGACCGGGGTCCCACTCGCCGACGCCATTATGATCATGGCTCGGCGGACCCGGATCGAACCATGCTGCCCACGGCGCACGATCGCCTGCAGTCGCTGACCTTCCTCGTCACTGAGCCGCCGCGCACGAACCGACTGTCCTCCCACCGGGCTCACCTCCCAGATCGGCATCAACCACCGATCCCGACGCTGCACCCGACACCACCCGAACCCCAGCACCCCGCCCGGCGTGTCCTCACAACCCGAAAACATTCATGGTCAGCGCACTAGGTCCGGAGTCACGTCCTACGGACACCGGCCTGGGAATCTTCGGTGGTCCTCCACCGACTGATCGCTATCAGCGAGCTGAGCGACAACTGTGAGCCAGACCTGGTCCGAGCAGGAGTCTGCCAGGGTCGACCTTGCTCCTCGCTGCGCTCCAGTCACAGGTCATGACGCCTGCCACGCGATTGCGGCACGGCGCCCGCCAGCAGTGTCCCCGAGATGAGCAGCAGCGTGCCGTAGCAGTGATGTTGGTCGTGGTAGGCCTCCAGCGGCCGCCGTCGAACGCGCACGTACGACAGTCTCAACGTTCAGCGAGCCGCATGCTGGACACATGATCGTCAACTCGACGCGAAAGAATCTTGAAGTCCGCTGTAACCGACCCAGAGCAGCCGGACCTGAGACAGGGGATCGCTAAATGATCACCACGTCGGCCAAATTCGATTTCCATAGCTATTGGGGCGTCACTTGGTGGAGAGCGTTCAGGCAACAGATCCTCAGAGGCAGTCCGAGATCTGGGACGAAGCGATCCGAGCCGTGCTGGAGGGTGCAGCCAAGGCGGTCCCGCCCCTCGGGCGCGCCGAGTGGCGCGTGTTCGCAGCAGTGCTGCACGAGACGGCGGCAAGATCGCAACAAACCTGCGTGCTGTCCGTCGCGATGATCCAAGAATACTCCGGCATCGCCAGTGACCGACTGGTACGCGCCGCGCTCACGAGTCTACGCGACCGCAAGCTGATCACCTACGAAGCCCGACGGGGTCGGCCACGGGCAGGAGAACCGGGGCGCTGTCACGTCGGCGTGCCGTACGCGCACAGCGAACAGCAAGCAAAAGCGGCTCCCTTGAGTACCGGATAATCTGCAACAATGCGGCATGCCATCATGCCGCAAAAGAAGTGAGGCCATTTTTAGCACACGCAGGCAAGGGTCGTTCAACCTTCCCGCAACTCGACAGATAATTCACAGAGACGACCACCACGCCTGGCGCACCCCTAGCCTTACCCCGGACCGTCATTCAATCTCTAGGACACTGGGGTACACTTGATTGGTATTCGAAATTTTGGACGCCTCGGCGCATTTCTTCTTTCGCTGCTAGCGATAGTTGGCTTGGGGGTCGTCACTTTTGTTGCGCCAGCCTCCGCCGCGCCCGTCATCTCCGAAGCGGCCGCCACACCCGCAAAGGCAGCGTCGGTCGCCCCCTCAGACGGAAAGATCGTTCAGTATTACAACGGTCAGGTCCTCTCGTGGAACAAGGACACCTGGAACGGCGCCAAGGTATGCGTCGTGACCACGCCGACCGAGGTCCACTGCTTCGACTCCCGAAAGGAGGCGGACGCCTACACCAGCACTGCCGACGGGGGGGCGACTACCCAGGGCTACGACTGCTCCCCGGGCAAGTACAGCTACATCGTCGACGCCCCCAACTATAGTGGGTACGCACTAGCATTCCGAGACTGGGGCTACTGGCAAAACCTTTCTCAGTGGGTCAGTGTGCCCTGGACAGTCAGGTCCTGGGACAACATCAGCATGAGCTGCAAGGGTTACCTGCGGTGGGGCAGCGGAGGCTCCTGCCACTACATCGCGCCGTACACCGGCCAGCCGAACATCAATATCCCATCGTCGCAGATCTTCCTGCAGAACCCGTCGAACCCGCCCGCGCCGGGCTGCTAAGGAGATTTCACTGAGCCTGACGGTGTGCGGGCGTGATTGATCCCGGGCCGGTCGCAGCGAACGGGCTGCGACCGGCCCCCAGGGCATCAATGGGTTTCCCCTACCGCCGGGACCTGCCGCTGCACAGTGAACTGGGTGTAGTCGGCCACGGTGGGGCGTTCCGGCAGCTTCAGACCGGGCGGCGCAGACGGAAGGTAGACGGTCTCGACGGTCAGTTCCTCCCCGTCGTCAGAAAGCAGCAGATAACCGAACGCCGTGGCGAGGCTTTCCGGTCCCGAAACCTGCACACCGACAGCCCGCCCGTCGCGCCCCGCCCGGTCGGTGACCCTCCCCGCGTCGAAGACACCGGGCGTCTCGGCGAGGACCTCGAACAGCGCCGCGTTCTGCGCGGCGTTCGTGTCACCCTCACGCAGCCGCCCCAGCACGGCACGGGCGACGTCGGTACCGCTCGGGATGCGGCCCTGGGCCCGCACCGGCGCCTCGAGGGCGGCGCGCAGCCGGCCGGGATCGGTGGGCAACGGAACCTCGCCTGCCGCAGCCGCTATCTCGGTCGGCCCGTGCCCGGCCGGAGCGGGTTGCGGGCCACCGACATCGTGCCCGGCCCGGTCGACCTGCTGCAGAAGCCGGTCGACGTGCCGCGATCCGTCCGGTCGTCTCCATTCGGCCACAAGGTAGGTGGTGGCGGTCGTGGTGGCCTTCCGCCGGGCAACGGTCACGTCCAAGCCATAGGTCTGACGCACCGTGTAGCGCACAGGTCCGACACCCACGACCGGGGCGGTCCGCTGATCGCGCGCGGCAGCCAGCAGCGCCCCGACCGCCGCCTGCCGATCCCCAGCGGTCGCGGTCAACAGCGGCGTCGGCAGCAGCGGCGCCGCCGTGGCCGTGTCACGCCCACCGATCACGTTCACCGCGGTCAGCAGCAAAGCCAGCACCACCACAGCGGCCGCGGAGGCGACCACCGCCCCTGGCCGCATCCGGCCCCGCCACCCAGGCGAGTACGGCGCTGAGACCCGCATCGTCCGCAACACCTCTGCCGCCCGCCGCCGCTGCGCACGAGTCGGCGGCCGCCGCGGAAACGGATCCGTGCCGGCCAGCATCAACCGGACGGCCTGCAGGTCGTCCTCGGCGGCGACGCCGTCGGTGTTGTGGTCGGTCGATGTCATCGAGACCTTCCCAGGGCAGAAGAAGACGGCGAAACGTCTGCGGGGACAGGCCCCTCGATGAGGGCCTCCAACCGACGGCGGGCGCGGTGCAGTCGAACCTTCGCGGCGGCCGGGGAGACCGACAGCGCGGTCGCGAGCCCGGCCACGTCCAGGCCCTCCCACACCGCGAGGGTCAGGATCTCCCTGTCGTCCTCCGACAGACGTTCCAGGACGCGCACAGCCTGATCACGGCGAATGGCCTCGTCGGCGACAACATCCACCCCGACGGTCGGATCAGCCGTGGCCGCCGAACCCGTCATAGACAGCCTGGCGGTCAGCCGAACGGCCCGCGCCTGCGACCGGCGGCGGTTGCGTACTGCGTTACCCGCGATGGCATACAGCCATGGCAGTACCTCCGCGGCGTCGGGCGGCCGTTTCTCCCACGACCGCCACACCACCAGGAAGGTCTCCGACACCACGTCCCACGCGGCAGCGTCCTCACCCAGCCGACGCCGCGCGAAACGCAGAACAGCCAGGTGATGGTCCTGGAACAACGCCTCGAACAGCGTCACGGCGGAACGCGGGGGCACGGAAGATCCTTCCTCAGGCATCTCCCCTACAGGTCCGACCGGCAGCCGAAGTTACAACCCCACCCACCCGACCACCACCGTGGAGCCAGCATTCCGCCCGGTCGGGCCGCTGGCCCCGACCGGGCTGAGATCGTCGCATGCACCCCACGGGCGTGGGGAGGACCCACCGGTCGACCCGCCGCCAGGTCGCCAGTCCGGATCACCCTCACGGACGTGGGGAGGACCCCTCCAGGCGGAACCCCGCGCGAGACGTCGACTTTCGTGGCCCTACAGGGGGTCAGTTTTCAGGAAGCTGCGACAGCTTGGGGGTGCCGTCGTCGGCGTGCTCCCCACGCCCGTGGAGGTGATCCGTCGAAGCGGTCAGAGCGCCGCACGCGCGAGCAGTGCTCTCCACGCCCGCGGGGGTGATCCGCCAGTACGCAGCGCCTCGTCGAACGGGTCGATGTGCTCCCCACGCTCGTGGGGGGTGATCCGTGGTTAGCCGCGGGCGTCCGAACGCAGCACGGGTGCTCCAGAAGTCGCATGAAATTACCGCAAGGGACACGCTCGATGTGATTGTGCATGTCTGCACTTGCGGCCAGGTGCCTGCCGAGGATCGCGACGATGCCGTCGGCGATGGCACCAGCGATGATCATTTCAGCGGCGCGTTCGGTGTTGGCTGTGGCGGCCCAGCGGACGACGCGGGTGGGGGCGGGTGTCGGCTTCCATAACGAGCCGCCAGTGCTCCAAATATTCAAACGGTGTGGTTGCCGCGATCCGGAAACGGGAAGCAAGCTCAACGGCAGCTGCCCCAAGCTTCCTCGCTCGGACCACGGCGGCTGGTGGTTCGTCCACGATGTACCACCGGGGCCCGACAGTCGACGCCGACGCACCACCGGTGGACCGTTCGGCACCGAATCTGATGTCAATAAGGCTCTGACAACTTCGCTGGCCGAGATGCGTGACGGCAGGAGACCTGAGGGTGCCGATCTCACGGTCGGACGCTACCTGGATGACTGGCTCGACGGGAAGGCAAGTCTCGCTCGCTCCACCCGGCATTCGTACGAAGAACACATCCGTCTCTACCTGAGGCCCGGCCTCGGGCACCTGCGCCTGGTCGATCTACGCGACTTCCATATCGAGAAGCTCTATGCCGCCGCCATGATGATCGGCCGGGAACCGAAAGGGAGGCCCTCGCCGCTTTTGACGCGGCTTCTGGAAGTTCGCCGGGACAATCCAGAACATCGCCGACCGCTGAGCGCCACCCGACTGCGCCGTGTGCATGCAACCCTGGTGAGCGCACTCAACAGCGCGGTAAAACGAAGGAAGCTCCGATACAACCCTGCCGAGCACGTCGAACTACCCAAAGCGCGAAGAGTCCGCCCGCTCGTCTGGACCGCGCCACGGGTCGCCGCCTGGCAGCGCAACGGCACCCGACCCTCTCCGGTCATGGTCTGGACCCCGCAACAAGCGGGTGCCTTCCTGGACTTCGCCGAAGCGGACCGCCTCTATCCGCTGTGGCACCTCATCGCCCACCGCGGAATGCGTTGCGGGGAAGCCGCCGCACTCGGCTGGACCGAGATCGACTTTGAGGACGACAGCATCTACATCCTCGACAACCTTCCTGGACCCAGCTCCAGCGCCGACGATGCCGACATCGACATCTACGAGGATCCGAAAAGCGAGGGAGGTCACCGGACCATCAGCCTGGACGAGACCACCCGGGACGTCCTGGCCGCCTGGCAGAACCTCCAGAACGAAGAACGCGCTGTCTACGGCACCGCCTGGACCGACACAGGCCGGGTCTTCACACATCCCGGCGGCAGCGAGCTCACCCCCGACGGCATCTCCCAGCGCTTCGAACGCCTCGTCGCCCGCTTCGCCACAGTCCGCCGCGAGCACGCCGAACACGGGTGGAGTGTCGAACAGCTCGCCACTCGGCACCGGATGCCCGCAGAGGCCATCGAGACCGCGCTGGACTTCGGCCCGCTGCCCCCGATCCGGCTGCACGATCTCCGTCACACCGCCGCAAGTCTCACCTACCGCGCCACCCGCGACCTCAAGATCGTCTCAGAGCTCCTCGGACACGCTTCCGTCCACTTCACGGGAGACGTCTACACATCGGTCTTCTCCGACGCCGACCGAGCCGCCGCAAAAGCCGCCGCCGAGATCGTCCCTCGTCGTCGCCCCCCAGGCGCGCGCCCTCACGCCGCCTCCCCGTCCCAGGAGGATCCTTCAGCAACCCAATCGGAAATTGACAGGCCACTGCCTGACGGTCCCGAGCTTGATCTATGACCAGCCAAGGGCAAACCCCGGTCCTTCACGATCTCACTCAGCCCGGAGACCGGCGTCCATCTCCACTGCGGCTGCCCCTTGATTTCGCGCAGGCCGCACTCTCCCGGCTGAAAGCGATCGCGTTGCCATCCGCCGCGTCCTCGAACCGCCGCATGCTCTCCCTCGTACCGCGCGACGCGGCCCGCGGCCCGGCATCCCGCTGCCGAGCACTCTCAGTCATCGACGAAACAAGATCGACACCTGATCATCCGCAGTTCGGCACCACCACGGCACCACCAGAGCGAGTCATCGATCTTCAGAGCAGCCGAAGAGCAGCAAACGTGCAGGTCAGAGTGGGTGGGGCGGGTGGGGCTCGAACCCACGACCGACGGATTATGAGATTCCCGGATACTCGTCTGTATCCGTCCACCGACGTCCAGCGGTCCCAGGTCAGGCGGTCGCAGGATTCCATGGACGTCCACGCTCGTCCATGGATGTCGGCCGGCTTGGCTGCCAACGTGGCTGCAACGGGTTGGAGGCGTGGTCACCGCGCGGCCTGATCACGACCAGCCTTCGGCTCGGTACCGTCCCGTGATCAGTGAGTGAAGATCTTCTTTGGCAAGTCGACCCATACCGCGGGTGCGCCAGCACCGAGGAGCGGAAGCGTCGCGGCAGCTCGCCCGTGATCCGCAGCTGGCGAGGAGAGGGCACGTAGTCCACCGACGTCCGTGGAGTGCTGCCGGCCAGCGCACCGAGTCCACAGACGTCAGTGTCGCGCGGACCGCCGAACAGAGGCCCGCCGGCTCGGCGGCGCTATAGCGCCGCCCACTCATGCGCCAGCGTCAAGAAATTAGTTTATCAATTTCGGTAACGATGCGTTGAATTTGTTCGACGGCTTCTAGTGCGTCACTCGCAGAGATCTGAGTTAATTGACCTGGGTTGAGTGTATCGGTATCACAACTATGAACAATCCGGTTTCGTCGCTCGACGATCAAGTTCAGCTCGGTCCGAGTTGTCTCCGCATCGGGACCGAAAGCAGTTGTCCATAGTTTTGCTGTGCCGATCGAGGAAAGAGCGGCGGAAATGCTATCGGCCTTCTGGTAAGTCTCGACCGAGAACCGTTGAGCGAGATGAGTTCTAACTCTTAGCTCTCGGTCAGCAGGTACGGCTGTCGCTAGCAGATCCGATATTGCATGTAAGGGCAGGCCTATGCCTCTTCCAGATCCTACATGTGCCCGACCCATCAGAATGTCAACGCTGCGATCAAGCATTACTCCATGCATATACGAGTCAAGAGACGCCACCGCTTGAACGAGAGCGGCGCGATATAGATCCGAGCCATTCACGACACCCTGTGTCATATTTCCCAGTGCCTGGCCAAGTCCGACCATGTCGCGGGCACGTTGTATATTGCTCTCAAATTGGATGTGACGCTGCGACATCTAGGGGCCAGTGAGTTTCTCTACACGCTCGGCCATATGGGCGAAAGTCTCGCGGAAAGCTTGAATACTGGGTAGCGTGTTTTCCCAGAGACGTCCACCGCGCTTCACGTCCTCGCGGGTCAATGAATAAACTGGTTTACGCTTCTGTTGCGAAACGGCGATCAAGCTGTGAAAGTCGGAAATGGAGGCTATGCGGTAGCCTCCTTCCATTTGTGCTGCCACATACTTCTCGTCCGGCAGCATAATGTCGGACTTTCGTAGCGCTGGAACAAGAGTATCGACGATTGCCGCGTCTAGTTCATTGAAATAAGTTTCAAATGCCTTGGCGGGCTTTCCGTTCTTTAGGCGGTACCGTTGAATCACTACGCCAAGGAAAGTAAGGTTCGGGTCCGGGAATGGGTAATCTGCGGAAGAAAGAGCCTCCAGTTCGGCGGCTCGACGTGCCCAATTGACCCACTGAGGGATAACGCGCGCGAGTGAGTCGATTGCCATAACCGAGAAGACGTCAGGACTAGCGGGGATGATCACATGGTTCGCGGTCGTGACGAGATTTTGATTTATCGAGCCTAGGCCAGGACTGAGATCGAGGAGCACATAGTCTGCCTTGTATCTATTTGCGGTCAGAGAAATAAGATGACCGAAGCTTCCGGGAATGTTTTTCAGAGCCTGAACCGATTCCGAAAGCTGTTGTGCTATACCTAGCGATACCTCGTCCTCCGCTAGCCCGACGTGACCTGGCATGAGGAAGAGTCTCTCGCGCCCTTCGACCTCGACGCAATCCATCGCCTTTAAGGGGCGCGGACGAGACTTGAAAGCGGGCTCGAGCGCGTCTTTTATATTTCGCCCAGGATTTTTTCTATAGAAGTCTGCTAGGTCGTCGCCCTGCGTCAGATCCATTACCATACCGGTCAGATTGCACTGCGGATCGGCGTCCATCATAACTACAGTGTGACCGCGCTCCGCTAGCATCCAACCAAGGTTAAAGCAGGTAGTAGTTTTACTTACCCCACCTTTGTTGTTGAACAATGCTACTGTCTTATGTGTCGGCGGGCTCTTCGTCAATTTTTCCGGCTCCTGGACAGGTTCTAGACGGAGGTTCTCGGTTGCGACATGATCTTACCGCTCGACGCTGACCGTTGACCCTAGGGGCTCGGCTGCGACTCGCCGGCGAGCACGGCGCGCCAGCGCCGCGCGCAGCCGTCGCGCGGCGCGCTCCTAGCTCCGGCACAGGCTTGATCCTAAAATGAGGGATTCGGCAACGCACGGCCTTCGGCTTCGTCGCCCGGTCATTCGGTTCATGGGCCTGAGCCGCCCGGGACCGGGCCACCCGGCCAAAGTTCGGCGAGGTCTGCGGGGGTGAGGGGCTGGTGGTAGGCGGTGCGCAGGACGGTGGTGATGGTGTCGGGGGTGGCGGTGTCGGCGAGGGCGACGAACCAGTCGATGCCGGCGGCGTAGGACCACAGGTAGGAGCGCAACAGAGAGTCGGCTCCGCGATCGGTGAGGGCGTCGGCGATCGTGTCGTCGGTCCAGAACGGGACGCGAGCGTGGGCGTGGGCCACGCAATCGGCGATCGACCTACCGACGTTGATGGCCTGGTGGAGTTCCGCACGGACGAGCTGAAGGTAGTGGTCCAGACGGACGCGGGCGGCCACGGCCTCGTCGTCAGGCGTGGCGAACAGAGGTAGGGCCTGGGCCAGACCTTCCAACAGGACCTGTTGTTGAGCGTGTACCGCCGTCACCCGGATCCAGTCGACGTCGTGAGTCGCCGCGACGGTGGCCCAGTTCGCGGTCTGCAGGGCGTGGCCGAGGATTTCGTGCAGGGCGAACTGGCGTAGGCGGACCTCGGTGAACTGGGCGTGACGGCGGTTGAGACGAAGACGGACCTTGGTGCCGGCGCCGTCGAGCCAGTAGGACCAGTAGGCGTCGATGTCGACGCTCTCGATGGTCAGGTCGTAATCGGTGGTGGCGCCGGTGATGCGGCGTACAGCGGGTTCCAGGTCGACGGCGGCGGCACGCATCAGGTCGGCGACCTTGTCCTCGGACACCCGCCCTTCGAGCCGGTCGAGGTCGCGGGCGGTGTCCGGTCCCCAAGACACGCCCAGGCTTTCGAGGGCGGCGATGGCACGGTTTCGGCAGGCGGTGACGTGGCTGTCGGGCCATCCGGCCACGCCGCAACCCTGCGTCGCGCGGACGTAGGCGTCGAGGGGCTGGCGTTCACCGAGGAGGGCTTGCAGGTAGGCGAGGTGGGCGCCGATCCGGTCGGCGAACCGCTGCTCTCCTTCGGCGACGGCGCGGTGGTGCAGGTCGGTCAGCCTCTCGTGGGCGTCGAGACGGTGCGCGACCGGAGCCGGAGCAGTGTCCGGTGGCGCGCAGTCGAAGTCCACGACCGGCGGGCAGCCGCGGGCGCGCTCGTAGGCGTCCCAGGCCCGCAGCGTGGTCTCAATATCGTCACGCAAGATCATGGTCGGCGTCCCATCGCAATGTCACGGCCTGGCCGGCGGTCAGATGCTTGCGGGTCAGGTCGATCACGACGCGATCGGCGTCATTGCGCCAGGACAGTCCGTCGAGCGCGGAGAGTTCCAGGCCGTCCGCGCGTTCCTCGATCGCGTTACAGCCAAGCAGGCGGCGCACGCCGGCCTGGCGGACGGTCAGGACAAAGGCATCAGTAGGGCGGGCGATGGACTGCCGCCAGTACAGCTCGTCGACGAACCGACCTTTCTCGCAGGTGTAGCCGATGGTGGCCGACTCGCCGGGCTGAAGTGCAGGGAAGATCTGACAAGCGAACTTCGACAGGCCCGGGATGTCATGCACCCGCTGAATGATCACATTGTGGTTCGGTGACGGCTGGGCCTGGATGTCGAGGATGTCGTCGGTGTGCTTGAACCACAGCTCACGGGCAAGCCGGGTGATCGGAAGCGAGCCGACGTTCACCAGTTCGTGTTCGTAGGTCAGATGGGCCGCGCCATCCGCGGCGATGTCGATGGTGACGGCCAACCGCGTCTCCCGCGCGCCGTAGGCACCCGAGGTGGCGGCAGCGCCTCCCTCTCCTGGTGCCGCCTGGGTGGGCAGGCTTCCCACCCGTGTGATGGGCGATGCGCTGGTCGATGATCCCGACCCGGCGGGAACGGGCGGCGGGCTGCTGGTCTCCCAGGGGCGGGGCGCGAGCAGGAAGTAGGCGCCCGGGATGCGCAGCGCGTCGGCGATGCGCTCCACCAGGGTCAGCGACGCGATGCGACTTTCCCCGCTCATCACCCGGCTGACCCGGCTCTGCGTCAGCCCCGGGACCGGCGAGGACACCCGGTCCTGGCTCGCGCCGTCGTACTTCCGCATCAACCGGAAGATCACCTGGAAGTCGCGGGCCTCGCAGGCGGCACGGAACTCGCCGCGGGCAAGCAGCTCGGGAGAGACGGTGTAGGGAGGAGCGGGCTGGGCCATCGCCAGTCTCCTCGTCTCCGGGCCGACCTGTCCCGGTCGGCGGTGGTGTGGTCAGGCTGCTACTCAGAGACTAGCGCCGTCATACCACGGTGGTATGGCCAGTTCGCCGCTCTTCTGCCGCTCACGCGCCCGGATAACGCCGGCCAAGCGCTCGCCGGGTGGTTCGCCCGCTCGCCGCCCATGCGTCCTGTGCCTTGCCATCGTGACCTTCCGCGCCTGCCAGGCGGTTCGTGAGGCTTGTTCATGTGCCCCCCCGCCCCGCGTCGAGTCCCGACCTCCGCGGGGCGGCGCGGCGAACAACGAACCCGGTGTGGCCCAGGTGGGAGGAACATGGTGGGACGGACAGACGCGGGCGCGGGACGCGGGTCGATTGTGCGGGGGCCGTCGCGGCGGGAGCTGCTGTGCGCCCGCGTGGCCGGCGACGGCGGCTCGGGGTCCAGTGGGCCGCCGCTGGCTCCTGGCGGGGGCGGTGTGCGTCGGGTGCTGTGGGCGGTTGTCGTGCGGGGGCCGCGCGGCGCCCTGCTGGGCGTGATCGGGTTCTTCGCGACGCGGGCGGCGGCCTGGACGTACATACGGGATCGACACTTCCCGGGCGCTCTGGTACTTCCGGCCATGCCTGCCGGGGTGGAGCTGACCGGATGACCGCCGATCAGCAGGCCGTCGAGCAGGACACGACGAACCCGATACCGGGCGCGTCGTTTGACCTGTCGGTGGCGCACCCGGCGCGGATGTATAACTACTACCTCGGCGGCAAGGATCATCTGCCGGCCGACCGGGCGGCGGCGGAGCAGGTGGTGGCGGCGTCGCCGGACGTTCCGCTCGTCGCGCGGGCGAACCGTGACTTCATGACCCGGGCGGCGCGGTTACTCGCGGCCGAGTGCGGGATCCGCCAATACCTCGACGTCGGAACTGGCATTCCCACGAGTCCGAACCTGCACGAGGTGGTGCAGGCCGTCGACCCGACGTCCCGGGTCGTCTACACCGACAACGATCCGGTGGTCCTGACGCACGCCCGCGCGCTGCTGACCAGCACGCCGGAAGGGCGCACGGCCTACCTGGATGCCGACCTGCGCGACCCGGCGCTCATCCTCCGCGCCGCGGAACTGCGCGACGCACTCGACTTCCACCGGCCCATCGCGCTGTTCCTCGTCGCGGTGCTGCACTTCCTGACCGACGACGACGGGGCGCACGCCCTGGTGCGCTCGCTGGTCGACGCCCTGCCCTCCGGCAGCTACCTCGTCGTCTCTCACGCCACCGGCGACCTCGCGCCCCGCAACGTCGGCCAGATCGTCGACACCTACACCGCGACGGCCGCGCCGCTGGTGCTGCGGGGCCTGGGGGACGTGTGCCGGTTCTTCGCGGGCACGGAGGTCCTCGGCCCGGGCGTGGTGCGGCTGCCGCTGTGGAAGCCGGACGAACCGCCAACAGGCATTGACAAGGTCTGGGTCTACGGCGGCGTCGGACGGAAGCCCTGATCCACCCGTTCGCACGCAACGGGTTCTCCCATACCGAACGAATCAATTGGAGGTAGTTGGTGCTGTCCGATCTACGCGCGGCGGGAGCGGCGAGTCTCGCGCCGGCGGCAGGGCTGTTCCTGCCGGAGCTTCATCACCGGCGGGACATCGGCCTGGACCTCGTCCAGGTCAACGGGATCGCCGACCTGTGCCACGGCTACACGCAGAAGCGAGCGAAGATCAACGAGCAGATGACCCGGCTCGCCGGTGAACTGCTCGCCGGGATCCTGGGCGGCAAGGTCTGTGACGACCAGACACGCGAGGTATTGACCTCGCACGGCGAGACACGCGGCATGCTGTTCGCCGACGCTGAAAGCCTCATGCTCGCGACGCTCGCCGAAGGCTACCGGCTGCTGAGCGCGGACCAGGTCGAGCGGGCATTGGCCGTCCGGCGGGGGCAGACCTCGGCCGGCTTCGACGCGATCGCCGACGCGATGTACATCGACCAGGTGGCGCCCGCGCGCCTGTGAGCCGATGACGGGCCAACCCCGACATCACGCCCGTCACCATCCGGGAGGACCCGCGCCCGGCCGACCCCCTCGGCGGCAAGGGGCGCGGGTCCTCTCACCCGAGACAACACCCCATGAACGTGGCCGGTCTCCGTGATCGCTCCACCCCGGCCGCTGCGGTCCTGGGCTGACCGCACGCATCGGCCACGATGGGCCGAACCCTGATGACGGGTTCGGCCCATCGGCGTGTTCAGGTCCGATCCGGCTCGCCGGACCTGCTGATCGTTTCCTCGACCACGGCAAGCCGGCGGGCGATCTCGCCAAGACGGTCCTCGACACGGGCGAGTGCGGCGAGGATCTCCCGGCCAGGGTCACCGGTCGGCTCGCTGCCGGTGGGCGTGCCGGCCAGCAGGACGTCGATGAGGTGGTTGTCCGGCCAGTCCAGGGCGCGGGCGATCGCGGTAAGGGTCTTGTTCTGCACCCGCCGGCCGGCGCCATGCTGAAGCTCGCGCAGCGTCGAGACCGACACCCCGGACTCCCGCGCGAGGTCCTGCTGACCGATGCGGCGCCGGGCCATCCGCTCGTTGAGCGCCACGGCGACCGCGGCCCAGTCCTCACCGTCCACCGGACCACGAGTGCGATACACCCGCAGGGTTTTCCGGTCAGCCATGCGCGCATATTAGCGGCCGGTCGAAACGGGAAGCGGCACCGCCTGCGCGTCATATCACCATGACATGACCCTATGCGTACCGCATGGGCAGCATCTCAAAGCTGCATCCAACGCTAAG
Organism: Frankia alni ACN14a; assembly: GCF_000058485.1. Taxonomy (NCBI): domain Bacteria; kingdom Bacillati; phylum Actinomycetota; class Actinomycetes; order Frankiales; family Frankiaceae; genus Frankia; species Frankia alni. Next base: position 5,897,743 of record NC_008278.1, read on the forward strand.
TTGGCGGTTGATGCGCGCTTGCCGAGCGGAGCACTGTGTATCCGGCGGCCGGAACCACCGGCCGGCTCGACGGAACACGGCGAGTGGAGGAAAACACGGTGGCGGTTCCGCAACGTATTCCGGTGCGATTCGAGGACGTCTTTCCGCAGGGGGCGTACGTGCTCGCGGTGGAGGCGGCGAACGACTTCGAGAAGGTGAAGGCGGGCCTGGCGGACGTGCAGGCCCGTGACAAGGGCAACGGCGAGCGGGTCTGGTCGGTGCGCGTCCTGGACGCGGACCCGGCGGCCCGCAAGTCCGAGGTGAAGGTGAAGATGACCGGCGAGACTCCCCCCGATCTGCCGGACATGCTGCCGGGGACACCGTTCCGGCCGGTGGTCTTCGATGGTCTGCTGGTCGTCCCCTACGTCGACTCCAACGGCGCTCGTCCCCGCCAGGAGTACTCGCTGCGGGCCTCGGCCATGCGGCCGGCCAGCACGGGCCGGCGCCCGGCGGTGGCGGCATGACCGGCCGGCGAGGTCCGGCGATCGATGGGGTTCGATCGGCAACCCACCTTGGCCTGCACGTGGGTGCGGACTGGTCGGTGACCTGCCACACCTACGCCGACCGGTCGCCGATTCTGACGGTCCGGCTCGGGTTGGCATCGGTGACGGTGTCGGCGCTGTCGAATGCGGTCACCTCGGACCATGTTGATTTCGCCTATGCGCTGATCGCGGCGGTGAACGACTACCTGGTGGAGTGCGAACGCATTCGATTCACCTCCGAGGATGCCGCCGATCCTACGGACCTCCGGGCGGCGTAGCTCGCCCAGACCCTTCACTCGGGCGGCCCGGACACCTGTCAGCAGATTCCGGGCCGCCCGAAACTCCTCTCCTCCTTCCCCTGCCCTTGGCTTCGTGCGCTCGAAAAGTGGGTGGTATTGCCATGTCGAGAATCAACGGTGACCAGCGTTTCCCGCGGGTCCCGACTCGGGCCGAGAAGGTGCGGGTACCGCTGTGGATGCTGCTACTCGCGGTGGCCGGCAAGGGGCTGGCGCTGGCGGTGCGGGGCTGCTGGCGGCATCGGGTCGCGGTCGCCACTGCGATCGGGGGGCTGCTGTTCGTGCACCGGTTCGGCCTGCTCGGGCTGGGCGTGCTGCTCGGCGGCCTGGTGGCGGTCGGGGTGGTGTGGTGGCGGGTGCATGGCCGGTCGTTCTGGCCGGTGGCCTGGTGGCTGTGGGGCCGCGCCCGGCTGACGTTCGTCTACCAGCGGCGGTGGAAGCCGGCGATGGTCCACACCGACCTTGCGATCCGCATGCCCGCGTCGACCGGCGACCAGGTGACCTTCGACGAGTACTTCCCCCGGATCCGCTCCATCCGCTCGTCGCGGTCGGTGGACGTGCTGCGGGTGGAACTGCTGCCCGGCCAGACCCCGGCGGCGTGGGCGGAGCAGGCCGAAGCACTGCGGCACGTCTTCCGGGCACGCCGCTGCCAGGTGCATGCGGAGACGTTCCGGTTCGTGCGGGTCGTGTTCCACCGGCATGACTCGCTGACCCGCCCGGTTCCCCCGGCCGCGCTCGACGACTCCGACGGTGCCGGCCCTGACCCGGCCGGCGCTGCCGGTGACCATCCCCGTTCCATCCGGTCGTCATCGGGGCGGGGTGTGCTGGTGGCGGGTCTGTCGGCGGTGCCGGTGGGCCGCTGCGAGGACGGATCCGCCTGGACCCTGCCCGTGCGCGGTTCGCATGTGCTGATCGCGGGGGCGACGGGGGCGGGCAAGGGCTCGGTGCTGTGGGGGCTGCTGCGCGGACTGGCCCCGGCGGTGGCCGCGGGGCTGGTGGAGCTGTGGGTGTGTGATCCGAAGGGCGGGATGGAACTGGCCTTCGGCCGTCCGCTGTTCACCCGCTTCGCCACCACCACGGACACCATCGCCGATCTCCTCGACGACGCGGTGAGCCGGATGCAGACCCGCACGGCCACGCTGGCGGGCAATACCCGCCTGCACACCCCGACCCGGGAAGAGCCGCTGATCGTCGTCGTGGTCGACGAGATCGCCTCACTGACCGCCTATGTGACCGATCGGGAGCTGAAGAAGCGGATCGGGGCGGCGCTGCCGCTGCTGCTGTCCCAGGGCCGCGCGCCCGGGGTGGTGGTCGTGGCCGCGGTGCAGGACCCGCGCAAGGAGGTGCTGCCGTTCCGGGACCTGTTCCCGGTCCGCGTCGCGCTGCGGATGACCGAAACCGACCAGGCCGACCTCGTCCTTGGCAACGGCGCCCGGGAACGCGGTGCCCGCGCCGAGGAGATCCCCCGCGCGCTGCCCGGGGTCGGCTACGTGCTGCACGACGGCAACCCCGACCCGATCCGCGTCCGCGCGGCCTACGTGGATGACGTCGAGATCGGCCGGGTCGTCGCCCACTACCGACCCGCATCCGCGGCCGGCGGCTGGACTCCGGACGTGAGCAACTACCTCGACGACGACTCCGACCCGCTCGACGGCCTCGACCAGGCCGCGTGACCCGACCGGACCCATCGCCCCCGACGCACCGGAGGAATCCCCCTGTCGATGACCCCTCCCACCTCCACCCCCACCCCGACCGAGCGGCCTGGTTCCCGGGCGGCACGGATGCGCTCGCCGCTGGCCCGCCACGTCGTCGAGGCGGTCGCGTTGGACAACGGGGTGTGCGTCCGGCCGCTGGCGATGCGACGGACCAGCCTGGACACCGGCGAAACGCAGATCATCCCCGTTCCCTGCGGCGCCACCCTGGCGAGCAAGTGCCCGCCGTGCGCGGACCGGGCCCGGCGGCTGCGGATGGCGCAGTGCAAGACGGGATGGCATCTCGACGACGAACCCGTTCCCGACCCCGACCCGCCCACGGATGACGCCAAGGCGCTTGCCGTCCTGCGGGCGGACCTGGAAGAAGCGCGCGGTGAGGTCCTAGCGGCCGGCGACCTCGGCCAGGTCGGGGAGATCGACGAACTGATCGGCCAGGTCGACCAGGAACTGTCCGACCTCGGCGTCCGCGGGCGGATCGCACCAGAAGACCGGGACCGGCCGCGCCGGGTCCGCTCGACGAAGCGTCGCCAGGATGCCCCCGACCTGCCCCGGCTTCCCGTCGAGCGGCGCACGGTCGGGCGGACGTTCACCGCGCCGGACGGGACGGTGTGGCGGCCGTCGATGTTCCTGACCCTGACCTGCGACACCTACGGGCGGGTGCACTCCGACGGCACCCCCGTGGACCCGGCCTCGTACGACTACCGGCGGGCGGCCCGCGACGCGATCCACTTCCCGAAGCTGCTGGACCGGTTCTGGCAGAACCTGCGCCGCGCGGTCGGCTGGGACGTCCAGTACTTCGCCGCACTCGAACCCCAACGCCGCCTCGCCCCGCACCTGCACGCCGCGATCCGCGGCACCGTTCCCCGGGTGATGCTGCGCCTGGTCGCGGCGGCCACCTACCACCAGGTCTGGTGGCCCTCCGCGGACCGGCCGGTCTACGACGATCATCATCTGCCGGTCTGGGACGACACCACCGGCGGCTACCTCGACCCGACCACCGGCGTCCCGCTGCCGTCCTGGGATGCGGCGCTCGACGCGATCGGCGAGGACGACGAACCCGCCCATGTCGTGCGGTTCGGCGCACAGCTCCGCGCCGACGGGGTGACCGCGAACTCGACGAACACCGGCCGGATGATCGGCTATCTGACCAAGTACCTGACGAAGAGCCTCGACGCCTGCCACGCCATCGACAGCGACCGGCAGCGGGCGCACGTCGACCGGCTCGCCGACGCCCTGCGCTACGAACCGTGCTCACCGACGTGCGCGAACTGGCTGCGCTACGGCATCCAACCCCGCAACCCCCGCCGGAACCTCACCCCCGGCCGGTGCACCGGCAAAGCACACCGGCGCGAAACCCTCGGCTTCGGCGGCCGGCGCGTACTGGTCTCCCGCCGCTGGTCCGGCAAGACCCTCACCGACCACCGCCACGACCGGGTCGACTTCATCCGCCAGCAACTCGCGGCACTTGGCGCCACCGGCACCGGCCCGGCTGCACCCGAGGACGATCCGGCCCGTCTCGCCTGGACCTTGCTACGGCCCGGGGATCCGGCCGCGCCCCGACGCGAACATCTGATCCTGCACGCCATCGCGCAACGCCACGCCTGGCGCGTACAGCTCGGACAGGACACCGGAGCAGGGGCCGGCGGGGGTTCGGCCACCGGGCCGCCGCTGGCGGACGCGGCCTGACCATCCCCCGTCCCGGCAAGCCTGGAGAGCCCGCGTGACCAAGCTCCTGCTCACCCCGACCGACGCCGCTGACCTGCTCGGCGTCAGCCGCAGCACCATCTACGACCTGCTGAACAGCGGGGACCTCGAATCCGTCCACATCGGCCGCGCCCGACGCATCCCGTCGGCCTCGCTGCACGCCTTCGTCAACCGGCTCCGCGGCCTCGACGACGGACAGGCAGCATGACCACGCTCACCGCCTGCCGGACGGCGGGGGGTCGGGCCGGTGTTCGGCAATCCACGCCTCGACGTCGTCGGTCCGCCAGATGTGACCGGCGGCCAGGGAGGCATACGGCGCGGGGAACGTCGGGTCTTCCTTCAGAAGCTGGTTCACCCGCGTTCGCCCGACCCCAAGCCGGCGGGCGATCTCCGCCGCTCCCATGAGCGGTTGCGTCATACCCGCAATCTACTGGACGACCGTCCAGCGCCACGTGATACCGTGGGCGCCACTGGACGGTCGTCCAGTCCCGTTGAGGCGGTTCCGGCCGTGTGCGGCAACACCCGACCGGAACCTTGATCCCTTCCTGCGCTAACAGGAGAGAGACCCATGCCCATCTTCCCGTCCGACACCCCGGACCCCCGCCCGACCCCCGGCGCAGACCTGCCGCTGATCGTGGCCAGCATCGTCCGACCCGGCGTGTACGCGCTGACGGTTCGCCCCGGCGCCGACGCCCGCGACCTCGGTGAGGCGATGTCCCGCCTGCCGGTCGACGCCTTCCTGACCGAGCACTTCGGCGACATCGACCTGACCATGGTCTTTCGCGCGGTGCCCGGCGGTCCGAACTCCGAGCCCACCGGGGGCACCACCCCGACGGCACCGGCGGCGGCGAGCGGAACCCGCCCGTAGCGGACTCCCTGCCCCACCCATTTTTCTTCCGTTCTCTGGTGGCGCCTGAAGCTGTCGGGGCGGTGGACGGGTCCAGGGTCGGCCGCAGGCCGATCGCGTAGCGACGCGCAGCGCCCTGGACGCGGCCGGCGACCCGACAGACCATCCCAGCGCCAGAGAACGGAAACCCCACCCGCGCCGGACCACGCCTCCCGCGACCCGCGCGCCCGTTCTTTCGGCAAGGAGCCAAACCCGCCATGCCCACCAACACCCCGCGACGGGTGAGCCTCACGCAGGCGCTGCATGACCACCTCGACCGCGCCAACCGCGGCCAGGGACACGCCTACCCGCAGACCGACGGAGAGACCAAGTTCGCCTGCGACATGGAAGACAGCCCCTACGGCTGCCCGTGGTGCGACGCGGTCGAATGGCCCGACGGCAACCCGCTGGACGTGGCCTGATGGCCGCGCGCAAGGGCCGGCGCGGAGCCGGTGAGGGAGCCATCTACAAGGACGCCTCCGGCCGCTGGCGGGCCACCGTAGATCTCGGCTGGAAAGACGGAAAGCGGCAACGCAAGTACCTGTCCGGCAAGACCCGGACGGAGGTCGCCGAGAAGCTGCGCACGCTCCACCGGCAGCAGGAAGACGGCGTCAAGGTCGTCACCGGCAACAAGCCGCTGACGGTCGACCAGTGGCTGACGTTCTGGCTCGACACGATCGCCAGTCGGAAGGTTCGCCCGTCCACGCTCGCCACCTACCGCGGATATGTCCGCAACCGCATCGTTCCGGAGCTCGGCGGCTACCGGCTCGACCGGCTCGAACCCGAGCACCTGGAATCGTTCTACGCCGCGTGCGAGTCGGACGGGCTGGCACCGGCCACGGTGCTCCAGATGCACCGGATCATCTCCCGTGCGTTGAAGATCGCGCACCGACGCGGGAAGGTCGCGCGTAACGTGGCCACACTCGTGGACGCTCCCACCGTCCAACGGGACGAAGTGAGCCCCTTGTCGGCGAAGGAAGCTCGCGCCGTGCTCGACACCGCCAAGGGCGGACGCAACCCGGCCCGCTGGTCGGTTGCGCTCGCGCTCGGCCTTCGTCAAGGCGAGGCTCTCGGCCTGCCCTGGAACGCCGTGGACCTGGACAGCACCCCCGCGACGCTCACCGTCCGGCAGGCACTCCAACGCCGCGCCTGGGCGCACGGCTGCACCGATCCGAAGTCCTGCGGCCTGGCACGCCGATGCCCACAGCGCACCGGCGGCGGGCTGGTCATCGTGCATCCGAAGTCCCGGGCAGGACGGCGAACCATCGTCCTCCCGGCCGGTCTGGCGGCCGATCTGCGTGCGCACCGCTCGGCCCAGCAGCAGGAAGCGGAAGAGGCTGGCACCGGTTGGCGCAACGAGCATGGTTTGGTGTTCACGCAGCCGACCGGCCATCCGATCGACCCCAGCGCCGATCACCGGGCGTGGAAGAACCTCCTGAAGGCCGCGGGAGTCCGAGCGGCCCGCCTGCACGACGCGCGCCACACCATGGCAAGCCTTCTCCTCGCGCAGAAGGTCCACCCGCGCGTCGTCATGGAAATCATGGGACATTCGCAGATCAGCCTGACCCTCGGCACCTACAGCCACGTCGCACCCGAGCTGTCTACCGACGCCGCGAATCAGATGGGCGCGACTCTCTGGGACCCGGAGAACGACGGCGGCCCGCGGACAGACTCGCCCCAGGAACCCGACTCCGCGTAGATCAAGTGTGGGGGGCTCCGGCAACGGGTGTGGGGCTTGCGCGGCGGGTGTGGGGGGCTCTGGCTGCCACCCTGGCTGCCACCAAAGATCGCCGATCTAGAAAGACGCCGGCCGCCCGGGGGTCCGGGGGTTGTCCCCCGGGCAGGCATAACGGCAGGTGGCGAAGCTGATCGAAGATCAGCGAGCAGGGGAAGGGAGCGCGTGGGGCGGGTGGGGCTCGAACCCACGACCGACGGATTATGAGTCCGCTGCTCTAACCGGCTGAGCTACCGCCCCCTGAGCCTGGTCCCCGGGCGTCCGGCAGTGCTGGAGCGTCGAGTGCCTACAGCGTAGCGGGTGGGTTCGGGCGCGGCGCGGGTGCTCGGGCAGGGCCACTTGGGCCCGAGGCCCGTGCCTGGGGCGGCCTCGGGCCCAGGCGCCTGCAGCTCGAGGGGGACGCCGTCGGCGTGGGCGGCCTCTGTCCGCGGCAGGACGTTCGCGGTCGTCCAGATGCGATGCTGATCGAGTGGACGACCGCGGCACGCGCCCGACCGTCACCCCTGGGCCGTAGCCGACGTTTGATCCCTGACAGGGCATCACCTGAGACCCGTAAGCATTGGGATGATTCGACCTATGGTTTGCGGGCCACCGCGCCGTAGCCGTCGACTGCCGCGGCGCCCTCGGCGTCCGGTCGCCACTGCGAGATCGACACCAGGCCCGGCTCGAGGAGTTCCAGGCCTTCGAAGAAACGGGCGACCTGATCCGGGCTGCGCAGGATGTAGGGGACGGCGCCGGTGTCGTCGTAGCCCTGCTGCGCCTCGTCGAATCCCTCGCTGGTGTTGGTGCTGTCCCACAGCAGCAGATAGCTGCCGGCAGGGACGGCCTCCACCACCCGCGCCACGACCGCGCGCGCCTCGTCGAAGTCGGCGAGGTGGCCGAGGATTCCCATGAACATGACGACGATCGGCTTGGAGAAGTTCAGCACGTTCCTGGCGTCGGCGATGATCTGGTCGGGTTCGTGGAGGTCACCGTCGACGTAGGTGGTCACGCCCTCCGGCGTGGTGTTGACCAGCAGGGCGCGGGCGTGCGCCAGCACGAGCGGGTCGTTATCGACATACACGATGCGGGACTCGGGGGCGAGGCGCTGGGCGACCTCGTGGGTGTTCTGCATGGTCGGCAGGCCGGTACCGATGTCGAGGAACTGGTGGACGCCCACCTCACCGGCGAGGTGGCCGACGGCCCGGATGAGGAAACGTCGGGATTCCTTGGCCAGGGTGACGATTCCCGGGAACGCCTTGATGTAGGCGTCGCCCGCCTCGCGGTCCACCGGGTAATTGTCCTTGCCGCCCATCCAGTAGTTCCAGATCCGGGCCGAATGCGGCGTCGTCACGTCGATCTTCGGATGGTCCACCGGGTCCGGGGTGCCATCGCGCTGCTCAGCCACGTCTCTCCTCATGCTGGCTCGGCCCGGTAAAGGCCGCGAAGTCGAATGATTCAGCCGGAACACGGCCCGGCGGCCACACGGCACTGATGGCAGCCTCGGCCACCAATGTGAGGCTAAATCACTGCGAACAGCAGCGGATCAACTACAGGGACATGGGAACCCAACAGCGCTGTTGCTCCTTCCTGGCAGCTTGACGAACAACAAGCGCATCAGCCGCTGTGGTTGAGGTAGGTGATGACGGCCCGGACGCGGCGATGTTCGTGCGTGCGCCGACCTGGTGGCGGCCGACGAGTTCCCGCCGCGCCGGGCCGAGTCCCTCGGTGGCGCGGGCGGCAGGCAGCAGCCCCCGGGCGAGTGCTCACAGCTCGGCGAGGGCGTGTCGAATTCGAGCGGCAGGGCCGTGGCGGCCAGCACCGCGTCGAGCAGACACGTCTCCTGGTCCATCCGGATCCGCTGGTCCGGACGCTCCGCGCCGGTTAGGGGGCGTTAGCCTGGCACGAGGCCACGCCATCAGGCGTCGCAGTCGGTCGGGTGCCCTGGTCGGTCGGGTGCCGCGGTGGGCGGGGAACGAGGGAGGACGCGGGTGAGTAGAGGCGGCGCGGTGCGACCGAGCGCCCAGCGGACGCGCGAGCGGCTGCTGCTCGAGGCCGCCCGGATGTTCGCCACCCGCGGGTTCCACGGGACGTCCATCGACGATCTCGGCGCCGCGTCCGGCATCAGCGGGCCGTCCGTGTACAAGCATTTCGGCAGCAAGGACGAGGTGCTCGCCGAGCTGCTGATCGACATCGGCCAGCGGATGCTCGACAGCGGGCAGGCCGCCGTCGCGGCCGCGGGCGACGACGCGGACGCGCTGCGCCAGCTCATCGCCTGTCACGCCGGCTTCGCCACCAGCGAGCCCGACCTGATCAGGGTGCACGACCGGGACATGGCGAACCTGTCGGCCGAGGCCGCCCACCAGGTCAGGTCCCGGCAGCTCGCCTACACCCGGCTGTGGGTGACGCCCCTGCGCGCCCTGCGGCCCGGTCTCACCGAGCGGCAGGCCCAGATCGAGGTACACGCGATCTTCGGGCTGCTGAACTCGACGAAGTACAGCGACATCGGCATCGCGGCGCGCACCCGGCTGATCGGGATGGCCGAGCGCGCGCTCTCGCTCGCAGCCTGACGGGTCCGCGGCCAGCGGTGTCGCGGTGGACGAGGTGTCGCGGTGGACGAGGCGAAGCGGTGCCACGGTGTCGCGGGCTCCGTTTCAGCCGCCCAGTTTGACTGCGCGGTGGACGTCGTCGGCGTAGGCCTCGGGCTGTTCCCAGGCGGCGAAGTGGCCTCCGGCGTGGTGTTCCACGTAGTCGCAGGCGGTCAGGAACGCCTGCGCGTAGCTTCGCGGCTCCGGTTTGAGGTCGCGTGGGAACACGGAGAGCACGGTCGGCGTGTCGATCCGGTCGGGGAGGGCGGCCGGTTCGACGTAGGTGGTGAAGGAGGTGCCGATCGTGCCGGTGACCCAGTAGGCGGTGACCCAGGTGAGAAGCTCGTCCGGAGTGAAGGCCGAGTCGTCGGACCAGGATTCCAGTTTCTCGATGATCCACGCCGCGAGGCCGGCCGGTGAGTCGCCGAGGGCGACGGCGAGGGTGTTCGGCCGCGTCGACTGCGCCGCGATGTACCCGCCCTCGGTCCGGAACCACTGCGCCGACCGGCGCAGGTAGGCCGCCGCGTCAGGCGGGAGCGTCGCCGGGTCCGCCGTGAGCGCACGCTGCGGGGCGATGTTCGTGAGGTGCAGGGCGGCCACCCGGTCCGGGCGGTCGGCCGCGAGGATCTCCGCGACGGTGCCACCCACGTCGCCACCGGACACCGTGTACCGCGGGTAACCGAGCTCGTCCAGGGCGTCCGCGACGATCCCGGCGATCCGGTTGACCGACATACCGGGACTGGTGAGCGGGGGCGCGAACGGGAAGCCCGGCAGCGCGGGCACCACCACGTGCAGGTCCGCGAGCAGGGGCAGGACGCGCTCGAACCGCAACACCGAGTCCGGCCAGCCATGCAGCAGCACGACAACCGGGGCGCCGGGATCCGCGGACCGCTGGTGGATCACACGCAGCTCGGTGCCGCCCGCCTGCACCGTGGCCCAGGGGAACTCTCTGATGCGGCGCTCGTGCGCGCGCCAGTCGTACCCGTTCGCCCAGCGTTCGAGCAGTTCGTCGAGGTGGGTACCGCTGATGCCGCGCGTCGGGTCGTCACTCCACGGGGTCGTGACACGCCGCGTCCGCCGGAGTCGTTCCCGGAGCTCGTCGTTCATGTGTATCAGCATACACATGATGTGTACTCTCATATACATGACTATGCGCAATGCGGCTGCCACGAAGCAGCGGATCCTGGAGCACGCGCAACGCCAGTTCGCCCAGTACGGGTACGCGGCGATCACGGTCAGAGGCGTGGCCGACGCGGCCGGGGTGTCGCCCAACCTCATCACGCGCTATTTCGGCGGCAAGGACGGCCTTTTCCTGGCGGCAACCCGGGTGGAGATTCCCGTCTCCACCTCCTTCGACGGCGGCCGTTCCGCGCTGGGTGCGCGACTCGCGGCGAGCATCGTCCAGCGCTGGTTCGGTGTGTCCGGAGAGGATCCGCTGCTCGTGCTGCAACGCGCGTCCGGCGAACGCCCGGAGGCGGCGGAGGCGCTGGCCGCCTTCCTCGACACGAACTCGCTGGAGCCGCTGCACCGCTACCTGCGCGACACCGGCCTGGACGACGCGGACGCCCACAGCCGAGCCGCGGCGATCGACGCCTTCGTACTCGGCGTCTCGACCCGCCGCCGGGTCCTGCGTTCCGAACTCGGCGACCCCGCCGATCTCCAGGCCTGGCTGGGCGCCATCATCCAACGCCTCGCCGACGGGTGACGCACGACAGCACTGATCAGGGCGCTACCCCGAGGTTCGGCGGTCGGTGGCCGGGGCGGCGGCGGTGGTCCCGACGGCAGGGACGGTGACCCTGGCGTCGGCGTCGGCGTCGGCATCGCGGACGGTGAGCCCGACGTTGTCGAACAGGTGCGTGCCGGTGAAGTCGGCGGACACCAGCAGCCGTAGCTCGCCGGCCAGCGGATCGACCCGGGCGAGCGTGGTGGCGTCGACGACCTCGGCGTAGTCGACGGGCGCCACCGCCGAGATCCGCCGCCGCAGCAGGGACCGGATCGCCTCCGCGTCCCGTTCACCCGCCTCGACGGCGGCGACGGCCGCGGTGAGCGCCGCGTAGAGCGTGGGGGCGGCGGCCCGGTCCGCGGCGGACAGCCGGCTGTTGCGGCTGGAGGCGCACAGCCCGTCGGCGAGCCGGACGACGGGACACGCGACGATCTCGGCCCGGATCGACAGGTCCACGACCATCCGGCGCAGCACCGTCAGGGGCACCCAGTCCTTCTCGCCGGTGTACGCCCGACACGGGCCGACGATGTTGTAGTACTTCGCCAGCGCCGTGGCCGCCATCCGCAGGAACGACGGGTCCTCGGCGCCCTCCCACGGCGCGGCGAGCTCGTCGGCCGGCACGACGGCCGTGCGCACCGGCAGAGCGGGGTACATCTCCGCCACGGCCGGGCGGAACACCAGGTTCACCCCGGCGTCGAACGCGAGGGCGGCGTCGGCGTCGAAGTCCCGGTCGTAGGCGGGGACCGCGTCGGAGGTCACGCCGGGGACCGGGGCCAGGAACAGCGGCATGATCGACAGGTCGCACTCGGCGGCCATGCGCCGGATCACCGTCAGGTGACCCTCGTGCAGGGCGCCGCTCGTCCCGAAGAAGCCCACCCGTCCACCGGCGGCGCGCACCGCGTCCGCCGCCGCCCGCACCTCGGCGATCGTGGTGACCGTGCGGCCGGAACCCGCGAGGCTCCCGAGCCCTGTACCGATCCCGCCCCCGTTCCCGCTCACGGCGTGGCCTCGCCCAGGACGGTGTCACTCGACGTGATCATGGGCAGGTCCAGCACGGAGACGCAGCCGGGCGGCGCGGCGACCAGGGCGGCGAGCACGTTGATCGCCCGGGCCGCGTTGAGCTGGGCGTTGGCCGCCGCCGCCGCGGTCCCCTCCGGCCAGCTCAGGGTGGCGACCAGCGGCGGGGAGGCGTCGAGTTCCACCGTCCACGCCGGCTCCCGCTCCGTCTCGCGCCAGCCGGCGCCGAGCTTGAGCACGGCGGTCTGCTCGTTGGTGATCGTCAGGTAGGCGCTCGGCCCGCTGTAGGCGGTCCAGGTCCAGCGGACCCCGGCGACCGTGCCCGCCTCGACGGTCAGGCCGCTGCCGGGAAGCGTGACGGTCTCGGTCGCCAGCGCGGTCCGTTTGTCCGTCTGCTCGATCCGGGTGAACGGGACGTGCAGCGCCGCGGCCACCATCCTCGCCGAGGATGTCATCAGCCACAGCCAGCCGGCGTCCAGCGCCGTGGCGCTCTCGGTCTCGCCGGGTGGCAGCCCGAGGCCCAGACCGTCACGCAGCTGCGCGGCGGACGGGTAGTGCGCCACGTGATTGCGCTGGACGGCGTCGATGTGCCGGACCGAGCCGGTGTAGCCGGTCAGGAAGATCGGCAGGACGTCGCTGATCAGGCCCGGGATGTTGCCGCCGGCGGCGAACGTGGCGCCGCCCGCGCGGCAGGCGTCGGCCAGCAGGGCCTGCTCCGGCTCGCCGTCGAGGAAGTAGCCGCCGAGCCCGGTGTAGACGTTGATGCCGGCGGCGAGCAGCCGGGCGATCGACGCGGGGTCGTAGCCCTGCGCGCTCCAGATCGCCGCGTCGGGAGCCAGCGCGATGATCTCGTCGAGGCTGCGGGTGGTGGTGATGCCGAGCGGGGGGATGCCCACCACGTCACCGGCGTCGCGACCGGCCTTCTCCGCGCTGTGGACCAGGACCCCGACGAGCTCCATCCGGGGGTGGCGGGCCAGCCGGCGGACGTTCTCGGCGCCGACCCCGCCGGTGAAGCACTGCACAACCTTGATCATCGCAGCGCCACCACCTGGGCGTCGGTGGCCTTGCCGGCGTCGAACCGTTCGAAGATGTTGCTGCTCGAGCACACCGAGATCAGCGGCGGGAGGGCCGTGCCGTCACAGGTGAAGGTGATCCCGTGCCCGATCGGCAGCGGCACGTTCTTCGCGCTCTTCACCGCCGCGATGACGGCGGCGGGGCTGACGTCACCGCGGATGCCCTGGGCCGCCCGGATGAACGACATCATGCCCTGGTAGCCGATGCCGGCGTAGCCGCCCGTCGGGGTGTCCGGCGCGTACCTGGCCATGACCGCGTCGTAGCGCCGCACCTCGGGGTCATCCTTGCTGATCACGTCGTACGGGGTGGCGACCTGGGTGCCGTCGATGGCGGAGCCGACCGCGTCCAGGACGCTGCGCTCCACGCAGGGTTGGGTGATCAGTTTGTCGGCGCTGGTGCCGACGGTCTCCAGGGCCTTGATGACGCTGATGCACACCGTCGACTCGCCGATGACGGCGACCGCGTCGGGCTTGCGCCGCAGCGCCGCACTGACGATCGGGGTGGCGTCCGGGGTCCCGGCCGGGACCGTGGCGACCGTGAAGTCCACCCCGGCGGCCTTGAACGCCGGCGCCCCCAGCTGCTGGGCGGCACCGATGGCGGACGGGGAGTCGATGACGAACGCGGTGAACGACCGGTAGCCCTTGTCCTTGGCGTACTTCGCCCAGGCCCGCAGGATCGACGGGAAGCCGCCCGTCCAGACGAACGAGGCGGGCGAGGTCAGCTCGGGAGCCGTCGCGCCGTTGGCGGTGATGTACGGGATGCCGGCCCCGGTCACGATCGGCGCGATCGTCGCGCCCAGGCCCGTCGAGGTCACGACCAGCGCGTCCGCCTTCGCCTCGACCACCTTGTTGGCGCAGGTCCGGGCGGTCGCGACGTCCTCCCGCGTCGGGCAGGTCAGCACGATCTCGATCCGGTGGCCGCCGATGCCGCCGAGATTGTCGTTCGCGTAGCTGACCGCCGCCCTGGCCGCCGCGGTCGTCTCGGGCTGGCTGATCGCCGCCCCACCCTCGTTCGTGATGATCGCGACGCGCACCGGCGCCGACGCCGACGGCTTCGTGCCGGGAAAGAGGCTCGGGTCCGCCGACGCGGCCGCTCCCCCCGCGGCGGAACCGCTCGATCCACAGGCGGCCGTCGTCAGGACGAGCGCAGAGAGCACCGTGCCGGCCAGCGCGCGCGGGACGAGGCCCGCGCGCCGTAACGGGATGATCGACATCGTCGGTCCTTTGCCTGGGAGTCGGGTTCTCCGCCGGGCGGTCGGCCTGTGCCGGACGTCACAGCGTTGATCCAGGAAGGTAGAACTCCCACGCCACCCAAGTCAACGTTCGTTAGCCAGCAACCTTGCAAATCATCACGCTAGCCCTGTCTGATCAGGCTTGGAACTTGACAGTTGACCACTGGAGCAAACGAACGTTAGCCTCCTCTTCGCACCCATCCCGTTCCGCCTCGCCTCGCATCGCCTCGCATCGCATCGCATCGGAGCAGGCCAACCATGAGCGTCGGCATCGCCACTGCCGTGGGCACCTTCACGACCGCGGAGTTGGAGACCATCCCCCCGGGACCGCACGACGTCGTCGTCGCGGTCGGCGCCAGCGGGATCTGCGCCAGCGACCACAGCGTGCTCGCCGGCCACCTGCCCTTCGGGCTGCCGTTGGTGCTCGGGCACGAGTTGGCCGGACGGGTGGTCGAGGTCGGTACGGACGTCAGCCGCGTCCGCGTCGGCGACCGCGTCGTCGGGGCATCGATCCCCGCCTGCGGGCGGTGCTGGTGGTGCCGCCGGCACCTGAAGTACCTGTGCGCGCAGACGCCGGCCATCTGGGCGGCGCCGCGCTACCGGACCGACGGCGGGCATGCCGTCAGCGCGTTCTGCGGGCTCGGCTCCTTCGCCGAGACGACCACCGTGCACGAGCTGTCCGTGGTCCCGGTCGGCACCGACCTTCCCGACGAGCAGCTCGCGCTGATCGGCTGCGGCGTCGTCACCGGTGCGGGAGCGGTCTTCAACACCGCACGGGTCTCCCCCGGCGACGAGATCGCCGTCGTGGGCGCCGGCGCCGTCGGACTCGCCGTGATCCAGGCCGCCGCCATCGCCGGGGCGAGCCGCATCGTTGCGATCGAACCCGTCCCGGCCAAGCGTCGGCTGGCGGCGGACCTCGGCGCGACGGACGTGCTGGACCCGACGACCACCGACGACGTCGTCGGAACCGTCCGGGACCTCACCGCCGGCCGCGGGGTCGACGCGGCGTTCGAGGCGGCGGGACGCGTCGACACGACGCTGGCCGCCTACCGGATGACCCGCGCGGCGGGAACCGTCGTCGCCGTCGGAGCGGCGGAGGCGACGGCGGTCCTCGCCCTGGGCGCCTGGGAGCACGTCAGCAGCGGCCGAAACTTCACCAGCGCGGTGTACGGCTCCGCCGACATCGACGTCGACTTCCCGCTGCTGGTGCGCCTGGCGGAGGCCGGCCGCCTGAACCTCGAACGGCTCGTCTCCACGCGCATCGGCCTGTCGGCCGCCGACATCACCGCCGCGTTCGCCGACACCGAGTCCGTCCGCTCCGTGATCCTCCCCTGACCGCCCGACGAGAACGGCACCGCCGCCGTTCCCCGCGAAAGGCTGACATGACACTCTCCGGCAAGACCGCGCTCGTCACCGGCGCCGGCCGTGGCATCGGCCGCGCGATCGCCCGTCGGCTCGCCCGCGACGGCGCGGCCGTCATCGTGAACTACGCGAGCAGCGCCGAGCAGGCCGCCAGCCTGGTCAAGGAGATCGAGGCGGCCGGCGGCGACGCCTGGGCGGAGCAGGCCGACGTCGCCGATCTGGCCCAGATCGACGATCTGTTCACGCGAATCCAGGCCCGCACCGACCGCGTCGACGTCCTCGTCAACAACGCCGGACGCGGGGCCGGTGGCATGCCGGCCCTGGCCGCGACGACGCCGACCATCTACGACTCCACCTTCGGCCTCAACGCCCGCGGCCTGTTCTTCGTGACGCAGGGGGCGGTCGCGCTCATGCCCGACGGCGGGCGCGTCATCAGCATCAGCAGCGGCAGCTCGTCGACCCGCCAGCCCGGACTGTCGGCCTACGCGGGCAGCAAGGCGGCGATCGAGGCCTTCACCCGCGTCTGGGCCACCGAGCTGGCCCCCCGCAAGGTGACGGTGAACGCGGTGGTCCCCGGCATCGTGGACACCGATCTGATCCGCAACGGGATGACTCCACAGCTCGCCGAGCACTACGGCAGCCTGGTCCCGCTCGGCCGGCTCGGACAGCCTGAGGACATCGCGGACGTGGTGGCCTTCCTCGCCGGCGACGACGCCCGCTGGATCACCGGCCAGTGCGTGACAGCCAGCGGCGGCGCCTGACCGACAGCCCTGATCCCGTGCCCCTGATCCCGTGCCCTGGTCCAGTCGGCCTGGGCCAGTCCCCCTGATCCAGCAGCTCGCCTGCCTGCTTGATCCAGCAGCTCGCCTGCCCGCCGCCCGCCATCGCAGTCAGGAGCGCCGTCGTGCACGTCACCGTCGAGTTCCCCGTGTCGGACCCGCACTACAGCCCCGAGCTGGTGACCGCGGCGGGGGTCACCCGGGTGGTCCAGGCGGCCGAGCGTCTCGGCTACGCGGCGGTCGCCTTCACCGAACACCCGGCGCCGTCGACGAAGTGGCTCAGGTCGGGCGGGCACGAGGCGCTCGACGTCGTCCCGGCGCTGGCGTTCTGCGCCGCGGCGACGACGCGGCTTCGCCTCATGACGTACCTGCTCGTGCTGCCGTACCGCAATCCCCTGCTCACCGCCCGGGCGGCGGCGACCGTGGACATCCTGTCCGCGGGCCGGTTGACCGTCGTCGTCGGAACCGGCTATCTGCGCTCGGAGTTCCGGGCCCTGGGCGTGGACTTCGACGAGCGCAACCTGCTGTTCGACGAGGCCCTCGAGGTGCTGCGGGGGGTGTGGAGCCGATCCCCCTTCGACTATGAGGGCAGGCACTTCACCGCCGCCTCGATCGCCTCGCTCCCGATGCCCGTCACGCCGGGCGGACCGCCGATCTGGGTCGGCGGCAACAGCGCCGTGGCCCGGCGCCGGGCGGCCCGGGTGCAGGGCTGGAGCCCCCTGATGATCCCCGACGCGATCGCCGGCACGACGCGCACGCCCGCCCTGACGACGTTCGCCCAGCTCAGGTCGGCGGTGACGGAAGTCAACGAGCTTGCCTCCCGGGAGCGCGGACGGGACGTCACCGTCGACGTCCAGCTCCAGTCCCTGCAGAGCACGTGGCTCCAGGACCCGAACGGCTCCCCCGACGAGCACCTGAACTTCCTGGGCCAGGCCAGGGACGCGGGCGCCACCTGGTTCGTCGTGCAGCCCCCCGGACACAGCGTCGCGGCCTGCATCGAGGCCCTCGAGCGCTATGCCGAGGTCGTCCACCTCACGGGCGAGTCCTGAGCTGCGTCGTGTACGCGATCTGATTCGCGCTTGCCCGTGCCCGTCGGGGTTCAGGCGGAACCGTGCCGCGTAGAGTGATCCCTCCGTCACCTGCCTCGGGGAGGGAAAGATCGCGGGGATTCCGGGCGGTTCCCACGCGGCGCACATCGGGGCGATGTCGGTGTCCCTGGGGCTGTCCCTGCTGGGGCTGGTGCCCGCTCTCCTCGCCCGGGAGCATCCTTCTCGTCCCGCTCGCTTCGACGCGGCCCCGCGGTCGACGGCAGCGCCAGCAGCGTCGGGCGCGCGTACGGGTCGAACGGGCCATGGTCGCGCTCGCACCCCGGCCGGATCTGTTGCCGGCCGATCGGGTCACGGAGAACTGCTGCGGCGGGAGCTGGCCAGGATCTACACCTCGTCCGCGGCAGCGGACCAGGTGCTGGCACGGGTGGATTATCCCCGGGAACAGCGTCCGAGCATCGACTATCACCGGCCCGACGTCGCCTGGCGGGAGATATTCCATGACTTCGAGCTCGGAGTCGTCGCGGACCCGTATCGGCGCCTGCTCGCCGGAGCGCTCGAAACCTACGGCGCGAATGTTGTGCTGCGGGACCTGGCGCACCGACACGGCGTTCCCGTTCCGCCGGCGCGGGCGCCCCTGCGACGGATCACGAACTTGAAACGATGGCTGCGCCGCCCGCCCGTCTGACGTCCGAGATGATGACCACCGCGGGCCAGCCGCCCCGGCAGGGCCCGCCCCGAGGCCGGGTTCGCCGTCGATCTCGAGCGGCATGTGGCGCAGCGGACAGCGGAACGGGGACTCCGGACGGCCCGGCTAGAGTTACGACGGTAGTACGGGGGGCCACACATACTCAGGGAGCACACGCATGACCTCTGCCGTCGAGAGCATCGAGGCGACGGGCGTTCCCGGCCTCGACGAGGCCGGGCGCGCCCTGCTGTTCACCGAGGCCCGGACGGCGAACGCCTTCGCGGACACCCCGGTCAGCGACGAGGAACTCGCGGGCATCTGGGAGCTCACCCGGTGGGCGCCGACCAGCGCCAACCTGCAGCCGCTGCGGGTGACCTTCGTGCGCACGCCCGAGGGCAAGGAGCGGCTGCTGCCGCTGATGGCCGAGGGCAACCGGGTCAAGACCGCCTCGGCGCCCGTCACCGCCATCCTCGCCGTCGACTCGCGCTTCCATGAGCACGCCCCCACGCTGCTGCCGATCCGGCCGCAGATGAAGGACGTACTCGAGGCGGACGAGTCCCTGCGGACCACGATGGGCCAGTTCAACGCGCCCCTGCAGGCGGGCTACTTCATCCTCGCCATTCGTGCCCAGGGGCTCGTCGCCGGGCCGATGGCCGGCTTCGACGCCGCGGCGATCGACGCCGAGTTCTACCCGGACGGCCGGTGGAAGTCCGTGCTCGTCGTCAACATCGGCCACCCCGGGGAGAACCCCTGGTTCGACCGGCTCCCCCGGCTCGACCCCGCCGACGTCGTCCGCTGGGCCTGACCGCCGGCGCGGGCTGAAGAGGCCCGAGTCCAGCGTCTCGCGTCTCCGCATCATCGCCGACGGCCACGTCGCCCCCAGGGCGACGAGCCGTCGGTGATGGTCCGCATCGAGAACTCCGGACCACTCGTTACCAGAACGGCCGCCTGCTGGGGACTAGTTCTTGGGGGTGGTCATCCCCGGAGCCCTTGCCGTGGTGATGGAGACGAGTGAGGTGTACGCGACGACGTTGGACTGATAGCTGTGGGTCCGGGTGTCGAACACCCCTCCGCAGGTGACGAGTTGCAGCGCACTGTAGCCATGCGATCCGTATACCTGGCGTGCCGGAAACTGTCGTTTCGGATACGTCCTCACCGCGTTGACCTCGAAGTGCGCGATCGCGCCGTCGGCCAATGTCACGTCGACCCGGTCACCCGCATTCAGGTACCGCAGCCGGAAGAAGACCGCCGGACCGCTGTGCGAGTCGACGTGACCCAGGATGACCGCCGAGCCCACCTGCCCGGGCGAGGGCCCGAGCCGGAACCAGCCCGGTTCCCGAAAATCGGTGGGTACCTGCACCGTGCGATCGGGATTGAGCCCCAGCGCGGACACCGGAACCTCCACCCCGATGGCCGGAATTCGCAACGCGACCGGAGTCGAGCGGACCGCCGTACTCACGGCCCGCCGTCCGTTCCCCCTGTTGTCGGTGGCCTCAGGCGGCCGTGCGGCCGAGGATTCCTCCGAGCCTTCCAGAACGGTTCGATGGCCGCGCAGGCCCGCCTCGAAACTCCCTCCCGCGATGAGCAGGAGCACAGCGGCGAGCGCCCACCAACGCCACGCCCGGCGCCGAACGGCCTCCGTCGCCCGGGCGGAGGTCATTCATCGCCGTCCCGCTTACCGCCGTTCACCCCGTCCTGGCTCGAACCGTCATCGGTGAGAAGCTCACGGCGCCGTCGGCCGGCGAACCCGATCGCGAGGCCGGCTCCCATCACGGCCATCGCGCCGATGGCCAGCTGCGTGCGGCCACTCGTGTGAGCCGCTCCCCCGGCACCTGTCTCCGGATGCCCCGCGGGGATGACCTCACCACCGGTGCCGGCGCCTCCGGCACCACCAGCCCCGGCACCACCAGCCCCGATGCCACCAGCCCCGATGCCACCAGCCCCGGCACCACCAGCCCCGGCACCACCAGCCCCGATGCCACCAGCCCCGGCACCACCAGCCCCGATGCCACCAGCCCCGGCACCACCAGCCCCGGCGCCGCCACCCCCGGGACCGAAGCCGCCCGCCCCACCGCCACCGGAGCCACCGGAGCCACCCGGACCGAAGATCTCGCCGATGTCTCCAAGGTCGAATCCGCCACCGCCGAAGCCTCCGCCCCTTGGCATGGTCGGGGTCGGAGTAATCGATGGACTTGGCGTGGTCGTAGGCGTCGCCGTCGGTACGACGGTCGGAGTCGCGGTCGGCGCGACCGTCGGAGTCACAGTCGGCGCGACCGTCGGGGTGACCGTCGGAGTCGCGGTCGGCGCGACCGTCGGAGTCACAGTCGGCGCGACCGTCGGGGTGACCGTCGGAGTCGCGGTCGGCGCGACCGTCGGAGTCACAGTCGGCGCGACCGTCGGAGTCGCGGTCGGCGCGACCGTCGGAGTCACAGTCGGGGTGACCGTCGGAGTCACAGTCGGGGTGACCGTCGGAGTCACAGTCGGCGCGACCGTCGGAGTCGCAGTCGGCACGACCGTCGGAGTCGGCGTCGGCGCGACCGTCGGAGTCGGCGTCGGGGTCGAGGGAGGCAGGCATCCCCAGCGCGTGGCCGTGTTGGTGTCAAGACTGACCTGGCCGTTACGAGCCAGGATCCGGCCGGCGACGGTGGATCTGGTTTTTACCGTAACCGAGGTCAACGCCAGGATGTTGCCGACGAAGGTGGTGTTGGTTCCCAGGGTCGCCGAACTTCCGACCTGCCAGAAGACGTTGCAGGGCCGGGCGCCGTTGACGAGCGCGACGGTGCTGTTCGGTGCAGTGATCAAGGTCGATCCCGCCTGGAAGATGAACACCGCGTCCGGATCGTTCTGTGCATCCAACGTGACCGTGCCGGTCACGCCCATGGCGGCAGCCGTTTTGTACACACCTTGGACCAGGGTCTGGCCACCGAGATCACTGGGCGCGGCGATGGCCGGCGTCCGCCCAGCCGCATCGTTGTAGGCCGTCGTGAGGTCCGACTTGGCCTGGAGGGCGACAGCATCGGCCACATGCCGGGCGCCGTTGATCACAATGCCTGGAGGAAATCCGGTGACCGCCGTGCCGGGGCTCAGGCCCAGATCACCCGAGATGACCGAGGGTCCAGTATTGGTGATGGTCGCACCCGCCAGAACCGCGAATGACGTGGCGGTTCCCAACCCGACGACAGGCTGGGCCGCCGATGCCGCGGGTGTCCCGACCAGTCCGGTAAGAAATATTATGACGAGCGCGGTTCCGGCGGCAAGTACTGTAGCGAGCCATCCGCGCACAAACCCTGTGCGAGGTGTACCGATCACAGATGTCCCCTTACCGACAGATCCCCGCTCCACCGGCAGACTCTCACGGCGAACAGCCAGGTTATTGCAACTCGACTGGGCGACGGCGTGTCCAGCGGATCAGGAGGACAGGAATTTCCTGGATACGGGAGGAATAAGAATGGGATGGCGAGGGCGAATGGCCGCGACTCCGACGCCCGGCAGACAACCGGCCACCCTCCAGCGACAACACGCATGGACTGCGACTGGCAGTGAAACGGTCGCCGGGGTCCGCCGGAATCCGCATAACCGCCGGTTGGTCGGCGAGGAGGTCCCCGGGCCGCCTGGTGTGGCGCAGCGTCCGTTCGTGCAGCCAGGCGAGCTGGTCGCCCCGGCGAGCGTGGCGGGTGCCTCGGCCCCGCCGGCCGAGGCACCCCATCGATCACTTCTTCGATTTCCGCGGCGGCTCCGTCCGAACCTCGAAGGTCGATCAGCCCCCGGCTGAGCCCGTGGCTGCCCGCGGCGGTGTCCCGCTGGTCAGGGCGGCGCGACTCTGCCACCCATCCGAGGCCCCGGCGTCGGGATCACGTGTTCGTCGGCCGTCCGGCGGCCGCGGGGTAGCGGGCCAGGGTGGCCTGCTGACCCGCGGGCGGGGGCGTCGTGGCCGGGTCGTAGAACGGGGAGAACGCGCGGGCGAGCCGGCGGAGGTTCGCCGCGCCGAGTCTCCTGGCGGTGGCCGCCTCCCGCTCCTGCGACTGCCGACGCTGCTCGTCCGTCATCGTGCGGCGGTCGGTGTCCAGCAGATATCGCCGTAGCGGCGAGGTGCGCCGGTTCAGGTGCCGGGACGCGGTGACGATGCCCCGGGCCCGGTACAACCACGCGAACAGCCGGGGGCGGCCGTAAAGGCGGTGATAGACGCGGTTCACAACCGTGCGGTGTTCGTACTCCTCGGCGAGATGCCATTTCCACAGCTCGACCGCCGGTGACGGCGCGGCGCCGAGTTCGGCCTCCATCAGGCCGTCGACCCACAGTTCCGCGCCGGTCGAGCCGATGGTCTCGAAGCCCTCGCAGTAGGCGAGCAGCCAGCGTAACGACCTGGTCCGCAGGAAGTGCTCGTAGTCCCGTTCGAAGACGGCCTCATAGTCGGTCATGTCCGGGTAACCGCCGTCGCGGATCATCGCGTTGAACGCCCGGTGCAGCCGGTAGTGCTGGCCCTCCTGCCGGTTGAACAGGTCGATGTCCCGCAGCAGCTCGGCGTCGACCAGCGGATCCAGCTCCTCGGCCGCGCGGCGCATCACCTTGATGAGGAACGGTTCGATGTAGGCCGGGATGATGCCCTGCGCGTTGACCAGGTGGACAGCCTCCAGATTCGCGCCCCAGCGCGGCGAGACGTCGGTGAAGTCGAATTCCGGCGAACGGACACGCATAGCCACACCAGACCCTTCCGAGCACGGACGGTACGACCCGGGAGCGGATCGTGATCTCGACGTCCGATTCGCCGACAATGATCCGACACTCGGGGGCCGCGGGAGGCGGATCTCGCTGCACAGGCCCGGTAGGTGCCCACGACCGTCGCTGCCGCGTGCTCCGGATCCGAGCCCGCCAAGAGTGGCCCTGTCCGTACCAGCCCCGGCCCGGCCTTCCTGTACTCCGCGCCGAGGCCGAGAGTGAGAGACCGGGCCGCGCCGAGGCTCGACGGTCGGCGCCGAGGCTCGACGCTCGACGCGGGGCCGGGCCGGGCCGGGCTCGCCGATCTCGGCGGGACATCATGACCACCGGGCCGAGGCCCGCGACCGACAGGACAGGAATGGAGGCGTGAACGCCGTGACTCACGAGAAGGTGCTGTTCGGATTCGGCCTCGAGACCGGCGTCGGCGAGGTGGACGCCCTGCTCGCGCACGCGACGCAGGCGGATCGCGACGCTCTTGACCTGGTCACGCTGTCGGATCATCCGTACTTCGCCGACCGGCTGGACGCCTACGCGGTCCTCGGTGTCGTCCTGGGCCGGACGGTGCGGGTCACCGGGGCGGTGAACGTGACCAACGTGCCGAGCCGACCCGCGCCGATGCTGGCCCGGACGGTCACCGCGCTGTCCGCGCTGTCGGGCGGGCGCGTCGCGCTCGGGATCGGGGCGGGCGGCCTGTGGGACGACATGGCCCGGCTCGGCCTCCCCCGACGTTCTCCGGCGCAGGCCGTCCGGGCGATGGAGGAGGCGATCGTCGTCGTGAAGGCACTCTGCGGCGGCGGGGACCCGGTGACCTTCGACGGGGAGTTCTACCAGGTCGCGGGCCTCGTTCCGGCGTCCGTCGCGGCCCCGCCGATCTGGACGGGTTCGGGCGGCCCGATGTCGCTGGCGGTCACGGGCCGGCTCGCCGACGGCTGGCTGCCCGGCTACGCCGCCGACTGGCGCAGTGCCCGGGTGGCCCGCTCGCGCCCCCTCATCGACGCGGCGGCCGCGGCGGCCGGCCGGGATCCCGCGCAGATCGCGACCATCTACAATCTGCCCGGCCGCTTCACCGCGGCGCCGCTGGCCGCCACCCGCGACGATGCCGGCCGCTGGATCGGTGGTTCGGTCACCCAGTGGGTCGACGAGCTCACCGCGGCCGTGTTGACATCCGGCGCCGGCGGATTCGTCTACTTCCCGGTCCAGGACGATACGACGACGGACCTCGCCCTCGGAACGTGGGCGGGCGAGGTCGTGCCGGCCGTCCGCGAGGCGGTCGCCCGAGGCTAGCCAGACCCGAGGCCAGCCAGAGCAGTGTCGCGGATGACCCACTTCCCGCCGTGCTTCAACCCCGATTTGTCCCCGCAGGAAGCGCCGTCACGCCGGGGCCGCTACCGGGCGGCCGCGCGGCGCAGGAGGGTGGCGGTGGGCTGGTCGGCGGGGAGGAAGGCCTCGAGCTTCAGTTCGGCGATGGTGACGTCGACGGCCGTGGCGAAGGTGGTGATTGTGCTGATGAGCCGCAGCTCCCCGCCCGCGGAGCGAAGGTGCAGAGGAACGGCGAAGCCGAGATGATCTGGCCGAAGCGGTTCGGCCGGCACGTACCGGCGGAGTTCGGCGTGGAGATCGCCGAGGCGGTCGTCGGGATTGCGCAGGATCTCGGCGTGAATGCCGTCGAGGATGTGCCGGCACCATTCGGCGAGGTTCACGATGCGCGGCGCGAGCCCCGCGGGATGCAACGCGAGGCGGTAGACGTTGGCGCCGGGCCCGAGCAGGTCCGGCGCCGCGCCGTCGGCGAGGAGGGCGAAGGCCTCGTTGGCGGCGACGAGGTCGCCGTGGTGGTCGACGACGATCGCCGGGTAGGGCAGGTGCCCGGTCAGAACGTGCGTCAGCGCGGCGCGCACCGGCGCCAGCGGCGGGTCGTCCAACGAGGTGCGCGGATAGGCGGGGGCATAGCCCGCGGCGAGCAGCAGACTGTTGCGCTCCCGCAACGGCAGGTCGAGAGATTCCGCAAGCCGGACGACCATGGCCCGGCCCGGTTCCGACCGGCCGTTCTCCAGAAAACTGACGTGCCGCTGGGTGGTCCCCGCCCGCTCGGCCAGTTCGAGCTGGCTGAGGCGCCGACGAAGCCGACGTTCACGCAGCGCCCGCGGGAAGTCCACGAGCCTCGTTGTACCGCCCGGGAACGACCGCCGGCCATTCCTCCCGGGGAATTGCCGCCCGTCACCGCCGCGGACACCATGCGGCGCATGGATGATGACAGCTGCACGACCGATGACAGGCAGCCGAACGATGCCAGGCAACCGACCGGCATCCGCCTCGGCGTGCTCGTCCCGGTCGGAAAGGCCCAGTGGGGCGCGGGAACCGACCCACGTGAGCTCGTCGACTTCGCGGTCCGGGCCGAGGAACTCGGGTACGACTCGCTGTGGGTCAACGACTCGCTGCTCGGTCCGCGCATCGAGGCGCTGACCATGCTCGCCGCCGTGGCACCGGTCACCCACCGCGTCACTCTCGGCACCGCGACCCTCCTGCCGGTACTGCGCCGGCCCGTGCAGGCGGCGCAGACCCTCGCCTCCCTCGACCTGCTGTCCGGCGGACGGCTGACGGTCGCTGTGGGCGCGGCCTTTCCCGGCCGCTTCGGCCGGCCGTTGCACGACCTATCCGCGGTTCCCTGGGCCGACCGGTTTGCCCGGCTCGACGAGACAGTTGCCCTGTGGCGCCGGCTGTGGACCGCCGACGGTCCGACCTCGTTCCACGGCGACGTCCTGCACGTCGACGACATCCCGCCGGCCACGGCGCCCAGCCAGGCCGGTGGCCCGCCGATCTGGCTCGGCGGCGCCGCGCCCGCGGCGCTCATCCGCGCCGGCCGGCGCTACGACGGGTGGCTGCCCTACCCGCCCGACCGGGCGGACTACCGGAGCGGTCTGGCGCAGGTACGAGCGGCGGCCGCCGACGCGGGCCGCGGGCCGAACACGATCACGCCTGCCCTGTTCGCGTCGGTGCTGATCGCCGACTCCGTGGCGAGCGGGCGCGACACCCTGGCGGCCTACAGCCAGGCCAACTACGGGCTCGGGCTGCGCGAGCTCGAGGCCATCCAGGCCGTGATCACCGGACCGGCGGCGCAGGTGGTCGCGCGGCTGGCGGGTTACATCGCCGCCGGCGCGCGCCACCTCGTCTGCCGGCTCGGCACCGTCGACCTCGGGGCCGCCCGCGACCAGCTCGAACGGCTCGCCGACATCCTCCCGCTCCTACGGCGGGCTGCCGGTGGTTCAGGCTCAGGTGAGGGCGGTGGCGAGGGCGGCGCAGGCGTGGACGAGGGCCGGCGCGGCCCGGCCGGCGAGGTCGTCGCTCATGCGCGCCGCGGGGCCTGACACGGACAGCGCCATCGGCGCCATGCCGGGCACGGACACCGGCATCGCGACGCAGCGCACCCCGACCTCCATCTCTCCCTCGTCGAGCGCGTAGCCGCGGGCGCGGATGCCGGCCAGCTCGTCGAGCAGCGCGTCGACCTCGACGATGGTCGTGGCGGTGTGGGTGGACAGCGTCGAACGCGCCAGGATGGCGCGGGCCTCGTCGTCACCGAGGGTCGACAGCAGCGCCTTGCCGACGCCGGTGCAGTGCAGGGGGACCCGCCGGCCCACCTCGGTGAAGGTGCGCATCGAGTACACCCCGGGGGCCTGGGCGACGTACTCGGCCCGCTCGCCGGCCAGGACCGCGAGGTTGGCCGACTCGCCGAGCCCGTCGGCGAGCGCGCGCAGGACCGGGGCGGCCCGCTCGCCGAGCAGCGCGTTCGCGCCGGCGCCCAACGGGACCAGCCGGGAACCCAGGCAGTACCGGCGGTCGGGCAGGCGGCGCAGGTAGCCGCGGGTGGTGAGGGTCTGCACCAGCCGGTGGATGGTCGGCAGCGGCAGGCCGGTCGCCGTGGCCATCGCGCTGATCGAACAGCCGCCGCCCGCCGCCTCGACCACCTCGAGGATGTCCAGGGCACGCTGGACCGACTGCACCCCCGCCGCACGCTGCTCGACCGGCATCCCCACACGCCTTCCTCTCACCTCGGGCCGGACATCGGCCCCGGGCACCCACACCCGGCTCGCACTCCACCGTCATGGCCCCCTCACGGCCCGGACGGCCAGCACGCGGCCTGCGCATCGCCCGCACGCCCGCCTGCACATCGTCGACCGCCTTGACCGAGGCGGCGGTACCGCCCTACGTTCGTATCACGATACAGATTTCTTTTTCCGTATGGTGGAAGCTGACAGGGTCGCCCGCGACGTCGCGGGCGGACCCTCCCCTCGGAAAGGCTGGCCCCTGTGACTGTGGAGGACGTCACCATCGCCGAGCTCGCCGAGCTGGTCGACGCGCTGCCCGCCGGGGTGGTTGTCACCGATCCGGACCAGCTCGACAAGTACCGCCGTGACCGCGCGGCGGACCCGCTGGCCGGGCAGCCGCTCGCGGCGGTGCGCGCGGAGTCGACCGACCATGTCCAGATCGCCGTCCGGTGGGCGGCGCGGCACCGCGTGGCGGTGGTGCCGCGGGGAGCGGGCACCGGGTTGTCCGGGGGCTCCACCGCCGTCACCGGGGGCATCGTGCTGTCGACGGAGCGGATGCGCGCGATGCGCGTCGACCCGCTCACCCGGATGGCCGTCGTGCAGCCGGGCCTGCTCAACGCCGAGGTCAAGGCGGCGGCCGCGGCCCACGGGCTGTGGTACCCGCCGGACCCGTCGTCGTTCGAGATCTGTTCGATCGGGGGAAACGTCGCGACGAACGCCGGCGGCCTGTGCTGCGTGAAGTACGGCGTCACGACCGACTACGTGCTCGGGCTGCAGGTCGTGCTCGCGGACGGGCGGGCGGTGCGCCTCGGCGGCCCGCGGCTCAAGGACGTCGCCGGGCTGTCGCTGACCAAGCTGTTCGTCGGTAGCGAGGGGACGCTCGGCATCGTCACCGAGGCCACCCTGCGGCTCATCCCGGCCCAGCCGCCGTCGAGCACGCTGGTGGCCACCTTCCCCACCACCGAGGCGGCCACCGCGGCCATCCTGGCGATCACGTCCGCCATCCGGCCCGCGATGCTGGAGTACATGGACCAGACGTCGATCAATGCCGTCGAGGACGTCCTGCACATGGGGCTCGACCGCGGCGCCGCCGCGCTGCTCGTGGCCCGCTCCGACAGCCAACATCTCGCCGCCGAGCGAGAAATGACGATCATGAACGACGCCTGCGTGGCCAGCGGCGCCACCGAGACGCTGGCCACCGACGATCCGGGCGAGGGCGAGGCGTTCGTCGCCGCGCGCCGGGCAGCCATCCCCGCGGTGGAGCGGCGCGGGGCCCTGCTGCTCGAGGATGTCGGCGTGCCTTTACCGCGATTACCGCAGCTCGTCCAGGGCATCGAGACGATCGCGGCCGACCGTGCGCTGACGATCGCGCTGATCGCGCACGCCGGCGACGGCAACACCCATCCCCTCATCGTCTTCGACCCGGCGGACGAGGACATGACCCGCCGCGCCGAACTCGCCTTCGGCGAGGTGATGGACCTCGCCCTCACGCTCGACGGCACGATCACCGGCGAGCACGGCGTCGGCCGGCTCAAGAAGGCCTGGCTGCCCGGCCAGCTCGGCCCGGAGGTGATGGAGCTGTCCCTGCGCATCAAGCGGGCGCTCGATCCCCTGGGCATCCTCAACCCCGGGGCGATCTTTCCCTGACGGCGAGGGCCGCCGGCGGACGACCGCCCCGGGCCCCGTTCACGCGAGACCTCCCGACCGCGCCGAACATTCCGACCACGCCGCTCGGCACCGCAACCACACGACAAGGACAGACGATGACCGAACGGATCCAGATCGGCGCTCTCCAGGTGGCGGCGAGCCTGCACGAGTTCGTGCAGACCGCCGCCCTGCCCGGCTCGGGCGTCGAGCCCGCGGCCTTCTGGCGGGGCGTCGAGGAGATCTTCACCGCGCTCACGCCCGTCAACCGGGCCCTGCTCGCCGAGCGCGACGAGCTGCAGAGGAAGATCGACGACTGGCACCGCGCCCGCGCCGGCAGCGGGCACGACGCGCAGGCCTATCACGACTTCCTCGTCGAGATCGGCTATCTGCGGCCCGAGCCCGAGCCGTTCGAGATCGCGACCGAGAACGTCGACGACGAGATCGCGCTGACCGCCGGTCCGCAGCTCGTCGTGCCGGTCCTCAACGCCCGGTACGCGCTCAACGCCGCGAACGCCCGCTGGGGCTCGCTGTACGACGCGCTCTACGGCACCGACGCGATCGCCGAGGACGACGGTGCGCACCGCGACGGGCCCTACAATCCGGTCCGCGGCGCGAAGGTCATCGCCCAGGCGCGGGCGCTGCTCGACGAGGTCGCGCCGCTGCGCGAGGGCGGCCACGCCGACGCGGCGCAGTACGCCGTCGTCGACGGCGAGCTGGTCGTCACGCTGACCACCGGTACGACGACCGGCCTCGCCGACCCCTCGGCGCTGCGCGGCTACACCGGCGCGGCGGCGTCCCCCAGCGGAATCCTGCTGGTCCACCACGGCCTGCATGTCGAGATCCTCATCGACCGCGCCGGTGCGATCGGCGCCGGCGACCCCGCCGGGGTGCAGGACGTCGTCCTCGAGGCCGCGCTCACCACGATCGTCGACTTCGAGGACTCCATCGCCGCCGTCGATGCCGAGGACAAGGTGGCGGCCTACGCGAACTGGCTGGCGCTGAACCAGGGCACCCTGACCGCGACGGTGACCAAGGGCGGGTCGTCGTTCGACCGCGCGCTGGCCGCGGACCGGACGTTCACCGCGCCGGACGGCGGGCAGATCCTGCTCCCGGGCCGGGCGCTGCTGCTGGTCCGCAACGTCGGGCACCTGATGACCACCGACGCGATCCTCGACGCCGACGGCGCGGAGGTGTTCGAGGGCATCCTCGACGCGATCATCACGTCCCTGGCGGCGCTGCCGAGCCTGCGCGCGGACGCGGCCCGGCGCAACAGCCGCACCGGTTCGATCTACATCGTCAAGCCGAAGATGCACGGCCCGGCCGAGGCCGCCCTCACCGTCGACCTGTTCACCCGGGTCGAGAAGCTGCTCGGCCTGCCCGCCGACACCCTCAAGATCGGGATCATGGACGAGGAACGCCGCACCACGGTGAACCTCGCCGCGTCGATCGAGGCGGCGCGGCGGCGGGTGGTGTTCATCAACACCGGCTTCCTGGACCGGTCCGGCGACGAGATCCACACCTCCTTCGAGGCCGGGCCGATGGTGCGCAAGGCCGACATGAAGACGCAGACCTGGATCACCACCTACGAGAACAACAACGTCGACCAGGGGCTGGCGGCCGGCATGTCGGGGCGCGCACAGATCGGCAAGGGCATGTGGGCGATGCCCGACCTGATGGCAGACATGCTGACCCAGAAGATCGGCCAGCTCCGGGCCGGCGCGACGACGGCCTGGGTGCCCTCCCCCACCGCGGCGACCCTGCACGCGCTGCACTACCACCAGGTCGACGTCTTCGCCCGCCAGCGCGAGCTGGCCGAACGGCCCCGCGCGGACCTGGCCGACATCCTGCGGATCCCGCTGGGTGACCCGAGCGCGTGGAGCGCCGAGGACCGCCAGCAGGAGATCGACAACAACGCGCAGTCGATCCTGGGTTACGTCGTGCGCTGGATCGACCAGGGCATCGGCTGCTCGAAGGTGCCCGACATCCACGACGTCGCGCTGATGGAGGACCGCGCGACCCTGCGGATCTCCAGCCAGCTCATGGCCAACTGGCTGCGCCACGGCGTCGTCACCCCGGAGCAGGTGCACGCCAGCCTCCAGCGGATGGCCGCCGTCGTCGACAAGCAGAACGCCGACGACCCGGCCTACCGGCCGATGGCCCCGGACTTCGACGGTGTCGCCTTCCGCTGCGCCACCAGCCTCGTCTTCGACGGCGCCCGGCAGCCCAACGGCTACACCGAGCCGATCCTGCACGCCCATCGCCGGGAGGCGAAGGCGCTGGCCGCGAGCCTGTGACGCCCTGACGTGTGACGCTGGCGGTAAGGGAGACTTGGACGACTATGGGCAGGGTGGTGTGGTCATGCGGGATGCAGTGATCGTCGAAGCGGTGCGCTCGCCGGTGGGCAAGCGGAACGGGGCGCTGGCCGGGGTCCATCCCGGCGATCTGTCGGCGCACGTCCTGACGGAGCTCGCCGCCCGCAGCGGGATCGATCCCGGGCTGGTCGACGACGTCGTGTGGGGGGTCGTCTCGCAGGTCGGCGAGCAGGCCCTCGACGTCGCCCGCACCGCGGTGATCACCGCCGGGTGGCCGGAGCACGTGCCGGGGACGACCGTCGACCGGCAGTGCGGCTCGTCGCAGCAGGCAGTCCACTTCGCCGCCGCCGGGCTCATCGCCGGGCACTACGACGTGGTCGTGGCGGGCGGCGTCGAGTCGATGACCCGGGTGCCGATGGGGTCCGCGGTCGGCGACGCCAAGCCGCATCCGGCCAGGTTCATCGAGTACTGCGGCGGGGTGCGCCCGAATCAGGGCGTCGGCGCCGAGATGATCGCCGAGAAGTGGGGCTTCTCGCGGACCGACTGCGACGAGTTCTCCCTCGCCAGCCACGCGCGGGCGGCGGCGGCCCAGGACGCCGGCCGCTTCGACGCGCAGATCGCCCCGCTCGACCTGCCGGGCGGCGGCGTGTTCACCGCCGACGAGGGCATCCGCCGCGGCGGCACCGTCGAGACCCTCGGCAAGCTCAAGACCGTGTTCCGCCCGGACGGTGGCGTCGTCACGGCCGGCAACGCCTCGCAGATCTCCGACGGTTCCGCCGCCCTGCTCCTGACGACCAGCGAGAAGGCCGCTGAGCTCGGGCTCACCCCGATCGCCCGGGTGCACACCGCCGTCGTCGTCGGCTCCGATCCCGTCATGATGCTGACCGGTCCCATCCCGGCCACCCACAAGGCGCTGGCGCGCAGCGGCCTGTCCCTCGGCGACATCGGCGCGTTCGAGGTCAACGAGGCGTTCGCGCCGGTCCCGCTGGCGTGGCTGGCCGAGTTCGGCGCCGACCCCGCGACGGTCAACCCCAACGGCGGCGCGATCGCCCTCGGCCACCCCCTGGGCGGATCGGGCGCACGGATCATGACCACGCTCGTCCACCACCTGCGCGACAACGGCATCCGGTACGGCCTGCAGACCATGTGCGAGGGCGGCGGTCAGGCCAACGCCACCATCCTCGAGCTGCTCTGACCCTGGAGCTGCTCTGACCCTGGAGCTGCTCTGAGCCGCGGGCGACTGCGGCCGGCTCCCAACCCCCCTTTCCGTCCTCACGAAGTGGAACAGTCCCAGTGGTAGACGACGCCCACGACCTGCTGCGTTACGAGTCGGTCGGCCCGATCCGGGTCATCACGCTGAACGACCCCGACAAGCTCAACCCGATGACCGACGCGCTGCACGAGGCGCTCACCGACGTCTGGGTGAAGGTCATGCGCGACCGCGAGGTCCGCGCCGTCGTGCTCACCGGCGCCGGGCGCGCCTTCTCCGCCGGCGGCGACGTGCCGGGCTTCCTGGCCTGCGTCGAGGACCTCGACCACCGCCGGTCCAACATGCGCACCGCCCGGCTGCTGGTCGACCACATCCTCGGCTGCCACGTGCCGGTGATCGCCGCGGTGAACGGCCCGGCGGTCGGCCTCGGCTGCAGCATCGCGGTGTCCTGCGACATCGTGCTGATGTCGGAGAAGGCCTACCTGGCCGACACCCACGTCAACGTCGGCCTCGTCGCCGGCGACGGCGGCGTGGTGACCTGGCCGTTCATGATGAGCCTGCTCAAGGCCAAGGAGTACCTGTTCACCGGCGAGCGGATCCCGGCCGCCACCGCCGTCGAGCTGGGCCTGGCCAACCGGGTCGTGGCGCACGACAAGCTGCTGGACGAGGCGATGGCGCTGGCGGAGAAGCTGGCCGGGCAGCCCGCCCAGGCGCTGCAGGAGACCAAGCGCTCCCTCAACCTGCACCTGCAGCACGCCGCCCTGAAGGTGCTGCCCTACGCCCTGTCGACCGAGAGCGAGTCCTTCTCCTCACCGGAGGTCGCCGAGCGGGCCCGCGCCTTCGCGGCCCGCTCCAGCAACGGCAAGGGCTGATCCACTCGAATCCCGGCGGGCGGGTTCCTGAAACGGCTGCGGCCAGAACAGGAGCTCGGCCGCGCGGGGTTCACGCGCCGTGGGTGCGGGTGGCGCGCCAGCCGAACGCGAGCAGGCCGGTGGCGAGTACGAGCAGGGTGATCAGGAAAGTGACCTGCAGCGGCCAGAACTGGCTCGCGGGGTGGTAGCTGCTGTTGCCGTGGATGATCCAGCCGTCGCGGGGGACGCTCGGCCGGGGCCCGGTGGTGTGGCTGGTGGGTGTGAGTGTCTGGACGGCCCGACCGGTGCACAGCAGGAGTACGAGGAACCCGACCAGCGCGATGCCGACGGCGGGCAGGGTGCGTCGTAGCCAGGCGCCGGCGGCGACGGCGAGGGCGAAGGACAGCAGGATCTCCCCCACCGGGGCGAGGCCGACGGAGAAGAACCACGGCCAGCGTGAGCTGGTGAGGCCGCCTTCGGTGAGGGGGCGCTGGAGCCGGTCGTTGGCGAGGCCGGCGATGAGCCCGGTGAGGGCGAGCACGGCGGCGGCGGTGAGTACCTTCGCCGTGTACCAACGCCGTCGGGGCACGGACTGGGTCCAGGCGGCGAGGTGGGTGCGTTGCTCGAACTCGCGGGCGACCAGGGGTGCGCCGACCAGGGCGCCGATGACCGCGACGACCAGCGGGACGCCGAGCTCGAACAGGGGTATCGCGTAGTTGAAGTCCGGGCCGAACCCCTCGAGTCCCGCGCAGCCGGAGCCGTGCAGTTCGCTCGGGTCCTGGCCCCGGCCGATGCAGCCGGCGGCCCGGAACGGCGCGAGCGTGTGGGAGGCGTGCAGCCCGACCCGGAGCATGAGGGCGCACAGGGCCGCGACGGTGAGCGCGGCCCACAGCGCCTGCCCGCGGTGCTGCCGCCAGGCGAACCAGGTCATCGGGACTGCGGCAGGGAGACCCCGCCGTTCACGGCGGGGAGGAAACGCCGCTCCATCTCGTCCATCGATCGATATCCCTTTCGTAGAATGGAGGCATGTCCCGTTACCGGCTCCATCCGACCGCCGAACAGGCGGCTGTGATGGAGGACCATTGCGGGCATGCGCAGTACGTGTGGAACCTCGCCGTGGAACAGCAGTCGTGGTATCGGCCGGCGGCTCGGGAAGCCCACCGGCACAAGGACTGGGTCGAGAAGACCAGCACCAGCCTTGCCCGCCGGCACGACCTGATCCGCATCGAGGATCTGCCTATCGGGCATATGACCCGTTCGGCGCGGGGGATCATCGCCGAACCGGGACGGAACGTGCGGCAGAAAGCCGGGCTGAACCGGAGCATCGAGGCGACGGCACCAGCCGGCCGGTGAACCGCGAACCTCAACACTGCGCACCCCCTCTCTCGGTGGATGTGTAGGAGTTGGAATCCCCCGCGTTCACGGGGAGGATGTCAAGTCAGTGCCTCCTGCGGGGTGTGGCGGGCGTCGTCGAGGTAGCCGAGCACCAGTTCGTCGAAGGTGGGCTGGGATTCGTCGAGGCCCGGTCCGGCGACGGCGGCCGGGTCGGAGCGGACCAGCGCGGTGGTCCGCCCAGCGGTGCTCCGCGCGCTGATGACCGACCACCCGCCGGCCTGCGGCCAGTCGGCCGGCCCGGAGACGACCCGGTGGTCCTGCCGCAGGTCGTCGAGGTCGCCGGCGAGGCGCACCCGGCCGCCGCGCAGCACGATGAGGTAGTCGCAGATGCGTTCCAGTTCGGCCACGACGTGGGAGGAGAACACCACGGCGACGCCGGTCTCGGTGCACGCGGCGAGCATCGAGGCCAGGAAGTCCCGTCGGGCGAGCGGGTCGAGGTTGGCCAACGGCTCGTCGAGCAGCAGCAGGTCCGGCCGTTTGGCCAGGACCAGGGTGAGCGCGACCTGGGCGCGTTGCCCGCCGGACAGGGTGTGGATCCGGGCGCGTGGCGGGATGTCGAGCCGCCCGATCCGGCCGGCCGCCAGCACCGCGTCGAAGCGGGGGTTGAGGTGCCGACCCGCATCGAGGAGGTCGGCGACCCGCAGGCGCGGCCACAGCGGCGCGTCCTGGGCGACGAAACCGATCCGCGCGAGCTGGCGGGCCGGGGCGAGGCCGGCGACGTGGACCGTTCCCGCGCTGGGGGGCAGCAGCCCCGCGGCCAGGTGCAGCAGGGTGGTCTTTCCGGAGCCGTTGGGGCCGACCAGCGCCACCACCCGTCCGGCGGGCACGTCGACGGTGCACTCGCGCAGCCCCCACGTGCTGCGTCCGTAACGGCGTCCCAACCCGTCCGCGCGCAACACGGTCGTCATGCGGCACCTCCGGCGCTGCGGTGGACGGCGGCACCGGTGCCCGGCTCGTCCAGCGCGACGGCGACCAGCGCCCGGATCTGTTCGGCGGACAGCCCCTCCTGCCTGGCCCGCCGGACCCAGCGGACCAGCGCGGCCAGCAGCGCGGGCGGCGCCTCCAGCGGCGGCGTCGGTGGCGCGGACGCGACGAAGGTCCCCACGCCCTGGCGGCGCACCACGATCCCCCCATGCTCCAGCTCGCCGTAGGCCTTCACCACCGTGTTCGGGTTGACCGCGAGCGCCTCCACCACCTCCTTCACCGTCGGGAGCTGCTCGCCCGGCTTCAGCCGGCCGAGCATGACGTCCCGGCGCACCTGCTGCACGAGCTGCCGGTAGATCGGCACGCCGGATCCGGCGTCGAGACGAAACATACTCACTCCTAGATCACGGGTCTACTAGTAGACTAGTGGTCTAAGGGTTGGCGATGCAATACCGGCAGCGCGGCGCGCGCGCAGCGGCGCGAGAGCCCCGGTTCGCCGAGACGACGCTTGCGGACCGTCTCGCTAGGCCGCGGGGCCGAGGGCGGCGTCGACGATGCGATCGGCGAAGGCGCGGTCGACGGGGGCGCGTTGGATCGTCACCCGGAAGATCAGCGGGCCGAGGATCTGGGCGAGCAGCTCGTCGTTGTCGCGTTCCGCCACCGTCTCGCCGGCGGCGACCGCCCGGTCGATCGCGCCGCGCAGCAGTGACGAGATGCGCCGCAGCAGATCATCCCGGAGTGCGGCCACGGCCGGGTTCTGGTCGGCGGTGGCGATGACGGTCGTGAGGAACTGCCGCGCGACCGGCTGGGCCAGATCGGCCGCGGACCGGATCAGCTCGCGGCTGAGCCACTCTCGCAGGGGGCCTTCGCCGGCGCGCAGCAGCGGCTGCTCGGTGATTGTCATGGCCTCGGTGACCAGGTCGATCTGGCGCGGCCAGTGCCGGTAGATCGTGGCACGGCCCACCTCGGCCCGCTGCGCCACGCGCTGGTGCGTCAGCGCCGCGGGCCCCTCCTCCTCGAACAGCGACCGCACGGCCTCACGCACCGCGGCGCGGGTGCGGGCGATCCGGGCGTCCTCGACCGTCGTCTCCACGGCTCGAAATTCTATGAGACACCTTGACTCACAAAAGAGATATGAGGCACTCTGCCTCACACGCCTGGAATGAGTCGTGGGTCACACGGCGCGCCGGTGAACGAGTCGAGGGGACAGCGATGACCGACGACCGCAACAACGAGAAAGTCACACTCAGCAATCTTCCGATCGCACGGGATCGGGACGCGGCCTGGCGTCAGCTGCGCGAGCACGGCCGCACAGTGCTCCTCGACGGCGGCCTCGCGGCGACCGACGTCGAGACCGTCGAGACCGTGTTACGGCAGCCGGCGATCTTTTCGTCGAAGAAGGCGTTCGACGTCCTCGGCAGCCCACTGCCGCTCGTGCCCATCGCGTTCGACCCGCCCGACCAGACCCGCTACCGGCGCATTCTCCAGCCGTTCTTCAGCCCGCGGGCCATCCGACCGCTGGAGGACGAGCTGCGCCGGCAGATCGTCGAGATCGTCGAGCCGTTGGTGCGGCGCGGGTCGTGCGAATACGTCTCCGAGGTGGCGGGAATCTTCCCGGTCCAGGTGTTCCTGACGCTGTTCGGGTTGCCGCTGGAAATGCGCGACCAGTTCATCGAGTGGAAGGACGCCATCCTCGGGCTCTCCGATCCTTCCGGCAACACCGCCCTCGACGAGGCCGCGACCGAGGCCGCCATGGCCACGGCGCTGGGGCTGTTCAGCTACCTGGCCGACCTCGTCCCGGCGCGCCGCGGGGTCGCGGGCGACGACGTCCTGAGCCAGCTTCTCTGCCTGGAGGGCGACGAGGCCCTCACCGACGAGGAGGCCGTCGGCCTGTGCTTCCTGTTCGTCCTGGCGGGCCTGGACACCGTCGTCGACGCGCTCAGCTTCGGCACGGACCGGCTGATCCGCAACCCGGACCGGCGCCGCGAGATCGTCGACGATCCCGCGCTCATCCCGGCCGCGATCGAGGAGCTCCTGCGCCTCGACCCGCCCGCGCCGTTCGTGCCGCGGGTGACCACCGAACAGACGGTGCTCGACGGCCGGACGCTGCCCGCGGGCACCCGGGTCACCACCAACCTCGCCGCCGCGAACCGGGACCCCGCCCGCCATCCCGACCCCTACACGGTGAACTTCCACCGCGGCGAGAGCCCGCACCTGAGCTTCGGCGCCGGGGTGCACCGCTGCCTGGGATCGCACCTGGCGCGGTTGGAGATGCGGCTGGTGTTCGAGGAGTGGCACCGGCTGATCCCCGACTACGACCTCGCCCCGGGTGCGTCGCCGCAGGTGAAGTGGCCGCGCGGCACACTCGGGCTGGACGCTCTGCCGCTGGTCTTCCCCGCGTCGGCGCCGGCCGCCGGGGCGGGTGGGCAGGCGTCATGAGACCGGAGGAGAGACGACGCAAGATAGGCCGAAGAGTTCATTTATCAACCTGATCCTTGCGGTTCGTCGGGGGCGGTGGTTATGGTTCGCCCGGGCCTGCCCGGAGGATCCCGCTGCCCCCGGACGCCTCGCCGGAGACCTCGCGCGAAGGCCCAGCAGCTGCCGACCCAGCGGGCCGACCCGACCCCGAGGAGGGCTCCCCGCCCATGGGTACACGGCAGGAAGCACCCGTCCGCGAACTCCTTCGTCTGTTCGACGAGGGCGACTTCGTCGGCAACATGGACCGGCTACTGGCCCAGTTCGCCGAGGACGCGACGTACCAGATGAGCGTGCCCGGCCGGGAGGCGCTGCGAGGTCGGGAGCTCATCGCCACCGAGCTCGCCCGGCAGGCGGGCGACTACTCCGACTGCGTCTGCGAGATCCTCACCGTGGTCAGCGACGACCGGCACGTCGTCACCGAACGGATCGACCATGTGACGATGCTGCATGACGGCACGCGGGTGTCGAACCCACTGCTCGCCATCTTCGAGGTGAACGACGACGGCCTCATCGTCGCGTGGCGCGAGTACTGGGACGCCCTGTCGCTGTCGCACCGCATGGGCGTCGACCCCGGGACCATGCTCGGCCTGATGGGACTGGAGACGGCGTGATCCTCGACGATCTCACCGTGGACCCCGCCGGCTTCCAGGCCGGCACCGGTTGGGCGATCAAGCCGCAGGGCGCCTGCAAGGGCGACGTGTGCGTGCCGTTACCGAGCTCCGTGCGCCGTCCCGACGGCCGGCTCGACGTGACCGGGCTCGCCGAGCGCCTCGGTATGGGCCTGGTCGCGGACGAGGCGCACGGTGTGTGGGCGCTGGGCCCGGAGTCCGCGGTCACCGGCCGGGCGCTCACCACCGCGCAGGCGCCGCCGCTCGAACTGCCCCGCCTCG
Organism: Frankia alni ACN14a; assembly: GCF_000058485.1. Taxonomy (NCBI): domain Bacteria; kingdom Bacillati; phylum Actinomycetota; class Actinomycetes; order Frankiales; family Frankiaceae; genus Frankia; species Frankia alni. The sequence goes on from NC_008278.1 coordinate 5,936,547, forward strand.
ACGGGACGCCGTTTCGGCTGGACAGCCTGCGCGGGCAGAAGGTCGTGCTGGTGGCGTGGGCCTCCTGGTGCGGGTGCCGGGAGGACCTGCGGCTGTGGAGCGCGCTGCGCGAACAGCTGCACCCGCGGGGTCTCGAGGTCGTCACGGTCGCGCTGGACACCGGCGGTCCGGACGCCGCCCGGCCCTGGATCGAGAAGGCCGGCGGTAGCCATCCCGCGCTCATCGACATCCGGCACGAACTCGGCGCGAAGTTCGGCGTCGTCAACGTGCCGAACGGGTTGTGGATCGACGAGGACGGCATCATCGTCCGCCCGGCGGAGCCGGCGTGGATCGAGGATCCGCACGCCAGCTCCGAGACCGCCGCGCGGTCGCTCGACGAGCTCCCCCCCGACCACCGCGACGTCCGCGCCGAGATCGGGAAGATGACCATCGACCCGGCGGTGTACCCGGCGATGATCCGGGACTGGGTGGCCAACGGCCGCGCCAGCCGGTACGCCCTCGAACCGCACGAGGTGCTCGACCGGGCCCGCCCGCGCGACGCCGCCGTCAGTCGGGCCGCCGCCCGCTTCGAACTCGGCGAGTACGTCCACCGCGCCGGCGACCACACCGCCGCCGTCGCCCACTGGCGCGAGGCGCACCGCCTGCAGCCCGACAACTGGACGTACAAGCGCCAGGCCTGGAATCTCGCCGACCCCGAGTCCGTGCGGACGATCGACGCCTACGGCACCGGCTGGCTCGACGACGTCCGCGCCCTCGGCGCCGAGAACTACTACCCCGAGATCCAGCCATGACCGCCGCCGAGGCCGCCGAGGCCGCCGAGGCCGCCGCAGACGCCCCCGGAGGCGAGGCCGGACCGGCGCCCACCGCCCGCACCGCGGAGGAGGACCGCCTCGTCGCCCGAGTCGAGGAGCTGCTCGGGGGCCGGGTCACCGCGATCGAGCGCCAGCCGCGCTGGCGCAAGGCCTGGTACCTCACCGTCGACCGGGACGGCACCGACATCCCGATCTATGTCCGCGGAGACAAGCAGATCGACGCCGAGCCCTACCCGGGCCTGGACCGCGAGGCCGCGATCCTGCGGATCCTGGAGCGCAACGGCGTCCCGGTCCCCCACGTCCACGGCATGAGCAGCGATCCGATCGGCATCGTCATGGACCGGGTGCCCGGGACCCGCGACGTCGCCGAGGCGGCGGACGACGCCCAGCGCCGGGGCATCGCCGAGCAGTACATGGAGATCCTCGCCCGGATGCACGGCATCGACGTGGCCGAGTTCGCCGCCGCCGGCATCGAGGTTCCGACCACGCCCGCGGGCGCGCAGCTCGCCTTCGTCGACGCCAACGAGCGGCTGTACCGGCGGACGAAGAAGGCCCCCGAGCCGCTCGTCGAGTGGGCGCTGCGCTGGGCGCGGCACCGGCTGCCCACCGCCGGCAACCGGGCGCGGTTCATCCACGGCGACACCGGCCAGTTCCTGTTCGTCGACGGCCGGATCACCTGCGTCTACGACTTTGAGGCGTCGCACATCGGCGACCCGCTGTCCGACCTGGCCGGGCTGCGCACTCGGGCCGGCACCGAGCCGCTCGGCGCGGACATCGAGCACATGATCCGCCACTACCAGCGGGTGGCCGGCACGACCGTCGACCCCTCGGCGCTGTCGTTCTACACGGCCACGTACATGCTCACCGCGGTGATGGCGCTCAGCGGGCCGCTGACCGAGCTGCGCCCCGCCGATCAGCAGGCCGAGTACCTGACCTGGGATCTGATGGTGCGCCGGGCGATGCTGTGGGCGATCGCCGAGGTCGAGGGCGTCAAGATCGAGCCCGCGCCGCCGGTGACCGTCCCGCCGGGCTATCCCGCCCGGATCGCCACGGTGCTCGAGGGCACCGTGCGGCGGATGGTGCCGGCGACGCCGGTCGACGAGGCCAACCAGAGCGCGGCGCTCGCGCTGGCCCGGTGGGCCGGGGCGATGGTCGCCGTGGGGGCGGCGAACGTCGAGCGCGACCTCGACCGGGCCGCCGTCCTGCTCGGCCACCGCCCCGCCGACCAGGCCACCGCCGACGCCGAGCTGGAACGGTTCGTGCTGGCCGCCGGCCCCGAGCACGACCTCGCCCTGCTGGAGTACTTCGCCGCCCAGACCGAGGCGCGGGTCGCCGAGGCCGTCCCGATGCGGCAGCGGCTGGAGCAGTACGCGCTGCCGAAGGTCGTCCTCTGAGCCCGAGCGCGAGCCTGGGCCTGGGCGCGAGCGCGAGCCTGCGCCCGGGCGCGACCCCACGCCAGCCCTGATCCGAGGGAGCAACGCATGCTGGTGAGCACGGACACCGTGGACCCGGCGGTCTTCACCGCGGGCACCGGATGGTCGATCAAACCGCAGGGCGCCTGCAAGGGCGAGCACTGCGTGCCGCTGCCGGCCGAGGCCCGGGACGCGGCCGGTGACCTCGTCGTCGAGGTGGTCGCCGGCCGGCTCGGGATGCCGCTCGTCGTCGACGCCGAGCACGGGCTGACGGCGGTCGGGCCCGAGGCCGCCGTCACCGGCCGGATGCTGACCACCGCCGAGGCGCCGGAGCTGACGCTGCCGACGTTCGACGGTGCGACGTTCCAGCTCTCGCGGCTGCGCGGGACGAAGGTGCTGCTCGTGGCCTGGGCGTCCTGGTGTGGCTGCGCCCACGACCTGCCGCTGTGGGCCGAGCTGCGGGAGCGGCTGCGCGGGAACAACCTGGAGATCGTCACGGTGGCGATGGACGTCGCGGGGCCCGACGCCGGGCGGCAGTTCGTCGAGCGGGCGACGCCGCGGCACCCGGCGGCGATCGATGCCGAGCACAGCCTCGGCCGGCTGTTCGGCGTCGTCAACGTGCCGAGCGGGGTGTGGATCGACGAGGCGGGGATGATCGTGCGCCCCGCCGAGCCGGCCTTCCCCGGCCGGGTCGTCATCTTCGACGAACTGCGCAAGGCCGACCTGGCACGGGAGGCCGCCGCGAGCGCCGGCACCCTCGACCGGATGCGCGAGGTGCTGCGCAGCGACGAGGGGCTGTCCGACTCGACCGTCTCGCTGGTCGAGATGACCCGGGTCATCGCCGACCACGCCGAACCGGAGCTGTACCTGCGGATGCTGCTGGACTGGGCGGACAAGGGCGCGGACAGCGAGTACGTCCTGACGCCGGACGAGGTCGTCGAACGCTCCGCTCCCCGCCCGCCCGACGTCGCGACGGCCGCCGCCCACTTCGAACTCGGCCAGCACTTCGAACGCCACGGCGACCACCTCGCCGCGGTGGCGCACTGGCGGCGTGCCCACGAGCTGCAGCCGTTGAACTGGACCTACAAGCGCCAGGCCTGGCGCTTCGAATACGGCCCCGACGGCCAACCGGACCGCTACGACAGCTCGATGGAACACGACCTACGCGCCGTCGGCCCGGAGAACTACTACCCCAGACTGCTGCCCTGACCGCCGCCGAGGGGGCGGGACGCATAAATGCGGTGGGCCGCCTTCACGTAGACGCCGCCGACCATGAATCCGCCGGCGGCATAGCCGTCGGTGCCGGAGTCGAGCCAATCGCCCGCCCAGCCACCGACGATCCCCGTCACGACGGGCGCGGAAGCGAAGAGTACAAGCAGCAGCGCAAACCGCCACCAGGGCTGTTTCATCTCGCAATCGTTCCATGACGGAGGGCTCGCGTCAGCCCGGCGCAGCCGGCGCGACCGGGACCGCGGACTGGGCGGCCGGGACGAGCAGCCGCGGATGACCGGTGCCGTCGGCCGGGACGATCCAGGTGTCGGCGAGGGGCGCGCCGGGGCCGGCGTTCGCCACGGCATAGCTGACGTGGTCGCCGTCGGTCCAGGCGGCCTGGTCGTCCACGTTGCGGGTCTCGGCGAGCGGACGGTCCGCGCCGGTGGCGAGGTCGAGGACGTGCAGGCGCCAGGTGGCGGGGGCGAAGCCGTGGCTGAGCCGGGACTTGTAGGCGACGCGGTGCTCGTCCGGGGACAGCGACGGGCACTCCACGCCGTCGCGGAGAACCTCCGCTCGCCGGTCGTGCACGTGCCCGCGGATCAGGTAGAAGTGATCGCCGGTGTGCAGGGTGGCGTAGAAGGTGTCGGAGTCCGCCGCGAACGTGACCCCCCAGAGGTTCTCGTCGATGGCGTGCAGCCGGCGCCCGGCGCGCGTCACGGCGAAGTCCTCCAGGTCGGCGAGGATGCGGCCGGCGGTGAGGTCGAGCAGCAGCGTCCGGGTCGAGAACGAGTCGGTGTTGTAGGCGTCGCCGACGACGAAGGTGGTCACCGCGCCGATCCGCCCGTTCGGCGCGACCCGCGTCCGGCTGGCCAGCCCCGCGATCGGCAGTCGGAACAGCACGCGCAGCCGGTCGTCGAACACGGCGATCCCGGCGCGGGCGGACGCGCGGTCGTCGCGCAGGCAGAGGCCGCGCCCGGCCCGCTGGTCCAGCCGATCACAGGTCAGGGCCGTCGGCGCGCGCGGCCCGGCCGGATCGCGCACGTCGGCGGCCTCGACCCGGCCGAAACGCGCTCCTTCGGCGGCGTCGAGCACCAGCAGGTGCGGGCGGGCCAGCAGCGACGGCAACGACGCGGTCATCGGCACCGCGCGGGCGGTGGCGCCCGGCGACGCCGAGCCCGCGGTCCGGTGGGTGGCCGATGCCCGGGTGGCGGCCGCCCCCCGCCGCCCGTCCCGGGCGCTCACCGCCACCACACCGGTCAGGCACACCGCGACGACCAGGGCAAATGCCCCCACCCGCGGGCCCGACGGCCAGCGCAGTCCCCGCACCAGGCCCCGGCCGCGGCCCGGCACTCCCGGAGAGGCTGCGGATACCTCGGACGCGGAGAACTCAGCCGCGACAACGGCGGATGCGGGGATCGCGGACGCGGGGGGCCGGGGAGCGGGAACGGCGTCGGCGGGGCGGGGCGCCGGGTGTCCGGATCGGAAGGGACGCAGCAGTACCGCCGCGAACGTCCCGCTCACCAGCGTCAGCACGAGCGCGTCGGCGAGGGCGACGTCCGGCCCGGACCGGGTCCAGACCGCGCCGAAACCGAGCGTCGCGGTCCCCCGCCCGGCGGCCAGCACGACACCGACGAGGGCGAGCCCCGTGGTGCGCGCCGAGGCGGGCACGGTCTGGCTGGTCAGCGCGGCGATCACGCCGTCCGAGGCGGCGAAGTAGATCCCCAGCAGCACGGGCAGGGCAAGCACGCTCCACCCGCGCGGCGCCGGGGCGAGCAGGACGGCGAAGCAGCAGCCGAGCGCCACCTGGCCGCCGAGCAGCACCCGCCCGGCGCCGACGCGGTCGGCCAGCCGGCCCATCGGCACCGCGAACGCCAGGAAGGCGAGCGACTCGACGACGAACAGGGACGGGAAGAACCGGCTGTCCACGCGGGCCTGCTGGCGCAGCGCCAGGAACAGCAGCGAGTCGGTCACCGCGGGCAGGCTCAGCAGCGCCGCCACCGCGAGCAGCCGACGCAGCGCGCGGTTCGCCCACAGCTCGGCGAGAGGAGTCCACAACCGGCCGGGCGCCCTGCCGGCCTGCGTGATCGCGGGCGTCGGCGCGGCGTCCGCGGGGCGGCGGTTCTCCACGAACAGGGCCAGGACCGCGAGGCCGATGACGGCGATGAGGAACGCCGCGGTGAACACCGTCGAGTAGGAACCGGGCGCGACGCCGAGCAGGGCCACGGCCAGCAGCGGCCCGAGCAGCGCACCGCCCGTGTCCAACGCCCGGTGCAGCCCGAACGCCTCGGTGAGCCGCCCGCGGGGCGCGGACAGCGAGAGCAGCGCGTCGCGGGGACCGGTCCGGATCCCCTTGCCGAGCCGATCGGTGCCGAGCCAGGCCAGCACGGGCAGCCAGCCGTGCGCCCCGAGCAGGCCCAGCCGGGACGCCGCCGACAGCGCGTACCCGGCACCGGCGGCCTCGCGGTAGCGTCGCCACCGGTCGGCGAGCAGCGCCCCGGCCAGCGCGGCGACCGCGGCGAAGACCTGCAGGAGACCGTCGGCGGCGCCGAACTGCAGAGCGCTGAAGCCTAGGCGCACGGTCAGGTACAGGGGCAGCACCGAGGCCACCATCTCGGCGGACAGGTCGGTGACCAGGCTCGTCAGACCGAGGAACAGCACGTTGGCGGACGGGGCGGGCGCCTCGGCCGCCGCCCCGACATCGGCCTCGGTCCCGACATCGGCCTCGGTCCCGACATCGGCCTCGGTCCCGACATCGGCCTCGGTCCCGACGTCGGCCTCGGTCCCGACGTCGGGCCCCGCCCCGGCATCGGTTTCGACACCGGCCCGGGCGTCGGCGCCCGCGCCGACCTCGGCTTCGGCGGCGCCGCTCGGGTCGTCGCCGGCGTCGCCGCCACCTTTGTGGCTGCGTGCGGACTCGGGCAGCGGGCCCCGCCCCGCCAGGTACACGGCCGGCCCCGCTACCGGACCCGAACCCGAACCCGGCCCCGGCCCCGGCCCCGGCCGGTCAGTTCTTCTCTCCCGGCGCGGCGCCGCCATGGTCCTCGGCCGGGACGGCGTCGACGGCGGGATGGCGCACCCCGGCGGGACCCGCGGCAAAGGCGGTCAGCAGGTTCGTGGTGATCTGGGTGATCGCCCGTTGGATCGCCGGGCCACCGGCACCGGGCCCGCAGACGTCGGCCAGCGGGCAGACCCAGGCGCTGGTCCCACTGTCGAACACGCCCGCCCCGGACGGCGTCGTGTAGTAGCTGACGTCGGAGAAGTCGTGGACGCCGCGGCAGGTGATCGGCGAATGGGCGATCACCTCGATCGGCCGCGGGGTGGGGTAGGCGAGGTCGACCCGGTCGTACTCGGAGCCGATCAGGCCGGGCAGGCGGGCGTCCGCGGCGAGCCCGGTGCCCTCGAGCAGCCACGACCGCGGGCGGGCGACGACCATGTCACCGTGGACCGGGTTGCACTGGTACATCCCACCGGTCAGCGAGCTTTCCGGATCCGCGTTCGGCGGGGAGGGCCAGTTGGCGGTGATGTGCGCGTCGTCGCGGCCGTACAGGGGATCCTCCTGCGCGACCTTGTAGGCCGTCTCCAGCCGGTCCGGTCCCAGCGGCGACGGGTCGAGGCGGATGCGCCGGTACACGGCGTTCGCGCCGAGGAACGCGAGGTTCGTGCCGCGGTCACGGGCGGCGCTCAGCGCGGCCCGCATCGCCGGGGAGTAGTACTCGTCGTGGCCCAGCGAGATCACCGCCCGGGCGCCGTCGAGCAGGTGCGGGTCGGCGTGCAGGTCGAGGTCGGTGGCGTAGGACACCGGCAGGCCGAGGCGCTCGGCGAGGGCCACGAGGGGCTCCTCGTTGCCGGTGAAGTCCGCCGCGCCGTCGCCGTAGTCGTACGGCCGGTCGAACGAGACGACCCTGGCCCGGTCCGCGAAACCGCGCGGACCGTGGTAGAGGCTGTAGCCGCCCCAGGCGTTGTAGGCCTGCCAGGTGGTCACCGCGTTGAGGATCACCACCCGACCCGCGGCGGACGGCCCGCGGACGGTCAGCGGCACGTACCGGTGGTTGCCGTCGGAGGCGTCCAGCCGGAACAGGTAGTCCCCGGGCGGCCAGGAGGCGGTGGGGAAGGTGGCGGTCGGCGCCCACGACGCCGCGGAGATCGTGTTGGTGGCGGGGCTGTGCGCCTGGCCGGCCTGCCGACGGCCGGGAAGCGGCCCGACCGTCGTCAGCAGGCGACAGGTTCGTCCGCCGTACCATCCGGTGCGAAAAACCGAGATCGTCAGCGTGGGGGCCGTGGTGGATGCGAACAGGCGCACCGGCGTGCCCGCGGCGATGCCGGCATGGTCGAGCCAGCCCTCCACCGCGTTCTGCGGGCCGAGCTGGCTCAGGCCGCACTCGGCCCCCGGACGGGCGTTCTCGGCCCGGACGTCGAAGCCCCCTTGCTGGTCGCCGGGCGGGCCGGTCGGCGTCGGGAGCCGGGCCGCCTCGGGCCGGCGTGGCGGGGGCGTGCCACCGACACATCCCACGAGGGCGAACCCGCATGCCCACACACAGACAGAGGCCACAAGGCGGATGAGTCGGCGCCGACGCACGGCTCATCGTCGCAGCATCCACCCCGCCCGGCCTCTCGGGGTGGCCGAATTGCACCGGATCGGTCAGGTCACGGCGGAACCCGCGGCCGGAGTGCCGGACAGGTGGCTGAGGTACCGGTGGCAGGCCCTCGCGCGGTCGGCGTCCTCCCTCATCACGGTGCGGAAGAACTCGGCGATCTCCCGCTCGTCGGCGTTCTCCGCGTCGCGGATGAACTGTTCGTAGTCGTGCCCGGCCTTCAGCGCGTGGTACTGCACCGTGATCAGGTCGTGAACGATGTCGCTGAACCCAGTTTCACCAGTCGCCATGGGATCGCTCCTTCTCGCCGTTCCGGGAGGTCGCAGCAGACATCCTCGGCGTTCCGCGGGGGCTCGCCGCCAAACCTCCCGCGCCGCGGGCCCGCTCGGGCGCGGCGCCGCCGGGTGCGCTGCCCGGACCGGTGACGCCGGGCGCGACGGGCTCGTCGGACATGACCCGGACGCGGCTCCGTCCTGTCAGGCGTCGACCGGCGTCCCGCCGGTGATCCCCGCGACGTGGTAAAGGCGCAGGCAGCCGTCCGAGCTGCCGGCGGCGAGCACATCCCCGCGCGGGGAGAAGGCAAGGGAGGTGACCCGCCCGCCTGCCGGGGACAGCACCGCGGCCGGGTTGGGCAGGTCCGGGCGGCGGACGTCCCACACCCTCACGGCATTGTCGTCGCTGCCGCTGGCGAGCAACGTGCCGTCGGGCGAGAACGACACCGCTCGGATCCTGCCCTGGTGGGCGTCGATCCTGGCGACCTGCACGGGAGGGTGGTCCGACGCCTCCAACCGCCACAGGCTGATGCTCGCCTCGTCGCTGCCGGCCGCCAGCAGGCGCCCGGCCGAGGCAAAGGCGAGCGCCCAGACGTCCCCGTCCTGACCGGCGAGTCGGACCGGCTCCGGGAGCGCGCCGTCCCGGTCCAGCCGCCACATGAGGACCGTCGCGTCCTGGCCCGCGCTCACCAACACTCGGCGGGAGGGGAAGACGACGGCGCCGACGGACCCGCGATGACCCGGCAGATCCACGATCGGGCGTGGTGCGGACAGGTCGTCGAGATCCCAGACTCGCAGGTGGCCCTCGATGCCCCCGACGGCCAGCCGGGCGCCGTCGGGGGTGAACGCCGTCGCCCAGGCCCGGTCCGTCCCGGCGGGGAAGCTCGCGAGGGGCGCCGCCGCGGTCGGGTGGCGGGCACTGCGTACGACGATCGTCCCATCCGTCCCAGCGCTGGCGACAAGGCCACGGTGCGCATCGACGGCGATCGCGCGAACCCAGTCCGTGTGATCGTGGAAGCCGGCGACCCGCCTCGGCGCGGTCGGGTTGCGGACATCCCACAGCCTGGTCCGGCCATCGTCCGCCCCGGTCACGAGCAGCGCGGCGTCACCGGTGAAGGCGAGTGCACCGATCCAGAACAGCCGGCTTGCCCGCCGAAGCGGCCCGGCGTGTGCCACCACCGCCAGTGGCGGCTCGGCGCGCCGCCTGCGGCGGGTTCGCGAGGACCCGTCAGCGCCCGGCGCCGCCCCGGGCCCCCTCGCGGGGCCGGGCGTCGCGGGGTCGGGCGTCTCCCGGCCGGGCGAGGGGTCGTCGGTGGCGTTCGGTGCTACCGGCACGGCGTCGGCGTCCGCCGCGGCCGCCGGGGACCGCCCCCCTGGCATCGCGAGGGACTGCCGTGCCAGCACGCGTCGGTCCGGCCCAGGGAACGCCGGCGGGGCGGCCGGCTTGACCCGGCCGGCGACGGCGGCGTCGATCCGGCGCAACAACCGCCCCAGCGCGTCGGACTCGCTCAGGCCGTGCAGCTCGATGTCCTCCAGGGTGCCGACGAGGTCGGGCACGTCGGCGTCGTCGATCCGGATCGGAACGACCCTGCGACCGCGCCCGCCGGGATCGGCCGCGGTGGCGGTGAGCAGCTCCTGCAACCGGGTGGACGAGGCGAGGTAGGCGCGGGACACCACGGCGATCAGGCGCTCGGCGTCGTGCAGCGCGTCGAAGAGGTAGCGCTGCCGATTCGAGCCGGGCGGCAGGTCCCACGCCCTCAGGGTCACCCGGTAGCCCGACTCCTCCAGGTACCAGGCGATCCACTCGGCCCAGCCGCGGTCCTGTGCCACGTACGACACGAAGAAGTCCCACCGCCGGGCCTCATGACGGTCCCCCGATCCCTCGACCACATTCATCAGCATGACATGCAGCCCAAAACGGCCACGGCGAACATGGATATGGTTCCGCTGACCGGGCCTTTCCGCGCCGCATTCATGGCCGGGACGTCGCGCCGGGACCCACCTTCGCCTTCCGGCGCGGCCCGGCCCGCTCGGCTCGGGCATGCACCGACGATCCAGGCCGGCCCGGCTGTCCCTGACCGCCAGGCCAACCGGTCTGGCGCGGTGCGGCGCCACAATCCCTATCGCTGCCGAGCGGAACGCCATCCGGCGAATCGTTTGACGGCCGCCTGCGCTGTCGCCGACGGCAACCGTCTCGGCGGCACTGTCCGCCCTGCGTCCAGGAGCTACGCCCGCCGGGCCATCGCCTGCTGGCACGGCGCCGCATTGCAGGACGCCGCTTGACAAAACGCCCTAGATCCCAACGATTAGCCGGGTCGGCTACGGATCGGTCGAACCTGGCGCGAACCGCCGGTATTCTTGCTGCTCTGGCCGAATGAGCGCTTACCCTCATTCGGCCACTGACAGTTAGCGCGCATCTCTCGTACGGGAGACGCCGTATCTCCCAGGAGGCAGGCATGCTGCCGACCGATCCGGCCGGGCTGGTGTGGCGCAAGAGTCGAGCCAGCAACTCGTCAAACTGCGTGGAGGTGGCCATCGTTCCCGGCCACGTACTGATACGCGACTCGAAGAACCCCGGGGGTGGGATGCTTTCGTTCACCGAGGCGGAGTGGGCCGCGTTCCTCGTGGGGGCACGCGCGGGCGAGTTCGACCTGCCCGAGGTCTGACACCGCCACGCTCCGCCGACCTTCGAGGCGAGACGAGCACAGCACGACCCATGCTCGGGCGCGCCCGGTTCCGTACGCGGCCCACCCGCTGTCCGCAGTCTGTACTCCACGCTGTCCGCGGTCTGTCTGCGCACTGCCCGCGGTCTGTCTTCGGCACCGCCCGCGGTCCGTTCACGCCGCCGCCGGCGTCCGGTCGTCCCCGGACGGACAATCGGCGTCCCGCATCGCGCGGTCCCGCCCCCGCACGGACGACCTCGCCTGCCCCGGACGAAGGGCGCGCTGGCACCGCCTCCCCACACCCGCACGGAGCCGACGCGCCGGGCGGGGGCACGCACCCATGCCCTTGCAGCCGCCTGACCAGCACATTCACGACCCAAGAATCGGTCGTGCGCCTATGCGGCAGGAGGTGTACGGGGGGCCAGTAGGCGGGCGGTTGCCCGGCAGATGTCCAGTAGTCGTTCCAACTGCGGCATCCCGGGACCAGTCGGGAGGGGATGTTCCGGTCGGATGAATAGCCGACGGGGGTGTCGCAAAGTGAACCTGGCCGACCGGAGCCTGCCGACCGCCTGTAGGCAGCATGCCATATGGCATATTGAGCCGCGACAGCGTAGTCTCGGTTTGGAGGGGTGCTCATGGTCGGCGAACGTAATCCAGCGGTCCTGCGGAGAAGGCTCCGCACGGAGTTGCGCCGCGCCCGCGCGGCCGCCGGCATGACCCAGCGCGACGCCGCCACCGGGCTGGACTGGTCGCCGTCGAAGCTCATCCGCATCGAGAACGGGTCGGTGGGAATCACCCCGGTCGACCTGCGGGCACTGCTCGGCCTCTACGGCGTCACCGACAACGACCGGATTGAGTCACTGGTCGAGATGGCCCGGGCGAGCCGGCGTTCCGGCTGGGGCGAGTACAAGGACGTCCTCTCCCGCGAGTTCCTCATCTACCTGGAAAACGAGGCGTCCGCCTCGGCCATCCGGCAGACCGAGCCGCTACTGGTACCGGGGCTTCTGCAGACCGAGGAGTACGGCCGGGCGCTGCTGCGCAGCGGAACCATCGGCCGGGACAACGCGGCGTTCGTCGATCGGGCCTGGGAGGTCCGCCTCTCCCGGCAGGAGATTCTCGAGCAGACCGACCGGCCCGAGATGGTCTTCATCCTCGACGAGGCGGCGATCCGGCGCCAGGTCGGCGGCGCCGGGGTGATGCGCCGACAGCTCGAGTACCTTCGGGCCCTGGCGCGGGACGGTCGCGCGGAGATCGCGGCGATTCCTTTCTCCGCCGGCGCCCACCAGGGCATGCGGGGCCCGTTCACGATCCTCGAGTTCGCCGAACCCGAGGACGATCCGGTGCTCTACTTCGAGAACAGCCTCGGCGACACGATCAACCGTGACGACACCGAGCTCACCTCGCAGTATCTGACCACGTTTCTGGAACTGCAGGAACTGGCGGTGAGCGGGCCGGCATTCGAGGACATGATCGACCGGGCGGTGGCCGAGATGACCGGTGCCATCGAGGTGTCCGTTCCGCGACCGGTCTCCTCCACGACCTGATTCCACCGATCGCGGCGACTCGCCGATCAGGGCGACCCACCGATCACGACGACAGAGCGGGGAAGGATGACGACAACTGAGGTAGGCGTCCTCGCTGCCGGGTGGCCGTCGGACCGGGCCCGCCCGGCCGCGCCGCGCCGACGGACCTAGCGTCGGGTGGCCACGTCCCATGCCCGTCGATGAGGTACCGCAGAGCGATCGACAGGACGCGTCCGTAGGTCTCGACGGATGGCGCCTGGTGGAGGGGTTCGCCAGATACGTCGTCTCCAGTTGGGGAGTCACGCTCCGCTTCGTGGTGGTGCTGTCGATTCCCACCGTCTCCGCGCTGCTCGTCGTGGTCGCGCTGGTCGAGGTCGACCACGATCCGCTGTGGCTGCTCGGCGCCCTGCCGAGCGCCGTCCTGGTCGTCGCCCTCGCGAGATTCCTGCGAACGCTCCGGCGCCATCGAGCGAAGACCGGTCCCGATCGTTGGTGACCGGACGGGTCTTCGTCGCAGCCGGCGACCGGACCTCAGCGGCGGCTGGCACGCATCCGCGCGACGATGGCGTCGGCGTACCAGGCGGCCACGATCACCAGTGCGAAGGTGACGCCCACCATGACCGCGAGCTGGGCGATGCGGTCGACCAGGTCGCCCAGCAGCAGCCCGACGAGGGAGCCGGCGCCGAACGACAGGACGCCGGCCACGAGACCGTAGGCAGCCGCGGCGCCGTCCACGGGCACACGCGGGGTGAAGCGGCGACGCGAGGGCGATGGAGACGGTCCGGGGTTAGCCATCCATGCCTCCATCATCTGACCCCGAGCGTTCATCGTACCGCCATCAGATCTCGATCAACAGGTCGATCATGAACCGGCCCGCCCTCGCGACGGCGTAACCCGCACCGCCGCCCCGCGCGCAGGGCGCCCGCAGGACTGACGCGGCGCACGTGCCGGGCGGCGGGAGTGTGGTGACGGCATGCTATCTGGCAGTCGCCGACAGAGATAGAGGCCGACGCCGCCGAACCCTACGCGCAGGCCCCACGCGGAGCCCGGGGGCCTCGCCGTCGAAACAGCGGTTCAGCTGTCCGCGTCTGCGCCGCGCGGCGGGACGGTGCGCAGGGTGGCGAGCGCGGTGCGCAGGTCGTCCCAGGGGAAGGCAGTGTTCTCCCGGCCGGGCTGATCGGCTCCGGCGCGCGGGTCGCCGGGTCGTCCGATCACCAGGCGCACGCCCCAGGACCGCAGGGTGGCGATGCTCGCCGCGTACGCGGGGTGAGCGGCCAGGGCGCTGTTCGGGTACGGCGCGATGATGATCGGCAGACCGGCGCCGACGGCCTCGTTGAGCAGGCCCAGGGCCAGGGTGTCCGAGACGCCAGCGACGATCTTGTTGACGGTGTTGAACGTCGCCGGTGCGACGACGATGGCGTCGGCCGGCGGCAGCACGTCGGGCTCCCCCGGCCGCTTGTACGCGGAGCGAACCGGATGGCCGGTCAGCTCGGCGAGCCGCCCCGCATCGAGGAACCCGGTCGCCGACGGGGTGGCGACCACGCACACGTCCCAGCCCGCGCCCTGGGCGTACTCGACGAACGCCGGCAGGTCCGCGGCCGGATAACCGCCGCAGGCCACGAGGTAGAGCACCGGATCGTCGGCTGTCATGGACATCCCTTCCAGAAGCCGGCCCGCACTGCCGGGACGTGGAGCGAGCGGTCAGTACAGCAGGCGCTGACCCGGGCCGGACCCGCCGGCGGCGAGCGCCCGCGCCGACATCCGGTACAGCGACGCCTGGGTGGCGTCGTTGCAGGTGTAGTACAGGTCGCCGCCGGGATCGGCGAGGACGCCGAACAGCCGCTCGGTGTCGCCCACGCACGCCTGCCGCAGGACCGGCCGGACCGGTGCAGCGGTGCCGGTGCCCTCAGTGCCCGTGCCGCCGGTGTCGGGGCCGGTGCGGGTGCCGGGGCCGGTGCCGCCCGGCCGGTCGCCGACCTGCCAGATCGCCCCGTGCCGGGCGTCGGTGAACAGCACTCCCCCGCCGCCGCCCGGAGCCGGTGTGAGGCTGGTGATGGCGGCGTCGTCGAGGGTGCGGTCGACGACGGTCCTGATCGTTCCGTTCTCGACGACGTGGATGCGGGCGTGCCCGTCGGCGTACGACAGGACGAACACCCGTCCCGCGGCGTCGACCGCGACGCTGTAGGCGTTGGCCAGCGGCACCTCGGTCGCCCGGTCGGTGCCGTCGTCGTACCGGCGTTCGTGGGCCACCCGGTGGCCGCGGTCGGTGGCGGCGCCGTTGCCGGCGACGAGCTGCGCCGCCGTGGTGCGGTAGTCGCCCGTCCCGGCGGCGGGATCGATCTTCCAGACCTGGCCGGCGTAGCCGGTGGTGAAGTACAGCGCGCCGCCCGGGCTCACCGCGACGCTGGTCGGCGTGCCGATCTGCGCGCCGACGTTCTTCGGCCCGGCCGCGCCGCCCGCCGGGCAGATCGTCGCCGGCGCCACCGCCTTACCGCCGTCGGCCGCCCCCGCCAGCACCCGGTCCACCGTCTCCGTCGACGGCCGCCCGGCCACGGTCTCGACCCGCCACGGCTGCCCCGCCGGCCGGTAGACCCGGCGGACGACGCAGTTCCACTCGTCGGCGATGAAGATCGACCCGTCACCACCGCCGGCGGCGATGCCGGCCGGGCGGCGCAGCGCGGCGACCGCGGCCGGTTCGTCCCGGGCCGGTCCCGGCTGGCCGCTGCGGTCGGCGCCGGCCCGGCCGACGACCGTGCTGGCCGCCCCCCGCGCGAACAGCGTCAGCGCGTGCTGGCTGGAGTCGGCGAGCAGGATGTCGCCACCGCCGTCCGCCGCCAGGCTGACCAGGCCACGCAGCGGCAGCGGCGCGCTCACCGGGTACGCCGGCGCGGCACTCGGCCGGACGGGCGCCGCCGCGGGCCCGCCGCCGCCGCCCGGCCCGACGCGCAGGACGCCCGTGGCGAGCAGCACGACGACCGCGAGAACGACCGCGATCAGGCCCGACGCGGACCAGCCGAGCTCCCCCACCCGCGCCCGCGCCCACGCCGACCCGCCCCGCTCCCGCAGCGACCGCAGGACCCCGGCGTACCGCGACCGGACCCCGCCGGCCTGCCCGCCACCGATCAGCCCGGTGGCGGGAAGCCACCCGTTGGTCGGGGGGCTGGTGGTCGGGGGGCTGGTGGTCGGGGGGCTGGTGGTCGGGGGGCTGGTGGTCGGGGGGCTGGCGTCGGCCGGCCGGTAACGCCGCGTCGGCGGGAGCGGGCCGCGGCTGCGGCGGCGCAGGTCCTCGTCGCCGCGGAAGCTGATCCCGGTGCCCGCCAGCCAGTCCGGTCCGAACGCGTACCGGGTGGCGTCGATCAGGTCCGCGGCGAAGGCGAGCGCACTCGGCTGGCGCTCCGCCGGATCCTTCGCGAGCGCCCGCAGGGCGACGGCCGCCACCTCGGCAGGGATGCGCGGCAGCGGGTGCGGCACGGCCCGGCGGTGCCGCTCGGCCATGACGTGCGGCCGCGGGTCGGCGCCGAACGGCGGCGAGCCGGCGAGCAGCTCGTAGAGCACGGCGCCGAGGGCGTAGACGTCGGCGGCCATCCCGGCGGCGGCGAGGTCGAACTGCTCGGGCGCCAGGTACGGCGTCGAGCCGACCACGCTCGTCGGCGTGGCGGTGCCCGTCGACTCCAGCAGGCGCGCGATGCCGAAGTCGGTGAGCTTGGGCGCCCCGTCCGCGGCGAACAGGATGTTCGACGGCTTGATGTCGCGGTGCAGCAGGCCCTCGCGGTGCACCCGGTCGAGGGCGACGGCGACCGCCGCGACGGTGGCGCAGGCGGCCGGCGGCGCGAGCCCCGCCTGCGCGCGCCCGGCCAGCGTCCCGCCGGGCAGCAGCTCCATGACGATGAGGGCCATGTCCGCGTCGCGCACGTAGTCGAAGACCCGGACGATGTGCGGATGGTCGAGGCTGGCGACGATCCGCGCCTCGGCGTCGACGCCGTCGGCGGGCGGCTCCGACGCGGGCGCGGGCACCGCCAGCACCTTGACCGCCACGTCCCGGTCGAGCCGGCGATGCCGGGCGGCGAACACCCGGCCAAACCCGCCGCGGCCGAGCTCGGCGCCGATCTCGTAGTCCGGCAGCACCGCCTGGACGTGCCCCTGCACGATCACGCGCTACCCCGCGTCCGCCGCGTTCCCCGCCATTCCAGGCCCGCCACCAGGCCGGGATCATCTGTGAGCCGACTATAACCGAGCACCTGCGACCGATCCGCCACCGAGCGGTCAGGGCGCCGGGGCGCGGACGACGACCGGGACAGGGGACAGCGAGCGCCCGTGGCCGCCCGGGATTACCGCCGACGTCCTATCCACCGTCCCCGACGCGGGCCCGATGGGTTCTTCGAAACGGCAGTTCGGGGCGGGAGGACTCCCTCGCCGTTGTTCTCCGAGCAAACACCTCGGACTTCTCAGCCGGGAGGTCGGCGGGTTTCGGGGAACACCGCGTCGGTCGGATCGCGAGAGAAGGTGCCACGAAAAGCACGGGCCGCTCGACGTCCGGCGGTGGGTGATCGGCTGTCGGCTGCGGGCGGCCCTGCGGGTACCGGAACCACCGGCCGTCACGGGTCTTGCGGCCCGGTGGCACAATCGGCGCCGAGTCCGAAACGGGGGTGAGGACGGCGTGTCGGCCATGGGACGATGGGACTTCTTTCTTTCGTATGCGGCCGAAGATCGTCTGTGGGCCGAGTGGCTCGCCTGGCAACTGGAGTCCGCGCATTACCGGGTGCTCATCCGGGCCTGGGACTTCGTGCCGGGATCGAACTGGAGCCTGCATATCCAGCAGGGCGTCGTCGGCGCGGAACGCACCATCGTCGTGCTGTCTGCGGCGTATCTGCGCTCCCTGGACGACACCCCGGAGTGGCAGGCGGCGTTCGCCGCCGACCCATCCGGAGCCGGGCGGCGGCTCCTGCCTGTCCGGGTCGAGGACTGCGAGCTGCCCGGGTTACTGAAGCAGCTCGCCCCCATCGACCTGTTCGACCAGCCCGCCGATTCCGCCCGTGACACGCTGATCGCCCTGGTCCGGCACGCGATCGACGGACGCGCGAAGCCGAACATCGAACCAGCCTTCCCAGCCCAGGCGCAAACCCGGCTGGCCGAACCCGCCTTTCCCTCGGCCCCAACCGGCTGTGGCTCGCGGGCCGGAAGTCCGGCCACACCGCCGACCGGCGAAGCGGCGTCCGCATGGCGACGAAGAACGAACCAGGCCGCCGGCACTCCTCGCCCCCCAGTCGCCGCACCCGGTGGTCCGCCCCGGACCACGCAGCCACGGCCCGCGACGATGCT
Source organism: Frankia alni ACN14a (assembly GCF_000058485.1). Taxonomy (NCBI): domain Bacteria; kingdom Bacillati; phylum Actinomycetota; class Actinomycetes; order Frankiales; family Frankiaceae; genus Frankia; species Frankia alni. Next base: position 5,954,352 of record NC_008278.1, read on the forward strand.
GGCGATCCGGCCGGGCAGCGGCAATGACTCAGCGCCTTCCCCTCCGAACGCGGCCCCAGTCTCTCCGCTCTCCGACCCTGCCGCCCGGGGCCCAGAGGAGGCCGCCCGCAATCCGGGGCAGGCTGCCCGAGACGCACCGCGCGCGAACCCGCCGCAGAAGTCAGGTCGGCCGGCGGCGGCGCCCCGGCGCCGGCGCGGTGGATCCTGGGCGACGCTGCCCGCGGACCGGGTCATCCGACTGGCCGACACGGTCGAACCGGCGGTCCGCGCCGCGCTGGACCCGTTGCCCGCCGACGCGCCCGCCGTCCTCGGCTACCGCCCGGACGCACAGCCCTCGCTCGCCGCCTGCCAACGGGCGTTGCTCGCCGATCTGGAGTCGGTCGCGGTGGCGCTGTTCCCCGACTGGCTGCCAGGCGCCGAGGTCATCGAGTCGGCGGGCGGGGTGGGCGTGGCCGCGGCGCGGGCCCTCGCCAGCCGGAGCGCCGCCGCGCTGGACGTCTTCGGGCCGTACCTGGCGGATCTGGCCGAGCGGTCCCTGCGCGGGGCGCCGACGGGCACGCGGTTCACCGTCGAGGTACGGGCCGCGGGCGTCGCGAAGGCCATCGCCGCCGGGTTCGGCCGTGAGCGGCTGGTACTGCTCGTCGATCCGGGGGCATCCGGGGGTCGGCTCCGCGACCGACGGACCGCCCTTGACGCACTGGCCTGGTTCGCCTATACGGCACGCGTCGGCGTGTGGTTGACCGGGCTCCCCGACGGCCCGGACGCCGACCGGGCCAGGACCGTGTCCTGCCCCGCGAGCGGGCGCCCGGCCCCGGCCGACGGGGCGTCCGAGCCGGCGGCGTCCCCGCTGCCGGGCGAGGTCGCCACACCGACCCCCGCGACCCTTAGCACGGCCGCGATCAACCAGATGGAGCCGACGGCAGCGACGCGCGAGGGGCGCATCCGGGCGCGGAGCGCCGGGGCGGAGCCGGCCCGGCCGCAGTCCACCTGGAGGGCGCCGGCCGCCCCACCGTCGTCGACGACGATGGCACCGACGACGACGACACCGACGACGGCGACGGCGACGGCGACGGATGAGCCGGGTATGCCGGCGGGCGGCGATGACCGACCGAACCGAGTGGTGCTGCCCGCGGTCGTCGGCCGGCCGCATCCGGCGAGCCGGGCGGAGAAGCGGCTCGAAGGCGCGTTGCGCGCCAAGGAGTGGGCGCACGGGCGGGCCTGGAACCAGCCCTACCGCTCCGGCCCCCTGACCGGGCTGCACTACCTCGACCTCATCTGGTCCGCCGAGCGGGTGGTCATCGAGGTCGACGGCCCGGAACACCGCGGGGTTGCGCACTACGAATCGGACCGGCGGCGGGACGCCGAACTCGTCCTCGACGGCTTCGCCGTCCTGCGGTTCACCAACGACCAGGTGCTCGACGACGTGGACGCCGTCGCGAGCCAGATCGAACGATGCGTCGAGGCGCGCCGAAAGACTCCGAAAGAGGCATAGGACCATGACCCCCGCCAGCTCCCCGACCCCCACGAGCGACCCGGCCCGCCCGACCACGGCGCGCCGCACGGGATCAGCCAGCCGCGACCGCTCAGCTCTGTCTGCCCGGGAGGCGGCGATCCTGCTGGCCCTGCTCGCCCAGGACCGGCCGATCTCCAACGAGGAGCTGCGCGAGCGGTTCCGCTTCACCCTGGTCGGCGCCGAGCGCCGCCGGCTCAACGAGCTGCGCCTCGTCGAGAGCGGCAAGGTGCCCGGACACGGCAACTTCCTGTTCCATCAGGTCACCGACGCCGGCTGGGCACGGGGCTGCCAGGAGTTGGCGCCGCGTCCGATCGAGACGGGCACCCTGCCCGCCGGGGTCTTCTTCGCCGTCGCCGAGGGCCTGCACCGGTTCCTGGAACGGGAGCAGATCGCCATCGGCGAGTTGTTCCGCGCCGATCCGCCCGGCCCGGCCGATTCCCCGCCGGCGAGTGCCACGCCCCCGGCGCTGCCCGATCCGAGCACGGAACCGGCGGCGGGCACCGCGACGGCTCCATCGACTGCGGCGACGGCAACCGTGGACGCCGAGCCCGCGGACGAAGCCAGGCCAGCGGACAGCGGTCGGCCCGCGGACGACATGGTCGACGAGGACGGTGGCGTGGCCATCGAGGCGGCTATCCGGGCGGCGTACGCCAGTCTCGCCGCCGGGCCGTACGACTGGGTGCGGCTGGCGAAGGTCCGCCCGCTTCTCGGCGGCACGGCCAAGGCGCAGGTCGACCGGGCGTTGCGGCGGATGGCGCGCCAGCCGGACGTGCGGGTCGTGCCGGACGAGGACCAGAAGTCGCTGAATGCCGCGGACCGCGCGGCGGCGGTCCGCATCGGCGAGCACGACAACCACCTGCTGCTGATCGGGCCGGCATGATCACCGAACTGGACGCCCTGGCCGCTGTCAGGCTGGACTGGGTGCACGCGCTGGAGGACGTCTGGCGCAGCTCCCCGGTCCATGTCGACGGCCTGCACACGCAGCCGCGGCGACGCATCCTCGCCGCGCTGATGGAGGCCGACACGCGCAAGCCGCTCGGCGTCGTCGTGCAGGGCCAGGCCGGCGCGGGCAAGACGCACCTGCTTGGCTGGGTCCGTCAGCAGGTCCAGGAACTCGGCGGGTACTTCTTCCTGGTCGGGCACGCGAGCAGCGAGGCGTTCCATGCCAGCGTCGTCGGGTCGATGCTGTCCGACCTGTTCCGGCCCGTCGACGGGGAGACCCAGCTTCGACGGTTCCTGCGGTCGCTGTGCGAGCTGCTGCGCGTACCCGCGGAGCTGACCGCCTCCGTCGTGGGCGAGACGGCGTTGGAGCCGGGGCACCTGAAGGACCTCATCGTCGCGCTGGGCGACCACGACCGGGCGCTGGCCCGGGAATGTCAGCACACCCTGCGGGCCCTGACGCTGTACAACTCCGACGACTACGACGAGCTGACCGTTGGCGAGACCTATCTGCGATCGATGGACGAACAGGAGCCCGGCGAGCGGGCCCGCCGCGGCATCCGGCCCGCCACCCGCCGCCCGGCCGACATCGTGCACGAGCTGTCCCGGCTGCTGGCCCTGACCGGGCCAAGCGTGATTGCGGTGGACCAGGTCGACACGGTTGTGGCCGAGGCAGCGGTCCGTGACGACGATCCGGACGGGCGGCGCGGCGGGTCGGTGGCGTTCAACGTGCTCGCCGATGGGCTGCTCATGCTGCACGAGCGGACCGAGCGGACGCTGTGCCTGCTGGCCTGCCTGCCGGCGAGCTGGATCCTGTTCCGGGAGAACGCGGTGACGTCCGTGCGCGACCGCTTCCACGAGATCATGCCGCTCAATCGGCTTGAGGATCCCGCGATCACCGTCCGGATCATCGAGCGGCGGTTCCGGGAGGACTTCGACCGGATCGGCTTCACCCCGCCGTACCCGACCTGGCCGGTGAAGCGCGCGGCGTTCGACCGCGCTCCCCATTACACCCCGCGCGAGCTGCTACAACGCATCGACCGGCATCTGGAGACCTGCCTGTCCGCCGGCGTCGTCCGCGAGCTGGACGACTTCTCCGCGCAACCCGACGCGCACGCTGCCGCCCGGGCCGCCGAACCAGCCACGCCCGATGCGTCCGCAACCGCGGCCGGATCCGCCGGGACCGTCGGATCCGGTATGGCTGGGATCGCGGGGGAAGTGGCCGGCCAGGCCGAAGCCCAGCCGGCGGCGGCGTCCCAGGAGGGTGCGAGGCGGGTCGGTTCGACACCCGCGGCGGACGGGAACTCGACCGGGCCGGCCTCGACCGCGGGGACGCCGCCGCACCCGGCCGAACCGTCCCTGGCGGCGCTGGACGCGGTGTTCGCCGAACTGGTCGCAACCGTGCCGAGCGTGACGCCGGCCAATGAGGACATCGTCATGCCGGAGCTACTGAACGCGGGACTCACCGCCTGGATCACCGAGAACGGCGGGACGCGCCGCGGCTTCGGCCTCGAACCGAGCCCGAGCGCCCGGCCGCCGCTGCACGCCCGGCTGTCCCACATCCTCAACGCCGAGACCGGCGAGCAGGCTCAGTGGTCGTTCCGGGCGATCACTTCCGGCCACGGCCGGGCGATCCTGCCCCGCATCACCAGCGCCTGCGTCATGTCCGGGATCGCCGCCGGCAACCCGCGCCGGCGGCTGTTCCTGCTGCGCAACACCGACTGGGGCCACGGCACGAAGACGCACGAGGCACTCGCCGCCTTCACCGAGGCGGGCGGCGTCGTGCACCGCCTCGACCGCGACGACCTGGCAACCTTCGCGGCGCTGCGGACCCTGTTCGACCGCCAGCATCCCCACCTGCGCGAATGGCTGACCGCGCGCCGCCCCGCCAGCGCAACGTCCCTGCTGCGCACGGCCTTGGGGGACGCCGCCGTCGAACCCCCCGGCGGCGCCGCGGAACCCGAGGCCGGCGCCGCGCGGACAGTGGACGACAGGGCGGGTGCGGCCGGCGGCTGTCCGACACCGGCGAACGGCTCCCCCGACCGGGTCGCCGGCATCCCCGCCCCCACCAAGCGGACGAGCGCGCCGGGCACGCCGTCCGCGTTCGTACTCGGCACCTCGCTGGCTTCGGCGGAACCGGCCCGGCTCGATCTGGCCGTCCTGCGCCGGCACGTGGCGATCTTCGCCGGGTCGGGGTCGGGCAAGACCGTCCTGATCCGGCGGCTGATCGAGGAGGCGGCGCTGCGGGGCGTGTCCTCGATCGTGCTGGACCCGAACAACGACCTGGCCCGGCTGGGCGAGGCGTGGCCGAGTCCGCCGGCCGGCTGGCAGGGCGAGGACAAGAGCCTCGCCGACGACTACCTCGCCGGCACCGACGTGGTGATCTGGACGCCACGGCGCGACGGCGGCCGGCCGGTGAGCTTCCAGCCGCTGCCCGACTTCGCCGGTCTGCGCGACGACCCGGACGAGTTCGCCGCGGCGATCGACGCGGCCGTGGCCACTCTCGCGGCGCGGGCGGGCGTGACCGGCGCGACGTCCCGGGCCAGCATCGGCCGGGCGATCCTCACCGCCGCGCTGCGCCATTTCGCCCGAGGGAACCGGTCCGGTCTGACCGCGTTCGTCGAGCTGCTCGCGGACCTGCCCGACGGGGTGACCGACCTCGACCCGGCGGACAAGCTCGCGAAGGGCCTGGCCCAGACACTGCGCGCGGCGATGGTGAATGATCCGCTGTTCGGCGGGCAGGGCGCGCCGGTCGATCCCGGGGCGCTGCTGCGCCCGGCCCCGGGACGCCGCGCCCGCGTCTCCGTGATCAGCCTGATCGGGCTGCCCCAGGACGAGCAGCGGCAGAGCTTCGTCAACCAGCTCCAGCTCGCCCTGTTCGCCTGGGTGAAACGCAACCCCGCGGGCGAGCGTCCCCTCGGCGGGCTGTTCGTCATGGACGAGGCGCAGACGTTCGCCCCGTCCGGGCCGACCACCGCCTGCACCGCCAGCACGCTGGCGCTGGCCGCCCAGGCGCGCAAGTACGGCCTCGGGCTGGTGTTCGCGACCCAGGCGCCGAAGAACCTGCACAACGGCATCCCCGGCAACGCCACCACGCAGTTGTTCGGCCGGCTCAACAGCCCGACCCAGATCGACGCGGCCCGGCTGATGGCGCGCGCCAGCGGCGGCGACGCGGCGGACATCGGCCGGCTCGGCGTCGGCGAGTTCTACGCCACCAGCGAGGCGCTGACCTTCGAGAAGATCCGCACCCCGCTGTGCCTGACCCACCATCCCGCCTCCCCCCTGACCGACGAGGAGGTCATCGCCCGCGCCAGGGAGGACTAATGACCCCGAGACGCGCACCGACGACGGTTCCAATGCGCCCGTCTCGCGCACCCGCGAGAAGCGAAAGCTGATCTGCGGCTGAGCGGCGCCGAGGAGCGACTTATCCACGAGCTCGGCGGCCCGAATCCCCCACGAACGCCGTTCCTCCGGGTATACGGACGACTTGTCGCTGCGCTGGAGACCGTGCGGGAGGCCAGTTATGATCTCGTGCTGTTCGACTGCGCGCCGAACTTCGGAGTTCTGACCCGGACGGCGATCGTCGCCAGCAACTGCCTACTGGTACCGAGCCGTCGGATCGGCTTTCCACTCAGGCGATCGACCACCTCGGGGAACGGCTCGATCATTTCGTCGGCGAGTACGACGACAGAGCGGGCCCGGCAGCGACACGGAAGGGAATTCCTGCTCGGCTGATCCCTCGGATCCTTGGAGTCGTCTTCACGATGGTGCGGTCATACCAGCGCGACGAGGTCGCCCCCTCTCAACGCAACGCGATCGACCAGGTCCAGCGCAAGCTTCCGGTGCTGAACTCCATCATCTTCGACACCGTCCGGTATGGCGGCACGACAGCGACCGCGCCTATCGTGCTTGCGGATCCGCAATCCCGCCAGCAGCGGGACATTCCCGGCCAGTGGCAGGCTCTAGCAGCCGAGTTCACCGCGAGACTGGAGGCGCTGCACGATGAATGACACGAGGCCGGCGGCGCTCGCGGCCGCGCTTCGACGGCTCGCCGACCTGGTTGAGAGTCTGGACCTCGCGAGCCTAAACGATCTCCTCTCCGGCCGGCGATCTCTGATCCTCGGCGCACGAGAGCAGTCGGCGAACGCCCGCCAGGCTGGACGCTCCCCTGTTCCAGCCACCTCCACCAAACCGGCCTTCGGCGACGATCTTGGGCATATCGTCTCGCCGCAGGAGGCCACTGCCGCGCACGCCGCCCTGACGGCGATGTCTAGCCGAGAGGAGGCGGCGGCGATACCTCGACACCTTCATTCCCCGGTTGACGGCACTTGCCGACGCGCTGCACGTCCCGCACCGTGCGCGGGAACGACGAGCCGATCTCATTGACAAGATAGCGGACGCGACCGTCGGCGTTCGCCTGGACACCCGGGCCATGCGAAGAACCCCGCCGAGACCCGCCCCGTGACCAAGGCATAAAGTTTTCCGGTGTGGGGGACTCCGCGGTAACACCAGGATTGGCGGCAAGCAAGTTCGGCCTGTTCGACGGGTTCGAGGCGTACCGCACGCCGTCGGTCGAGGACTACCGGCGGGTGCTGACGAGTGGCATGGTCGTGCCGGACACGAACGTCCTGCTCAACCTGTATCGCTATCACCCGGACGCGCGCGACAACCTGTTGGATGTGCTCACCGGGCTCGGCGAACGGGTGTGGGCACCGCATCAGGTGGTCGCGGAGTTCTGGACCCAGCGCACCAACGTGCTGCGCGACCCGCGGGGCACGACGGCGGCCCAGAGCGAGCTGCTGAAGCTGCGCGACCAGGCTGACAAGGTGATACGCACCTGGGTTAACCGGCTCTCCCTCGACCTGGTGGAGGCGACCGGCCTACACAGGGCCCTCGCTGCCGGGTTCGACCATGTGTCGGAGCGGATCGCGGCCACCCATGACCGCGAGATGGCACGATATTCCACCGACTCGAACCTCGACCCCGTCGTGAAGCGACTGGCGACCATTCTCGAGCGGCGGGTCGGTCCCGCTCTGCCGCCCGACGAGCACCGCGAGGCGGTCGACGAGGGTCTGCGCAGGGTCGAGCAGCAGCGCCCGCCCGGTTACAAGGACGGCACGAAGAAGGGTGCCGCTCCGGCTGGCGACTACGTGCTCTGGAAGCAGATCCAGGTGGAGGCCGGCGCGCGACACTGCGCCGTCCTCTTCGTCACCGGAGACGTCAAGGAGGACTGGTGGCGTCTCGACCAGGGCCTCCCCGTGGGCCCGCGGCCCGAACTCGTCCGGGAGCTGCTCGACACCGCCGGCTGCGCCCTGTACATGGTCCGGCCCGACACGCTGCTCCGGCTGGCCGGGGAGATGCTCAGCGTCGAGGTGCCCGCCGCCGCGCTGGCCGACGTCGGTCGCGTCCAGCAACTGCAGCAGGAGCGGAACGATCGGGACGACGAGCCCGAGGACCAGGAGACCGGCTGGACCGCGGTGGCGCTCGACGCGGTCCTCGGCCGGCTGCGCCAGGAGGCGGCGGTGCAGGCGCGGGCGATCGAGCGGGCCGCCGAGTCCGACGGTTTCATCAGCCGCGAGGAGGTGTACCGGATCGGCTACGGGGCGGACCGCAGCCTGCGCGGGTTCACCCGTCCCGTGCGCCGCATCGTCGCCTACTTCCAGGGCCGCGGGCGCATCCCGCTCGACGCCGAGCCGCTGCTGGACGCCGTCTACGACGACCAGTCCGGCCAGGCCATCGGCTTCCAGCTCCCCGTCTCCGTCACCGCGCTGCTCGGCTCCCCCGCCGACCCGGCGGTCGACGAGGACTGAATCCACCGGCCCTGGAGTTCCGATGACCTACACGAGTCCCGTGGACGTGCTTCTGCTCCTGGTCCGCGACGACCAGGTGCTGCTTGCCCTGCGTGCGGGAACCGGATTCGCCGACGGTTGGTGGAACCTGCCCAGCGGGAAGCTCGAACACAACGAGGACGCCGCCAGCGCGCTCGTGCGCGAGGCCCGCGAGGAGACCGGCCTCGTCCTCGATCGGTCCAGGCTCTGCCTCACCGCCACGATCCACTCCCGCAATGACCGCGGCAGCGCGCGCCTCGGCCTGGTCTTCCGGCCGGCGAGTTGGACGGGCGAGCCGGTCAACGCCGAGCCGGAGAAGTGCGCCGGAATCGCCTGGTTCCCCCTCGACGCGATCCCCGCGCGGACCTACAGAACCTCCCGCACCGGCATCGAGCTGTTCCGCCGCGGCGAGAACTTCGCCGCCAAGGGATGGTGATGTGCCCGCCCACCCGACCAAGTAGCGGCCGCGTTCATTCGGTGGCATGAGTTCGGGCGCCGTTCATCTCACCGGCCTTCCGCCGGTCACCCCTGCCCGAGAAGGGTGACAGTGTGACATCGATCCGTCGCACCGTTCTGGCCGCCGCCGCGGCCGCGGCACTCGCGTGTTCCGCCGCCGCGACCGCAAGCGCATCGACGACGACAGCCGCGTCGACGACGGCGAGCACGCTGACGACGGCCCCCGGGAGTCGTGCGGCGGCCGGTGCCTCGGCGGCGCCGGGCGGGCCGCGGGAGCGGGTCTGCCCGCCCGGCGCGGTCGCCGTCGGGTTCAGCGACGCGCTGGACAAGGCGTCGATCGGCGGCGTGACGGTCGGCGGGTTGTCGGGGCTCGCGGCGGACTGGCGCAGCGGCGGGTACGTGGCGGTCCAGGACCACAGCGGGACGGATCCGGCGCGGCTGTTCTTCTTCCGCGACCCGCGCCACCCCACGCCGACGGGCACGCTGACCCTGCGCCGACCGGACGGCATCCCGTACGACGCGGCGGGCTTCGACGGGGAGGGTGTCGCCGTCCTGCCGGACGGGCGGTTCCTGGTCAGCTCGGAGACGGAGCCGTCCGTGCGGGTGTTCGGCCGGGACGGTCGGCAGGCCGGGCAGCTCGCGGTGCCGGCCCGGTTCGCGGTCGCGCCCGCCGGCGAGGCGACGGCGAACGCCACCCTGGAGGGCCTGTCGATCTCGCCGTCGGGGCGGTTCGTCTACGCCGCGATGGAGGGCACGCTCGCCGGGGACGCCCCGGCCACAGAGGCCGCCGCCACAGACGCCGCCGGTCCCGGACAGCCGGGGAGCGGACAGCCCGGGAGCGGACAGCCCGGGGCCGGACAGCCCGGGAGCGGGCAGGCCCCGTTCCGGCGGATCCTCGTCTACGCCGCCGACCCCGGCGCGGCCGACGGCTTCCGGCTGATCCGCCAGCTCGGCTACCGGGTCGACCCGGGCAACCGGATCGCCGAGGCGACGGCCTACGGTGACGGGCGGCTGGTCGTGCTGGAGGCGGCGTTCACGCCGAACGTCGGCAACACCGCGACCCTCTACGCCGTCACCGGCGCCGACCGGGCCCCGGACGTCGGCGGCATCGCCGACCTCGCCACCGCGCCGGCCGCCGACATCATCGTCAAGCAGCCGGTCGCGGACCTCGTCCGCTGCCCGACCCTCGGCGCGCCCAGCCGGGAGCCGCAGCTCAACCCGCTGCTCGACAACTACGAGGGGCTCGCCGTCGCCGCGCCGCCGGCCGGTCGCGGCCCGGCGACGCTCACCCTGATCAGCGACGACAACCTCGCCGCCACCCAGATCACCCGCGTACTCACCCTCGCCGCGCCCCTGCCCTGACCACCGCCCGCGCCGACCCCTCGGCGAGGCGATCCGGGCGGTGACTCCCCTGCCCCGCGGGGCGGTGCCGGACATCGTCCGAACGCAGGGCGATGCACCCGTTCGGGGGCGCCGGGGCGGAGTGGTCACCCCCGGATGGGCGTGGCGGGGTCCACGATGCGGGCGCCCGAACGAGCGTCACCGGGCCGGCCGTCGAAGGTGCCTGGCGAGCAGCGTCACCACCGCCGCGCGCCGCGCGCCCACCAGCGTCGCCGCGGCCGGCCGGGCGCCGTCGCGTGCCGTCGGGCGTCGGGACGGCGACCCCGCCCGGGGGAGCACCCCCGGGCACACAGACTGCCTTCGTCAACCGGTGCCGGTCCCTAGGTCCCCTTACAAAACTCCAACAGTCCCGGCGGGTTCGCCGGGACCGCCCAGGCAGAGTCGTCTCGACGATCCGTCGGTGACCGACCTGAAGGAGCCAGCGTGCCCATCTGGCACATCCGTCCCTACGAGACCGTCGACTACGCGGCCACCGTGCGGCTGCTCGAGGAGGTGCGCAGCACCCCGGGCGGACCGCCGATCAACCTGACCGACACCGTGCTGGCGCTGCGGCACGAGCCGCCCGACACCGAGTCCCCCGTCGTGGTCGCCGTCGCGGGCGAGCACATCGTGGGGGCCGCGATCGGGCGCAAGGAGGGTGGCGCGGGCCGGGTCCTCACGGTCGCGATCGCGCCGGCCTGGCGTCACCACGGCATCGGCTCCGGCCTGCTGCAGAGCGTGGAGAACCTGCTCCTCCACGCCGGCTGCCGGCGGATCACCACCCTGATCACCCCCGGCCAGTCCGGGGAGGAGGCGTTCCTCAACCGCGGCTTCAGCGCCACCGGGCAGGTGCTCTACGACAAGCAGATCCCGCTGCGCCCGGCGGACGTGTCGACCGTCGAACGCTGGGGTGGGGCGCTGCTGAGCACGTCCGAGTGGTCGAACCTCGCGGGCATGGAGGACGAGCGCAAGCTCATCGAGCAGCGGCTGCTGCTGCCGGTGCGCGAGCGAGAGCTGGCCGAGGCCTACGGCGTGGTCATCCCCACGGCGATGCTGTTGTTCGGGCCGCCGGGAACCGGTAAGACGTCGTTCGCCCGCGCGATCGCCGCCCGGCTGGAGTGGCCGTTCGTGGAGCTGCTGCCGTCGCGGCTGGCCTCGGGGGCGGCCGGGCTCGCCGCCGAGCTGCGTTCGGCGATCGACGACCTGATGGGCGTCGAACGCGTCGTCGTGTTCATCGACGAGGTCGACGAGATCGCCCAGTCCCGCGAGACCCGGCCGGAGAACCAGTCGGTCGTCAACGAGCTGCTCAAGGCGATCCCGCTGTTCCGCGGGGTGCAGGGACGGCTGCTGATCTGCGCGACGAACGCGGTGTCGGCGCTGGACCCGGCGTTCGTCCGGCCCGGCCGGTTCGACCTGGTACTCCCCGTCGGGCCGCCGGACGCCAGCGGACGCCGCGTGCTGCTGGCGGGCCTGCTGGAGCGGGTCGCCAACAAGGAGGACATCGACCTGGACGCGGTGGTGGCCGCGACCGACCTGTTCACCCCCGCGGACCTCTCGGCGGTCGTGCAGCGCTCGGCCGCGGCGGCCTTCCACCGGGCCGCGGACGGCACCTGGCTGCATGGCAAGCCCGGCTCGGACGCGGCCGGTCCCGACGGCGGCGAGAACCCCGCGGCGACGCCGCTGACCACCGCCGACCTGCTCGACGCGGCCCGACAGGCCCGTCCGACGATCAGCCTGACCGAGCTCGACCGCTTCCGCCGGGACGCGGAGGCCTTCACCCGCATCTGAGGTCCTTTGCCGGTGCCGGGTGCGGCGGGACCTTCGGTCCGTCCGCACCCGACGTTCGGCTGCTCCGCCCGGAAAGCGGCCGATCCGGCGGAGAATGACGACTGGAACAGATGCTTCTGGTTTCTCCGCGGCCTCGAGATGGGTTTCTTCGCCATGACTGTCGGAAATCGCGCGCTCTACATCGTCGTCTGCGGCGGCGGGTATCCCGCCGACGACCTCCCCGTCTTCGTCAAGCAGGCGCAGTCGACCGGATGGGACATCCGGGTCGTCGCCACCCCGTCGTCGCTGAAGTTCATCGACACCGGCCTGCTCGCCAACCTCACCGGTCACGGGGTGCGCAGCGAGTACACGCTGGTCGAGGACGACAACGAGGAGCGCCCGGTACCCGACGCCATCGTGGTGGCGCCGGCCACCTTCAACACGGTGAACAAGTTCGCCGGCGGGATCTCCGACACCCTCGCACTCAGCCTGCTCAACGAGACGATCTGCTCGGGGATCCCCATCATCATCGGGCTGCCGCCGAACCCGACCCACGCGAAGCATCCCGCGTTCCTCGCGAACATCGCGACCCTGCGTTCCTGGGGCGTACAGGTGATCTTCGAATACGAGGACGTCGTGCTGGAGAACGTCCCCGACATCGAGGCGTGGAAGGCGTTGTTCCCCTGGCAGAAGCTCCTCGACGCGCTCGAGGCCGCGAAGACCTCCTGAAAGACTGCCGCGCTACCCGGCCATCAGGCTCCCGGGCCACCAGGTCATCGGACCACCAGGTGATCGGGTGACCGTGTGCGACATCCCCCGCGCGGTCACCCGAGTGCCGGCGCCTGTCCGGCGGTCGGCGCCGGTGCGGCCGTCCGGGTCCGCAGACCGGTTCGGACGGCCGCGCCGGCCAGGAGCAGCAGTCCGACGGCGGCCCAGACGACGAGGCAGCCGACACCGGCGGCGATGCCCCGGCCATCGAAGTACTGGCCGCCGCGCAGCACCGACAGGCCGCCGCCGTGGGGAGAGTACGGGGTCAGCGCGGCCACGGTCCCCAGGACGCGCCCCAGCACCGTGGCGCCAAGCGCGCTGCCGATCGCCAGGAAGACGATCGCGTAGAACTCGATCGTTCCGTTGGGATTCGTGGACGCGGTCGGGGCCAGGTCCGTGACGGTCAGCTTCGTCCCGCTCGCGGCGGCGAAGCGCTGGCCGACCTGGACCAGGGCGTCTCGACGGAGCGCGCCGCCCCGCTCGCGACCACGAGGGATCATTTTTCGGGTCGAGCCGTCACGGGTCGGCCCAGCCCGCCACGATCCGGTCACGCGTGCAGCGGCAGATCCACGGTCACGGCGGTCGGGCCGCCGGACGGGCTGGTGACGGCGAGCCAGCCGTCCACAGTGCGGACCCGCTCCACCAGGCCGGCGAGCCCCCCGTCGCCGCCGGGGTCGACGCGCGCCCCGCCGGCACCGTCGTCGCCGACGACGACGCGCACCCGCCTGGCGCGCCCGACGATGCTGACGTGCGCCTCGCCGGCATGGCTGTGCTGGGCCGCGTTGGCCAGCAGCTCGGCGACGCAGCAGTAGGCGATCGTCTCGATCGCCGCCGACGGCCGGTCCGGCAGGTCGACGTTCACCCGCACCGGCAGCGCGCTGCTCGCGGTGAGGCTCACCAGCGCCGCGCCGAGGCCCCGGTCGAGGATCGGCGGGTGGATCCCGCGGGCGATGTTCCGCAGTTCGACGAGGACCTCCTTGACGTCGCGGTGGGCGGCGTCGACGAGCGTGCGGGTGGTCTCCAGGTCGACGGCGTCGCCGTCGGCGGCGAGGTGTTCGCGGGCGATGCCGAGGTTCATCGCCATCGCCACCAGCCGGACCTGCGCCCCGTCGTGCAGATCGCGTTCGATGCGGCGCAGCGCCGCGGCCGAGTCGTCCACGGCGGCGGCGCGGGTGCGTTCCAGGTCACGCACCCGCTGCGCGGTGAGCGATCGCCGGGTCGGGCCGAGCAGGCCGCGGCTCAGCAGCACGTCCAGTTGCACCAGCCCGCGCACCGTCCAGCGGGCGACGGGCAGCATCAGCAGCCCCGTCACGGTCACCCCGACGATGAGGGGGGCGGTGTCGAGGAAGTAGTCGGTGCCGAACGAGGCACCGCGGTGCCCCTGCCCGTCGCCGTCGTGCTGCAACGGCAGGGACGGCCGCCAGACCGCGTAGGTGACCGCGCCCAGCGCGTAGCCCCAGAGCGTGATCGAGACGATCCCGCTGACCAGCGAGAGCGGAAACTTCAGCAGCAGGTAGGCGAGAGCCCGCCAGCCGACCGTGTCGCCCAGCCCCGCCCGGATCCAGCCGGACGCACCGGGACGGCGTGGCCGGAACGGGCGGGGCGCGGGAACGCGCGCGTGCAGCAGCCCGACGGCCAGCCGCCGGTTCACCTCGCCGAGCCGGCGGGCGCCGACGATCAGTGCCGCCAGCAGCGGCAGGCCGACGACGGTGGCGGCGAGGCCGGCGCCGACGGAGATCGCGACGACCGCGTAGACGAAGGAGAGGATGCCCAGCAGCAGCCCGACCAGGGTGTGGGCGAACTCCCGGTGCACCCGCCAGCGCGGCGGTCCAGGCTCCCGCGCGGGGACGCCGGGCGGTGGGATCGTCATGATCATCGGTGCCTTCGGAAGCAGTATGTCACGGCCCGGTCGCCCGGGACACGGTCACCGCGGGACGCCCGGTCCCCGTGGGGACGCCTCTCAGCCTGCCGCCGCGTCCTCGACGCTCCCAGCCGGTGTGCCCACCACTCGCCTTCGGGTTATCCCGACCCCGCCCCGTCCCACGCAGATCCATCCCGCCCCGCCCCGTGGCCCCGCCCCGTCCCGTTCAGACGGGCGAGGCCAGCCTTGCGGCGGGAAACTCCGCGGCGTGCGTGTCGAGCCACTGCGCGTAGGTCCGCGGCGGGCGGCCGAGCAGCGCCTCGACGGTGGGCAGCACGGGCGACTCGTCGAGCGAGCCGTCGAGGTAGAAGTCGGCCATCGCGGCGGCGTACTGCGCCGGCATCGTCCGGTCGAGCTCCGCGCGGGCCTCGTCGGGCCCGAGTGCCACCAGCCGCAGCGGACGACCCAGCCGCTCGGCGAGCAGCCGGAGCCGCTCGGCCGGCAGCAGCGACTGCGGCCCGCTGACGGTGTGGATCGCCCCCGCCTGCCCGCCCGGAGCGGTCAGCACCCGCGCGGCCACGGCGGCGATGTCGGCTGGATCGATCACCGCGGCCGGGGCGTCCGGAAACGGCTCGCGCACCTCGTCGCCGGCCTCGAGCTGGGGCAGCCAGCGCAGCGTGTTCGACATGAACGCGAAGGGGCGCACGACCGTCCACGGCACCCCCGCGGCGGCCACGGCCTCCTCGGAGCGCACCATGTAGTCGGTGACGGCGTTGCTCCGGTCGCCGCTGGCCGCGGAGCTGCCGGACAACAGCACGACGTGCTCCACCCCGGCGCGGCGCGCCTCGGCGAGCACCCCCGGCATGTCCCGGTAGCCCGGCAGCAGGAACATCCCCCGCACGCCGGCCAGCGGACCGGCCAGAGTCTCCGGTCGGTCCAGGTCTCCGCGCACCACCTCGAGCGGCGCGCGTGACGTGGATGACTCCTCGGACGGGGATGACGCAGGTGACGGGGATGAGGCGGACGGCGCGGGCCGGGCGGGCAGCTCGCCGCGACGGGTCAGCGCGCGGACCGGCTGGCCGGCCGCGGCGAGCGCGTCGACGAGTTCCCGCCCGATGTTGCCGGTTGCTCCGGTGACGAGGTACATGATCGTCCTTCCCGGCGAGAGTGCTCAATGATCAGCTTGACGGCGGTACGGAACGTTCCCTAACAATGCGGGACCATAAACCTGCACGCCGCAACCCACGGCCCGCCCGGGTTCGACCACCGACGACGAGAGACTCACGACCGTGCCAGGTACAGGTAGGACGACCGACGGCGACTCCCCGGCCCCACCGCCGGCGACGCCACCGCCCTCACCGCCGCCCTCACCGCAGCCGTCACCGTCGCCACCGCGGCGCAGTGCGGCGCAGACCCGTGAGCACGTGCTGGCCGTGGCGCACGAGCTGTTCTACTGGCAGGGCATCCGCGCCACGGGAGTGGACACGCTCGCCGCGCAGGCCGGCGTCGCGCCGACCACCCTCTATCGGCTGTTCGCCGCGAAGGACGATCTCGTCGCCGCCTACGTGGAACGGGCGGGCGCGCTGTACCGGCAGTGGTTCACCGAGGCGGCGGAGGCGGGCGGGACGTCGCCTCGCGCGCGGATCCTCGCCGTGTTCGACGCCCTGGTCGAGCAGACGCGACCCGACCGCTGCCGCGGCTGCCCGTTCCTCATGGCGCTCGCCGAGATCCCCGACCCACAGGCGCCCGCCCATCGCCACGCCGTCGCCACCAAGGCCTGGGTCCGCGACCAGTTCGCCGCGATGACGGCCGCCCTAGCCGCCCCCGGCGCCGACCCCACCGCTCCCGGCGCCGACTCCACCTCAGATTCGCGGGAGCTGGCCGACCAGCTGGTTCTGATCATGGAAGGCGTCTACGCCAGCGTGGCGGCCCTCGGCGCCGACGGGCCGGCGCGGCACGCCCGCGACCTCGTCCGGATCCTGCTGGACAGCCACGGCGCACGCCGCTAGCGCAGCGCCCTCGGGCGTCCGGCGATCGCGGCGTCGACGGCGAGCAGCCGGCGGGCGTTGTCGACGTGCAGATTTTCGATCATCCGCCCGTTGACGGTGACGACCCCCCGGCCCGCGGCCTCCGCGTCCGCCCAGGCCCGCACGATCTCCGCGGCCTCGGCAAGCTGCTCGGCGGACGGCGAGAACGCCCGGTTGCAGGGCTCGACCTGGCCGGGATGGATCAGGGTCTTGCCGTCGAACCCCAGCTCACGGCCCTGCCGGCATTCGGCGGCGAAACCCTCGGCGTCGCGGACGTCGTTGTAGACGCCGTCGAGGATCGCCTTGCCGCTGGCCCGCGCCGCCAGCAGGCACAGCCCCAGACCGGTCAGCAGCGGCGCCCGGCCGGGCACGTGCTGCGCACGCAGCTCGTTGGCCAGGTCGTTCGTGCCCATCACCAGCACGGCCAGGCGCGGCGAGGCCTGGGCGATCTCCAGGGCGCGCAACATCGCGATCGGCGTCTCCACCATCGCCCAGATCAGGGTGTGCCCCGGCGCCCCGGCCGCGTCCAGGTCCCGTTCGACGGCGTGCACGTCGGCCGGCGAGCCGATCTTCGGCACGACGACGGCATCCGGTCCCGCCTGGGCGGCGGCGCGCAGATCGTCGGCGTGCCAGGGTGTGTCCCGCCCGTTGACCCGGATCGCCACCTCCCGCCGGCCGTAGGCGCCGGCGGCCACGGCGGCGCAGACCCGCGTCCGGGCCTCCTGCTTGGCGGCCGGGGCCACCGCGTCCTCCAGGTCGAGGATGAGCGCGTCGGCCGGCAGACCCTTCGCCTTCTCCAACGCCCGCTCGTTCGCCCCCGGCATGTACAGCACCGACCGACGCGGCCGGTAGTCCGCCGCCGTCCCGTGGGCCGCCGTCGCTCCGGCCGCCGTCCCTTCGGACGCTGTCCCTTCGGCCGTGGCACCCTCGGCTGTCACCGCATCCCTCCCGTCCCCGCGCGCCCCGTCCCGCCCCGCCATCCGGACCCGGACGGTCCGCCGGAGACCAGGTGAAACCGATGTCTCTCCGACCAGACCGGCTGTTGCGGTCGAGGACACGCGGACTCACCCTACTGGCCCGGTGGCCGGTGCCGGGGGCCAGCCGACCGAGCGCAACGAGGTGAACGCACCGACCATGTGAGCGAGCCCAACGGCGCGAGCGAGCCCAACCAGGCGAGGATGTGCACGTGGTCAGTGCGAGCGGATGGCGGTTGCCGGTGGCGGCGGGACTGGAGCTGCACGTCGAGGACGTGCAGCCGGACGCCCGCCCGCCCGGTGGGGCGGCTCTGGCCGGCGCCCCGGGCGGCGGAGTCGGCAGCTGGGGCAGCCCGGTCGTGCTGGTCCACGGGATCGCCGGCAGCACCGCGGACTGGGCCGCGGTGGCACCCGAGCTGGCCGCCACGCGCCGGGTGATCGCCTACGACCATCGGGGGCACGGCGCCAGCGGCCGGGCACCCGGCGGTCGGGCGGACTACAGCTTCGACCTCCTCCTCGCCGATCTCACCGCCGTGGTTGCGGCACTCGGGCCGGCCGGGATCCATCTTGTCGGCCACTCCCTGGGCGGGGTGGTCGCGCTGCGGTACACGCTGGAGCATCCGGACCGGGTGCGTTCCCTTGTGCTCGTCGACACCGCCGCCGCGCCCGCCAGCGCCACCGGACCGGTCGCGAGGCGCATCGTGGCGGCGGTGCTGGAGGGAGCGGCGGCGATCGCGTCGGGCTCCGACCTTGCCCGTCGCGACGGCCGGGCCGGTGCCGGTACCGACGCCGACGGCCCGGCGGGCGCGGCGCAGGGCGGCGGCGTGGGTGCGGCGCAGGGCGACGGCGTGGGCGCGGTCCATGACCATCGCAACCCTGCCGAACGTCAGGTGGCGGGGCTGGGCCAGGCGGACCCGGAGGCGCTCGCCGCCTTGGGCCGGGAACTCGGCGGCTATCCCTCGCTCGTTCCCCGGCTCGGCGAGATCACCGTGCCGACGACCGTCATCGTCGGCGAGCACGACTCCACGCTGCGGGCGGGTGCGCAGACCCTGGCACACGACATCCCCGGAGCCCATCTCGCCGTCATCGCCGGGGCCGATCACAGCCCCCAGGCCAGCCGTCCGCTGGCGTGGCTGACCGCCGTCGACGCCCACTTCGCCCGCGTCGAGACGGCCGCGGCCGGCGGCACTCCGGCCGGCCGTGCCGCCCCAGCCGGCTGATGGGACGCCGTCCTGCCTGTCCGGAGGCCTCCGTGTCCGGACGCCGTCCTGCCTGTCCGGAGGCCTCCGTGTCCGTTTCGTCCCTCTGGATAGGCAGGAAGGCCAGGCCAGGCTGGCCGCGGCGGCGGGTCAGGCGAGCAGGAGGGCCGCGCCTTTTAGGGCGCACCACAGGCTGACGGCGCCGAAGGCGAGGACCCAGAACAGCGCGGGAAGGTGAGTGCTCTCGGCGAGCTTGTCGGCGTCCGAGCCGACCGCGCCGCGCCGGCGGGCGCGGTGCAGGACCAGCACCGACCGCGGACCGGAGAACAGCAGCACCCAGGTGAGCAGATAGGCGTACCAGAGCTGGACCCAGCCCGGGGCGTACCGGCCGGCGAGGATCAGCGAGGCACCGACCGAGACGACGACCAGCTCCCCGAAGCGGTTGCGCATCACGAGCAGCAACGCGGCGAGCGCCGCCACCGCCAGGATGAGCACGGCGGTCACCTTGCCCGCCGCCAGCAGCCGCGCCGAGCAGACCCCGATCAGCGAGGGGAAGACGTAGCCCGCCGCCCGCGTGGCGAACAGTCCGATGCCGCGGCGCCGGCCGAACGAATAGGTCAGGCCGCTGCCGTCGGACTCGACCCAGACACCGCCCACCCGCCGGCCGGAGAGAAAGGCCGCGAGAGCATGCCCGCCTTCGTGGACGGCGGTGTCGAGATGCTCCGGCACGCTGCTGACGAGCACGGCCAGCAGCGCGAGGAGCCCGGTCACGACGGCGACCGACCGCGGCGCCGCCGCCCCGTCCAGAACGACGGCAAGAGTGCCGTCCGCCACCACGCTCACCGCGCCCCCGAAGCCACGCCGAATCCCCCCGGGCCGGCGCAGGCGCGTCACCCCGAGCCCGAGGCTGCCCGCCGCCGGCCTGGTACCCCCAGACACGGATGCCGCCCTGACACGGATGCCGCCCGGCCTCCGCTCCCGCGTCCGGCCACGATCATCCCGGGCCGATCTGGGTGACTCCTCGTCTTTTCCCGGTATCGCCGGGATTCCGCGGCCGACAGGATGTCCGGTGAACCCGCCCGGTCACGGCTTCAGACGGTGTTGAGGTACTGGTCGCGGAGCTGGCGCTTGACCAGCTTGCCGGTGGGGGTGCGCGGCAGGTCGTCGACGAAGTCGACCGTGCGAGGGATCTTGAAGCCGGCGAGGCGGGGGCGCAGGAAGTCCAGCAACTCGGCGGCCAGCTCAGGGCCGGGGACTGCGGCCGGGGCGGGCTGGACGACGGCGACGACCCGCTCCCCCATCTCCTCGTCGGGCAGGCCGATGACCGCGACGTCAAGCACCTTGGGATGCAGGGTCAGGCTGTCCTCGATCTCCTGTGGGTAGATGTTGACCCCGCCGGAAATGATGGTGAACGCCCTGCGGTCGGTGAGGAACAGGTAGCCGTCCTCGTCGAGGTAGCCGACGTCGCCGGTGGTCGACCAGGTGGGGTGGTCGGGGTGGCGGGCGGCGGCGGTCTTCGCCGGATCGTTGTGGTATTCGAACGCGGGGACGTCCCGCTCGAAGAAGATCGTGCCGACCTGGCCGGTGGGCAGCTCGGCGCCGTCGTCGCCGCAGATCCGGACGATCCCCATCCCGGGGCGGCCGACCGAGCCCGGCTTGCGTAGCCATTCCTCCGTCGTGATGAACGTGGCGCCGGCCTTCTCCGTCGACGAGTAGTACTCGTAGATGATCGACCCCCACCAGTCGATCATCGCGCGTTTCACCTCGGGCGGGCAGGGCGCCGCCGCGTGGACGGCGACCCTGTGGCTGGACAGGTCGTACTTCTCCCGGACAGCCGGGGCGAGTTTGAGCATGCGGACGAACATCGTCGGCACCCACTGGCTGTGGGTGATGCGGTGGTGCTCGATCGCGGCGAGTGCGCCCTCGGCGTCGAAGCGATCCATCAGCACGACCGTCCCGCCGTGACGGTGCACCCAGCCGCCGAACCGCAGCGGCGCGGCGTGGTAGATCGGTGCGGGCGAGAGATAGACGGTGTCGGGGCCGAAGTCGTACATCGACCCGAACAGGGTGACCAGCGGGTCGCCGGGTTCGTGGACCTCGCGCTCGGGCAGGTCGTCCCGGATCCCCTTGGGCCGGCCGGTGGTGCCGGACGAGTACAGCATGTCCGTGCCGCACGGCTGGTGGGACAGCGGGCCGGGAGGCACCGAGGCCAGCGCCTCGTCGTACGAGCCATACGTACTCGATGCACCCGCGTCCGCGCCGTAGACCAGCCGGATCCCGACCCGGGGGGTCGCCTCGACGATCTGTTCGGCCACGTCGAGCAGGGCGGCCGAGACGACGAGGCCGCGCGCGCCGCAGTCGTCGATGATGTAGGCGACCTCGTCCGCGACGAGGTGCCGGTTGACGGCAGTGATGTACAGGCCCGATCGAAGCGCTGCCCAGAAGACCTCAAAGGCCCGCGGGTCGTTGTCGGTGAGCAGGGCGAGATGATCCCCGCGGCGCAGACCAACCTCGTGCAGGCGGCGGGCGAGCCGGCTCGAGGCGTCCTCCAGCTCGCCATAGGTGAGCACGGCACCCGTGCCGGCGACGATCACGGCCGGCTTGTGGGGAGACTGCTCGGCGAACACCCCCGGGTACATGCGCTCTCCCTGATGCCGATGCGGCGTGGCCGTTCGAGCGGATCCGAATGTGGCAGCCATCACAATATCGACGCCGTCACGTTACGTCCACAGACTTCGACACATCGGCGCCAGGCTCGACCCCCGAACCGGGCCTCGCCAGCCGGGTTGACTTCGAGTGCGCTCTCATCGTTACGGTCGGCTGCGGGCGACGGTTTCCTGCCCGTCCGAGCCCCTCGATGTCCGATTAATCCCTCTCGATAGGCAGTGCGGGGGAGTTCTCAGCCGCGGGATCGGCGTCCACACATGCAGGGTCAGCACGTGCAGGGTCGGCACACATGCAGGGTCAGCGATGACGAGCAGGAGGCTTCACCCATGCGGTACCGCAAGCTCGCCCGGACCGGCGTCGAGGTCAGCACCCAGTGCCTGGGCGCCATGATGTTCGGCGCCTTCGGCAACACCGACCACGACGAGTGCGAACGCATCATCAACCACGCGCTCGACGCGGGCATCAACTTCGTCGACACCGCCGACGTCTACTCCCAGGGCGAGAGCGAGCAGATCGTCGGCAGGGCCATCAAGGGCCGCCGTGACGACATCGTCCTGGCCACCAAGTGCTTCACCCCGATGGGCGACGAGCGCAACCACCGCGGCGGCTCACGGCGCTGGATCACCCGCGCCGTCGAGGACAGCCTGCGCCGGCTCGACACCGACTACATCGACCTCTACCAGGTCCACCGGCACGACTGGGACGTCGACCTGGAGGAGACCCTCGGCGCCCTGACCGACCTCGTCCGCCAGGGCAAGGTCCGTTACCTGGGTTCGTCGTCGTACCCGGCCGACTGGATCGTCGAGGCGCAGTGGGCCGCGCGCCGCCGCAACAGCGAGCGGTTCGTCTGCGAGCAGCCGCAGTACTCGATCTTCGCCCGGTCGATCGAGGAGGCGGTGCTGCCCGCGACGCTGCGCCACGACGTGGGCGTCATCCCGTGGAGCCCGCTGGCCGGCGGCTGGCTGACCGGCAAGTACCGCCGCGATGCCGAGATCCCGTCGGGCTCGCGCTTCGGGTCGGAGGGGGTGTTCGCCCGCCGCCGCGGCGGTGCCGGGCTGGACGAGGACCCGAGCACGCCCGCCCGCTACGACGCGGTGGAGGGGCTCGCCACCGTCGCCGAGCAGGCCGGGATCTCCCTGACCCACCTGGCGCTGGCGTTCGTGGACAGCCACCCGGCGGTGACGTCGACGATCATCGGGCCGAAGACGCAGGCGCAGCTCGACGACGTGCTCGCCGGCGCCGACGTCACCCTCGACGCGACCACGCTCGACGCGATCGACAAGGTCGTCCCGCCGGGCACCGACATCGCCGGCATCGAGCACTACAGCGGCAACCCCTCGCTGCGCCCCGCGTCCCGCCGCCGCGCCGGCTGACCCACCTCGCTGGCATGCCCGCACTGCTTGCCGTTCCAGAGGGACGAATCGGGCGCTGAACCCTCTGGAACGGCAAGGAAGGCGGACTCCGACCCGAACGGGGGCCGCTCCCGGCGCGGCGGGGCCGGGGAGGCCGTGTCAGCGGGCTGTCAGCGCGGCGGCCGCGCCACGCCCGGCGCGTCACCGGCGCCTCGCCAAACTGTCAGTGGTGGCCGGCAAGCTCATCGGCATGACGGTCACACACGAACACCGCACCCCCGCGATCGTCGCCGAGGGGCTGGTCAAGCGCTACGGCGCCACGACGGCGCTCGCGGGCGTCGACCTGACCGTGCCGGCCGGCACGGTCTTCGGCCTGCTCGGACCCAACGGCGCCGGTAAGACGACAGCGGTGCGGGTCCTGGCGACCCTGATCCGGCCGGATGCCGGGCGGGCGCTGGTCGGCGGCTACGACGTCCGCCACGACAGTCACCGGGTCCGCCAGCTCGTCGGGCTCACCGGGCAGTACGCCTCGGTGGACGAGATGCTCACCGGCCGCGAGAACCTGGTGATGATCGGCCGACTGCTCGGGTTGTCCCGGTCCACCGCGAAGGCCCGGGCGGGCGAGCTGCTCGCGGACTTCCGGCTCACCGAGTCCGCGGACCGGTCGGCGCGGACGTACTCCGGTGGCATGCGCCGGCGCCTCGACCTCGCCGCGAGCCTGGTCGGCCGCCCGCGGCTGCTGTTCCTCGACGAACCGACCACCGGTCTGGACCCGCGCAGCCGCAACGAGATGTGGGACGTGGTGCGCGACCTGGTCGGCGGCCACGGCGTCACGGTGCTGCTCACGACGCAGTACCTGGAGGAGGCCGACCAGCTCGCCGACGACATCGCGGTCGTCGACCACGGTCGGATCATCGCCCACGGCTCGCCGGAGGCGTTGAAGAAGCAGACCGGCGCGCAGACCCTGGCGGTCCGCCCCGGGGACGGCGCCGACACGCCGCTGGTGGCGGCGACGGTGGCCGAGCTGGTCGGGGTGGCGCCGGACATCGCCGCCGGCCTCGTCAGCGTCCGCGTCACCGACCCGGCCGTGCTGCCGGCGCTCGTGCGCCGCCTCGACGACGCCGGCGTCACCGTCGGGGAGATCACCCTGCGCAGCTCCAGCCTGGACGAGGTGTTCCTCGCGCTGACCGGCCATCCGGCCACGGACGGCCCGACCCCCGCCGAGCCGACCTCCTCCACCGACGTGAACGCCGGCGAGCCGGCCGTCGACGACCCGGCCGCGCGGATTCCCGCGGCGACAAGGAGCTGACCCGCCGTGACCGCCCTCACCACAGCCCTGCCGAGCCAGACCCCGGGGACGACCCGGGGAACGCAGCCGCTCGGATCCGCGCGGGTCACCCCGCTCGACGCGCTTCGCCACACCGCCACGCTGGCCTGGCGCACCCTCGTGCAGGTCAGGCACAACCCGATGGAGCTGCTCGACTTCAGCGTCCAGCCGCTGATGTTCCTGTTGCTGTTCACCTACGTGTTCGGCGGGGCGATCTCCGGCTCGACCGGCGACTACCTGACGTTCGCGCTGCCCGGCATCATCGTCCAGAACACCCTGTTCACGACGCTCAACACCGGCACCGGGCTGAACACCGACCTCACCAAGGGGGTGTTCGACCGGCTGCGCTCGCTGCCGATCGCCCGCAGCGCGCCGCTGGCCGGGCGGATCCTCGCCGACATGACCAAGCAGCTCTGGGCCATCGCGATGCTGCTCGGCCTCGGCTACATCCTCGGCTTCCGGGTCCAGACCGGGCCGCTGCAGGCGCTGGCCGCGGTCGGCCTGGTGGTGCTGTTCGCGCTGGCCGCCTCGTGGATCTCCGTGCTCGTCGGGATGCTCGTCTCCGAACCGGAGAAGGTGATGGTCTTCGGCTTCACGCTGATCTTCCCGTTGACGTTCGTCAGCAACGCCTTCGTCCAGACGTTCGACCATGCCCGGCTGGCTGCAGGCGTTCGTCAAGGTCAATCCGGTCACCGCGCTCGCCGACGCCACCCGCGGCCTGCTCGTCTCGGGCCCGGTCTGGACCCCGACATGGCACGCGCTGCTGTGGGCCGCGGGCCTGGCCGCGGTGTTCGCGCCGCTGGCGGTGACCGCGTTCAGGCGGCGGGTCTGACCGGCACGCGCACCGCGACCGCGTGGCCGCATCCGACCACCCCGGCCGCCTCGGCCACCCCGGCGCCAGCCCGGCCCGGCCCGGCCCGCGAGCATCGGCGGCGCGCCCGGGCGACCCGTCCTCACTAAGATCGAGACCAGCGCCGCCGGCGTCGCATCCACCACGTGAGGGAGCCTGCGCGATGAACGGTTCCGATCTTCTAGCCGACGCCTTCGGGCGGATCCGGGACGAGGTGCGCGACGCCGTCGCCGGACTCGACGCGCAGCAGCTCGCCATCCGCGTCGACGGGACGTCCAACTCCGTCGGCTGGCTGGTGTGGCACCTGACCCGCGTTCAGGACGACCACGTGGCCGACGTCGCCGGGCTCGAGCAGGTCTGGACCGCGGGGGGCTTCGCGGACCGGTTCGCGCTGTCGCTGCCGGCCGCGTCGATCGGCTACGGGCACACGACGGAGGAGGTCGACGCCGTCCGCGTGGCCGACCCGGCGCTGCTCGTCGACTACCACGAGGCCGTCCACGACCAGACCGTCCGCTACCTCGCCAAGATCACCGACGGTGACTTCGACCGCGTGGTGGACGAACGGTGGGAGCCGCCTGTCACCCTTGGGGTCCGCCTGATCAGCGTCGTTTCAGACGACCTCCAGCATGTCGGCCAAGCGGCGTTTCTGCGGGGCATCATCGAGCGACGGCAGTCGTGACGGCGCCGGGACGGGCCGCAGGCCGACCGGACGTTTCGTCACCCCGGTCGGGAACCCATCGCACAGTCGGCAAAAGGTAGGCGTCGTGCCCCATTGTTTCGTTGCCGGCGACGGTCAGCTCATCGTGCTCGACGTCTGGCGGCCCACCGAGGCCTTCCACCAGTTCTTCCTCGACCCGCCCGCGATCGACATCCTCATGCGGGACGCCGGGGTCGTCGACCCGCCCGAGATCCCCGTCTGGCAACCGACCGAGGGCGCCCCCGACACCTCCTGACTCCTCCACGGACACCCCAGCCCCGGCCGCCACTGGCCGCCACCGACGACCAACAGCCGGACGCGCACGGGACCGGATGCAAGAATCTCGGTCATGCCCGACGCCGGATCACGGCCTGCTCCCGGCCCGTCCTCCGTAGCCGCGGCGTTTCCCGCTCCACCGCCGCAGGACGAGATCATCCTCACGACGGCACGGGACGGGGACGCGGATCAGATCGTCAAACTGCAGTATCTCTGCTACCAGTCCGAGGCCGAGCTGTATGGCGACCACTCCATCGCGCCGCTGACGGAGACCGTCGCCGAGCTGCGCGCCATCCTCGCCGCAGGCGGTGACGGGCGGCGTGGCGACGCGGCGACCGTCCTCGTCGCGCGGTGCGGCTGGGAGGTGGTGGCGGCGGTGCGCGGGCGGCTCGACGGAGACACCTGCCGGGTCGGCCGGCTCGTCACCCATCCGCGGCTGCGCCGCCGGGGGCTCGCCAGCCGGCTGCTCACCGAGATCGAGCTCCACCACGCCACCGCCGCCCGTTTCGAGCTGTTCACGGGCGCTCGCAGCGTCGACAACATCCGCCTCTACACCCGCCACGGCTACCAGGAGACCGGACGGGCCATCGACGGCGGCATCGAAATGATCTTTCTCGGGAGGCCGGCCGGGACGCCCGCCTGAGCGGCCGGCCCGCCAGGCACTCCCACCGGCAGGCGCGGGCGCCTCGGGCCGTCAGGGATTGCGGGTGCGCAGCAGGGTGCGCAGCTCCGCGTTCCAGTCGATGCCCTCGCTCTCCCGGCCCGCCGGCACCTTCTCCTCGATCTCCGCGAGGAACCGGGTGACGATCGAGCGGGGCAGTTCGAGGTCGGCGTGCCCGGACGGACTGGACAGGGTGACGGTGACGACCGCGCGCCCCTCCGACCTGGTCGGCCGGATCCGCACGTCACCGGTGCCGGTGGGGCTCTGCGTCCCCTCTGCCAGCAGCGTGCGCGCGAAGATCCAGGTGATGGACTCCCGGCCGGGGCGCAGGATCAGCTCCACCGCGAACGGATCCGCCGGATCGTAACGCAACGTGCCCGCAACGGAGGCTCGCGCACCGTCCTCCGTGACGAAGTCGGCGGAGAGATCGCGCACCACGACATGCGCGGGCGTCGAACTGTGACGGAGCATCGCTGCCTCCCAACACGGTCAAATCCGACCGTGTCAGCATCTCTCCCGCCACGCTTCGGATCAGCCGCCCGAGGGGCCCCTGTGTACAGGCGGAACAACCCGACACTCACGGGCCGATCAGCAGGAGCGTTCGCTGGAGGTGCGCGGGGGAGGGAGCTCCAGGTCATCCCCAGGTGGTGAGGTTGCGGCTGAGGCCGCCGACCGGCGCGCCGATCACCTCGCGGTTGATCCCCCGCGTGTCCAGGACGATGGCGCCGGACGGTCGGATCCGACCGAGCTCGCCGTCGAGTTCGTCGTCGGTGTCGCCGCCGGAAGCGCCGGGGGCGCCGTCGCGGTCGCGGCCAGGGGTGTCCACGCCCCCGGCACCGGCACCGCGACGGACGGCGTCGGGAACGACGGGCGGATCGGCGTCCCGATCGGTGGGCCGGCGCAGCGGCAGGGCCGCGCCGCGCGGGACCGCCCGCCCACCGCGCAGCACGATGACCCCACGCAGCACCGTGCCGACGAGAACGTCGGTGCCGGTCGACGCGGTGACCGGCGCCGTGACCACGGCCCGCAGCAGCCAGCGCGGCCCGTCGAAGCCGAGCACGCGCACCAGCCAGGCCTCCCCACCGAGGGGCGTCTCGGCGCGGGCCGGTGTCTCGGCGCGGGCCGACGTCTCGGCGCGGGCCGACGTCTCAGCCGTGAGCCGAAGCTCCGCACCGCAGTCACCGACGGTTTCCCGGACCGACCCGCACGTCCTCGGATCGGCCCAGCCGGCGAGGCCCGCGAGCCGCTCGGCGGGCGAGGCGCGCAGCTCGGCGCGTGTCTCCTCCCACAGGCCCTGGCTCTTCGGCGCGGCGTACGCGGCGAGCGTCATCGTCGCCCGGCCGGCCCTCACCTCGACGGCGACGCCGCGGCCGGTGTCCGGATCCATCCGTAGGTCCACGGAGACGCCGGCCGGCACGGGGACGACGAGCGAGCCCAGGTCGAGGCGACGGATCTGGTCGTTCGGCGCCTCGGCCAGATCGTAGGGTCCCAGGGGCGGCTCGTGGCGCCGGGCGGGGACGCCCGCGAGATAGTCCGATCGGTCATCGGCGGCGGCGCCGAGACGGTTGCGGCCGAACCTTCCGAACATCGCGACCGCCCTCTCCACCTGGCAACCCGTTCAGGATCGCCGATGCCCCGGCCGGTGTCGACGCGAACGGGGATTCGCCAGCCGTCAGTGTGACCTGGAACCGGTGTGTACCCGTTGGGTAGACCGAGGGTAGGTTCGGGCGGGTGAGCGGAGTTCGACAGCCCCGGCCGGCGCCGCCGGCGACGAACCGTCCGCGGTCGCACGCGCGGGTGATGCACCCGGGCGCCCCGCACCCGCCGCACCGAGCCGCATGATCAGCGCCGTCGGAACGTCCACGACCGTGATCACGGCGTCCGCCCCGCTGAGCGACATCGGGCACTGGGCCCGCGGCAGCGGCCTGGAGGTCGTGCTGCTGGTGACGGGGGCGGCGCTGCTGACCCGGTTGGCAACCTGGCTCGGTGACCGCGTCACGAGCCGGATCGACGTACCCGCGACCGGCGCCGACCGGGTCGTGCGCACGGAGGCGGCCAAGCACCGGCACGCCGTCGCCCAGGTCGTCACCTGGACCGTGCTGGTCATCGTCTACTGCCTGACGGCGGTGCTGGTGCTGCAGCGCTTCGGCGTGCCCCTGACGGGTTTCGTCGCGCCGGCGACGATCGTCGGTGTCGCCCTCGGCTTCGGCGCCCAGCGGGTCGTGCAGGACATCCTCGCCGGGTTCTTCATCATCGCCGAGCGCCAGTACGGGTTCGGTGACCTGGTCCGCCTGCTCGTCGCCGGCGGCCCGGCGGCCGGGTCCACCGGCACGGTGGAGGAGGTCACGCTGCGCATCACCCGGATCCGGACGTCCAGCGGCGAGGTCGTCACCACGTCCAACGGTCAGATAGTCCAGGTGATCAACCTGTCCCGGGACTGGGCCCGCGCGATCGTCGACGTGCCGATTCCCGCGACCGCGGACCTCACCACCGTCAGCGATCTGCTCAACCGGGTCGGCGCCGAGGCGTACGCGGACGAGACCCTGCACGCCCTGCTGCTCGACGCCCCGACCGTGATGGGCGTGGAGAGCATGGACCTCGACGAGTTCAAGATCAGGGTCGTGGCCCGCACCCAGCCCGGCCGGCAGTTCGAGGTGGGCCGGACGCTGCGAGCGCGCATCGGCACCGCCCTGCTGCGGGAGGGCATCATCGTCCCCACCGATCTCGACACCGCCGCCCCCACCTCCTCATGACCCGCCCCGGCCGCACGACCCGCCCCGGCCTGGTGACCCGCGCCGGCCGCACGACCCGCGCCGGGTGCGTGGCCCACCCCGATCCGACCAGGCGGTGCCGAGCATGACCTGGCTGTCCTCGTTGCGGCCGGTCCAGTTCCTGCAGTCGATCCACATGCGCCGCTCCACCATCGGCCTGGTGGTGTTCTTCCTGCTGACCGTGGCGCTGTACCTGCTGGTTCGCCCGACCCCCGAGCGCGTCGTCCAGAACCGCCGCCTGGCGCAGACCACGCAGTCGACCGTGACCGACGGATCGGACGACGGCGCCGCGACGAGTACGACCAGGCCGCGTCGCACCACCCCGACGCCGACCGGCACCGTGACGCCCACGCCGACCCCGGCGCCCACCGCCACCGAAGATCCGGCGGCCACGGCGAGCCCCACCGCTGCGTCGACTCCCCTCTCCCCGACCGCGACCGCCGACACCGGCTCCGGCCTGCGATCGGACGGCACCGCGGCGACGCCGGGCGCGACCGCGCCGGCACCCGCCGCCACGCCCGGCCTCGGCTCGTCGGGAACCATCCCCCAGCCGTAGCCCGACCGACGTAGCCGCGCGACGTCGGACCGCCGCACGTCGTCAGACCACCGCATGTCGTCAGACCACGGAATCACCACGTATGGCCACCCGAAAGTGGGGATATGGACCGGTCGGTTGGGTACAGACCGACCATGACCACACCGCCCACCCCCGCATCGCCCGAGGGCGGTGCCCCGCGAGCCGGGACCGGTCCCACGGGATCACCGGTGTCGACGACCGAACCGATTCCCGCCACCCAGATGCCGACCGGCGCGCCGCCGCCCACCGCCGCGTACCCGTCACCGCCCGCCGCCGCCCCGTACGGCCAGACGCCCCCGCCCGGCGCACCCGCCGGCACGGCGCCCGGGCAGTACCCGCCGCCGACCGGCGCGCCCGGATCGTCGACCTCGCCGCGGACCGCGCCAGGATCATCGCCCGCGCCGACGGCCGCGCCGGGTGCGGGATGGCGGCGAGGTCCGGGGCGGGGCAGGCGCGCCGAGCGCCCGCACATCCCGGTGACCCGCACCAGCCGCGTCTGGACGACGCTGGTGCTGTTCGCGCTCGTCCTCATCCTTCTGCTGATCTTCATCCTGCAGAACCAGGACGATGTGAAGCTGTCGTTCCTGGGGGCGCACGGGTCGATCCCGCTCGCCGTCGCGATGCTGTTCTCGGCGGTCGCCGGCGCGCTGCTCGTCGCGATCCCCGGCGTCGGCCGCATGATCCAGCTCCGCAAGGTGGCCCGGCGCGGCACCGCGGCCGTCCCGGCTCGCTCGACCAGCGTGCCCGGCTCCACCGCCCCGGCTGGCTCCCCCGTGCCGCCTGGCTCCCCCGTCCCGACTGGCTCGAACGGCGTGGCGGGGTCGAACAGTGTGGCGGGGTCGAACAGCGTGGCCGGCACGGCCGATCGACCGGTCCCCACGGATCCGCCGGCCGGCAGGCCGGCCAGGAAGCTGCTCCACCGCTCGGCGCGGTGACCGCCCCGCGATGAGAGGGCGCCGGAGGGATGGTCGGGCGACCGGCCAGCGTGCCGCGGCGGCCCCGGACGCCGGTGCCGGTCGCGAGGTCGGCGGTTCGTCCGCCGGGACCGCCTCGGATGCCGGCCCCGGACGCGAGCCGCCGGCGGCGGTGCCGGACCAGACGCTGATGGTGCCGGACCAGGCGATACTGCGGGATCAGGCGGTGGCGGCCGTGCGGGCGGCCGACGGGCCGGGGCAGGTCACCGAGCTGCCCCGACGCTCCTGGTTCGGGGTGCTGCGCCGCACGGTCCGGGAGTTCATGGACGACGACCTCCCCGACCGGGCGGCCGCGCTGACCTACTACGCGGTGCTCGCCATCTTCCCCGCGCTGCTCGTGCTGGTGTCGCTGGTCGGGCTGCTGGGCAGGTCGACGACGGACCGCCTGCTCGACAACATCGAGCAGCTCACTCCCGGCGCCGCGCGCGACATCCTGCACAACGCCGTCAACGGGCTGCGCGACAGCGCCGGGTCCGGCGGGGTCGTCGCGATCATCGGCCTGGCCGGCGCACTGTGGTCCGCCTCGGGGTACATCGCCGCGTTCATCCGCGCCGCGAACGCCGTCTACGACATGCCGGAGGGCCGGCCCGTCTGGAAGATCGCCCCGCTGCGCCTGCTCATCACGATCACCCTGGTGGTGCTGCTCGCGGTCAGCTCGGTGATCGTCGTGTTCAGCGGTGCTCTCGCCGAACAGGCGGGCACCGCGATCGGCCTGGGCCACGAGGCGATCACCGCCTGGTCGTTCGCGAAGTGGCCGGTCCTCGTGCTGATCGTCACCGCCGTGATCGCGCTGTTGTACTGGAGCACGCCCAACGTGCGCCCGCACGGCTTTCGCTGGCTGACGCCGGGCAGCGTGCTGGCCGTCGTGATCTGGCTGGTCGCGTCGGGCGCGTTCGCCTTCTACGTGGCCACGTTCGGCTCGTACAACAAGACCTACGGGACGCTCGCCGGCGTCATCGTGTTCCTGGTGTGGCTGTGGCTGTCGAACCTGGCGATCCTGCTCGGCCTGGAGTTCGACGCCGAGATCGCCCGGGCGCGGGCGATCGCCGCGGGCCTCGACGAGGGCGTCGAGCCGTACGTGGAGCCGCGCGACACCCGCGCCTGGCCGCGCCCGCGCCGACGAGTCGCCCGGAACTGACAGGGCACGGAACGACCGGCTACGAGACGACGACGGGCTAAGGGACGACGGCGGGCTACGAGACGACGGCGGGCTAAGGGACGACGGTCACCGGCCACAGGCCGCTGCGGACCAGGCGGCTCGCCAGGGAGCCGATGAGCCGGTGCCCGGCGCTTTCGGACGCGCCGACGACGACCATGTCGGCCTGCACCTCGGCGGCGCTGCGCTTGATCCCGTCGAAGGGGTCGCCGGCGCGCACGAGGAAGCGGATCGGCACGCCGAGCTCCTCGGAGCGTTCCTGGATCGACGACCGCACCTCGGCGGCGATCGAGTCGATGACCTGCTGGACCGCCTCCCCGGCCGGGGCCGGCGACAGCGCCGCCCAGACCGACGGCGACGCCACGTACACGACGACGAGCCGGGACGCCTGCCGCCGGGCGAGACCCGCCGCGAACGCCGCCGCCCGCATCGCCGTGCGGGAGCCGTCCACCCCGGCGAGGATCGCCCGCGGGCCGTCCGTGCCGAGTTCGAACCGCCCCGGCTGCCACGCCGGCCCGAAGTCCTCGACCAGCATCACCGATGGCCCCACCTCAGCACTCACACCCGCAGTCTTTCGCACCCGACCGCGTCTGGACACCGGCGGGCGCCGGCAGCGCGCAGGCCGGTGGTCGGCATCAGGTGCAGGACCACCCCACCTGCCGGTGCCTCAGGCGCAGGGTTGCCTCAGGCACAGGGCCTGCCTCAGGCACAGGGCTGGTGGTAGGGCAGCGACGCGAACGCGTCGGTCCACTCCTCCGGTGTGATCCGGTTCGCCGGGTCGGCGCAGGCGGTGCGGGCGAGGCGGCCCGGGTCGGCCTCCCACAGCCGCAGCGTGCCGTCGTACCCGGCGGACAGCACGACGCCGGTGCCGGCGACGAACGTGACCGTGCTGATCGGGCGAGTGTGACCGTGCCACTGGGTCAGCGTGACCGGCGCGGCGGGGTCGCTGACGTCGAACAGGCGCACCGTCTCGTCGTCGCCGCCGGACGCCACGAGCGCGGGGGCGGCGCCACGGGCCACGCTCGAGACCCCGCCGAGCTGGCCGGCGACGACCGCCTGCGGGACGGGACGCCCGGGTTCGCGCACGTCCCACAGTCGGACGGTGGCGTCGACGCCGCCGGAGACGAGCAGGCCACCGTCACCGCCGAAGGTCACGGCACGCACGGCGCGGGTGTGTCCGCGCAGGACCGCGGCCGGTGTGGGGTGGGCCGCGTCGCGGATGTCCCACAGCCGCACCGTGCCGTCCTCCCCGGCCAGTGCCAGTGTCCGGCCGGCGGGTGCGAACGCGACGGAGTACACCCCGCCGGTGGACGTGTCGGCGCGGGAGCGCTGGGTCGGGTTGGCAGGGTCGGTGACGTCCCACAGCGCGAGGACGCCGTCGGCCCCGGCGGAGGCGAGGGTGTTGCTGTCCGGGCTGAAGGCGACGGTGCGCACGGCGTCGGTGTGCAGCCTGGCGACGGACCAGCGGGTGATGTGGGCCGGGTCGTGTACGTTCCACAGCCGCACCGCGCCGTCGGTGCCGCCGGAGGCGAGCAGGTCGCCGCCGCCGTTGAAGGCCAGCGCGCCGATCCAGCCGGTGCTCGTCACCGAGCCGAGCCGGACGAGCCGGGTGCGCTCGGCGACCTCCCACAGGGTGATGACGCCGTCCGTCCCGCCGGTGGCGACCCGGCTTCCGTCCGGGCTGGCCGCCGCCGACAGCACGGCGCCGGGCCCGGTGTCGACGGTGGTGGGGGGTACGTCGGTGCCGTACAGGGCGATCATCGCGCTGCGGGTGGCCGGCGAGCTCGGCGCCGCGGTGTAGGCCGCGAGGGCCAGGCGGCGGGCGAGCCCGTTGTCGTCGTCCTGAAGCGTGATCGCGCGGGTGGCGACCGAGTCGGGCACGTTCGACGCGGCCGACCCGTTCCCACCGCGGCCGACGAGCACCACGACCAGGCCCGCGGCGATGGCGATGACCGCGACCGCCGCCACGATCAGCCACGGCCGCCCCGAGCGACGCCGCCCGCGCGCCGACGCCGGCGCCGCGGTCTCGGCGCCCGACGCGGACGGCGCGCCGGCGGCCCAGCCGACGTCGTCGCCAACGCCGGCCTCGACCTTCGTCCCGAGCCTCTCCCTCGGCCCAGACCCGTCCCCGGGTCCGGACCTCGCCGCGATTCCGGCTTCGCGTTCGGGGGTGCGGGCGACGCCGCCCGACGCCTGGCCGACGGCGTGGCCCGACGGACGCGCGCCCGCGCCGCCGCGGGGCTCGGCCTCGGTCCAGATCGTGACCAGCCCGTCGGTGACCTCCGGCAGGCTCGTCTGCCACCGCTCCGCCGGCTGCCAGACGGAGTGCTGGCCCGACGGGGACGCCTCCCCGACCGGTCCGGCCGACCCGGCCGACCTGACCGGCCCGGACCCGCCGGTCGCGGCCGGCGGGCCGGAACGGCCACTGCGATCGCCCCGGTCCGCGGACGGCAGGGAGCCGGAGAGGTCGGCGCGTGCAGGCGTCGGCGGGAACTCGG
This sequence comes from Frankia alni ACN14a, assembly GCF_000058485.1. Lineage (NCBI taxonomy): Bacteria > Bacillati > Actinomycetota > Actinomycetes > Frankiales > Frankiaceae > Frankia > Frankia alni. Next base: position 5,988,870 of record NC_008278.1, read on the forward strand.
GCGGCGGCCCGACAGGCTGATGATCGGTGATGGGGGTGACGGGGGTGAGGGGGTCCGCGGCGGCCGGGGTGGGGGGCGGCTGGGTGCCCCGCGGCGTGGTGTTCAGCGGCCGGATGAGCGCGGTCACCTCGGACAGCGACAGCGGCGGCTGTGGCACCGGGACCGGCGCGTCGGCCCGCAGGTCGAGCAGCCGGGCGTAGAGCTCCTCGGCGCGCGGCCGGTCCGCGGCGACCTTGCGCATCGCATCCTCGACGAGGGGGCGCAGGCTGTCCTCGAACCCGTCGAGCGTGGGCGGCTCGTTCACGGTGCGAAACAGCAGCCCGGGCGTCGGGCCGCCGCCGAACGGGTACCGGCCGGTCCCGGCGTAGATGAGGACACCGCCCCAGGCGAAGACGTCCGCCGCCGAGGTGACCTGCTCGCCCTTGGCCTGCTCGGGCGCCATGAAGGCCGGCGTGCCGAGCTGGCGGTCCCCGCCATGGTCGAGATCGAGCCTGGTGGCGGTGTCCAGGGCGCGGGCGATGCCGAAGTCGATGACCTTGGGGCCGAGCCGGGACAGCAGAATGTTGGACGGTTTGAGATCGCGGTGCACGATGCCGGCCCGGTGGATGGCCATGAGGGCGGTCGTCATGCTCACGGCGAGCTGGTGCAGCTCCGCCGTGTTCAGTGGGCCGCGCCCCACCACCGCCTCGGCGAGCGTCGGACCGTCGACGAACTCGGTGATCAGGTAGGGCTGCTCGGCGGTGATGTCGACGTCGAGGACCGCGGCGGTGCAGAACCGGGCGACCCGGCGGGCGTTGTCGGCCTCCTGCTTCAACCGCGCCCGGAACTCGGCGAGGCGGGCGAGGTCCGGGCGGATCAGTTTGACGGCCACCTGCCCGCCGGTGGGGGTCTCCCCCAGGTAGACCGTGCCCATGCCGCCCGCCCCGAGCCGGCGCAGCAGGCGGTAGGGGCCGACCTGGGTCGGTTCTGCGGGCCCAGGCCCGGGACGGCGGTCGTGCGCGCCGTCGGCGGTGGCGCCGTGACCGGATGGGTGGGACATCGGTGCGTCACTCCCGCCCTGGTCGTCGAGGAAGCCGGCCAAGGCTCGGCCGGTGGCTAACGGCTAGCGGCGCTGCGCCCTGGCCCGGCGCCGCCCCCGGGCCGCGAGCTGGTAGTGCACGGCCAGGAAGGACAGCGCGAGGAACAGCGGCAGCAGGACCGACGTCGCCGTCGCGCTGGTGTCCGCGGAGACGAGCACCATGTCGATCCCGGCGTCGAGGTCCTTGCCGCAGTCCGCCTTCACCGGGCGGTACCCCGGCCGGAAGCTGGCGAACTGGACGACAGTCTCGAAGGTACCGGCCTGGTCGGCGACGGCCCGCCCGACGAGTTCGCCACCGGCCGTGAGCACCGCCGGCGCCCCGGGCCGGCACCCGGCGCCGCGGGCGAACAGGGTGTCCCCCGCGGTGACGACGGTCCGGTCGAACAACAGCTCTCCGGGATGCGCCTCCCGCGCCACCGGGGTGCCGACCGGCGGTTCCGGTGCGCCGGCGGGAAGCACCGGGGTGCACGCGCCGAGCACGCGGACCGTGCCCTTGGCGCAGCGCGGCGGCGCCGGGACGGCGCACAGCTCGTCGAGCGGCACCGCGACGCCCCCCGGGCACAGCCGTCGCCCGGCCGGGCAGTCCAGCGTCGCCGCCCGCACCGAGCCGTCCCAGCAGACGACGGGGACGGGCGGTGACGGCGTCGGCGCCGGGCACGCCTCGCCCACCGGCACGCCGACCGGCGAACCGGCGCAGAACCGCTGCGGCAGCGGGCACTGGTCGGCGGTGTCGCGCACCGACCCGTCCGGGCAGGTGACCGAGGCATGCGGCGACGGCGAACCGCTGGTCGGCGTCGGCGCAGCGTGGTCGGTCCGGGTGGCGGTCGGCCCCGGGCAGGGCGTGGCGGCGGCCGCCGCCGGGCCGCGGGGGCGGGCCGGGGTCGCGCTTGCGCAGGGCGGCCGCTGGTCGCAGCCCGGCGCCGGTGACGATCCGGTCGGGCAGGTGGTCGAGCACGAGTCGGCGGACGGCTCTGCGTCGACGATGATCGGGCCCTCGGGCGCGGTCGTCAGTCCACAGGGCGGCGGCGGCGCGTGGCAGACACCGGCGGGGGAGGGGGCGGGGGCGCCGCGGGACGGCGAGGAGCAGGCCGTGGAGATGGGTCTACAGGTCCCGTCCGGGCCGGCGGTCGCGGCGGTCGGGCACACCGGTGCAGACGTCGGGCAGGTACCGGCACCGGCCAGCGCCGGGCAGACCGTGGGCGTGGGCGTGCAGTCCCCGCCGACGGCGAGGGTCGTCCCGCTCGGGCAGGCGGAGGGAGTGCTCGTCGGGCCGGTGGGGCCGGCTGAAGCCGAGGGCCCCGGGCCACTCGGCGACGCGGTGTTCTCGCCCCCGGACGGCTGCGCCGGAGTCGTCGGAGTCGTCGGCCTGGGCGGCGGCTGCGGCGCGGGATCCGTGGTCGCAGGCCCCGCCGGCGAGCCACCGGAACCCGGCGGAGTGCCACCCGACCCGGACTGGCGACCCGGTGAGCCGATGCCGGTGGAAGTACCCCCGGACCCGCCGGTGGAGGAAGCCCCGGACCCGCCGCCGGTGGCCGCGCCGCCCGTGGTGGACCCGGCGCCCGCACCCGGGTCACCTGCGGCTGAGCTGCCGGCGGGGGCGCCACCGGTCGAATCCGCGCCGGCCGCGAGGCCCCCGGACACTCCGGAACCCGACACGGCACCGGCCCCCGATGCAGAGCCGGTCCCCGACGCAGCGCCGGAATCAGCCACCGAGCCAGAACCCGACACAGAGCCAGAACCCGACGAATCGGCGGAATCCGATGAGACGGCGGAATCCTGCGTGCCGACGGAATGAGGCGGGGCATCGGTAGCCGTCGCCGCCGCGTCGTTCACACTCACCAGCCGGGGTGGCCCGAGCAGGCCGCCGGCCGCCCCCGCTCCCGCACACAGGAGCAGGACGCCAAGAAAGACGGTCGGCACGACCCCACGCCGAGACCGCCGCCCGAGTCGGTCGACCGATCGATGGCCAGACACCAGTGCGCCCCCCCGGGTGCGACCGGCAACACGTTGAGGCCGGCCCATCCCCATGACCCGCGAAAACACGTGATGCACGATTGGCGGAAGTCCCACCATACGACGCTCGTTAGAATAACAGCAGACCGGCCGCACATCCCGGTCGCGGGGGGAAGTAGTGACAATCGCAGGGCCGGCCGCGCGGCCGGCGCGGGAAAGAATTCTCATCACTGTTTGCCTGGCGGCGTGCCTCGGTTGGCTCATGTTGTCCCCGCCACCCGCTGCCCGTGCGGCGCCGGGGGGTGGCGTGGAGCTGGCCGTGACCGTCGACGGCCAGCCGCTCGGCCGGGGCGATCTCGTCCTCGATGCCGGCGCGGTAGCCCGAGTGGTGGTCGGCGTGCAGAACCTGAGCCGGTCGGACGTGGACGTCGACTCGGTGCGGCTGAGCGGCACCGTGCTCGGCCTGACCTTCTTCGACTACGACACCCGCGTCCGCACGACCGTGCCGGCCCGCGGCTCGGCGAACTGGACGGTCGATCTCGACATCCGGGACCTGGACGGGCGGGCCACCGGGCTGATGCCGATCGAGGTGGCGCTGCGCGACACCGATCTGCACACCGTGGCGAAGGCGACCGGAACCGCGAGTGTGCACGGCTCGCTGCTGTCCATCTACGGCCTGTTCGGGCTCGGCCTGCTGGTCCTGATGGGGCTGCTGTGGGCGGTGGCGCTGCTCCCCCTCGGCCGGCACGCCGCGCCGGCCGAGTGGTGGCAGCGGGGGCTGCGGTTTCTGCCGGCCGGCTGCGCGGTCGGGCTGTTCGGCGTCTTCGCCCTCTCCGCGACCCGCCTGTTGTCGCCCACCACCGCCGTCGACGTGTCCCTGACCGTCATCGCCGCGGCCGTCTGTTTCGCGATCGGCGCCCTGCTGCCCCGGTTGACCCCCGCCCGGCCCGCGTAGTCCCGCACCGCCCGTCCGCCGCGCACCCCGCCATCCAGCCGGGGCGTGTCGCTTGTTGACGCCATAACGACGCAGCGCCACCATTCAACTTCATAGAGTAGTTGCACGGTGGAGAACGCCAGGTCCTCCGTCGGGCGGACAGGAAAGGCGACTCACGTGCCGAACGACCGCAGGACCTTCATCCGCCTGGCCGCGCTGGCCGGCGCCGCCGCTCCCCTCGCGCTCGGCGCGGTCCCACCCGCCGCGGCGGCGACGGCAGGCGCCGCCACCGGCGACGCACCCGCCGCGGCGCCGCCGCCGCGTCCCCCGTTCGGGCGTCCGCCGGTGCTCGTCCCCGGCCCCAACGCCTACAGCCCGGGCCGACTGAAGGCCGGGAACGCCGCGGGACTGCTCGTCGGAAGCTGGGACGACTCCCCGTACAGCGCCATCGGCGGCATCTGGCGCGACGGGACCGTGCACTTCCTCCCGGGCAGCAACGATCCGGTGGCCGTCAACGAGGCCGGCGTCGTCGTCGGCGACGTGGTGACCCACTACGAACGCCAGGTGTTCCGCTGGTTCAACGGCAACTACCAGCGCCTGGAGCACCTCGGCGGCACCGACACCGCCGGCGGGCGCTCCAGCAGCGCGGCGGCCGTCAGCCCCACCGGGGCCGTCGTCGGCACCAGCAGCACCAACAGCGGCACGCGGCATGCCGTGCTGTGGCAGGGCCTTCGGCCGCAGGACCTCGGCACCCTCGGCGGCCCGTCGAGCCAGGCGTCCGACGTGAACGCCGCGGGCAACATCGTCGGTTCCGGCCAGACCGCCGCCGGCCAGTCACACGCCGCCGTCTGGTTCGGGGGAACCAGCCACGACCTCGGCACCCTCGGCGGGCCGACGAGCGAGGCCGTCGCCATCAACGATCGCGGGCAGATCGTCGGCCAGAGCGAGACCGCGGACGGCCACCACCACGCCGCGCTGTGGGACCGGGGCCGCGCGATCGACCTCGGCCCCCTGCCCGGCGAGACCACCTCGCGCGCGGTGGCGATCAACAATGCCGGCCAGGTGCTCGTCAGCTCGTACGGGCCGACGAACAGCGCCTTCCTCTGGCAGGCCGGACAGCGCACCCGGCTGTGGGCGCCCGACGGCTCCGTGGAGGCGACGGACCTGAACGACCAGGGAGTCGTCAGCGGCACGGTGACGGCCGCCGACGGCACCACACGCGCGTTCCGCTGGCGGGCCGGCCGGCTCACCGAACTCCCCACCCTTGGCGGCAACTACGCGAACGCGGGGGCCGTCACCCCTACCGGGATCATCCTCGGCACGTCCCATTCGGCGACCTCGCCGCTCCCGCAGGCGGTGTTCTGGCCGGCCCCCGGCCGCTGATCCCCCGCCGACCCGACCGGCCGCGAGGGCCGGCCGGGGAGGCCGGGAAAGCGCCGTCAGGCAGCCGGCTCGGCCAACACCAGAAGATATTCGAACTCGTACCGGCCCGGACCGCCGAGCGGGCCGAGATACTCGCCGGCGGCGAATCGCAGCAGGTCGTCGTCGAGTGCAGCGAGGAGTTTCGGATCCGGGCCGAGACGTTCGTATGTCTCGACCACCGGAGCGAAACACGCCCGGTAGAGCGTGCACCATTCCGCCGGCGAACCGGCGAAGTCCAGGCGGGCCGTACGCCGGTGCGTTTCCAGCCGGCCGACCCGGTCACCGAACAGGGCACGCACGTGGTCCGGGTCGCCCCAGTCCGTCGGCGCCGGCGCACCCTGCGCCCGGGTGGGGACGTACCGCTCCAACAGCGCGAACAGCCGTCCCATCGCCCCACCGGCGGTCCAGTTCGCCATCGCCACCGTGCCGCCCGGGCGGCACACCCGCACCAGCTCCCGGGCCGTCGCCGCCTGGTCGGGCGCGAACATGGCGCCGATACAGGACAGCACCACGTCGAAGTCCTCGTCGGCGAAGGGCAGCAGCTCCGCGTCCGCCTCCAGCCATTCCATGCTGATGCCGCGGTCGGCCGCGGCCTGCCGGCCCCGCTCGATGAGCTTGGGAGTGAGGTCGGAGGCGGTCACGTCCGCGCCCAGCTCCGCGGCCGCGATGGCCGCGTTGCCGCTGCCGGCGGCGACGTCGAGCACCCGGTTGACGGGGGTGACCCCCGCGGCCCGGACGAGGTCGCCGCCGAGGCCGACGAGCAGGCGGGCGATCACCGAGTAGTCCCCACGGGCCCAGGTCCGGCCGTCCGGGGCGGGCTCTCCCGGTGCCCCTGCGGCGGCGGCCGCCGCGTTCGCGGAACTCACTGGCCGCCCGACCAGCGCGTGTGCATCGAGATCGTCAACAGTCATGATCTTCCTTTCCCCGGCACGGGTTCACGGATTACACCGGGCCGATCCACCGCACCACAAAAGAAACCCCAGGTGGATCGCCACTTAACAGAGCGGAGCACCCATGAAGGGCACTCCACACCCGCCCCCAAGGCCGCTGAATATCCCCGGAAGCCGACAGGAAATATTCTCCGTGATCGGCCGGTGACACGCCAGCGATACGCATAGCCGGGGAATTGAAGCGGTCACGCCCCGGCAATGCGGCGGATGCGGTATAAGGCCCGTCCGGACGACGAGGGCGCCGGTCACCCGGTTTCGGCCGGCGGGCACGGCGCGCCCCAGGCCGGCGGATCGGCCAGGATGTCGGACGGGGCGCCCGACCCTCGGCAAACGCCGGCACCGACCAAACAGCGGAGGATCAGCATGAGCGAGTCCGGCGACGTCGCCGTCCAGACCCGGCCCGACCACGTCGCGGTCGTCGAGATCCGCCGGCCGCCGCACAACTACTTCGACGTGCACCTCGTCGAGGAGCTCGCCGACACCTACGACAAGCTCGCGGCCGGGTCCGAGGTCCGCGCGATCGTCCTCGCCGCGCAGGGCAGGCACTTCTGCGCGGGCGCCGACTTCGCCGGCGCCAGCACGGCGGCGGCGGTCACGGCCGAGGAGGGCGCGCCGGCCCTCTACCGGGCGGCGGCGCGGCTGTTCGCCGCCCCGATCCCGGTGGTGGCCGCGGTACAGGGCAGCGCGATCGGCGGCGGGGTGGGGCTCGCCCTGTCCGCGGACTTCCGGGTGGCGAGCCCGGAGACCCGGTTCGTGGCGAACTTCTCCCGGCTCGGCCTGCACCAGGGCTTCGGCCTGTCGGTGACGCTGCCGGCGGTCGTCGGCCGGCAGAAGGCGCTGGACCTGCTCTACACCGGCCGCCGGGTCGCCGGGCAGGAGGCGTTCGAGATCGGCCTGGCCGACCGGCTCGCCCCGGCGGAGGGGCTGCGCGACGCGGCGCTCGCGTTCGCCGCCGAGATCGCCGCGGCCGCGCCCCTGGCGGTGCGCAGCATCCGGCAGACGATGTGGGCGGACCTCGTGCCCGCGATCCAGGCCGCCACCGAGCGGGAGGCGTCCGAGCAGGCCATCCTGCGGGCCACCACCGACTTCGCCGAGGGCGTGCGGGCCACCGCCGAGCGCCGCGCCCCTCACTTCACCGGCCGCTGAACCCCGCTGTTCACGGGCGACCGGCGGTCGCGGGCGGCGGGGCACGGTTGTCGACGATGTCGCCGGTGGCGAGGTGGCAGCCGCGTTCGAGCAGGCGGCGTGCCGTGGACCTGCTGTCGACACCGTCGGCGATCACCTCGATGCCCAGGTCGATCACGGTGGCGAGGAACGCGTCGGTGAGGATGCGCAGCCGGTACTGGGTCGAGCGGTCGACCCACAGCGCCGTGTAGGCGGGATGCAGGGTGATCAGGTCGACGGGCAGCAGCCGCAGGCTGTCCACCGTGGTGTCCGCCGAGCCGACCTCGGCCAGGGAGATCCGCACGCCCGCGCGGTGCAGCCGGGTGAGGACCGCGGCGGTGGCGTCGAGGTCGCGGTCCCGGCCCGTCCCGCGGATGTCGAGGACGAGCGCACCGGCCGGCAGCCCCGCGTCGGCCAGGGCCGAGGAGATCTCCGCGGGTAGTCCCTCGCGGGCGACCCGCTCGGCGAGCAGCGGCACGTGCACCGCCGCCGGTCGCGCTCCGGGCTGCGTCCGGCCGGCGATCCACGCCAGGGCGTGGCGCAGCAGGAACCGGTCGAGGGCCGGCCCGACACCGGCCGAGTCGCCCAGGGCGGCCAGCCGTTGCGGACGGAACACGCCCAGCCGGGGATGATGCCATTCGAGCCGGGCCTGGTAGGCGGGCACCTCGTCGGTCGCCAGGTCGACGACGGGCCGCAGGCAGACGTCGAGCCGGCCGCCGCTCGGGTCGTCGCGGGCGGCCGCGGCGAGGGCGGCCCGCAGGGCGGGGACCGTGTCCGGCGCGCCGAGGCCGGCGTCGTAGACGGTGAGCAGTCCGGTCTTGCCGGACTTGGCCGAGTACATCGCCAGGTCCGCGCGATGCAGCAGGGTCTCGGCTGTGATCGCGGTGTCGGCGGTGCCGACGACCACGAGCCCGAAACTGGCCGCGACGGCGTAGGTGGTGTCGGCCAGCCGGACCGGAAGGCGCACCGCCTCCGCGAGCCGGTGCCCGATCGCCACCGGGTCCTCGCCGGCCTCGGCGTCGGACTCGGACTCGACGTCGGACTCGGACTCGGACTCGGACTCGGTCTCGGTACCGCCCCCGTCGTGGGGCCGGGCGCGGGCGGATTCGAGCAGGATGGCGAACTCGTCCCCGCCGAAGCGGGCCACGGTGTCGGTGGCCCGAACGGCGGCGGTGAGCCGGCGGGCGGTGACGCGCAGCAGCTCGTCGCCGGCCGCGTGCCCGAGCGTGTCGTTGACCTGCTTGAAGTCGTCAAGATCGCAGAAGACCACGGCGACCGGGTGGGGTACCCGGGCGTAGCGGGCCAGGGCCTGGTCGAGCCGGTCGGCGAACAGCGCCCGGTTGGCCAGGCCCGTCAGCGGATCGTGGAAGGCCAGCCGGCGCAGCTCCCGCTGGTTGTCCTCCAACCGCTCCAGCAGCCGCACGTTGTCGGCCATCGTCGTCAGCTGCCGGACGAGGGCCAGCACGAGTAGGCACAGCAACGCCCAGATCTCCTCCTGCCCGGCCAGATCGGTCCTCAGCACCCGCACGACCGCGACGGCGGCCGCGACGAGCAGCGGCAGGTAGGGCAGCATGACGTGCCACCAGCGCCGTCGGTACTCCGCGGCGGTCCACTGCGCCGCCGGGACCAGGACCAGGGGCGTCTGCACCGGCGGCAGCAGCGCGGCGAGACCCACCAGCAGCGGACCGATCACGAAGCCCATGTCCAGGATGCGCGGAAGGTCGGCGAGGCTCCGCGTCGTCGCGTACAGGTAGATCATGATGGCCAGCGCGAAGACCATCAGCCCCGAGCCGAGCAGGCTCAGGCCGAGCAGGGAACGCGGGCGGCGGAACGTGGCGATCAGGATGATCGTCACGGCGGTGACGAGCGCGGCGGCGGTCACGACCAGGGCCGGCAGGATGTCGTAGACGGGATGGTCGCCCTCCTTGATGCCGTTCTGCAGCACCGTCACCCAGGCGAGCAGCGCGACGGCGCCGGTCACGATGACGCTGTCGAGCACCGTGATCAGGTACCAGCGCCGCTGCCGGGCGGTGCCGCGCGCGAGCGTGTCGAACGGCTCGGTCGGATAGCGCAGCACCCCGGCCAGGCCGCACAGCCACGGCACCAGCAGGACCAGCATGGGCAGGGTGATGTGCGGCACGGGTTGTCCACCATGGACGACGTCGCGCAGCGAGGCGAGCGCCGTCCCCGACAGCGCCAGCACCATCACGCCGACGAGCAGGCGCCAGGAGCGTTCCGCGCCCTCGCGCCGGGCCGCGGTCACGAAGCAGGCCAGCGCGCCGGACGCCGTCGACGCGAGCCCGGCGGCCCGCACCACGATCAGCGCGGCCCGGGCGGGCAGCGTCAGCGTGGCCAGCGCCACCGCGACGACGACCACGGCGACGACGATCGCCGTCCACCGCCACCACCGGGCGACGGGCGGCCCCCCGAACCCGGCCGAGCGGGCCCGCGCCGGCCCGCGTGCGTCGTCCCGGATCCGGCCGTCACGCCCCGACCCGTCGTCACGCCCCGACCAGCCGTCACGCCGCGTCCGGCCGTCACGCCCCATCTGAACGTCACCGTCCAACCCGGCCGAGCGCGGCGTCACCGTGGCGGTCCGCCCCTCGGCCCCTTCGTACCTATGCCCGTCCGGCGACCCAGACCCGACCGAACCGGCCCGGCCGCTGCCCAGGGTGACCCCCGGTTCGGGGTCTGGCCTGGACGCCCGGCAGAGACCGGCGCTCCCGGGGCCGATGCACACCGGCGGCGACGGCCTGCCGGGCACCCGCGGCGAACGGCCACGGCGCTGCCCGGGCCGGTGTTCATCCGTCGTGCAGGACCGCGGCGAGCCGGTCGACCGCGGCGACGAGGCCCTCACCCGGAGTGCGGCTGTAGGTCAGCCGCAGGTGGGGGGCGACGACCTCGCCCACGGTGTAGGCACTGCCGGGCCCGACGGCGACGCCCGCCCGCCGGGCGGCCGCGGTGACGAGCCGGTCGTCGGCACCGGGCGGCAGCGGCAGCCAGACGTGCACACCCCCGCTGGGCGGCTGCGGCGGGCCGAGGGTGGGAAGGGCGCGCGCGATCGCGGCGAGCAGCGCCGCCCGGCGGGCCAGCAGCACCCGGCGCAACGAGGCCAGGTGCCGGCGCCAGCCCGGGGTGCTGAGCAGCTCCACCGCGGTCTGCTGGAGCACCGGGGCGACGAACAGGTCGTCGGTGATCCGCGCCCGGGCCAGCCGGGCCGCCACCGGGCCGCGGGCGGTGACCGCCGCGATCCGCAGGCCCGGGGACACGCTCTTCGACAGGGACAGCACGTGCACGACGTGACCGTCCGGGTCGGCGGCGGCCAGCGGGGGCGGGCTGACCGCGGTGAGATCCAGCGGCGCCACCCAGTCGTCCTCGACGCAGAACGCCCGGTGGTCCCGCAGGGCCGCGAGCACCGCCGGCCGGCGGTCCGGGGCGAGCACCGCCCCGGTGGGGTTGGCGTGCCGCGGCTGGAGGTAGACCAGCCGCGCCCCGCTGCGGCCGAGGACGTCGGCGAGATCGTCCGGGCGCACCCCGGCGCCGTCCGCCGGCACCGGGACCGGGACAAGCCCGGCGGCCCGCGCGGCGGCCAGCGCCCCCGGATAGGTGGTGTGCTCGACCGCGAGGGCCTCCCCGGGCCGGCCGAGGGCGCGGAAGACCAACGCGAGCGCCGCCTGCCCGCCGCTGGTGACGAGCACGTCGGACGCGGTGTGGGACGGGCTGACCAGGCCGGCGATCAGCCCGCGCAGGTCGGGCAGGCCGGCGACCGGGGTGCGATCCCAGGCGCCGGGCCGGCGCGCGGCGCGGGCGGCGGCCGCCGCGAGCAGGCCCACCGGCTGGGCCGCCGGATCCAGGTAGGCCGAGGCGAGGTCGAGCACGCCGTCGGGGACGGGTGAGTACAGGTCGGTCATGTCGTGCGGCAGGTCGTCGCGGGCGCCGAGCACGGCGGTCTGCCAGCTCAGGTCGGTCGACCGCGACGCCGGCGGCGCGGCGACGACGCTGCCGCGGCCGGGCGTGGTGAGCAGCAGCCCGCGGGCGGCGACCGCCGCGAGGGCCCGCTGCACCGTCAGCGCGCTCGCCCGGTGCCGGCGCTGGAGCTCCCGGGTGCTCGGCAGCGCCGAGCCCGCGGGCAGGCGGGCGCACAGCGCGGTCAGCTCGTCGACGATCCCCGCCGGCCCGCCCCCACCGCCCGGCCCGCCCCCACGGCCCGGCCCGGCCGCCGGCCCGTCGGCGCTTCCACCGATATCCTCGTACATGAGAGGCAAGGAAAGCGCATTCGTCGGGAGCGGGGAAGCGCGGGGGCTGGTGTCGGGCGCCGCGGGGGTGGTGGCGTTCAGCCTCACGCTGGTCGCGACCCGGGCCGCGGAGCCCGCCTTCGGTGCGCTGACCGTCGGCGCCGGGCGCGCCGTGCTGGCCGCCGGCCTCGCGGCGGCCCTGCTACGCCGCCGCGGCCTGCCCCTGCGCCCCCCGGACGGGCGGGCGGCGACGATCGTCATCGCGGCGACCGTGGTCGTCGGGTTCCCGCTGCTGACCTCGTGGGCACTCGCGGACGTCCCGGTCGCGCACGCCGCTGTCGTGGTGGGCCTGGCACCCGCGGCGACGGCCGGGTTCGCGGTGGTGTTGGCCGGCGAGCGGCCGAGGCCGCCCTACTGGGCGGCCCTGGGCGTCGGGCTCGCCGCGGTGCTGGCCTTCGCGGTGGTGCAGGGCGCGGGCCGGCCCCGGCTGGCCGACCTGCTGGTGCTCGCCGCGGTGGCACTCGTCGGCCTCGGTTACGCCGCGGGCGGGGTGCTCGCGCGGCGCTTCGACGGTGCGGCGGTGATCTGCTGGGCGCTGCTGGCGGCGCTGCCGGTCACGGTGCCGCTGACCGCGATCGGCCTGGCCGTGCATCCGCCGCGCGCGGTGACGGCCGGGGCGGCCGCCGGACTGGGCTACGTCAGCGTCGTGAGCATGTTCCTCGGCTTCGTCGTCTGGTATCGGGGGCTCGCCCTCGGCGGGGTGGCGCGGGTCGGGCGGCTCCAGCTCGCCCAGCCGGTGCTGACGCTGCTCTGGGCGGCACTGCTGCTCGGAGAGCCGCTGACGCCGGTCGGCGTCGGGACGGCGGTGGTCGTCATCGCCTCGGTCGTCCTCGGCCGTCGGGCTCCCGTACGCCCGAACCACGCCGGCTCCGTCACCGGCCCGGGCACGACCACGGCAGATCACCGGTAACGGCTGGTCGCGCTGGGCGGGTGGCCGAGCGCGGAGTTGCGGTGCGCAGTGCACGATCCACCGGCGTCAGACCGTGCACATCGCGCCGCGGCCGGCCCTGCCCCGGTTCGGACTCACGCCGCCGGGTCGCTCCCGTCGGTGCGCAGTGGATCGGGGGTGGCCCGCTGGGACGGGTGCGCGGCGCCCACCGGGTGGGCGCCGGGCGCCGCTCGCCCGCGCACTCACCAAGGGTGGGGGCGGCTTTGCCACACCCTGCCACCCACCGGTATGCATAAGGGTTCTCCGTACTTCACATCCGGCGGAACGAATCCAAACATCCGAGGCCGTGGAACCGGATTTCCCTCGGCCCCCCGCGAGCGGCCGAGACCCCCTTGGATGCCACACGTCGCAGGCCTGATCGGCATCGCCGCGGCGCCCACAACGGTGAATCCGCCACACCGAAGGCACCGATGGGGGGTGGCCGTCATCGGACGGTAATGAAGCACCTCACCGCGGTCACCCGATGAGGCCGTTCATCCCCTCGTCCCGCTCATCCTCGCGGACACCGTGGCGCCGGAGGAAATCGAAAAGCCGCAGCGCCGGTGCTCGCAGCGGGACCCACCACAAAGGCATGTGTGTCGCCCGATACCTTGTGCTGCCCCTCGCCCGGTAGCCCGGTCCGACCGAGCGTCGACCCGACTACCACCCATGGGCCGGCAATGGGCCCGAAAGGGCCCGAAAGGGCCCCGTCCCCCATGTGGTGGACGGCCCGGGACAGGCACCAGCCCAGGAACAGGAACCAGGCTCGTTCAAGGCACGGAGACGGTGAGGAATGAGAAGAAGCCTGCGTTCATCCGTCGCGGCGATAGCCGCGGTCGCCAGCATGGTCGTCGGCGTGACCGCGTGCGGCGGAGGCGGGGGGAACGGCGGGGACATCCTGAGCCAGGCCCGCAACGGCGGGTCCGACCCGTGCGCGCCGACACCGGGCGTCGACCGCGACACGGTCGGCCTCGGCCTGCTGTACTCCGGCTCGCCGTACGACGGCGACCCCAGCGCGCTGTTCCGGGCGGGCGTGGACGCCCGCCTCGGCGAGCAGAACGCCAAGGGCGGGATCTACGGCCGCCGGCTGTCCTACCGCATCGAGGACGACGAGGCGGTCCCCGCGCTGAACGCCGTCGGCGGGCGCGCCCTGGCGCAGCGCGACAAGGCGCTCGGCATCCTCCAGTTCAGCGTGGCGGCCGCCGGATCGGCGAAGCAGCTGGAGTCCACCGGGGTGCCCGTCGTCGACGGGCAGATCACCGATCCGTCGCTGGCGCCCCGCTCGAACGTGTTCAGCTACTCCCGGCCGGCGGTACAGGAACCCACCTCCAGCGGCTGGGGCGAGTTCCTCGCCAACCGGGGCGCGCACCGCGCGGTCACGGTCTCCCTGGAACTGTCCTCCGCCACCCGGTCGACAGCCGACGCCGCCCGCCGCAGCGTGCTCGCCGCCGGCCTGAAGGTCTCGGACAACCTGCAGGTGCCGAGCGGTCCCTTCGACGCCGACCGGTTCGTCGACGAGGTCCGGGACTCCGGCGCCGACAGCCTCATCGCCTTCGTCCCGGCGCCGAACTTCTACCAGATCGTCGCCGCGGTGCAGGACGCCGACCTCGGCCTCAAGGCGATCCTGGGCAACCCGACCAGCTACGACCGCAGCCAACTCGCGCGAGTCGGCGACTCCGCCGCGGGGGCGTACGCGTTCCTCGACTACACGCCGTTCGAGCTCAACACCCCGGCGCACCGGCGGTTCCTCGCCGCGATGGCCGCCTACGCGCCCCAGGCCGCCGCGCTGCCGGACGGCACCGCGCTGATCGGCTGGATCAGTGCGGACCTGCTGCTGCGCGGCATCACCACCGCCGGCGTCTGCCCGACCCGCGCCGGCGTGCTCGCCGGCCTGCGCCGCCAGACCCGCTTCGACGCCGACGGGCTGCTGCCGGCGGCGATCAACCTGAGCAGGGGCGTGGCCAACATCGCGCCCTGCTACGACTACGTCCAGGTCACCCAGGACGGCAGGAAGTTCGTCCCGGTGCCCGGCAAGCCACGATGCGGGCGGATCCTGCGGGCCGGCTGACCGCGCCGGCCGAGTGACCCCGCCGGCCGGGTGACGGCCGGGTGACCGCGCCCGCGCGAACGGCCGGGTTCCCGCCGCCGACCCGAGCGGGCGGACGGCGGGAACCCGGCGCGCCGGGGCATCACCCCGCGGTGAGCAGGTCGGGCGACCACCTAGCGTACGGTCGGCCACTTACCCCAGTAGTAGAAGCCGGGGTGCCATTCCTTGGGATGCCAGACCTTCGGGAAGTAGTGGTGGTGCCACCAGTAACCGGGAATCCAGTAGCCGGGTTCCCAGTATCCGGGGTGGAAGATCCGGTGCTGCCCCTTGTGGTCCTTGGGGCCGTCGTGCGGCTTGTCCACCGCCTTTGGCGGCGGCGGTGCGGGCGTGGTGGCGGCCGGACCTGGGCTTGCCAGTGACGGCGTGGCCGCGCCGGCGGGCGCGGCCGTCAGGAATGCGGCGAAGGCGAGGACGACAGCCAGGAGCAGATGTCTGCAACGCTTGATGATTTTCATGCACATCCCTTCGGCAGATGCGCCGTCACGACACCCCGACCGTTCGGATCTCCCGTCGGCAGGCCCTCCCCGGCGCACCTGCTGAATACCCTCGCCACCCTCCGCACAATCGTCGGCACGCCACGTTGTCGTGATCGGGCGAACCGCATTGTTCGGCGTTCGATACCCAGCCTCCGCCCGCTACCGGAATCGACACGTTCTGAATCCGACGGAAAAGGCGGCTTTTCCTGCGGTGCCCGTCCGCGCAGGCGGCTCGTCAGAGCACGGCACGTCAGGACACCGCGCGCCAGGACACGGCACGTCACGACATGGCGCGTCAGGAGACGGTACGACCGAGGTGACCGGCCAGCCGACGGTAGGCGTCCGCGTCGGCGGGCACCTCGACCACCGGGCCGAAGGGCATCTCCTCGCGGCCCTCGACCGGCACGGCCCGCCGGGCGATCTCCAGCGAGATGACGGCGAGCTCGGGATCGAGGCCGCCGGTGCGGCCCGTCGCGACCGCCAGATCCCAGGCGTGCGTCGTCAGCTCCTGGGTGTAGGCCGCCGCGGCAACCCGGCCGGGCAGCACCGCCCAGGGCAGGCGCAGCGGCCGGTCGAGCAGGGCGTCGTCGGACCAGACCGCGCGCAGCTCGGCGGCGGCCTTCGCGTAGCGCTCCGCCCAGCCGTCGAACGGCACCCCGGTGGTCACCAGCGGCAGCTCCCGGGGGTCGCCGCCCCGACCGGCGACGGCGACCCGGTCGACCACGGTGAACAGGTGCCCGACCAGGGTGGCGACGTCGAACTCGGAACAGGGCGTCGACAGCGCGATCTGGTCCGGCTCGACGGCGGCGACGAGCCGCCCCGCCTGGTCGAGGGCGCGGTCGAGCAGCGGACGCGGGTCGTCCAGCGGGTTCATGGAGGTGCTCCTTCGGTCGTCGTCGGTCGCAGTGGCGTGTTCGGGGGCGACGGTAGCCACCGAACAGGACACCTCCTGTCCTGTTCACGGCGCCGGACACGCCCGCTCGCGCGGCACCCCGGGAGACATGACCAGGCCACAGGCCGGATACCTACTCATCACGCTCAGGCCTGGTACACCCACGGCTTCTACGGCTCGGTCAGCCACAACGTCAAAGGGGTCTACCAGCGGTATCCGATCGTGACCCCCTGAGCCGGCCGGGCCGCCCCCGGGATCGGGCTCGGCCTACGGTGATCGGGTGCGTGCGAGTCGACTGATCGCCATCACCATGATGTTGCAGGCGCACGAGCGGCTCACCGCCGCGCAGATCGCCGGGCGGCTCGGCGTGAGCGACCGGACGGTCCGCCGGGACCTCGACGTCCTCGGTGAACTCGGGGTGCCGCTGTACTCCGAGCGGGGACGCGGCGGCGGGTGGCGGCTGGTCCACGGCTGGCGCAGCGACCTGTCGGGGCTCACCGCCGACGAGGCGCACGGGCTGTTCCTGGTCGCGGGTCCGGCGGCGCGTCCCGGGCTCGGGCTGGAGCCCGCGGTGGACTCGGCGCTGCGCAAGCTGCTGGCGGCCCTGCCGGCGGCGACCCGCCCGGACGCCGAGGCCGTCACCGCCACCCTGCTCGTCGACCCGGGCCGCTGGGGTGGCCCCGCCGTGACGCCGCCCGCCCCGCTCGCGACGCTGGCCGGCATCCTGCGGGCGGGCCACCGCGCCCGGGTCCGTTACGCCGGCCGGGCCGCCCGCGCGGCCGGCGAGCCCGCCCGCGACCGGGACGTCGACCCCTACGGCCTGGTGCAGAAGGGTGACGTCTGGTACCTCGTCGCCGGGACGGACGCCGGCCCGCGCACGCTGCGGGTCTCCCGCATCGAGTCGGTCACCGAGCTCGACGAACCGGCGAACCGTCCCGCCGACCTCGACCTGCCGGCCCTGTGGGCGCAGTCGCGCCGCGCGGTCGAGGAACGGATGTGGGCCTACCGGGTCCGCCTGCGCGCCGACCCCGCGATCGTGCCGATCCTGCTCGGCGTGCTCGGCGCCCGCGGCCGCATTGAACCGCCGGCCGCGTCCCCCATCGGCGGGAGCACCGCCGATGGCGCCGAGCATCTGCCGGCGCGCATCGCACCCCTGGGCACCGTGGACGACCACACCGCCGGCTGGACGGCGCTGTGCGCCTCGTTCCCGAGCGCGGCCGTCGCCGCCGCCGACCTCGCCGGATTCGGCGCCAGGGTCATCGTCGACGAGCCGCCCGGCCAGCCGGACGGCGTCGCCGCGCACCTTCGGCGCATCGCGACCGAACTGCTCGCGCGATACTCGGGCCCGGCATCGCGGACGGCACCGAACCCCGAGGCCGAAGATCGTCAGGAGATCGCACCATGACCCAGACCGGTACCGAGCCCCAGACCGGCGCCGAGACCACCGGACCCGATTTCGCCGAGCTGCCGCCGCGCAGCCGTCTGGTCGCCGAAGCGCTGCACGCGGCCGGGGCGGAGCAGGCCGCGCGAGCCATCCGCGAGCTGCCCGACTCGGCACGGACGGCGGCGGAGGCCGCCGCGGCGGTCGGCTGCGAGGTGGGCGCGATCGCCAACAGCCTGGTGTTCGTCACGGAGGCCGCGCAGCCGGTGCTGGTGCTGACCAGCGGCAGCCACCGGGTCGACACCGACGCGCTCGCCCCCAGGCTCGGGGTGGCCGCCCTGTCCCGGGCCAGCGCCGCCCAGGTGCGGGAGGCGACCGGGCAGGCCATCGGCGGGGTGGCCCCGGTGGGTCATCCGGCGCCGCTGCGCACCGTCGTCGACGTGACCCTCACGGACCATCCCCGGATCTGGGCCGCCGCCGGCACCCCGCACACCGTCTTCCCGACGACCTACGAGGAGCTCGTCCGGGTCACCGACGGCACCCCGCTGCCCGTGACAGCCGACTGAGCCGCCGCCGGCACGCGCGGTGTCACGACACCTGTAGGGCCGCCGGCGACTCGGGCAGGATCTGACCCCCGTCGACCACCAGCGCCTGCCCGGTGATGTAGGAGGCCTCGTCCGAGGCAAGGAACAGCGCCGCGTGACCGATCTCGTCGACCTCACCGAGCCGGCGCATCGGGATCGCGGCCTCCATCGAGTTCAGGTAGTCGGCGCCCAGCTCGTCGAGCCCTTCGGTGCGGACGCTGCCCGGGAGCACCGCGTTCACGGTGACCCGGTCCCGGGCGAGCTCGACCGCGGCGGTGCGCATGAACCCGAGCACCGCCGCCTTGGACGCCCCGTAGTGCGACCAGCCGGGATGACCGGTGACCGGCCCGGTGATCGACGAGGTGAGGATCACCCGGCCGCGGCCGGAGGCGACCAGCGCCGGCAGGAACGCCTGCACGGTGAGGATGGCGCCCTTGACGTTCGTGCCCAGCACCTCGTCGATGTCGGCCTCCGTGATCGTCGCCAGCGGCACGGACGGGAAGATCCCCGCGTTGGCGCAGACGACGTCCACCCCGCCGTGCCGCTCGGCGACGGTCCGGGCCAGCCGCGCGCTGTCCTCGGCGCTGGCCGCGTCGGCGAGCACGAAGCTGACGGTGCCCTCGCCGAGCTCGTCGAGCTCCTGCGCCGTGGTGGCCGCGGCGACGACATCCCGGCCGCTGAGCACGACATTCGCCCCCGCCGTCGCGAAGACCCTGGCGATGCCCTTGCCGATCCCCTTGCTCCCGCCGGTGACCACGACGGTCCGACCCGCGACCGAGGTGAACATGTGGCACGTCCTTTCGCCGATGCGCGGTGATGTCCGCATAGTCCCCGGCCGATGGGACGTTCAAGCAGCCCGATCCGCGGTCAGCCGGCGAGCAGGCGTCCGGCGAGGTAGGCCTCGGCGAGCTCGCAGCTGTCGCGGGCGTACGCCGGGATGCTGGGCACCGCGTCGGAGTGCGGGTGGGTGCCGAGCCACGCGACGAGCAGCAGCCGGCGCAGCAGCACGAAGGTCGGGATCATCGCGACGTCCGCGGCCGTCAGCGGGAGCCGCCGCTGGTAGGCGGCGAGCCACGCGGCGACGAGATCGCCGGCGGAGTCCAGGTGCTCGATGAACGACAGCGACGCCGCGAGGTCCCACAGGTACCAGCCGAAGCCGCAGTCGTCGAAGTCGATGACGCACACCTCGTCCGCCTTCACTGACTTCGCCGCCTGCGCCGCCTGCGCCGCCTGCGCCGCCTGCGCCGCGCTCGCGCCTCCCGTGCCGATGACCAGAGCGTCGTCGGGGACGAGGAGGTTCGCCATCCGCATGTCCGCGTGGATGAGCCCGAACCGCTGCGGCCCCCGGCCGAAGGCCGCCAGGCGCTCCTGGGCGACGGCGACGGCCCGGCCCAGCAGCTCCACGGCCTCACCCGCAGCGCCACCCCGCGATCCCCGCCCGGCGGCGACCGGAGATCCCGGCGCGTGGACGACCCGCGATCCCGGGTCGTCCACGCCCGCGGCTGCATCTGCTCCAACGACGACCGCCTCGGCCAGCGCCGTGCGCAGGCCGGAGATCCAGCTCCCCCACCGGGCGGCGGGGCCGAGGGTGCTCTCCCAGGTCCAGGCGAAGCGGGCGAACGACGGCGGGCGGGCCCAGCTCCGGGCGTGCCGATGCAGCCGGGCGGTGACGTCGCCGAGCTGGCCGAACGTCCCTCGCAGCGCGGCGGGTTCCAGGGCCTCGGGCGACCGGCCGTCGACCCACTCGAACAGCACGGCATGCCGCCCGGTCGCGGTCGCCACGAGGGCGCCGGAGCGGGTCGGGACGACCGGCGGAGTGCGCACGACACCGTCGGCGCGAAGGGCGGCCACCCAGGCGAGCTCCCCGTGGATCTCGGCGAGGCTGTGGTAGCCGGGGCGATGCAGCCGCAGCGCCCAGCGACGCCCGCCGGCCGGGTCGTCCACCTGGTAGGTGACGTTCTCCGAGACGTGCAGGAGGGTGGCCTTCGGCGCCGGCCCGAGATCGTAGGCGCCGAGCACCTCGTCGACGGTCACGTCCAGCCCGAGCAGCCCCTCCGCCGAGGTTGCGCTCATCGCACGGCCCCGCGAGGCGACGGCACCGCCCCTGCCGCCCCCACCTTCCCGTCCTTCGGCACGGGAGCACCGTAATACGGCTCCATCGTCCGTCCAGGCGAAGGTCCGTACCGTTACGCGAGCGGAGTGCATCGTCGAGCGACATGCGTCCGCGGACGGAGTGCATCGGCGAGCGGATCGCGTCTGGGACGGGAGGTGGCCGCGGTGGCCTACCGGATGACGGTGCGCGGCGAGCGGCACGTGTTCGCCGATCTGGCGGAGCTGTTCGCGAAGGCGAACGAGGAGAAGTCCGGCGACCAGCTCGCCGGGATCGCCGCCGGGTCGGCGCGCCAGCGGGTGGCGGCCAAGCTCGCGCTCGCCGACGTCACGCTCGGCGAGATCGTCGCCGCGCCGCTGATCGACGACGCGGTCACCGACCTGATCCTGCGCGGTCAGGACGCGGCGTTGTTCGCCCCGCTGGCGTCGCTGACCGTGGGTGAGTTCCGCGAGCTCGTGCTGTCGCCGTCGTTCCCGGCGCGCTGGCGCGACGACGGCCTGGCCCGCGCGATCACTCCCGAGATCGCCGCCGCCACCGCGAAGATCATGAGTGACAAGGACCTGATCTGCGCCGCGAAGCCGCTGCGGACGGTCACCCGCTGCCGCAACACGATCGGCGAGGCGGGCGTTCTCGGCGTGCGGGTGCAGCCGAACCATCCCGCCGACGACCTGGAGGGCATCCTGCTGTCGGTGCTCGACGGCCTGCTGCACGGCTGCGGCGACGCCGTGCTCGGCGTGAACCCGGCGCGCGAGTCGGTCGAGCAGGTCGGGACGATCCTGCGCGGCCTCGGCGCCCTGGTCGACGCGCTGGCTCTGCCGACGCAGACGTGCGTGCTCGCGCACCTCACCACCCAGCTCGCCGCGCTGGCCGCCGGGGCGCCGGTGGACCTGCTGTTCCAGTCGGTCGCCGGCACGGAGGCGGCGAACACGAGCTTCGGGATCACCCTGGACCTGCTCGCCGAGGGCCGCGAGGCCGTGCTCGCCCACCATCGCCGGGACCGGTCGGGCGACTTCGTCGGCGAGCAGGTCATGTACTTCGAGACCGGGCAGGGCAGCGCGCTGTCCGCCGACGCGCACCACGGCGTCGACCAGCTCACCTGCGAGGCGCGGGCGCACGGGGTGGCGCGGGCGTTCGACCCGTTCCTCGTCAACTCGGTCGTCGGTTTCATCGGCCCGGAGTACCTCGCCGACGCCCGCCAGATCACCCGCGCCGGCCTGGAGGACCATTTCGTCGGCAAGCTGCTGGGCCTGCCGATGGGCTGCGACGTCTGTTACACCAACCATGTCGACGCCGACCAGAACACCAACGACGACCTGCTCGTCCTGCTCGTCGCCGCCGGCTGCACGTTCGTGATGGGCGTCCCGAGCGCCGACGACGTCATGCTCGGCTACCAGTCGACGAGCTACCACGACGCCGCCGGCATGCGCGAGCTGTTCAACCTGCACGCCGCGCCGGAGTTCACCGCCTGGCTGACCGACCGCGGCCTGCTCGTCGACGGCCACCTCGCCGACCCCACCGGCCCCGTCGCCGCCCTGCTCACCGCCGGCCTCGACGACGCCCTCGCCGCCCTCCCCACCCGACCCGCCCTCCCCTCGGGCCCGACCCGGTGACCCCCGATTCCGACCCCACCGCCGCATCCCCCGAACGGACCAGTCCGGATCGGGGGCCCGCGGCGGTGCCGGTGGATCTGGCGGCGCTGGCCGAGCGGGTCCGGGCGGTGACGCCGGCACGGGTGTTCGTCGGCCGGACCGGAACCTCCTACCGGACGGCGAACCTGCTGGCGCTGCGGGCCGACCACGCGGCGGCCCGCGACGCCGTCGACGCCGAACTGGACCTCGCCGGCCCCGCGCTGGCCGCGACGACCGAGCGGTTCGGCCTGTTCGTCGTGCAGTCGGCCGCCGCCGACCGGGCCGAGTACCTGCGCCGGCCGGACCTGGGCCGGCGGCTGTCCGACGCCGGCCGCGCGCAGGTCGCCGCCCGCTGCCCGCCCGGCGCGGACCTGCAGATCGTGATCGGCGACGGCCTGTCCGCGGCGGCGGTGGACGCCCAGGTCCCGGCGTTGCTGCCCGCGCTGCTCACCGCGGCGGCCGAGGCCGGCTGGTCGACCGGCCAACCGTTCGCGGTGCGCCAGTGCCGCGTCGGCGTCATGAACGACATCGGCGACCTGCTGCACCCCACGGTGATCGTGCTGCTGATCGGCGAACGCCCCGGCCTCGCCACCGCCGAGAGCCTCTCCGCCTACCTGGCCCACCGCCCCCGCTCGGGCCACACCGACGCCGACCGCAACCTCCTGTCCAACATCCACCGCCGCGGCGTCACCCCCACCCAGGCCGTCGACCGCATCACCGGCCTGGCCCAGACAGTGCGCGCCGCAGGCACCAGCGGCGTCTCCATCAAGGAACCTCCGACAGCGCCGCAAATCCACACATAGCGGGAGCTTCGACCACGGAGCCGCCATCCGACCACCCCGGACGATCAGGACGTCCCACCGCGTTCTATCGTGAAGCCATCCGGAATAACGTGAAGGAGGCGGGGTTCGATGGAGCAGCCGGCCGAGGCGTCGATCTTTCTGAGCTGGTGTCATGGCGACCTCGCCGCCAAGGAGGCACTGCTCAGCCATCTGCACCTGGGCACCCTGGCCGGGGTGCGGATCGCCTGGTGGGAGGACTCGCACCTGCTGCTGGGCGCGGACTGGCGGCGGCAGATCCTGGCCCGGCTGGCCGCGTGCGACTACGGGTTGTTGCTGCTGAGCCCCGGGTTCTTCGCCAGCCGTTTCATCCTGGACGAGGAGCTGCCCCGCCTGCTCGGCCCGGACGCCGACAAGGTGCTGCCGGTGATGCTGAAGCGGGTGCCACTCGACGGCTCACGGGACCTGCACGGCCTGGACACGCGGCAGATCTTCACCGGCTCCGGGGGGCGCTGCTTCACCGAGACCCGCGGAGCCGGCCGGGAGCGGTTCGCCCTGGATCTGACGACAGCGATCCGTCACCGCGTGCTGAGCGACGCGGCCTGATGCGGCGACTCCCCCGCCGGGCGGTGCTGCGGCACCTCGACCGGCTCACCGACGACCTCACCCCCCGGCAGATGTCCCGGCTGCGGGGGCTGGCCGACCTGATCGGCGACGACGACCGCATCCCGATGCCACAGGCGTTGGACGTGGCCACCCCCGGCGGGGGCGATGTGAAGGCGCAGGACACCTTCCGCAAGTTCCGCGCCGCCCTCGACGACGCGGCGAAATCGGCCAAGGTCGACCTGCGGCTGGTCAGCGACCGGCGCAAGGCCCCGCCCACCGACCGGTTCTGCTGGTTCGAAGGCGCCGACGTCACCGTTGAAGAGATTGCCGAGCGTTCCGAGCGAGAGGCGGACCGTCGGACCGTCGACGAGCTCGTGCCGGCATCGGTGGCCGAGGTACTCCAGCCGGTCGTCCACGTCGAGACGGCTCCGCAGGCCTCCGAGGCGATTCGCGGTCTGGAGCGTCAGTTCGTGGAGCTGCTGATCGAGCAGGCCGCCGCCAGCTACCGGATCACCAGCCCGTTCGACCTTCGGCTTGGCGTCGACATCGTGGCCGAGCGGCAACGGTTGCGGGAGGCGGCCGAGGTGGTCGTGGAACTCGACAGCGCCGCCGCCCGCCTTCACGACCTCCCGGGCACGACCATCCGCCGTCCGCTCAGGTTCGCCCTGGAGGGCGTGCCGCCGATCGTGCCCGCCACCGAAGGCGCTCCGCTCCTCACCGACCGGCCGTTCAGTGAGTGCCAGGACCGCACCGCCAAGCTGCGTTTCGTCCGAGTGGTACTGGGGCTCGTCGATGATCGGCTCCGGACCGGCCAGATCGGGCCCGGCCCGGAGCTGCCGGCGCGGGCCCGCCCCGAGCCGGCGGCAGCGGACCGGGCCGACCCCCACGCGTGGGACGGCTCCGCTCAGGTGTCCCTCGCCTTGACGATGATGAGCCGGCGCCCGCTGGACGTGAAGCCGGTGCCTCCCATGGCCGGTGAGACCTCACTCGCCGAGCGAACCCCCGGGGCACCGGCGCCGCGGCAGCTCGGCGAACCGACGCCGGCGGTGGACCGGCTGTTGGCGTGGGCTCTCGACGAGTCGCCGTCCGCCCGCTACCTGTGCGCGCTACTCGGTGACGTCGGGATGGGCAAGACCACGACCGCCAAGCTGTTCACCGAGGCGCTCTTGGACCGCCGCAGGCAGGACGCCGCGGTGCCGCTGCCGATCCTGTTCGACCTGCGGGACCTGCCGTTGACGGTGGCGCGGGCAGGTGAGGGCCTGCCGAAGATCGTGCAGGCGCTGCTGGACGCCGGCAGCCGCGGCGCGGGCCCGTCGGCCGAGCAGGTGCTGGACCTGGTGGCCGCGGGCGACTGCGTCCTGATCTTCGACGGGCTGGACGAGGTCCTGGTGCACCTGGAGCCGCACCCCGGCCAGGTGTTCACCCGCACGCTGTGGCGTGCCGCCGAGGACACCTGGCAGTCCCGGACCGCCGGCCGGCGGGGAACCCGGCCGAGCCGACTGCTGTTGTCCTGCCGGACCCACTACTTCCGCACCATCAAGGACGAGACCAACCACTTCACCGGCCAGCACCGCGACGGTCCGGCCGGCGCCGACTACCTGGCCCTGCTCATGCTGCCGTTCAGCGAGGAGCAGATCCGCGCCTACCTCGCGGCGAACGTGCCCGGAGGCGACGCCGACCGGCTGCTGGAGCTGCTCGACAGCGTGCACAACCTGCGGGAGATCGCCGAGCGACCGCTGACCCTGCGGATGGTCGCCGAGCAGCTGGAGACGGTGGAGCAGGCGAAGCTCGAAGGCCGCACCGTGCGCGCGGTCGACCTGTACGCGTCGTTCGTCGAGCAGTGGCTGGACCGGGACGAGGGCAAGCACTCGCTACTGCCGGAGCACAAGCAGCTGCTGATGGAGGGCCTCGCCGCCCGGCTGTGGCGATCCGGCCGGGCGACGTGGCAGGTGAACGAGGTCGAGCAGTGGATGCTGACGTTCCTCGCCGGCCGCCCCGACCTGGAAATGCACTACGCGCAGAGAGCCCCCGCCTTGTGGAAGGAGGACCTGCGCACGGCGACGTTCCTGGTCCGCCGCAACGACGACACGTTCGGTTTCGCGCACACGTCGCTGCGCGAGTACTTTCTCGCCCGCCACCTCGCCCGGGCCCTGGAGCTTCCGGCGGAGCAGGCGCGGGCCGCCTGGCAGCTGCCGGTACCGAGCCCCGAGACGCTTGATTTCCTGGGCCAGTGGCTGGCGGGCCGCGAGGAGACGCAGCGCGCGGGATGCACGGCCGCGCTGGCGTCCCTGGCCACGCACGTCCCCGGCGGACGGGCCGACGCGGCGGCGGTGCTGGCCTTCGCATACTGCCTGGCGGCAGGCCGCGGCGGCCACCCGAGCCACCCCCCGGCCAGGTCCGTCCTGACCGGGGCCGACCTGACCGGTTGGCGGATCGACGGGGGCGACCGGCGGCTCGACCTGCACGGGGTGTCGCTGGCGGAGGCCACCCTGACCAACGCCGTGGTGTCCGACGCGGACCTGACCCGGGCCGACCTGTCCGGTGCGGACCTGACCCGGGCCGAGATCCACGACAGTGCGCTCAACGGCGCCGATCTCCGCCGCGCCACCCTCGCGGGAACGGTGTTCCGCACCTGCGACCTGACCGGCGTCCACTGGGCCGGCGCCCGCGCCTACGCCACCCAGGCGCTGCTGTGCCACCCGGCCGACGACACCCGCGGCGAAGGCTGGCTCGTGGCGCCGACCGCGTCCACGCGCCCACCCGGCTTCCGGCTGTCGTCCTTCACCGGCCACTCCGCCGCGCTGACCGGCGGCGCGTGGAGCCCCGACAACACCCGCATCCTCACCACCAGCGGGGACGGCACCGCCCGGATCTGGGACGCCACCACCGGACACCACCAGCTCACCCTCACCGGCCACAGCGACTGGGTGACCGGCGGCGCGTGGAGCCCCGACAACACCCGCATCCTCACCACCAGCACCGACGGCACCGCCCGGATCTGGGATTCCACCACCGGACACCACCAGCTCACCCTCACCGGCCACACCGACTGGGTGACCGGCGGCGCGTGGAGCCCCGACAACACCCGCATCCTCACCACCAGCGACGACCGCACCGCGCGGATCTGGGACACCACCACCGGACACCACCAGCTCACCCTCACCGGCCACACCAGCTTGTTGACCGGCGGGGCGTGGAGCCCCGACAACACCCGCATCCTCACCACCAGCGACGACCGCACCGCGCGGATCTGGGACACCACCACCGGACACCACCAGCTCACCCTCACCGGCCACACCAGCTTGTTGACCGGCGGGGCGTGGAGCCCCGACAACACCCGCATCCTCACCACCAGCGACGACCGCACCGCGCGGATCTGGGACACCACCACCGGACACCACCAGCTCACCCTCACCGGCCACACCAGCTTGTTGACCGGCGGCGCGTGGAGCCCCGACAACACCCGCATCCTCACCACCAGCACCGACGGCACCGCGCGGATCTGGGATTCCACCACCGGACACCACCAGCTCACCCTCACCGGCCACACCGACTGGGTGACCGGCGGCGCGTGGAGCCCCGACAACACCCGCATCCTCACCACCAGCACCGACGGCACCGCGCGGATCTGGGATTCCACCACCGGACACCACCAGCTCACCCTCACCGGCCACACCGACTGGGTGACCGGCGGCGCGTGGAGCCCCGACAACACCCGCATCCTCACCACCAGCACCGACGGCACCGCGCGGACCTGGGATTCCACCACCGGACACCACCAGCTCACCCTCACCGGCCACACCGACGCGCTGACCGGCGGGGCGTGGAGCCCCGACAACACCCGCATCCTCACCACCAGCGACGACGGCACCGCGCGGATCTGGGACACCACCACCGGACACCACCAGCACACCCTCCCCGGCCACACCGACACGGCGACCGGCGGGGCGTGGAGCCCCGACAACACCCGCATCCTCACCACCAGCACCGACGGCACCGCGCGGATCTGGGACGCCACCACCGGACACCACCAGCACACCCTCACCGGCCACACCGACACGGCGACCGGCGGGGCGTGGAGCCCCGACAACACCCGCATCCTCACCACCAGCACCGACGGCACCGCGCGGATCTGGGACGCCACCACCGGACACCACCAGCTCACCCTCACCGGCCACACCGACACGGCGACCGGCGGGGCGTGGAGCCCCGACAACACCCGCATCCTCACCACCAGCACCGACGGCACCGCGCGGATCTGGGACGCCACCACCGGACACCACCAGCACACCCTCACCGGCCACACCGACACGGCGACCGGCGGGGCGTGGAGCCCCGACAACACCCGCATCCTCACCACCAGCCGGGACGGCACCGCTCGGACCTGGGACGCCACCACCGGACACCACCTGCACACCCTCACCGGCCACAGCAACTGGGTGACCGGCGGCGCGTGGAGCCCCGACAACACCCGCATCCTCACCACCAGCCGGGACCACACTGTCCGGATCTGGGACGCCACCACCGGCCGGGCGGTCGGCTGGCGGCTCGAACAGCTCCCGGACGGCGAGCTGGCGCTCTGGTCGGCCGACGGGGATGAACTGCGTGGCGCCTCCGAGGGCTCATGGAGGTGGCTGGGTTGGCTGGTGCCGCGCGGCGACCAGCTGGTCCGGTTGCCCGCCGAGACCTGGGGCCCGCTTCCACCGCTGTATCGGTCAGCCGCTCCGATGCCCTGACCCTCCGCCATCACGAAGGTCGGACCGGCAAGGATGAGATCCATGGCGCAGACACGGCTTCTCCTGATCTCGGGCAGCACCCGCGGCGCGTCGACGAACACCGCCGCGCTGCGTACCGCCGCCGCGCTGGCGCCCGCCGGGGTAACGGCCGTCCTCTACGACGGGCTGGCGGAGCTGCCGGCGTTCACCCCGGACGCCGACGACTCCGCTCCGCCGCCTGCGGTCGCCGCGTTGCGGGCGCAGCTCGCGGCGGCCGACGCGGTGCTGTTCTGCACCCCGGAGTACGCGGGCGCGCTGCCCGGCAGCCTGAAGAACCTGCTCGACTGGACGGTCGGCACCGGCGATCTCTACGGCAAGCCCGCCGCCTGGATCAACGTCGCCGCCCCGGGCCGCGGCCTCGGCGCCCTGGCGGAGCTCACCACCGTGCTGGGCTACGTCACCGCCGAGATGATCGAGCCGGCATGCGTGGCGATCCCCGTGGCCCGCGACGCCGTCGCCGCCGACGGAACGGTGTCCGACGAGGCCGTCCGGGCCGCGCTCGGCGCCACGGTGCAGGCAATCACCGACCATCTTTCGGCACGGAACTCCGCTCCCCAGGACGCCACGCCAGGCTGACCACTCAGCCCACCTCGCCTCGCCGAATCGTCACCTCGCGGTCGCGCTGCGTACGATATCGTCCGCCGTGGGTGCATTCGCCAGAGCGACGGCCGGGAGGAAGCGATCAGTCCCTCGCGCCGCCACCGGTCGCCAGACCGGGCCGGACGCGGACAGCGGGACTGATCGGTGGCCGAGTTCGACAACCCGCGCCCGGCCGACGAGCTCGGCGGGGGTGCCCGGGCGTCCCGACCCGACGCGGGTCAACCCGCCGCCGATACTCCCCCGCTCCAGTCCGACCGGCCCACTGCCACCCCGCGCGAGGGAGTCGAACGCAAGGCAGCGCTCCTCGACCGCCGCGCCACCGAGGCCCCCGCACACGACCGGCCCGCACCTGCCATCACCGCCGCCGAACGGAAGGCGGCGTTACTCGAAGCCCGCGCCGCCGGCGTGGACCGGCCCGCGCCCGACGAATCCGCCAGGCCGTCCACCGACGCTCCCCGCGCCACCACCGACCCCGAACGCAAGGCCGCCCTCCTCGACAGCCGCGCCACCAGACGACTGCCAGACGGACCACCTACCCGCCCCGCGGACGCACCCGCCCGGCCCGAGATCAGCGAGAAGGTGTTCCAGCACATCCTGCACGGCGAGTGGAACAGGCGCGGCCGCCCCGTCGGCTTCCACAGCGCCCCCGACGGCCATCCCCCACCCGACCGCCGCATCACCTCGGTGGAAGACCGGAAACCAGACGGCACCTACCATGCCGACGTCGAGTTTCGCCATCCGACCACCGGAGAGTGGAGGAGGAAGGACGTTCCGGAGCACACCATGTTCCCGAACCAGTGGCCGGAACAGAAGGTGCGCGATGCGGTGCAAACAACCTACGAGAAGATCTACGATGACGTCATCGAGCCGCGACTGAGAAACAACGAAGAAATTCCCAAGAAGGCACTGCGAGACAGGTACGACGGTGTGCTGATACAGCTCTATGTAAGCCCAAGTGGAGAACTCAGGACTGCATTCCCGATCCAGAAGTCCGACCCTGGGGAGCATCGATGAGCAGATGGACGTTCCGGCGCGACGCAGACCAGAATTTGGAGATAGCCGAACCCCCGCTCGACCGAAATACCGAGGCTGCCGTCCTCGATTTCCTGGAAAGCGACGTCGGCCCATACCCGACGGACATCGAAAGATACGTGCGACGATGGCGGAGAGTTCGCACGGGCGAATTGAACGCTGCCCTGGGGAACGGCACCGTGCAGGAGATTGAGGGGGATCGGGTGCTGTTGGAGTCGTTGTACGAGCAGTGGGAGTCGGTGTATTTCACGATCGCGGAGTTCGAGGAGCTGCTGGACGACTATGCGGCGTTCCTCGACTCCCGGAGCCGGCCCGGCGCCGACGGGTGAGCGGTTCCGCGGAACCGTCGTCGGGTAGGCCGTCGAGCGGTTCCGCGGAACCGTCGGCGAGCGCCGGACGACGAGCGAGGGGTTGGACCACCAGCACGGGCCGAACCGTCAGCGGGGTAGGCCGACAAGTTCGTCGAAGCGGATGTGGCGGAGTTGCACGCCGAGGCGGCGGGCCTGGCGGCGGACCGGGCCGGCGGGGTCGGGGGCGAACGCCAGGCCGGCGTCGGCGGCGATGTTCGCGGCTACGGCGCCGATCGGCATGCCGTCGGTGGACAGGTGGCGGGCGAATTCCGGAGCCCGGAGCGCGGCAAGGGAACGGTCGGCCTGGGTCGCGGCGAAGCTGCGGGCGGTCTCTCCGCGGGAGCGGATGCGCCGTAGCAGGACGGCTCGGTCGGCGAGCAGCGTCACGTGCCGCACCTCGTGGCCGGCGCCGCGCAGCGGGTCGACAAACGCGGCCAGCAGGCCGGGGTCCAGCACCGTCATCGGCACGACGACCGGCCCGTCGCCGGCATCGAGCACAGTACCGAGCATCTCGACGACGCCGTCCCGCCACAGGGGCATCTCGCGAAAGTCGCCGCGCAGCGACGCGGGCAGCATCCGGCGCAGCGCGAAACCGAGGTGCTCCGGGTCGCAGACAAAGGAGCCGGCCAACCCACGGTGCAGTTCGTAGGCCACCTGCGTCTTACCGATGCCATTGGGTCCGTTGAGCCATATCAGCACCCGGAAGACGATATCAGCGCCAGGACCGACCTTCGAGTGCCATCCCCGCATCGGCCCTCCCGCACCGGCGGATACGGGATACGCGAAGCGCCGGCAGCCGCTGCCAAAAGGGCCGATCCGGCGGCGGCCGGGCCGAAGACGGACCAACACCGCGTCGCCGAACGCCACGCGTCAAGTGTCCGCTTCAGCGGCAGCGGCAGCGGCCGGCCCTACGCTTCGGGCCGGTGACCGGAAACCGTCATCGCCGCGGCCTCACAGGTCGGCGACGAACCGGGCGGTGGTTCACGGACCGCCGTTCGCGGAAAACGGGGTAATCCCGCCACCTCACCTCACGGCCTGACGCCGCCCGGCGATCGGCCCTGTTCTGCTCCGACTTTCGGCAAGGAGACTCCACGAGTGGCCACCAGCCCCCAGCGAACGACCGTCTTCGATTTCGCCCCCCAGGACCGATCCCTGCTCGACGCCCAGAACCGGGCGTTGGAGAACCTGGACCGCGGTGACTTCCGGGAGCTTCCGCCCGCGACCGCCGGCAAGTTCCAGCAACTCCAGGGCGCCGGAACGTTCGCGTCCGTCCGCATTCCCGGCGCGGACCCGGACGTCCAGCTCGACGCCGGCGTGTTCGTCCCGCTCGGTGCCGGTCAGCACCCGGTCGTCGTCCTACCCGCGCCGCTGGCCCCCACCGGGTGGCGCTCCTACCCCGGGCTGCTCGTGAACTTCGCGATCCGGGGCTATCTGGCCGTCGCGTACAGCGAGCGAGGACTGGCCGACTCCACCGGGAAGATCGACGTGGCCGGGCCGCGGGACCGGGCGGACGGTTCCGCCGTCATCGACTGGGTCCTGGAGAACCACGCCGACCGGGTGAACCCGGATCAGATCGCGTTCGCCGGGTCGTCCTACGGCGCCGGCCAGAGCCTGATCATCGCCGCGCACGACGACCGGGTGAAGGCCGTCGCCGCGCAGAGCGCGTGGGCGGATCTCACCCGCTCGCTGTACGAGAACGAGACCCGGCACATCGCGGCCTTCGAGGCCCTCGCGGCGCTGTTCGGCGAGGATCGGCTCTCCGACGAGACGCGGCAGATCTTCGAGGATTTCCGCGCCAACAAGAACATCAAGAACCTGATCGACTTCGGCGCCATCCGCTCGCCGATCAGCTACGTCGAGCGGCTGAACTCCCGGCAGGTGCCGGTCTTCCTCGGGACCTACTGGCACGAGACGATCTTCTCCGTGCCGGCCGTCGTCGAGTTCTTCAACGAGCTCAGGGGCCCGCGCCGGCTGCTGGTGCAGATCGGCGACCACGGCGGCGACGAGATCCTGGGCTTCCTCGGCGGCTGGAGCCGGCCGACCGCGACGACCTTCCGCTGGCTGGACCATCACCTCCAGGGCAAGGACAACGGCGTCGGCCAGGACGGCAACGTCCACACCGAGTACATGCACAACCTGTTCGACCTGCGGAAGTCCAACGACTGGCAGTCGTACGTCCAGCCGACCCGGCGGTTCTACCTCGACCAGCCGCGGGGCGGCGCCACCGACGGCGTCCTGGCGTCCCGGCCGGCCACCGGGTGGACGACGACCATCCAAGCGGGTGTCGACACTCCCGCGCACGTCGCCGAAGCGCTCGTCCAGACCGGCGTCCTGGAGCGGCTCGGCGCCCCCGCGATCTACGACACGGCGTCGATCTCGCGGCGGGACGCGGCCGTCTGGGTCACCGAGCCGCTGGTCGCGCAGAGCCAGCTCACCGGGAACGTCCGGCTGCACCTGACGGTCCGCCCGTCCGCGGCGACGGCGACGATCGTGACCCACCTGTTCGACGTCGACCCGGGCCGCGCCAAGGGCAAGATCATCACCAGTGCGCCGTACACGCTGCTCAACGACCGCGAGGGCGAGGCCCGCGCGATCGACGTCCAACTTCAGCCCGCGGACTACCGCATCCCCGCCGGCCACCAGCTCGCCCTCGTGATCGACACGAAGGACCGGCTCTTCGCCGACGCCACCGTCGACGGCAGCCAGGTCGAGATCGCCTCCCCGGACGGCGCCGCCTCCTACCTGGAGCTCCCGCTCGCCGACCTCCCCGACGCGGACTAGCCCTCCTGTTGCGCGGAACATGCGCCTGAGTCGGGGACGGGACGACGGCCGGGCCCGTGCGGTGGACGCCGCACGGGCCTGATCCGTCCGCGACGATGGCGGCGACCGAACGGCGTTCGGCGGCCGGCCCCGCATCGCGGTACGGATCGGTGGGCCGCGGGCCCACCGGCGGCTAGGCTCGGCGCCTGCGCCCGCCGCCACCGGTTTGGAGACGTCCGTCGATGAGCTCCGACGTTGTCCTCGACGCCCGGTTCACCCATGCGGTCTACACGCGCGCCCAGGCGGCCCGCCACGTCGGCCTCGACCCGGACGACCTGCGTCGCACCGCGATGTGGACGGTCGCTCGGGCACGGGTCGGCAACCAGATCGGCACGGCGCGCAACAACCCGCCACCGATCGTCACCTCACTTCGCCGCCCCTCCCCGCCGGAGCCGCGCATCCCGTTCATCGGCCTCGCCGAGGCCGTGGTGTACGCGGCCGTCCGGCAGGGGACAGCGCTGCCGCCGATCCTCGCCCACGGGGCACTGACCACCGTTCGGAAGAGCCTGGGCGGCGCGCACCCCCTGGCCACCAGGGCGTTCGTCACCGATGCGCTCGCCGTGCTGCGCACCTACGCCCAGCACGAGGACGCCGCCCCGGAGATCGTCCAGGCCGTGACCGCGCCCGCCCCATCGACCCCGCCGACTCCATCGAGCCCGCCAACCCCATCAATCCCGCCAACCCCGTCAACGCCGCCAACCGCGCCAAACCCGCCAACCGCGCCGGCATCACCATCCGCGCGAGACCTGCCGGCGTCACCGGCCGCCCTACCCGCCGACGGGTCGGAGTTCGCGCTTCTCGTCGCCCGCGTGGCCGCCCACGTGGACTATGGCGAGGACGGCTACATCCGCCGGATCCGACTACCCGGACACGCGACGGCGGACGTGATCGTCGACAGCGGAATCTCCGGCGGTCGGCCGTTCTTCGCCCGCGGCGGCCCGGCGGCGGACGTCGAGACGATCGTGCGGCAGTATCAGGGCGGGGTGCCGATCGGCGAGCTGGCCGACCGGCACGGCGTTCCCTCCGCCGAGATCGCCGAGCTGGCCGATCTCACCTGGCCGGACCCCGAAACACCCTCCATAGCCCCGCCCCCCGACGATCACCCTCGGTAGTAGGCATCGCGAGCGGCGACGGCGAGGAGCCGTCCGACGGTTCGTCCGCGTCACGACCTCGGCGATGTGGCGACCACTTCGCCGGGGTCGGCGTGCTCTCTCGGCGGGCGCCGTTGTCCCTGTGTGAACGCTTGCCGACTGACGGAGGGTGCGTCAGGCCCGGCGGTAACAATGGTCTCGATGTCCTCCACGCCGTCCTTCGCCACGTATCTCGCCGGTCTCGACCCGGTGGAGCTGGGTGCCGTGCTGCGCGCCCGCCCCGACGTCCTGGTCGAGCCGCAGCCCCGCGGCTTCGACCAGCTCGCCCAGCGGCTGACCGACGAACGCTCGTTGAGCCGGGCGCTCACCGAGCTCGACCGCGACAGCCTGGAGGTAGGTGTCGCGGTCGCCCTGCTGCCTGGCCCGGTGACGGCCGACCGTCTCGCGGACCTGCTGGACGTGCCCCGCGAGGCCGTGCGCGCGGTGGTGGACGGTCTGTTCGCCCGCGGCCTGGCCTGGCCCGCCCCTGCGTCGGCGGCCGGCGTCGAAGGCGGCGAGGGCACTCCCGGCGAGCCGGTCATCCACCTCCTACCGCCGCTGCGCCTCCACTGGTCGGAACCGTTCACCGAGATCGAGACCGCGACGCGGCTCGCCAGCGCCGCGCTCGTCGAGGACGTGCGGACGGCGGTGCGCGCGCTCGGCAGGGATCCGGCGGGGCTGCGCAAGCCCGAGCTCGCGGCGCTGTTCGCCCGCCTGCTGGCCGATCCCGCGCGGGTGGCGGGCCTCGTCGCCGGGCTCCCGGCGCCGGCGCGGGAGCTGCTGACGGACCTGTGGACGGCGCTCGACGAGGAACTCCCGTTCGTCGTCATGCTGGCCGAGCGGGAGCAGCGCGCCGGGCCGGCCGCCGTGCGGGCCCTGATCCGCGCTGGCCTCATGCTGCCGGTCCGAGGCCTGCCAGAGCTGCCCCGCGAGGTAGCCGTCGCCGCCTGGATCACCGAGCATCGCCGCACCCTGACCGGCCCGCCGGACATCCCCCGCCCGGCGGCGGATCCCGCCGGAGTGCGATCCAGTGCGCAGGCCGCGGCGCAGGACGCCGTCCGCACCGTCGCCGCGCTGCTCGACGAGGCGGCGGCCGTGCCGATCGCGGCGCTCAAGCGCGGCGGGATCGGCGGGCGGGAACGGCTGCGGCTGGCCAAACGGCTGTCGCTGCCGCCGGCGGACCTGCCGGTGTGGATCGATCTGACGGCGACCGCGGGCCTGCTGATCCACGACGCGGCCGGCTACGTGCCGGGACCGGAGTTCGCCGCCTGGCGGGAGGCCCCGCCGAGCCGGCAGTGGGCCCCGCTCGCACTGGCCTGGTACGTCCAGGAGCACGCCCCGTCGGGCCGGGAGCTCGACGACGAGCGGGACATCGCCCCGCCGTTGCCGATCGAATCCGATGCCGGCCTGCTGCGCGGGAACCTGCTGCGCGCCGCCGACGGCGGCCGCTCGGTGCGGCTGACCGCCGAGAACATCGACTGGTTCTTCCCGCTGGACGGCTACCCGGACTCCCTGCGGACGGCCGTGATGACGGCGACCATCCGCGAGGCCGAGCTGCTCGGCGTCGTGGCCGTCGACGTCCTGTCCGAGCTGGGCGAGGCGCTGCTGACCAGCACCGCCGACCTGGCCGACCTCGCCGGCCCCGCCGGCGCCTTCCCGTCGTACCGCGCCCTCACCGCAGCGATCACCCTGGCCGCGTCGGCCCTCGGCGACCGCTGTGCCGAGCTGCTGCCCGAGTCCAGGCCCAGCCTGATCCTCCAGTCCGACCTCACCGCCGTCGTCTCCGGCCCGCCGACCGCGGCGATGGCCCAGGTGCTGCGCGCCACCGCCGACCCCGAATCCCGCGGCGCCGCCGGGACCTGGCGGTTCACCCCCGCGTCCGTCCGCGCGGCGTTCGACGCCGGCTGGTCGGCCGACGAGCTGCTCGACGAGCTGCGCGCCATGGCCGACCACACGCTGCCCCAGGCCCTGGAATACCTCGTCGCCGACGTCGCCCGCCGCCACGGCCACGTCCGGGTCCGCGGCCTGCGCAGCGCCATCCTCGGCGACGAGCCGACGACCACCGAGCTGCTGCACACCCGCGTCCTCGCCAAGCTGCACCTGGCCCGGCTCGCCCCCACCGTCCTGTCCAGCCCCGAGGACCCCGACACCGTCCTCGCCGAACTGCGCCGCGCCGGCTTCTACCCCGTCGCCGAGGACGCCACCGGCACCGTCATCGTCCCGTCGTCCGGCCGCTCGCCGGCAGGGCCTCCGCCGCGCCGCCAGAAGGCCGCCGCCGGCCGACAACCCTCGACCGCGTCACCCGGCCGGACCCGGGCCGCCGACGACGCACCCCGCCGCGTGACGCCGGAGGAGCTCGTCGCCCGCCTGCGCACCGGCGCCGACGAGAGCGTGCCCCCGCCGAGCCCCCTGGTCCGCGAGCTCGCCGGCCTCAACGACCGCCTGAACGACAGCGAACTCGCCCTACTCGCCGAGGCCGTCGAGTCCCGCGGCGACGTGGTGATCACCTACCGCGACAAGAACGGCAAGCGCACGGTCCGCCGCATCACCATCAACGCCATGTTCGGCCGCTGGCTCGACGCCTGGTGCCACCTCCGCAACGACGACCGCGAATTCGCCGTCGCCAACATCCAGTCCATCTCCCCCGCCGGCTGACCCGGCCGTCGCGGCGCGCTGAAGCGCATTGCGGTACGTCCCGCACGATCCGCA
Organism: Frankia alni ACN14a; assembly: GCF_000058485.1. NCBI lineage: Bacteria > Bacillati > Actinomycetota > Actinomycetes > Frankiales > Frankiaceae > Frankia > Frankia alni. The sequence goes on from NC_008278.1 coordinate 6,025,573, forward strand.
GGCTCAGACCGTGCACAACGCACCGCAATCCGCCCTGCCCCGGCAGCAAGGCGGTCAACTCGGCACACACGCCCAGCCGCCCGCACCGTCCGACCGGACACCGGCGAGCTCCGCCAGATTCTCGCCGAGTTACGACCTCCAGAGATGACCACCGACACGGCCAGGTCGCTTTCCGCCCCGCACAGGGCGAGATTGCGATCCCTCCAGGAATGATCAGCGACGTTAGGAAGCCTGAAATCCTGCGCAGAGAGAATCAGTTGCGATCCCTCCAGGGATGATCAGCGACCCCATAGTAAAGGTGCAGGTCAAGGGCGGTGCGGATCGGGTGTCAGACGGCGATCTTGCAGCGGTCCGGCGGTAATGCAACCGCGCAGGTCAGAGCCATGATCCGGAGCGGGAGTCCTGAAGCATTCGGGAAGTGCCCGGTTCGCTCGGATGCGTCATCACAGTGAATACCGGAGGTACTCGTCCAGGGCCTACCGCCGAAAGCCGACGATTTCACGGCCCGCCGCCGCGTTTCCTGACCGGCGAACTCGAGGGCTCCGGATGAGTGCCTGAGCGACGTCGAGCTGGCCCTCCTGGGCTGCGTCGTCGAAGCTCGCGACAACGGTCATGGCCTGGCGGAGCCGTCACATTGCTACCGTCTGGGACGTCAGCCCGCTCCCCCGCCGGCTGATCCACGGCAGAACCTCACATCATCGCTCGCTGCGACGTCTGCGCGTCCGCCTGGGCGTTCGTCTGGACGTCTGACTGGGCGGCACTCGCGACGGCGGTAGCCGCGCGGAGGAAGGCGGCGACGGCCGGCGAGCGGGAGTCCTGTGCGGTCCCTCCAGGGATGATCAGCGACGCCTTGTCCTGGTCGACCTCCGGCCAGGACAAGAGCCGCGTGTTGCGATCCCTCCAGGTGATCAGCGACCCATGGTAAAGGTGCAGGTCAAGGATGGTGCGCACTGGGCACAAACCGGCGATCTTGCAGCGGATCGACGGTAGTGCAAGTGCGCAGGTCAGAGCCATGACTTGGAAGTACGGCCGGGACGTTTCGATGGGTCGGGATCCCCGGCGCGTCACCCTGGCGGGGGCGTGGAACCCGGCCTTCGCCACCGGCAGCGGGAAGCGTGGCAGGACAGCCCATTCGTGCCCGGCTCGCTTGTCCTCGGTCACGGTCTGGCTGGCGCGAACTCTCGGACGATCGGGCCGATCGACGCCTTCGCGGTCCGCTCACCTGCTGTGAAGCTCCATCTCGGGGTTTCATCGTCCGAGAAAGGGGCGCTGCGCCACCTGTCTGGCCAGGCTGGGTGGCCTGCGCCACGACGCGGCACGGCATTTCAGCAAAGATGATGGGCGGATGGACCCAGACCCCCTGATGACCGTCCTCCAGGTGGCTGATCACCTCAGGATCACTCCGTCATCCTGGCGGGCCAATGTGGCGAGCGGCGACGCCCCAGCCGCCGACGACCCCGACACCGATCGACCGGCGAATCGTCGCAGGCCGCGCTGGCGACGCTCGACGATCGAGGAGTGGAACCGGACTCGACGTCGAGGGGGGCGCCCGCACCCGGACACCCCGCCGGTCGATCCCGCCTGACGACCTTGCCCGAGGCCGGTCTGATGCGGTCCGATGCCGGCTCGGCACCGCTTCGACACGTGTCCGGGGAACACGCTCGAGTGGCAGGTCTCCTCGTCCAGCCAGGGACGCAGCACCCGGCATGACTGCGTGGTCGGCGGGGCCAGGTAGCCGGTGATGCAAAGAAAGTATGGTGCTCGGGAGTGGTCAGCCCGACCTCCTGGTGCAGGCCGAGTTGCAGCGCACGGCCGTGGGCCCAGCCGGTCCGCACGTCCGGCTCGCCGATGCCCAGGCGGCTGGCGTGCGATCTCTCCAGGGATGATCAGCGACGCGACGGCTTCGACCGCTACCTGATCCAGGGTCACGCGTTGCGATCCCTCCAGGGATGATCAGCGACCACCACACCCACCGGCCAGATCGGCCGCCAGCTCCTGTTGCGATCCCTCCAGGGATGATCAGCGACCCCATAGTAAAGGTGCAGGTTAGGGACGGCGTATGGCGGGAGTGAAAGAGTGATCTTGCAGTGGTCCGGCGGTGATGCAACTGTGCAGGTCAGGGGCATGATCCCGGATCAAGTTACTGGGGAGACTCTCGGGGCTGAATTGGGAGTTCCGCTGCCTCGGGCTGATCCGTTGGGCGTCGAGCACCCCACGGCGAGCGCGAGTCTGCATCGAGAAGTACAGCAGCCCGGACTCGCTCTGGCGTCCAAGGGCTCGCCAGCGCTCTGCTGGTAGAGCAGCCGGCGCACACCTCGGAGCCGTGCGCGGTCCATGGGACGCGGTCGAGCCGAGGGCGGGAAGCCGGCCTGTCAATCTCTTCTCTCCAGCAAAGAGATCGAGATACGCGCTGGTCAGGCTAGACGTCAGACTGCGTTTCGGAGTGACAACCGGATCGTTGGCGGGTAGCCCGGGTGGTGAATCCCGGCACCTTGCATCGCCGCGGTGACCCCCACAGACAGAGGGTAGCTGCGGCTGTGCGAGACTACCCGGCTGTGCGGATGACAGCGCAGCCGCTGCAATCGGACTGAACGGTCCGTGCATGAACGGGGGAGGCGTGAGATTTAGGGTCGATCTCGCAGCCGACAGGTCGTCGTTGCAATGGGGTGACGTTTTCACACCCGCACGGGCCTTGGCGTACGACCTGATCCGCGGTCAGGATCCGGAGCTGGCCGAGGAGCTGCACGAGCGCGGCTATGCAGGCTCGCCGTTGCGTCCGCTCGGCATCTCGGCGCCACAGTTCCGTGGAGCGCCCAAGAGTCGCGGCGTCTACGCCACCTCAGCGGACGGTTCACTCTGGCTTGGTTCGCCGGTGCCCCGCGTCGCCTCAGCGCTGCTGGCCGGAATAGCCGGCCGGCAGACGCTCCGTTGGGCGTCGCTGCGGCTCACCCTCCGCGGGGTTCAGCTTGAGCCGACCCCTGACCATCAGGCGGGCGAGGCGGTGTTCTCGACGCGCACGCCGGTTCTCCTCAAGTGGGAGGACCGTTACATTCATCCAGACCATCCGCATTTCGCCGAACGGCTCAGCCATAATCTGCGGCACAAGGCCGACCTGCTTGGCCTCCCCGCCGACAACGACGTCGACGTTCTTTCCGCCGGCCCGCCCCGTAAATTCCTCGTGCAACGCGCGCCGCGGCACGGCAGCACGGCCGAGGTCCACATCCGAGCGAATCCCGCCCTCCTCGATGCGGTCTACGACTGGGGCCTCGGGCTCGGCACCAATCAGGGCTTCGGATGGATCCGGTAGTGTGGCCGCCGCCAGAGTCTCCGCCAGCCGGGTCAATGAGCACCTGTTCCTGACGGAACATCCGCTGCAACGATCCGGGGCGCGTTCCATCACCCTTCTCGCTGAGCGGGAGGACGTCGACCAGGTCACCTCGGCGGATTTGGATCGTGTCGCCAAGCACGTCGTCTCGGACGTCGTCGACGCGGCTGTCGCAGACAAGACGGGCGCGGCGTACGACTGGTGGAAGATTCTCTTCGCGATGTACCCGAACGCGAAACCCACTCATGCGAAACGCAGGCGCGACCGGGATGAGCTCACCGCGGAGGTGGCCCGTTATTTCGCCCCGGATGTCGCTGCCTCGGAAACGGCCGGCTCGGAGGCGGCTGGCGGCGAAGTCCGGCCGTGTGCGTTCTGCGGCGGGGCGACGACCGTGCTGTGGGCGAAGTCGACGCTGCCGATGTTCGACACGACGAAGGCGCTGAACACGCTGCCGCCGCGGCTCGCCGGCTGGCCAGTGTGCCGGCCGTGCCGGCTGGCCCTGTGGGCGATGCCCTACGGCGCCTCGGTCACGCTCGGCTCCGCGACCGTGCTGACCTGCGAGAACGCCGAGATCGAGCGACGGTTCACCGAGGCGAACCTGGCACGGTCCGCCCGCATCCGGCAGACCGGCTTCAGCTCGCTGGCGGCCAACGCGTCGCCGGAAAGCGTGGTTCTGCTCGCCCTGGAACAGTATGCGGTCGTCAGGCCCGTCGCCGCCACCCTGTGGAGTTTCAAGAACGATAATCAGGAGCCCTGGCTGCGGGTCAGCGAGACCCGCATCGCGGTCGTGACCTTCCTGCGGGCACTGGGCGGCGACGGCGAGGCCAAAAAGGGATGGTGGGTCCTACGGCGCCGCCTCACTCGCCGCGGACCGGACGGAAAAATTAGCCAGCACGGTCGCGACCTACTCGCCCGCGCATTGTTCGCCTCGACGAACAGCCGTTCCGACCGCATCCTGAGCCATCTGTCCGAGCAGGCCGGTGACCTCTCGAAGATTTCCGGATCGACGATTCGCGCCTGGCGGGCCCTGCACGCGCTCTATCTGAAGGAGATGCACGGCGTGGACACAGCCGATCTCAGACCGGTCACCACCCTGCTGACCGACTGGATCATGCAGGAGAAGAACCCGCGAGGCCGTTTCAACGAGTACTGCCGCGCGGCCAACCGGAGTTATGTGTTGCAACGCCTACTGATGGAGGCGACCGCCCGGCTGTGGCTCGACGGCCGCAGACCCGCCGACATCACGAAAACCGCCCAGCCCCTGCTACACGGCCCGCAAGGATACCAGTGGCGCGGGCAGCTTTTCTTCGAGGTGTCGGCTGAGCTGGACCGCCGTGGCGCCGCGATCGGCAAGAAGAGCGACGACGAGGCAGACGCAATCGAACCCGACGGTCCCCTGTTCGGGACGGACCCGGCGGACCCGGACGACGAAGGGGCGTAGGAAAAACAATGACCTACCTGGCAGGAAAGCTCGTGCTCGCGATCGAGGCCGGCGCCCCGAACAACGGCCGCAGCGACGCCACGACCGCGCGGGTGAAGAAGGCAAGAATCCACGGCCGGGACTATCCCTACGTCTCCGCCCAGGCATTCCGCCGCTGGCTGCGGGACACGATGACGGCCGCCGGTTCGGTGCCGTCGCCGACCCAGCGAGTCGGCAAGGCCCAGCAGAAGGCGCAGAAGGCGACCACCGCCGCCAATCCCATCGAGTTCGCCGACGACGACCTGTTCGGCTATCTGAAGGCGACGTCGAAGTCGGACGACGAGTCCACCACGGTGCGCGACACCGCTTTCATGGTCGGCACGTTCCTGTCGGTGGAGCCGGTCCGCCTCACCGAGGACTTCGGCGTGATGTCGCGGAACATTCCCGAACCGGTCCTGCACGCGCACGAATTCTACACCGCCGACCTGGCCGCCCCCTTTCTGCTCGACATTCCACGGGTCGGCACGTTCACCCTGCCGGACCGCACCGGCGCCGGCCGGCCGAACTACCTGACCGAAAAGGAGGCGCTGAGCCTCGCCGCCGCCGCGCAGGCCGGGGCGACGAGCACCCGGTTCCGCGGTCACGGCGCGGTCCGGCTCCCGCTGGCGGAGCGTCGCAGGCGGGTCGCGCTGCTGCTGGAGGCACTCGCCGAGCTCGCCGGCGGGGCAAAGAAGGCGCTGCACTACGGCGACCGGCTGCCGGCGCTGTTCGCCCTGGTCCCGATGGCCGGCGGGGTGAACCCGCTCGGGTTCGTCATCGACGGCAGCGAGGACGGCACGGGCCTGCAGGTCCGCGGCGACGTGCTGCGCCGCGAGCTGGCGGCCTGGGACGGCGAGTGGGAGGCGCCGGTGCGCGTCGGCTGGCGGCCGGGTTTCCGTGACACGCTGCGCAAGCAGTTCGAGGACGATCTCGCCGACGAGATCGACGCCGGGAAGGTCGTCGTCGGCCATCCCCGCACGGTGCTGCTCGACCTGGCCGGACGCATCCGCGGCGGCGAGCACGACACCTGGTTTGACGACCGGACCCGATGAGACCCCGCGGATGCAGGCCCTCCGTGCACGGTCGGCCCAGCAGGTGGACGGCGTGCCGGTGAGCGCCGCGGCCGGCTGGCGGCAGCCGTCAGAGGCCGTCGAAGCGCTGCGAGTGGAACTCGCCGTGCCGATCGCGTCGTTTCGCGACCCGATGTTTCCCGGGGTGTCCCGCTGCCTGCCGGTTCCGCCGCCGTCCACCGTGCGCGGCATGCTCGCCGCGGCGACCGGACGGCCGAGTGAGACCGTCCCGCTCGGCCTCGCGGCGAGCGCCACGGCCAACGGCGTCGACCTGGAGACGTACCACCCGATCGCCGCCGACGGCTCCAACCCGGCCAGCGGCGGCCGGGTCGCCCCCGGCAAGGGCGGGATGACCATTCGTGAACGGCCGTTCCTCGCCGGCGTCCGGGTCACGCTGTGGATCCCCGGCGCGGCCGGCCGTCGAATCGAGGCGGCGCTGCGCCGGCCGGTGTGGGGGCTGCGACTCGGCCGCTCCCAGGACCTCGTGCACCTGGTCGGCGCGCCCCGCTGGACGGTGCTGCATCCGGCGGAGCGGGCCATGGTCGGCCACGCCGTCGCGCCCCCCGACGGGCATGCGGCGCCGCAGGCGGTGTCACTGCGGCTGGCCGTCGCCGTCAGCGCCGACCGGCTGAGCACCGACTACCGCTCGTTCCTCTGGTGCGCCGACGCCGCCGGAACGCACGCCGTGCACGGCGCCTACCTCGACGGTCTCGACGGCCAGGCGGTCTGGCTGCTTGACGGTGACGCCGATGGTGACGCCGACGGTGACGCGGCCGCCGGCTCGGCCGCCGACGCAAGCGAACTCGACACGATCCTGGCCAAGTCGGCGGACCGGTCGGTCGACGACGAACCCGAACGGCTCACCGCGCACGCGCAGGCGGTGCGGGACGCGGCCCGTTCGATCGCCGCACGGATCGGACCGGCCGGTCCGATCGCCGACGAGCCGCGCTTTTGGGCATGGGTCGAGCAGGCCGCACTGCTCCATGACGCGGGCAAGGTCGCGGAGGGCTTCCAGCGGCAGATCCATCCCGGCGGCAGGCCGTGGAGCGAGCGGCACGAGGTGCTGTCCCTCGCCTATGTCGACCTGTTCCATCCGGAACCGCCAGCCGAGGCCGAGACGGCGACCGACGCCGGGGCGGCGACCGACCGGCTGATGACCGCGACCGGCGTCCTGTTCCATCATCGATCGCTGACGACAAGCGGCCTCGGCGGGAAAGAGCCGCTGGTGAGCCGGTACTTCGAGGACGCGGACTGGGCCCGGTACTTCTGGCGCGGCACCCCCGACGACATCAGGGACGGCAAGCCGCGCCTGCAGATCCCGCGGCGACGCCACGCCGAGCTGCTCGCCTGGTTCGCCGACCGGCTCGACCTCGCCCCGGACCCGGCGGAGGGCCGCAGGCTGTGGGAGCGTGCCCGCGCGCTGTTCCTCGCCACCCGCGACCACTGGATCGACCCGGTTACCGACCGGGAGGGGCTGCTGGCCGTGCTCCTCCAGGGCGCGGTGACGCTCGCCGACCATGCCGGTTCGGCGCACGTCCCGCTCCAGACGCACATGCCGCTGCCCCGCCGCTATCTCGACCGGATTCCGGCACCGTACGACCATCAGCGGGCCGCGGCGGCCGTCGAGGGGCACCTGATCCTGCTGGCCCCGACGGGCAGCGGCAAGACCGAGGCCGGCCTGGCCTGGGCGTCCGCCCGGCTCGACGGGATGCCAGACCAGCCGCGGCTGGTCTGGATGCTGCCCTACCGAGCCTCGATCGACGCCGCCGCCGACCGCTTTCGCGACGACCTCGTCCCGCCGCCCAACCACAACCTGCCACCCGTGCACGGCGAGCCACCGCCCGGCCCGGGTGAGCCGGATAGGCCGGACACGCCGGACAGGCCGGATATCGGCATTCTGCATGCGACGGCTGCGCGGACGCTGCTGGAGCGGGCGGTCGCCGAGGACTGCGCACCCCCGGCGGAGGCGGCGCTCAAAGCGCGGGCGCGAGTCGGGGCGATGCGCCTGTTCGCCCAGCGGGTGCGGGTCGCGACGCCGCACCAGCTCCTGCGGGCCGCGATCGCCGGGCCCCGCTACTCGTCCGTCCTGCTCGAACAGGCCAACTGCCTGATGGTCCTCGACGAGCTGCACGCCTACGACCCGGTGACCTTCGGGCGGATCTGCGCGGCGATGCGGCTGTGGTCGCAGCTCGGCAGCCAGGTCGCGGTGCTGTCCGCGACCCTTTCCATGCCCATGATCGAACTCGTTCAGGACAGCCTGGGCGGGACGGTCGAGGTGGTGCACGCCGCGCCGGGCACTGCTCCGGACCGGCATCGGCTTGTCCTCGCCGACGCGCCGATCACCGCCCCGGCCAGCCTCGACGCCGTCCGCCGCTGGCTGGCCGAGGGGCGTTCCGTCCTCGTCGTCGCCAACACCGTCCGCACCGCGCAGCAGCTCTACGCCGACCTCGCGCCCGCCGCCCGCGCCGCCGCGCCCGACGTCGACGGCCGGGATGCGGATGCGGATGCGGCGATCCTGCTGCACTCACGGTTCAGGGCACGGGACCGAGCGGCGATCGAACGGCGCATCCTCGCCCGTCACCCCGAACGGCAGCCAGGCGATCCGGCCCGACGGTCCGGCGGGCTCGTCGTCTCCACGCAGGCGTTGGAGGTCTCGCTGTGCCTCGACTTCGACCGGGGGGCCAGCGAGCTGGCGCCGATCGAGGCTGTCGCGCAGCGGGCCGGCCGGGTGAACCGGCGCGGCCGGCATCCCGACGGCCCGGTCGAGTTCCGCGTCCACCCGGTCGAGAAGCACCTGCCTTACGAGGAGGAGGCGCTGGCCGCGGCCTGGTCGGCGCTGCGCTCCACCGCCGACACCGATCCGACGATCTCCGAGCAGACGGTCACGGCCTGGCTGGACCACGTCTACGCGACCGACTGGGGTCGGCGTTGGGCGGCGACCGCCCGCCAGCACCGCGACGCGTTCTCCACGAGCTTCCTGACCTTCCAACGCCCGTTCGACGACCGTTCGGAGTTCGCCCGGGGCCTCGCCGAGCAGTTCGACACCGTCCACGTCCTGCATCGCGACGACCTCCCCGAATACCGCGAGCTGGCCGACCGTGACCGCGGTGGCCCGCTGCTCGCCGAGGGGCTGCTCATCCCGATCGGCTTTCACCAGTACCTGCGGTTGGCGAAGGCGGGCCGCGCCGAGGTCCATCGCGGTCTCCGGCTGGCCACGGTCGACGCGCCGTATTCCGCGGAGACCGGCCTCGATCTGTCCGTTCTCGACGACGAGAACGCCCGGTTCGATGACCGTTCGGGGCATCGACCGGCCGACCTGGACACGATCCTGTGAGCACCCCGTATGACCCGACTGACGCCGGCTCGCCTGTCGGCGGCGTACACATCAAGTATCTGCTGCACTGCCCGCGGCAGCTCTGGCTGTACATGCGGGGCTATCGGCCGGAGGGTTCCAGCGATCTCGTCTCGTTCGGCGAGATCGTCGACGAGACGACGTTCACCCGTCGCCGCGACGTCGACCTCGGCGAAGCGAAGATCGACTGGGTGACGACGGGTGCGGTCGTCCACGAGACGAAGTCGTCGCGGGCTCCGAGCCCGGCGCACGAGGCCCAGGTCCGGCACTACTGCCTGCTGCTGGAACGGCGCGGGATCAATGTGCGCAGCGGAGTCGTCCACTATCCGCTGATCCGCCGCACCGTCACCGTCGCCTGGGACGACGACGCGCGCCGCAGCGCCCTCGAAACCGAGACGCAGGCCCGCGCAGTGATATCCGCGCCGGCTGTTCCGCCCCGGCTGGAGCGCCGCCGCTGCCGGGGCTGTTCGTATACCGACTACTGCTGGGGATGAGATGCCCGCCGCCGGGAGAACCTACTGGCTGACTGAACCATGCCGCATTCGGCGGGAGGACAACAGCCTGCGGATCGAACGGGCTGACAGCACGCCCGTCCGCCTGCCCATCACCGATATCCGCGACCTGGTGACCTTCGACCACGTCGACATCAACACCGCCGCCGTGTCGCTGCTCGGCCGGCACGGCGTCGTCGTTCACATCCTCGATCACTACGGCAACTACGCCGGGGCCCTCATGCCGGCGGAGGACATGTCGTCCGCGCAGGTGGTGCGGGCGCAGGTCGACCTGACCGCCGACCCCGTGCGACGGGCCGCCATCGCCCGCTCCCTGATCGCGGCGACCGCGGCGAACGTCCGCTGGGCGCTGGAGACCGACCTGCTCGACGGGCCGCTGGACGCGCTCGGCACGCGCCTCGCCGCCGCGGAGAGCAGCGAGGAACTGATGGGCGCCGAAGGCACTTTCCGGCGCTCCGCGTGGGGAGTGTTCGACACGATCCTGCCAGCCTGGCTCCGCCTGGACGGTCGTACTCGGCGACCGCCGACGAACGCGGGCAACGCCTTCATCAGCTACGCGAACAGCGTCGTCTACGGCCGGGTCCTCACCGCCCTGCGGGCCACTCCCCTGCATCCCGCGGTCGGTTTCCTCCACGCGGACACCGACCGCCGCCGCAACACCCTCGCCCTCGACCTCGCCGAACCGTTCAAACCCCTGTTCGCCGAACGCCTGCTCCGCCGCGCCGCCGCTCAGAAGACGCTCCGCCCGTCCGACTTCGAGGCCGACGTGGGCGCGGCGTCGCTAAGCCGCGAGGGCCGGAAGAAGGTCTCGATGATGATGCGCGAAGAGCTCGCCGCCACCGTGTTCCACCGCACGCTGAAGCGAAAGGTGTCCTACGAGGAACTGATCCATCTGGAGGCGCTCAAGCTGGTGCGGCTCTGCCTGGAGGACACTCCGTACACGCCGTTTCGGCCCTGGTGGTAGCGGGATGTTCGTCGTCCTCGTCTACGACACCGCAGCCGAGCGCAATCCGAACGCCCTGCGCACCTGCCGCAAGTACCTGCACTGGGTCCAACGCAGCGTCTTCGAGGGAGAGCTGTCCGCCGCCCAGTACCGCGCCCTGATGACCACGCTGCGCGACCAGCTCGACCTCACCTACGACAGCATCCGCGTCTACCGCACCCGCTCCCCCGCCCTCGTCGAAACCGAATGGCTAGGCGTCCCCCTGGGCAACCAGGACTCCGTCCTCTAGCCAAGACGATCAAGGCTCTGACCAGCACAGTTACATCACCGCCGGACCGCTGCAAGATCACCCCCTCACCCCCACCCCACCGCACCCCTGACCTGCACCTTTACCATGGGGTCGCTGATCATCCCTGGAGGGATCGCAACGAATTTCCGCCTCCGTCTCGGAGGCGAAGTAGGCAGTCGCGGATCCTCCCTGGAGGGATCGCAACGCCGCGGCGCCACCCAGGGCGAGGCAGCCCGCGTGTCGCTGATCATCCCTGGAGGGATTGCAACGTGACCGTGTCGACGAACAGCGCGGTGCTGATCACGTCGCTGATCATCCCTGGAGGGATCGCAACTGACCGGCCGCCGGCAGGACCTCGCCGCCAGCTCCATGTCGCTGATCATCCCTGGAGGGATCGCAACATCGTCACGGGCGGCCGGTGGGGGGGCCGTCTGCCGTCGCTGATCATCCCTGGAGGGATCGCAACGGCAGCTCGCACTCGAACCAGTCGTACGCGTCGAGTAGCTGATCATCCCTGGAGGGATCGCAACGCGAGCAGGTCCTGGCGCGTGTTCTGCGGCAGATCGGCCAGTCGCTGATCCTCCCTGGAGGGATCGCAACAGAGCATCACGCGGGCGCCCTGCGCGAGCATGAGGTCGCTGATCATCCCTGGAGGGATCGCAACGCGTCTGGGCCGACCCCGGCCGGGACCCCCGCGGGTCGCTGATCATCCCTGGAGGGATCGCAACGCGGCCGCCGGACGGCCATCGGAGGCCAAGCTCCGACCACCATCTCGACGACCTTGGTGTTCGGCAGCGCCGACCGCGGCCGATTTCGGTGCATCTGTGCGGTCTGGGCCCGCAGACTGTGCATTGCGTACCGCAGTGCGACCCCACCCCGGCGATCATGGTGTTCGGCGGAGCTGCACGCCACGGACTGCCTCCAAAGCCAAGTGCCTTCACCCAAGGTCCAGCGATCCCGCGGTTCCGCGGAACCGCGGCCCGTTTCGACGGTGACCCGGCCGTCGACGAACACTCATGGATCGAGTCGAACGACAGGGTCAGGGCGATCGTCGGGACCCGCTGAAGCGCGGCTCGGTGATCAAATCGGGTGGGGTGAGGTGGGCGGTGAGGGCGGCGGCTGTTGCGGCGAGGATGGGGGCGGCGCGGCGCGCGGCCGGGGCGGACGGTGCTGTCACGGAGAGCGCCGCGGCCGGGCCGGCCTCGCCCATCGGACCCACCGGGGCGGCGATCTCGCACTCCCCCAGGCGTCGCTCCTCCTGAGTGGTCGCGAGCGAACCGCGGCGGATGTCGGCGAGCTGGCGCAGGAGTAGCCCCGGCGCGGTGACGGTGTACGGGGTGATCCGCACCAGGTTGCCGAGGATCTGCCGGCGCAGGTCGTCCGGGCCGTGGGCCAGCAGGAGTTTGCCCGCCGCCGTCGCGTGAAGCGGCAGGTGCGAGCCCGCGGCCCCCGTCTCACCCAGCTCGTCCACGACGAGCAGCCGGTCGCCGTCGAGGCAGGTGAGGGTGACGGCCCGACCGGTCGCCGTCCGCAGGCCGCGCAGGTAGGGCTGGCCGGCTTCGGCGAGCCGACGCTGGCAGGGGACCTGACCGCCCAGCACCCACAGTCGGGTCCCGAGCCGATACGACCCGTCCGCCTGGCGTTCCAGCCCTCCCCACGCCACGAGTTCCCGCACGAGCCGCAGCGCCGTCGGCAACGGCAGGCCAGTCCGCGCCGCGATCGTCGTCAGCCGCAGGCAGGTCGCCCCGTCGAACACGTCCAGGACAGCCAGCGCCCTTCCTACCGCCGACATGCCACCGCTACCGCCATCACCGCCACCGCCTTCCGGACGCCGCGCCGTCCCCAGGCGTCGCGCGATCGCGTCACGGCCGGGCACTCCGAGCACTCACCACCGCGCCGCTTTCACCTGATGAAACCGGACGCTACCGCCCTGGCGCCGCCACCGGGCAACCTGTGGATTCCCCGATCCGCACCGACGCCCCTGGGAGGCCCGCGCATGCTGCTGGATCTGTCGTCCGACGAGTTGTTGTCCACCACCCGGGCGGTCCGCCACCGCCTGGACCTAGCCCGGCCGGTGCCGTGGGAGCTCATCCAGGAGTGCGTCGAGCTCGCCGTGCAGGCACCGACGGGCCGCAACCGGCAGCGCTGGCACTTCGTCGTCGTCACTGACTCCGAGCGGCGCCGGGCGCTCGCGGACGTCTTCCGGCGGGCGGTCGCCGCGGCCGACCCGCACGCCAGCCCGCTGACGCGGCGCGACGTCGAGCGGATGAACGCCCACCCAGAGTCACTGGCCAGGATTGGCAGCGGTTTCCGGCACCTCTACGACAACATCCACCGGGTGCCCGCGCTCATCGTCCCCTGTGTGGAGGGACGGACCGACGGCGCGTCCGTCCTCGCCCAGGCGATGACCTGGGGCTCGATCCTGCCGGCCGTGTGGAGCTTCATGCTCGCCGCCCGCGCGCGGGGGGGTTGGGCACGGTGTGGACGACCGCGCAGGCGCCCCTCGAACGCGAGATGGCCGCGCTGCTGGGCGTCCCGTACGACCGGGTGATGCTGGCCGCGTTCATCCCCCTCGCCTACACCCTAGGCACCGACTTCCGACCGGCTCCCCGCGTCCCCCTCGACCAGGTGCTGCACCGCAACCACTGGTAACGGCGAAGGCGGCGGCAGGCTCTGGGGAAGCCGGGCGGGACTACGGCTTGCGGGCTATGCCGCCGTAGCCGCTGACCTGGGCGTCGGTGAGCTCGGGTGGGACGTCGGCGTCGGGGCGCCAGCGGTGCAGGGGCTGGACGCCCGGCTCGACCGGCTCCAGGCCGACGAACAGGGACTCCACCTCGGCGCGGCTGCGAGCCGCGGCGGGGATGCCCCGGTCCAGGTAGGTCTGGACGAGCCGCGCCACCCCCGGGTCGTAGTCGGCCGTCGAGTGGGTGATGACGACGTGGCTGCCGGACGGCAGGCCGTCGACGAGGCGGCGCACGATGCCGTGCGGGTCGTGGTCGTCGGGGAAGAAGTGGAAGATCGCGATGAGGGAGAGCGCGACCGGCCTGGTCAGGTCGAACGTCGAGCGCAGCTCCGCGGAGTCGAGGATGCTCGCCGGGTCGTGCAGGTCGGCGTGGAGGTAGGCGGTGCGCCCCTGGGCCGTGCTGGTCAGCAACGCGCGGGCGTGGGTGAGCACGATGGGTACCAGCCCCGGGATACACATGCCCCTGCCCTACGCGTCCACCGACCCTCGGATGTTGTACGTTTGTTGTACAGTGGAGTCATGAGTGTCGGATTCCGCCCCACCGAAGAGGACCTCCGGATCGTTGAGGCCAACCGCCGCCAGGACGAGAAGACCAGTGACGTCATCCGGCGCGCTCTGCGACTGCTGGACCGGGAGGCGTGGGAGGTGCGTGCCCGCGAGGACATGCACCGGCTGCGGAATGAGGACCTGTCCGCCGAGCCCGATGCGTGGGAGTACGACACCAACGGCAACATCGTGATCACAGGTACGAACCTCGCGGTACCAGCCAGGTCCCAGGACCACCCGTGATCCGCGGCGCCGTGTACCCGGTGGACCTCGGCGACGCCAAGCGCGGGCATGAACAGCGGGGACGTCGACTCGGCCTCGCCCTGAGCATGGAGCAGAACGCGTGGTCCACGGTCACGATCGTGCCCACGTCGACCAGCGCACAGGCGTCCGCCTTCAGACCAGAGGTGATCATTACGGGACGGTCGACCAGGATCCTGATCGACCAGATCCGTACCATCGACAGCTCCTATGTCACGGGTGAACTCGTGGACTACCTCTCCCGCGACGACATGGCCCAGGTCGAGCACATCCTCTCGCGCTACCTCGGCCTGCTGCACTGAGCGCATCGCCTGGCTCCCGTACATCGACCTCCCCGCGCGACCGGGTGAAGACGGAGGTCCGACACAGCTGACAGACCTGTCGAGCTGTGCTTACCGCCCCCCGGCCGAGCCGCGCGGAATGTGCAACCCGGGTACGGACCCGGATACGACCCGATCACCAAAAGATGCAGGGCAGAACCCTGAGAACGGTACAAGGGCGGTCGGTACCACCCCTTGGTTGCATATGGAAGGCCGTGATCATCTTCCGCCTCGGTCTGCCGGCCGAGCGTCTCCGTTGGGCAAGCCGACCCGTACCGCAGGCGCGACAGCGCCGAGGAACGGGAGCGGCGCGTCAGCACTTCACGCGCTATCACCCGATTACAAGATTGGCCCGGCACGTCCGGACGCCCACGATCGTCCTTCGTTCGCGGTCACAGCCCTGACCGCGTCCACTGAAGTTCGCTCTGGTCGGCTGACGTCCTCGGGCTTAGCTGTACGGATGGCTGTACCGCACCGCGATGCTTGGCACCGCCCGACCGCACGACCTTGCTCTCGCGGGATAACTCCCGCCCCACACGGGACCGGCTTTAAGAGAGGCTCGAGGAAGACGGCTCCACACCTCGCCGGTCCCGGAGGATGCTCAGTCAAGACAAAACTCGTTTCCCTCGATGTCCTGCATCACGATGCAGGAATCGTGGCCGTCATACAGCAGTCGCACACGCGCCGCGCCGAGCACGGCCAGTCGTGCGCATTCGGCTTCGAGCGTGACGAGGCGCTCTTCACCCACGAGCCCGGAGCCGACCCTCACGTCAAGATGCAGCCGATTCTTGACGACCTTTCCCTCGGGAACGCGCTGAAAGAACAGTCGCGGGCCCACACCTGAGGGATCAATGCAGGCAAACCATGAACCCTGATCCTCAGGAAACCGGGAGCCGTTGAAGTCGTCCCAGGTGGCGAACCCTTTCGGGGGAGGCGACACGACGTACCCCAGCACCTCACACCAAAAGCGAGCGACGCGCTCAGGTTCAGCGCAGTCAAAGGTGACTTGGAACTGCTTGATCGATGACATAGGCGCACCATAGCATGGGAGACCTTTGCTCATCTCCCGCATTTTGGCGGGAGGATGGCCCCTGGGAGCCGCTGCTGCGTGTCGTGCGGTCACAGGGGCCGAGCCGTGCATGTACAACGCGGGTATGGAATCGTTGTTCGCCCGATTGCCAAAAGATGCTGACGAGAAGCCTGAACCTACACCGGCACGATCGGGTCGTTGTCCGCGTAGACGACCCGGGCGTCGGGGGCGACGTCCTGCACGACCTCGTGCAGGTTCGGCGAGGTCGGGATGCCGGTTCCGACGTCGAGGAACTGCCGGATGCCCACCTCGGCGGCGAGGTAGCGGGCGGCCCTGACCAGGAACGCGCGGTTCTGGCGGGCGGCGAGCGGCGCGTTCGGGAACGCGGCGATGGCCTGCTCGGCGGCCTCGCGGTCGGCCGGGAAGTTGTCCTTCCCGCCGAGGTAGTAGTCGTACATCCGGGCCGAATGCGGCTGGTCGACGCGCAGATCCACCGGGCCGCTGCGGTGCCCGGCGTCGACGGAGGATCCCTGAGGCTCCGCAGCCCCCAGTCCAGTGTTACTCACCGCATCAACCCCCACCGGTGCGTCCAACTCGAAGAACCGAGCCAGAAAACCCTATCCCGCAGTGGATTCAGGAGTTGATGACGGCACGACGCACGAGGATGACGACGATCTAGTAATCATCCTCAGTAATTGACTCGCGGATGACGTCGCGGACCTGGGCGCGCAGCCAGCGGTGGGGGGCGTCGGCGTCGTAGCGGGGATGCCAGGCCAGGCACAGGGACAGGGACGGCAGGTCCAGGCCGAGATCGAGGGGCACGAGGCCGAGCGCGGCGAGCCTGTCCCGACCAAGCCGCCGCGGCGCCACGCCCACGAGATCGCTGTGCGCGACGAGCGACAGCGCGACGGTGTGTGACGAGACGGAGGCGACGACCGTGCGGCGCAGCCCGAGCGCCGCCAATGCCTCGTCGATCGGGCCAGACAGCCGGCCGCGGCGCGAGGCGACGACGTGCCGGGCGGCCGCGAGGCGCTGGGGGGTCAGCGGGCCCTCGGTGAGCGGGTGTCCGGCGCGGACCACGGCGATCGCCGAGTCCGCGCCGAGGGTCTCGACGCGGATCTCCGGCGCGGTGGAGTCGATCTGGCCGATCTCCAGGTCGGCGGTGCCGTCGCGCAGGGGGTCGGCCGACGGTGTCGGCTCCGGCAGGAGGCGCAGGCGCACGCGGGGAGCCTGGCGGGCCAGCCGGTCGAGCAGGCCGACGCCGATCGTCGCGACGAGCATGTCGCTGCTCAGGATGGTGAACGTTCGATCCAGGGTGGCGAGGTCCGGCGCCCCTACCGGCGCGAACACGGCGTGGGCACGTTGGACGAGGTCGTGTACCTCGGCGTGGATCTCCAGGGCGCGCGGGGTCGGGACCATCGTGTTGCCGGCGCGCACGAGGATCGGGTTGCCGGTGGCCCTGCGGATGCGTCCCAACGCCCGGCTCACCGCCGGCTCGGTGAGGTGCAGCCGCCGGGCCGCACCGCTGACGCTCCGCTCGGCCAGCAGCGCGTCCAGGGTGACCAGCAGGTTGAGGTCGATGCCGGCGAGCGGTCGAGCCTCGGCGAATGCGCTGGACCCGCCGGAGGCGGCGGCAGGAAGGGCGACGGGACGAGCCGGGTCCGCGTCATCTCCGGAGGCGGCGGGCAGGTCGGCGGCGGAATGCATGACATGCATCCTCACATTGCCGTACTTGCATTTGAAGGCAGATCGTCGCCGTCCTACGCTCAGCCCTAACGACCTATCGCGATGTTACGCAAACCGTCGAGGAGCTGCCGTGGCCGCCGACTCCCCCACAGCCCCGCCCGCCGAGTCATCCGATCCGGCGGGGCCGTCCGACCAAGCAGAGCCGTCCGACCAAGCAGAGCCGTCTGCTCCGGCCAGACCGCCGGCTGCCGCGGTTCGGCCGAAACCCGGGCGCCGGCGCCTGCTGGACCGGGTGTTGCTGCGGGTGCACGTGGCCGCGGTCGAACCGCTCGCCCGGCGCACCCGGCGCATCGTCCTCGCGGGCGAGCCGCTGACCGGGCTCGCCTGGACGCCGGGGCAGAACGTCACCGTCTTCCTCGCCGACCCGACCTCCCTCGCCTCCTGGCGCCACGGGCCCCGCGACCTCAAACGCAGCTACTCCGTCTGGAACTACGACCCGGCCGGGCGGCTGGAGCTCGCCGTCTACGACCACGGCGGCGAGTCGCCGGGAGCGAGCTGGTCGCGGACGGTCCAGGCCGGCGACGGCGTGATCGTCACGAAGCCGGACGGGCGTCTCGTCGCCCGCCCCGGCGCGTCCCTGCACCTGTTCGCCGGGGACGACACCGCCGCGGTCCCGCTCGGCGCGATCCTGCGCAGCCTTCCCGAGACCGCGCGGTGCTTCGCCGTCTTCGAGTGCAACGAGCCGGCCGACGAGATCCCGCTGCCCGGGGCGTCGACGCCGACGTGGGTGCACCGCCACGGCGCGTCGGCCGCGAGCTCGGCGTTGCTGCCGGCCGCCGTCGCCGGGCTTGACCTGCCCGCCGAACCGGGCGTCGCGTACGTCGCCGGTGAGGCCCGCACCGTCCAGGCCGTGCGCGACCACCTGGTCAACGACCGCGGCTGGCCCCGCCGGGACGTCCTCACCCAGCCGTTCTGGACCCCGGGCAAGCGCGGCCTGGACTGACCCCGAGACCTCACGGACCCCTCGCACCCGACGAGGGCGGCAGGACCCAGATCATCGAACACTCCGAAGGGGATCGATTCCGCATGCCCACAGCTCTGCAGGACGCCGCCGTCAGCGCCGTCCTCGACCGATCGTTCGCCGCGGCCGAGAAGGACGCCATCACCCTGGAGGCCTTCCGGTCGGCGGTGGGGCCCGACCGGACCATCGGGGACTACACCCCGGCCGAGCTGGCCGACCTCGCCGCCGACGTCTACATGCCCGTGTCCCGGGAGGTCGGCACGCTGCTCTACCTGCTCGCCCGCGCGAACCGGCCGGCGCTGACCGTCGAGTTCGGCACGTCCTACGGCATCTCCGCGATCCATCTCGCGGCGGCCGTGCGGGACAACGGTGCCGGCCGCGTCATCACCACCGAGCTGTCGGCCACGAAGGCGAAGGCGGCGGCCGGGAACCTCGCCGAGGCCGGCCTGGCCGCGTTCGTCGAGATCCGGGCGGGCGACGCGTTCGAGACCCTGCGCGAGCTGCCCGGACCCATCGACCTGCTGCTCCTCGACGGCTGGAACCAGCTCTACCTGCCGCTGCTGCGCCTGCTCGAGCCCCAGTTGGCCTCGGACGCCCTCATCGTCGCCGACGACATCACCCTTTTCCCCGCGGAGACCCGCGACTACCTCGACTACGTCCGCACCCCCGGCAATGGCTACACAGGCGTCGAGATCCCTCTCGACGACGGCCTCGACCTCACTATCCGTCACTGACCACCCGTCACCAGGCGGCCGGGCCGGTGCGGTCGAAGTAGCCGCCGGTCGGGCCGTCGGCGCCGATCGTGGCCAGGCGAACGATGACCTCCGCGCCCTCCTCGACGGTCTGGGTGCCCTGGTGGCCGTTGAGGTCGGTGGCGGTGTAGCCGGGGTCGACGGTGTTGAACCGGATGGCGGGGAACGCCTTGGCGTACTGCGCGGTGATCATGACCAGCGCGGTCTTGGAGGAGTGGTAGTCCAGCCCCGTCACCTGGGACTCGATCCGGTTGGGGTCGTTGGTCGCCGCCAGCGAGCCGAGACCGCTGCCGACGTTGACGACGACCGGGGCGTCGCTGTCCGCCAACAGCGGCAGGAAGGCGCGCGTGACCCGCACAACGCCGAAGACATTCGTGTCGTAGGTGGCCAGCATGTCGGCCGCGGTGACCTCGCCGAGCCGGCCGAGCTTGCGCGCGCCGACGATCCCGGCGTTGTTGACCAGGACGTCGAGGCCGCCGGCCTCCGCGCGGACGGCCTTGGCGGCGGCCTCGACGGACTCCTCCTCGGTGACGTCGAGCTGAACGAAGTGGGCGCCGAGCCGCTCGGCCGCCTCCGCGCCGCGCTGTGCATCGCGCGCCCCGACGTAGACGGTGTGCCCGGCCTCGGTCAGGCGGCGGGCGGTCTCGAACCCGAGACCCTTGTTCGCTCCGGTGATCAGGGTGGTCGTCATTTCTTGGTCATCTCCGATGATCGGCGGACTGGTCTCGCCTCCACCGTCGCCGTACCCCGGGTCTGCAGCCAGTGCCCACCGTTGCCAGTGGACTGCCAGTACCAGGCTGTCCGGCGCCGCCGCCGGGATACTCAAACCGTGAGTGGATCCGGGGAACTGGGCCGGGCGCTGCGTGGCTGGCGCGACCGCACCGCCCCGGCCACGGTGGGGCTGCCCGTCGGCGGAGTGCGTCGGGCCGCCGGGCTGCGCCGCGAGGAACTGGCGCAGCTCGCCGGCCTGTCGGTGGACTACCTCGTCCGCCTGGAGCAGGGCCGGGCGACCTCCCCGTCCGCGCAGGTGCTGTCCGCGCTCGCCCGCGCCCTGCGCCTGTCGGCGGCGGAACGCGAGCACCTGTACCTGCTCGCGGGCCAGTGGGCGCCGGGTCCCGGGCAGGTGTCGGCGCACATCCCGCCGGGGGTCCGGCGGCTGCTCGACCAGCTCGACGGCGCGCCGCTGAGCGTGTGGGACGCGGCCTGGAACCTGATCCTGTGGAACCCGTTGTGGGCCGCCCTGATCGGGGACCCGTCCGCGCGGCCCGGACGGGAGCGCAACATCGTCTGGCTGCATTTCATCGACCCGCCGTGCCGGATCAGTAACACCCCCGAGCAGGAGGTCCGCTTCAGGGCGGCCATGGTCGGCGATCTGCGAGCGGCGGCCGCACGCTACCCTGCCGACGCCGGCCTGCGCGCCCTGATCAAGGACCTGAGGGACGCCAGCACCGCCTTCGCGGACCTGTGGGACGCCGGAGTCGTCGGCGTCCACGAGGCGGTCACCAAGACCGTCCACCACCCCACCGTCGGCGTGCTCACCCTCGACTGCGACGTGCTCACCGCTCCCGGCGCAGACCTGCGCATCGTCGCCTACACCGCCGCCCCCGGGAGCGACGCCGCCGACCGGCTCCGGCTCCTCACCGTCATCGGCACCGAGGCGATGACCGAAGACGGCACCCCGCGATAGCTCGCCGGACCGGTGAGCAGTCAGGCGCGAGGTCAGGCGTGGGGGACGGTGCCGCAGGAGGCCAGGGTGGCGCCGCGGTAGCCGGTGAGGAACGAGTCCTTGCGCTGCTGGGCGGAGCCGTGGGTCCAGGTCTCCGGGTTGACCTGGCCTGCCTGGGCCTGGATGCGGTCGTCGCCGACGGCCTGGGCGGCACCGAGGGCCTCGTCGAGGTCGGCCTCACCGATGGTGACGTTGCCCGCGTTGTTCGCCAGCGTGCTCCACACCCCGGCGTAGCAGTCGGCCTGCAGTTCGAGCTGGACGCTGAGCGGGTTCTCCCGGGACGGGTCGGCCTGCTGGGCCTGGCGGACGCGCGCCTCGGTGCCGGTGAGCGTCTGGAGATGGTGGCCGACCTCGTGGGCGACGATGTACGCCTGCGCGTAGCGGCCCTGGGCGCCGTAGTTGCGCTGGAGCTGATCCAGGAAGCCGAGGTCGATGTACACCTTGCGGTCCGGCGGGCAGTAGAACGGCCCGACCTGCGACGACGCCGTGCCGCAGCCGGTGCGCACCGCCTGGGAGAAGTAGACCAGCCGCGGCTTGGTGTAGGTCTGGCCGCTGCGGGCGAACTGGGCGCCCCACACCTCGTTGATCTCGTTGAACGCCTTGAGGACGAAGCAGTCGTCGTACTGGTCGATCGCCCCGGCGGTGTTGCAGCGCCGGGCGACGTCGCTGGACGTGCCGCTGCCCGAGGTGCCGCTGCCGGGCTGCGACAGCGGCGACCCGGCCGAGTCCGACCCGCCGCCCCCGAGGACCGCGACGAGCAGGTAGATGACGACGCCGAGGATGCCGGCCCCGCCGCCGCCGACCGCGAGCCCCCGGCCGAGCCCCCCGCCCCCGCGCTGGTCCTCCAGCTCCGAGGCATCCACCGACTCGTCGTCGAACTGCATGTCCCGCCCTCCACCGCGCCCCGGGACCGTCCGATCCGCCCGAGTTCCGCACGCAGTATGTCCGGATCGATCAGGATCCGAACATCGACCCGCCGAACCGGCGGCGGGCGGCGCGCCGGGGGCGTCAGCGGGAGGGCTCGTCGGCCGCGTCGAGCTGGCGGGCGAGCAGGGTCTGGTCGAAGTAGAGGCGGTTCTCGGTGATCAGGCCGTGCTGGACGCGGTAGACCTCGACGACCCGCAGGGTGACGCGCCGCCCGGTCGGAGGGTGCTCGGTGCCGTCGGCGTCGCGCAGGACCCCGGTGTGCGTGGCCGTGAGGGTGTACTCCTCGACGACGAGCTCGCCCTGCTCGGCGAGGATGTGGGTGTCGACGTCCGCGTCGCCGAACGCGGCGAGGAAGGCGGCGCTGTAGCCGGCGGCGGCGTCGCGCCCGGCGATGCGCACCCCGCCGGGGGCCTCGACGACGAGGTCGTCGTCGAGCAGCGCGTGGACCGCGGCCTCGTCACCGGCGTCGAAGGCGTCCAGCGCCCGCTTGA
Organism: Frankia alni ACN14a; assembly: GCF_000058485.1. Lineage (NCBI taxonomy): Bacteria > Bacillati > Actinomycetota > Actinomycetes > Frankiales > Frankiaceae > Frankia > Frankia alni. The sequence continues at coordinate 6,048,026 of NC_008278.1, forward strand.
CCGTGTCCAGCGCCTCCCCCATCGGGCCCTCCCGCTGCGTCGCCGCGACCTCACTCAGCGGAAATCATCCCATCGGACGCGGCCGTGCGACGACGAATTCACCGGATCCCACCGCCGCCGGGCCGACGGGCGGCACCACCGGGCAGGGCCGAGGGGCGAGGGGCGGGGCGGCGGATGGCGGTCAGACGCCGGTGGTCGAGCCGGGGCGGAGGATCATCAGGACGGTGACGGTGGCCCAGAGCAGGTTGAAGATGCCGGCGGTCATCGCGAGCCGCTTGGTGCGGGCGAGCGCGATGCCGTTGCTGGTCGCCGCGCCGCTGTCCAGGGCCGCCGCGACGCGGGAGGGGGGCAGGCTGTGCGTCGGCATGTCGGCGGTCGGCAGGTCCATGACCGACAGACCCCGGGCGGCGGACCCACCCTCGGGCGAGGCGTCGCCGGCGCCGGCGTCGCGCGCGGCCCCGGCGGCGGTGATCTCGTCCATGAGGTTGCGCTGCGCGGGCAGGATCGCGAACGCGAGCACGAGTGCGGCGAGGCCGGTCAGCGCAATCGCGACCATGAGCCAGGTCTGGCCGAGAACGTCGAGGCTCTGCGCGGTGAAGAATCCGAACACGACCACGAGCAGGCCGAGCGCCGAGTAGATCCCGCAGATCCGGTACAGCACCCGCGCGATCCCGGCGGAGTGCTCGTCACCCGGGCGGGCCAGCGCCGCGCGGGCGGCCGGCGGGAACATGCTCGCCGCCACCGTGACCGGCCCGATCGCGACGATCGCGGCAAGGACGTGCACGCTGAGCAGGAACTTGGTCACGGTTTCGCCCCGCGGGACGCCTCGGGCGCCGACCGCGGCGGCCGAGAACACAGCAACCGGGAGCACAGCAAGCAGTTCACGCAACACACCTCGCCGGGACGGGCATCGCCCGGCCGCGAAGCCGCGGGGATCACCAAGCCGCGGGGATCGCCGAGCCGCGGACATCACGGAGCCGGGAGAAGGGTCGGACGGTTCGACGTCGACGCTACGACCGCCGGGACGCCGGCACGCTGACAGGATTGCCAGGTATCGCCGTCTTCTCGCCAACCCCCGCCGTGACCGCGGTCCCCGGCCTCCGCCCGTCCGCGCCCCTCAGGCCTCAGACCAGCGCAAATAGCTCAAATGCTCTCAAAACTCCCCGGGCGACGACGGAAAGGAACCGTTCGCCACCATCGGGCTCGCCCGGACCCCCGACCTCGCGCGCTTCCCTGCGACCAGACCGGGACGACCAGACCGGGACGACCAGACCGAGAGGTCGCACCGGGACGACCGGACGGGGGGCGGACCCGTCGAGTCGCCGCGGGCTCCGCCAGCGGGCCGGAGGCGGGCGAACGGAAGCGGGCGAACAGGTGCCGCGGGCCGGTTAGGTTGGCCGGTATGCACGTGGTGGCCGTCCTCGCGATGGACGACGTCGTCCCGTCCGACCTCGCGACACCGCTGGACATCTTCGGTCGCACCCGCCTGGCGGACGGCCGCCCGGCCTACGAGGTGCGGCTCTGCGCCGCGGACGCGGAGGTGACGGCGGGCGCGTTCGCCCTGCGCGCCCCCTGGCGCCTCGACGCGCTGACCTCGGCGGACACCGTCATCGTGCCGGGTTGCGACAATCCCGCGACCGAGCCGGACGCCCGGGTGCTGGACGCGCTGCGGACCGCCGCGGCGGGTGGGGCGCGCCTCGCCTCGATCTGTGCCGGCGCCTTCGTCCTCGCCGCGGCGGGCCTGCTCGACGGGCTGCGCGCCACCACCCACTGGATCGCCGCGGCGGAGCTCGCGCGGCGCCATCCCGCCGTCGACGTCGACCCGAACGTCCTGTTCATCGACAACGGCCAGATCCTGACCTCGGCCGGCGCCGCCGCGGGGCTGGACCTGTGCCTGCACATGGTGCGCCGCGACCACGGCACGGCCGTCGCCGCCGAGACCGCCCGGATGTCCGTCATGCCGCTGCAGCGCGACGGCGGGCAGGCGCAGTTCATCGCCCGTGAGCAGCCGCCGCCCGACGGCACCGAGCTGGAACCGCTGCTGGGATGGCTGACGGCGAACATCCACCGCGAGCTCACCCTCGCCGACATCGCGGCGCACGCGATGGTCAGCACCCGCACGCTCAACCGCCGCTTCCGCGAACAGACCGGGTTGACGCCGGTGGCCTGGTTGCAGCGCTCGCGGCTGCGCCGGGCCCAGTACCTGCTGGAGACCACCTGCCATCCGGTGGAGGCCATCGCCGCGCAGGTCGGCTTCGGCTCGCCGGCCGCGTTCCGGGAGCAGTTCCGCCGCCTGGTGGGGACGAGCCCGCGGGCCTACCGGCGGACCTTCGGCGGCGGCGGCGTCCTCGCGGCCGCGCCCACACCGATGGGCCACCGGAGCCGGACACCTCACCGTCCGAGGTGACGCAGCCGAACCACCGGGGCGGGTCCGCGGGCCGTCTGGGGGATGATGCCGTCAGCGAGTGACCCACCTTGTGCCGTGCGTCTTCGGAGGGGAGTCGGTATGCCCGTGCAGGCCGCCGTTCGGCTCGATGTCCGGCTGTTGCTGCGGATCGACGACCGGGTGCTGCTGGCGCGACCACCGGACGACGTCTGGCACGTGCTGCCCGGCGGCCCCGTGGCCGGCGGCGAGAGCACCGACGACGCACTCGAACGGCAGGTGGGGCGGCTCGCCGGGCCTCGGGTCGTCTCCCGGCAGTTCGTCGGCGCGGTCGAGCACGACGGCTCCATCACCGGCCGGTCCCCGGAATCCGCGACGGACCACGTGCTCAGCGTGCTTTTCGCCGGCGTCTGGCCGACCGGCATCCCGACCCCGTCCCGCTGGGGGGAGCACACCCTCGTCCCGGTGAACATCGACGTCCTGCTCGCGACGCGGCTGCGCCCGCTGTCCATGGCCGAGGTCGTGCGCCGCTGGCTGGCCGAGGGCTGGCCGCTGTGGCGTGGGCTGGACCCCGCCGGGGCCAACCGGCGGCTGCCGTCGCTGGCCTCACTGCGGGCGCAGCTGTTCGCCCGCCGCGAGGAGCTGCGGACGCTGGCCTTCCGCGACGCGGCGGTGGCGATGTGCGCGCTGGTCACCGCCGCCGACGGGCACATCGACCCGACCGAGCGGGAGGGGCTGCGCGGCTTCGCCGCCACCGACCCGGTGCTGTCCCAGTTTCCCGAGCAGGACACGGTGCGGCTGTTCGAGGCGCATCTCGACCGGCTGACCACGGACTTCACGGCCGGCCGCCAGGCGGCGTTAGCCGAGATCACCAAGGTGCGCGGCCGGGTGGCGCAGGCCGCCGCCGTCGTGCGGATCGGGCAGGTCATCGGCCTGGTCGACGGGGAGTTCGTCGCCAGCGAGCGGGCGGTCGTGCGGGAGGCGGCGCTCGCCCTCGGCCTGGAGCCGGCCGAGTTCGCCCTCTGACCCGGCGGCCCGGCCGCAGCCACCGGGCGGAGCGCCCCGAGGTCACCGCCCCGACGGCCTTGGCGCCGACGGTCAGGCGTCGTCCTCCGAGCCCGCCTCGACGACGCGGACCGTGCCCACCGCGCGCCAGTTCACCGCCAGGACGTCGCCGTCCGCGAGGGCGATCCGGTCGAGCCCGACGTTGCCGGCCCGGCCGCTCATCACCTCTTCGGCGCGGCGGCGGAGCGCGGCCGCGTCGGTCCCCGCCGGCAGGTCATACGCCCGGCCGTCGAGCACCAGCCGCGCCATCCACCCTCCCGCACCACCCGACCGCACCACCCGACCGCACCACCCGACCGCGCGACACGACCGAAACGTGGACCGGAACCACCGACCGGACCGTCGACCGACAGTAATATGTTCCGTACACGGAGTGCGCCGTCGTGAGTCGGGCGGCGCCGGGCGCGTGCTCGTTCCGCCGTCCTGCGCTCGTTCAGTCGTCCTGCTTGATCCCGAACCACCCCATGACCTTGCCGCCGAACTTCAGGTCGCCGTCAATCTTGATCTTCCTGGTGAGGAACAACTTGGCGCCGCTGACCTGGCCGACAAGGACCCGCACGAACCGGACCCGGTCCGTGGTGATGGTCAGCGCACGGTCCGCCGGCGCCGTGCCGGAGCCGGCGGACGGCTCGGTCGCCAGCGTGCAGGCGCCGTCGACGACGTGCAGTTCGTAGGTGCGGGTGCTGCCCTCCGGCCCTCCGGTGAGCGCGAAGCGGACCAGCGCGTTCTCGCCCTGCGCCTGCTCGGGCCGGAACGTGTCGCGCATCTGCCGGAAGATCTCGTCAAGGACGCGCTCCCCGGCCGGGCCACCCAGCAGATCGGAGATCTCCCGCTCCGACAGGGTGGACAGACCACTGACGATCTTGGCCGGGTCGGCCGTGGGGTCGACGGCGAGGTCGGACATGGCCACTCCATTCGTTGACGGGCGGCCCGCCAGGCGACGGGCGCGGCACGAGCACGCTAGCGAACCCCTCGGCGGCATTCGTCGCCCGGGGCGCCCGATCGGGCCCCCCGCGCCGGGGTGGCTATCGTGATCGGAGTGGCCGGCCCGGCGTTGCTGCGCATCGAGATCGACGGCTGTCCCGTGTCCCTCGACGATCCGACCCCACTGGCCCTGCTTCCCCACGGTCATTTCACGGTCATGCAGGTCCGTGACGGCCGGACCCGCGGTCTCGACCTGCACCTGCGACGTCTCGATGCGGCGAACCGCGAGCTCTACGCCGAGCCGCTCGACGGCGAGCTGGTGCGCGCCCGGATCCGGGCGGCCCTGGCCGCCTCGACCCGCGACGCCACCGTGCGGGTCGTCGTCACCGGCGCCCCGGACCCCGGCCCGACGCGGCTCATCGTCGCGGTGGGGGCACCCGCCGAGCCGCCCGCGCCCCCGCAGCGACTCATGTCGGTGCCGTACACGCGGCCGTTCCCGCACCTCAAACACCTGGGCACGTTCGGTCAGCTCCAGTACGGCCGGCTCGCGCGCCGGCACGGCTTCGACGATGCGCTGCTCACCGGGCCGGGCGGCGTCATCACCGAGGGCGCGACGACCAACATCGGCTTCCTCGCCGGGGACACGGTCGTCTGGCCGGACGCGCCGGCCCTGCACGGCGTGACGATGGCCCTGCTGGAGCGCTCCCCGGACAACGCGCGGGCGCCGGTGCGGCTGGTCGACCTCGACCGCTTCGAGGCGGCGTTCGTCACGAACTCCCGCGGGATCGCCGCCGTGGCCGCCGTCGACGACCACCACTTCGCCGGCTCGACACCGCGCATCGCCGAACTCGCCCGCCGGTACGAGGCCGTTCCCGCCGACCTCGTCTGAGAGGTCGGCGCCCGCGACTCGGCACCCGCGGAGCCGGGGTGTCGCGCGCCGATCGCGCGCGCCGGCCCGCAGCCTCCGGTGGCCACGGAAAGGTCGAAGCCAAATCATCTTTCTATCTGGACGTGCTTGTTTCATCGCTGCATCGACGACCATTTCCGCGAGATACATTCGATGCCACAACCGGGCCGTCACGGAACCACCACGAGCCATTTCCCGGCGGCGGAATGCTAGGTACTGTCATGGCTCCGCCGAGATTTTCCGGCGGGTCCGAACAGTCCGAACCGGATACGGTTCCGTGTCGTCCGTGAAGGAACACCGCGCCGATGCCGCTTTCCTCAGCAAGGCTCCTCATAGCGCTCCTGCTGCACGAGCAACATCGCGTCGAACCCGCCGGGGTGCCCGTGCGGTATCCCTTCCCGCCGCCGACAGAGCGCCACCTCCTGCGCGCCGCGACCGCCGTTGCCGCCGGCCGCTCCAAGGGCGCCCTGCGTGAGCTGCGCCAGAGCGAGCACGACCCCGCCGACCCCGACCACGTGGCGGTGCACGAGGCGCTCTACCTCGCGGCGCTCGCCCTCGACCGGAACTGGTCCCCGGACGACGCGGGCCTCCTACGGCCCTCGCCGGCCACGACCGGCCGGTCCGCAGCCCCACCCCGCGTGCGCGACCCGGCACCCGCCGGCTCCCGCGCCGACGGCCCGCTGACGGCCTGGACGGCGCAGGCGATCATCCGGCAGCGCCACGACCTGCTCGCCCCGACGACCGCGGTCATCTGCGTGCTCGCCGCCGAAGTGATCCCCGCGATCCGGATGGCCCGCGCCCGCCTGCTCGCCGCGTCGTTCCCGTCCGCGTCGTTCCCACCAGCGTCGGTCCCACCAGCATCGTTCCCACCAGCATCGTTCCCACCAGCGTCGGTCCCACCAGCGTCGATCGCCGGCACCGAGGCAGCCGCCGAGACCCGACCCCCCCTCCCGGCCGGCTCCCCGGCCGCGCCCGGCGACGTCCACCCGGGCGGGCCCGCGGTCGTCCCCGTTCCCGGCATGACCCGACCGACCCCCGGCACGCCCACCGCCCGCAGGCTCGGCTCCAGCCACGCGCCCCACGCCAACCACTCCCCCCACGCCAACCACGCGCCCACCACCGGGGCGAGGCAACGGTCCGCGGCCGCCGGGGAGGGGCGCGCACACGCGGTCGCCACAAGACACGGTGCCGCCGGTACCCCCTCCACCGGCGGCACCGGCGGGGACACCGCCCCCTGGCTCAACACCCTGCCCATGGTCCTCGGCTGGACGGGTGCGGCGGGGCTCGTGCGGCACACCGCCTCCACCCATGGTCTGCACCGGACGGGGCCCCGAGCTCGCTCCCGTGCCGGCGGCTTCCTTCCCGCCATGTTGGGCTGGGGCTCCACGATCGGCCGATCGGTCGCGGGACACCCGCCGTCCCCACGCGGGAACGCAGCGCGCGCTGCGCGCGACGACGACGACACCCGAACGCGCCTCGGGGCCCCCGGCGAGTCCACGGCCACCCGTGCCACGAGGATCACCTCACCCGCGGAGGCACCCCGGGGCACAGCGGAGGCTCCCCACGAGCCGCTCGCGCCCGACCACCCGCTGCCACCCGACCGGCCGCCGGACGGCCCGATCTCGCCGGCCGCCGCGGCCGGTCGCAACGCCGCCGTCGCCCAGGACTTGGAGATCCCCAGAAGCACGAACCCCGTGGCCATCGCGGTCGGGCCGGACTCCCCGCTCACCACGAACACCGCGGCACTCCCAGCCACGGGCCGAGCCCCGGCGCGAAGCAACCCGACCGATCCGATCATCCCCACCGGCACCATCACCCCCACCGTCATCGCCACCCCCGCCGCTATCGCCACCCACGCCGACACGGCCACCCACGCCGACACCGCCAGCCACGCCGACACCGCCAGCCAACCCGGCACGGACACCACACCCGGCACGGACACCGCACTCGACCCGACCGGCTCTGCTGCCACCGCCCTCGCCGCGACCAGTTCCCCTACGCCGACGACTCGGCCCTCCCCGACGCCAGCGCCCTCCCCGACCTCCACGACGTCCACGCCCGCCGCTGTGGTCGCGCTGGCACGCCCGGCGACGACCGTGGCGGCGGCACCCGACGCATGCGTCGAAAGCGCGGCGCTGGCGGCGGTGGACGCGCTCACGATGGCCGACGCGTTCGTCGCCCGGCTGGCCGAGCTACCCGTGCAGCAGGCCAGCGCGTACGCCCGGATCCTGCGCGCGGACCTGCTGTTCCGGTTGGGCCGGGCGGCCGAGGCCGGCGTCGCGCTGGACGCGGTGGAGACGGCGGGCGGGGTCGACGACGCGACGCTCGCGCACGCGGCCCTGGTGCGAGGCGACTGGGCCGGATTCCCGGACGGCGGGGCGCAGACCCTCGGCCGCGGACCGGACGGCGCGCCGATCCCCTCGACCCGCCCGGCCTACCTGGGCCGGGCCGAGGAGCTGTGGCGCCGGTCGCTGGCCGCCTACGGCCGCATCAACTCCGACGCCGGGCGGGCCGCCGGGTTGCTCCGGCTCGCCGAGGCGCCGACTGCGACGGGCCGCCCCATCCTGCGTCGCGCCCGCATCGACGAGGCCGCGCGCCGGGCGCGGGCCGCCGGCAACGATGCCCTCACCTGGGCCGCGCGGGTGCACAGCCTGATCGAGCGGGCCCGGACCGGCGAGGCGTCCGCGACGGAGCTACGGATCATGATGACGGCGCTGGCGGAATGGAGCCGTTTCGACGGGAGCACCAGCTATGGCCGTGGGCTGAGCAAGCTCCTCGCGGTGGCGACCGGCGGCACGGTGACCGTGAGCACCGCATGACCAGGCCGCCGCGGCGCGATCCGGGTGGTGGGCGGGCCGGCCGGTCGGCCCGGGGTCAGCTGCGCCGGCCGGGAAACGGCGGCGGCGAGCCCGAACGCTTCCGGCGTCCTCGGAGCACACCGATCCGGCCGCGCGCCGTGTCCTCACCCGGCAGGCCCGGTGCCCCGGCGGCCGGCGATGCCGCAGCCGCGGTGGTCCCGACCCCCTCGGCCGCAACAGGCGAGGTTTCGCCCTCCGAGATGCCACGCGGCTCGGCCGGGCGTGGCATGTCGGCACGCGGCTCGGCCGGGCGTGGGAGGTCGCCACGGGGATCGCTCGCGGGCAGGGTGACGGCGCCCGGCAGGCTCGCACCCGCGCCGACGGGTACGTCCGGGGACCGTGCGGCGACGGGGTCGTCGCCGAGGGGCGGATTCGCGGGATGACCGGGCAGGGTCACCCAGGCGGTGCCGGTGTACTTGTCACCGACGGACACGTCGATCTCGCGGAACTTCGTCGGGTCGAGATCGCGCAGCGACTCGGCGGCGGTCTCGCGGTAGTACTCCGGGGTCAGCGCGAGGACCAGGTCGGCGTCCGGGTAGCGCTCCAGCAGGGCGCGTACCTGGGGGGCGTCGATCAGCCGGGCGGCAACCACGACGGCGTCGCCCGGGGCACCGGTTCCATCGATGATCACATCGCCGTGGTGCAGCGACATCCGCAGCCGCAGCCGACTGTCGGGTTCCCGGCCGTTGTTGTAGGCGCGCTGGGCGATCTGCAGCTCGCGGACGAAGTCGCTGGCGAGGCTCACCTTGGCGACGGAACCGTGCACGGCGCCGAGGTAGCCGTCGCCGCGGTCCTGCAGCAGCCGGATCGACTCCGTGGGCAGCCGCAGCCCCGCGACGGCCGTCGCCACGATCTCCCGCAGCGCCGCCCGCCACTCGACCTGGCCGAGCATGCCGCGCCCGCTGTACCGGCGGGCATCGAGGAGGAACACGCTGACGGGCTCCGGCAGGCGCGACGCCGATCGTCCCTGCCCCCGCGTCACCGGAAGGATGTCCGGTGACGCAGTGGCGCCGAGCAGAGAAGGCGCCCCACCCTGACCGGCCGCGAAAACCGGGCTGGCCGGGAACTCCTGCGCCGCGGCGGCCAGCAGGCGTGCCCGGCCGTCGACGAGCAGACCGTTCTCGAGCAACCCCGAGATCTCCGACCAGTAGTCGTACGGCGAGCCGGACAGCTCCGGCACCCGGGCACGGGACAGACCGGCCCGCTCCAGGAGCAGTCTCGCCTTGTAGTGCGTGCCAAACCCACTGGCCAGCGCCCTGATCTCGCCCTCGCTCAGCCGCTGCGTCACGAGTCCCCCGAACCGGTTCCACGATGTGGCGGGCGCCGACGGGCCTCGGCCGGCCGGCGCGATATCCGCGATCATTGTAGTCCCGGGACCGCCGACCTCGGCCGGATGCGTCTCATCCGTGACAGGTCCGGCGCGAATCCTCGTCGGCGGCGCGCGGACGGTGCAGTGCCGTCCGCGCGCGCCGCGGTTGGTGCGCTGTGTCTGAAGGGGCTTCGCCGGGAGGGCTCAGATCAGGCCGAGCGCGCGGACGGCCTCGCGCTCCTCGGCGAGTTCCCGCACCGAGGCGTCGATCTTCTCCCGGGAGAAGGCGTCGAGCTCCAGGCCCTGCACGATCTCGAACTTCCCGCCGGCGGCGGTGACCGGGAACGAGGAGATGAGTCCCTCGGGCACGCCGTAGGAACCGTCGGACGGGATCGCCGCGGAGGTCCAGTCCCCCTCGGGGGTGCCGTTGACCCAGGTGTAGACGTGGTCGATCGCGGCCGAGGCGGCCGAGGCGGCCGACGACGCGCCGCGGACCTCGATGATCTCGGCGCCGCGCTTGGCCACCCGCGGGATGAACTCCTCGGCGATCCACTTCTGGTCGCCGACGGCCTCGGCGCCGCTGCGGCCCCCGACCTGGGCGTGGAAGATGTCCGGGTACTGGGTGGCCGAGTGGTTGCCCCAGATGGTGATCTTGCGGATCTCGGCGCTGGGAACGCCGAGCTTCTTCGCCAGCTGCGCGATCGCGCGGTTGTGGTCGAGGCGGGTCATGGCGGTGAACCGCTCGGCGGGCACGTCCGGCGCGTGCGTCTGCGCGATGAGCGCGTTCGTGTTCGCCGGGTTGCCGACGACCAGGACCCTGATGTCCTCCGCCGCGCCGCTGTTGATCGCCTCGCCCTGCGGCTTGAAGATGCCGCCGTTGGCGGACAGCAGGTCGCCGCGCTCCATGCCCTTGGTCCGCGGGCGGGCGCCGACGAGCAGGGCGACGTTGGTGCCCTCGAACGCCCGCTTGGCGTCGTCGAACACGTCCACCCCGGCCAGCAGCGGGAACGCGCTGTCCTCGAGCTCGAGGGCGGTGCCCTCGGCCGCCCGGACGGCCTGCGGGATCTCCAGCAGCCGCAGCCTCACCGGCGTGTCCGCGCCCAGCAACTGGCCCGACGCGATGCGGAACAGCAGCGCGTAGCCGATCTGACCGGCGGCGCCGGTGACGGTGACGTTGACGGGCGTTGAACTCACTGGCATCTCCTGGTACAGGTCATCCGGAAGCTCGGGCGGCGGACCGGGACGACCGGCAGCGATCGTGGACCGGCCCACGAAATGCGATGTCTTTCCTTCGCCCCAGCGATGCTAGTCCGACCGCCTGCAACACGGGCAGCTTGGCGAGGCGGAGCCGCTCACACCCCCCGGGCAGGCGTCGGCCCGGACGGCGGGCGCGCCGGCACCAGGCCCCGGACGTGCGCGGACGGCCCGCGAGGGGTGGGTGCGCCGAGGCTCGTGCCGCCGACGACTCCCCGGCGGTGCCGGCCCCTACTGGCCGATCTCCTCGCCGCAGCGGGGCGCCGGCGGCACGAGCTCGAAATGCTGCGCGTCCGCGGCGACCTGGAGAAAGGTATAGCAGCGGTTGATCTGCCCGAAATGCGAGGAAAAATCGATCGGCGCGGGCAGCAGACCGTCGGCGTCGTAGCCCTTCAGCCCGCGCAGCCCCCGGATGAACGACTCCCGGCTCGGGCACGGCCCGGCCGCGGCGAGGCCCCGCAGGAACATGTCGGCCGAGATCCAGCCGGACAGGGCGGCCTGCTGGGCCGGCGGTGACACCTGCGGGGCGTACGTGACCATCCCGGCGAGGAAGCGCTGGTGCGCGGGCGTGCCCGCCTCGAACGGCTGGTAGTCGACGAACGTGTAGAGGCCGGCGAGCACCGGGCCGAAGACCTTCAACAGCCGCTGGTCGTAGCTGACGGGCGACAGGATCACGCGCAGGTTCGCGCGGGCGGCGCGGGCGCCGACGACCACCTGGCCGAAGGCGGCGCCGGTGACCGCGCCGACCAGGACGTCCGCGCCGCTGGCCCGGACCTTCTCCCCGATGCCGGGGATGTCGATCGGGCCGGTCGCGTCGACGCGGCCGACCACCCGGACGCCTGCCGCCCGCAGGCTCACCGCCAGCTTGTCCGCCATCGTCATCGACGTCGCCGAGAACGCCGACTGCGCGATGACCGCGGTGCGCCCGCCGCGCTCGGCCACGAACGCGCCCCAGGTGGTGACGGACGGCCCGTCAGAGATCATGTTGGAGTAGCTGAACATGTTGTCGTTCTGCGTCCAGGCCGCCTCCAGTGAGGTGCCCGTCACCGGCACCCGGGCGCCGTGCAGGTAGGCCGCGGAGCCGCTGGCCACCGAGGTCGACTCGATGATGCCGAAGACCCGGTCGGTCTGGACCAGCGCGCGGGCACCGGCCTCGTTGCCCGCGGGGTTCGAGGCGTCGTCGCGCCAGGTGTAGTGGACCTGGCGACCGCCGACGCCGCCGGCCGCGTCGGCGACCCCGAGGCGCGCGTCGACGCCGGCGCGGAACGGAGCGAACAGCGACGCCGCGTTGCCGGTGTCGGGGTAGAGCAGCCCGAGGCGAACCGCGTCCGGGGTGACGCCCGGCTCCGCGCAGCCCGGGGCCGTCGGCTTCTCGTCGCTGGACACCCGGCAACCGACCGCGACCAGCGCGACCACGACACCCAGCAGGCCGGCGAGGATGCGGCGCTGCGTCCGCGCTCGACGCCGCGACCCACCCCGCGGTCGGCGCCGGCCCGCGGCCGGGACCGTGACGCTGCTCACTCCACCAACCTTGGCCCAGGACGCCATGTTCCGGTGCCATTCCGTTGATTTTGTGAGATTCGCCGGAGCGGGATGGGGCGGGTTTGGGCTCCCGTCGGCGCCACCGGCCCGCTGGCCCACGCCGCGCCGGGCGGGAAGGATGAGGCGGGGAGGATGGGGCGATGGCCGCGGCGAAACCAACCTTGAAGATCGAGTACTGCACCCGCTGCCGGTGGCTGCCGCGGGCGGCCTGGCTCGCCCAGGAGCTGCTGACCACCTTCGAGGGGGACCTGGCCGAGGTCTGCCTGGTGCCGGGGACGGGCGGGGTGTTCGTCGTCCGGCTGGGCGACCGGGTGCTCTGGGACCGGCGGGAGCAGGGCTTTCCCGAGCCCTCCGCCGTCAAGCGGCTCGTGCGGGACGAGGTTGCGCCCGGGCGGCCACTCGGCCATGTGGAGGCCTCGGCACTCGATCCGGACGCCTGACCGCGGGGAGACCAGAACGCGCGAGAGCAGAACGCGCGAGAGCAGAACGCGCGAGAACAGGACCGCGGGAGAGCAGAACGCGGGCGGGCAGGACGCGGGCGGGCAGGACGCGGGAGATCGGGACGCGGGAGATCAGAACGCGGCGGCGGCGGCTCGGGCGATGGCCTCGTCCAGCGGTGCGGGGCCGCCGCTGACCCCGACGGCGCCGACGATCATCCCGTCCCGCCGCAGGGGCAGCGCGCCGGTCAGGCCCGAGCCGGGCTCGACCGGCGGGCGTTCCCACCCGCCGTACTCCTCGTCCCCCGCCCCGGCCCCGGCGGCGGCGCCCTCGCCCCCGGTGTGGTTCACCAGGCGGGCCGGTGCGGCCGACGCCCGCGCCGCGCACGCCCGGTCGACCGAGATGTCCGCGGTCTGCAGGCGGGCGTTGTCCATCCGGACATGGGCCACCAGAATGCCGGCGTAGTCGACGACGGCGATGTTAACCGGTTGACCGAGGTGAATCGCATATCTTTCCCCGGCGGCGATGATCCGGCGGGCATCCTCGAGCGATACGGTCATCCGCGACTCTCCCCATAAAGCGGCGTTCCGGTGCGCCTGACCATAGGCCCAGATCGGCCGTCGGGTGGTGGAAGGCGCGCCGCAGAACAACCGTCGCTCACGGCGGTTCCCCACGCGAGCGGCGGAACACAGAAGGACACAGGTTGCCCGCGGCCGGCGCGGTGGTGCCGCGGCCGGGGCGCGGAACACGGGGAAACAGTGAGGTAGCGCCGGGCGGGTCACCCGGCGGCGCCGTCCGCGCGGCCCCCGGCGGGACGCGGGGGCCCGGGCTCCCCGTCGGCCCCGGCCCGCCGCCGGGGTCGCCCGCCCGGGCCAGACGGGTGGCCCGGGTGGACCACCACCGCCGCGCGCAGGCCCGCCCGTCCGGGTCCGGCGCGCAGCCGTCCCGGCCGGCGCGCCGCCGCCGCGTCGTCTGGACCGCGGTGGGTGGCGTCGCCGGCCGGGACAAGGAGCGTCGCCGCGCCCAGGTGGGCGACGCCGCCTGCACCGAGGTGGGCGACGTCGCCTGCGCCGAGGTGGGTGGAGAAGCCGCGCCCGGGTGGGTAGCGCGGGCGGCGGCGGTCCACGTCGCCGCCGCCCGCGCGGGACACCACGACCGACCGCGCCGTTGCGGAGCGGCCGTGGTGAGTCCGGTGGCGGCGGCCCGGTCAGGCCGCCGCGGCCAGCGGGAGCACGACCCGGGGGAACCGGTGGATCAGCCGGGTCGTGAGCTGACCGCCGTCGAGCATGTCGAGCAGCGCGCCCGCCCGGCGATGGTCCAGCCGGCCCGACCGGTGCAGGCCCCGCAGCCGCAGCAGACCCGGCAGGTGCGCCTCGATGGCCCGCTGGTCCGGTCGGGGGGCACCGTCGAGCCAGGCGTCGAACTGCCCGCCGGTCATGATCTCCCACACGATCGTGTCGGCCACCGCGCCGGTGCCGTCGGTGATCGTCACCAGGTGGGGCACCCGGACCAGGTCGCTGAAGCCCGCCAGGTCCGGTCGCAGCCCGGCGGTCACCACGTTGTTGCCGAGCCGGGGATCGAGCCCGGGCGCCGGGCGGCGCAGCACGTTGCGCAGATGGGAGGCGAAGGCGAGGGCCAGCGCGCTGCGCCCGGGCGGGCTGGCGTGGGCGTGCAGCACGATCGCGTCGACGCCGGGCGAACGCACCTGCTCGGCGGCGGCCCGGACCAACCACGCCGGCTCGACCAGAACGAATCCCACCTGAGCCCGCCGGCGCTCGGCGATGGCGTCGCCACCGTCCTCCACAGAGCCGGGCACTCCGAGGGTCTCGTGGGTCCACTGGCAGGTGATGAGCCCATCGGCACCCGGCAGTGAGAGCAGGGGAAGGTCTCCCGAGCTGAAGATCCGTTCCGTGGCGGGCGGGGGCATGCTGTCTCCGGTCCGGTTGGCCGGAAGCGCCGCGAAGGCGATCGCCGGCCGCAGGGGCGGGTCGATGCGGATAGGGACAGAACGGGCCTCGTTGCGCCGCATGTCCGTCCGATCCAGCAGGTTGGGGGCCGAGACGACGTCGCGTTGGGACGTCTGGGCCAGCCACGCGTGCTGCGGGCTGCGGGCTAGTGGAGCCCGCACGGCCGTGGCGCACGCCTGCCGGGAAGGGACGACCGGAGTCAGCAGGACCATGATCGCGGACGCCTACTGCAGCAGGTTGTCGAAATCGCCGTCCTTGGCGCCCAGTATCAGCGCCTCTATCTCGGCTCGGGTGTAGACGAGGGCGGGGCCGTTCGGATGCCGGGAGTTGCGGACGGCCACCTCGTCGCCCGGCAGCTTCGCCATCTCGACGCAGTTGCCCTGCGAGTTGCTCCGCCGGCTCTTCTGCCAGGTCACGCGCTCCAGCGCCGCCGCAGACATGCCACTGTAGATCTTGGTCACGCGATCTCCCGAAGCCCCGAGTAGCCGTGCCACGACGGCCCTCACCCACGCAGCTCGCCTGTCGCACCGCCGCACTGCGATGGACCCCTCGCCGACCACGCCGGACGGGAGCAGCCCCGCAACCCCCGCCGATGTGCCCGCGTGTGCGCCTGCACGAACTTCGGCTCACGATACAGCACGGTCAGGTGCACGTGCATCAAGCGGGTCGCATGTGCGCGCCACGGCCTCACGTGCGACCGGTCATGCGGCCGCCGCGGTCGCGGCTGCCCGGCGGGGGCGCTCGCGGGCGGCCGCATCCCCCGGTGGCGCTAGCACTCCTGGTCGGGAGTTCACCGAGATGACCCGAAGGAGGTAGCGAATCGTCCGAATAAACCCGCAAAGTGGTGAATCACGCAGCCGACCAGCGGCTCCGGTAACGGCCCGCCAAGGGACCTGGCCGCAGAAGGGAGCGTGACTTGCGGAAATGGCGTGCAAGCGCGGCGGGTCCGCCGGACTCCGGCGCCAAGGGAGGCCGATCGGGGGCACGCTCGCTGGTGTAAAAGTTCATAGCCCCGACACGTCGGGCATCAGGCCCCGTCCGACGACAACCAGACCCGGAGGCCTCCGAACTCACGAGAGACAACGCAATGGGAACCCATCGCCGGACCACCAGGGAGGTGGTCGCACCACACGGCGTCTTGCCGGCCACATCCCGGATCCACCGTCCCGGTGTCAGAACATCTCCGGCCGCCGCGGCGGCGCACGGCGCGGCGACCGCCACCGGTGGGCGGCACGGGGAGCACGACCGGGCCGTCGACCCGGTCGCATGCGCCCGAGTGGGGAGTCGGGCGCCCTGCCCGGTCCCGCGGTCGGGTGGAATCAGACGACGAGCAACCGCGGACATCCCCGCCCCACGGCCGGGGCGGCGACCGACGGTCCGCAACTCCCGGGCGGGAGGCTGGACCAGCGCACCGGACGGACGTGGGGACCATGGGACAAGCAGTCGGACGGGGGCACGAGAGAGTGGGAGCAGGCGAGTGCGAGCGGGAGGAAGTGGGAGCGACCTCATGGGGCAGCGTCGGAACGGATCGGAAGGCCCACCTCACGGGGAGCTACCACCGATCTCTGGCCACACCTTCGGGGGCACCTGCACCGGCACGCCAGCGGACACCGACCACCGGCACTCTCTGTGAGCGTGTATACAAATAACCCTCACTGCGCTAAACAAGCAGCTGTCGCCCGACAAGAGAACCAGCCGCATAACCGGATCCAGAAGATCAGATGTCATACTCTTGCGTTGACCGATGGCGAGGGGGCCGACCGTGACGACAGCTCAGCCGGGAAGTGGGCCGACCGTGCGTCGGATCCTGCTCGGCTCACAGCTCCGTCGACTTCGCGAGGAGAAGGGCATCAGTCGGGAGACCGCTGGATACCACATCCGCGCCTCCGAGTCGAAGATCAGCCGGATGGAGCTGGGCCGAGTCAGCTTCAAAGAACGAGATGTCGCCGACCTGCTGACCTTCTATCAGGTCACGGACGAAGCTGAGCGTGCTCCTTTGCTGGCGCTCGTGCGCGAGGCGAACACCGCCGGCTGGTGGCAGAACTTCAACGACGTTCTCCCCACCTGGTTCCAGCCGTACGTGGGCCTTGAGGAGTCCGCCCAACTGATCCGCACCTACGAGCTGCAGTTCATTCCGGGGCTGCTCCAGACCGAAGACTATGCGCGAGCCATCATCACTCAAGGTAGTGGCGGAGCGCCGGTCGAGGTGATCGAGCGGCGGGTGAGCGTCCGGATCAACCGGCAGAAGTTGCTTTACCGCAAGAGCCCCCCGCGACTGTGGGTGGTCATTGACGAGGCAGCGCTGCGCCGGCCCATCGGCGGCCCCAAGGTGATGCGGGCGCAGATCGAGCACCTGATCAACATCGCGCCGTTGCAGAACCTCACCCTGCAGGTGATGCCCTTCGCCTTCGGCGGCCACGCGGCCGAGGGCGGCGCGTTCACGATCCTGCGCTTCCCGGAGATGGACCTGCCCGACGTCGTCTACCTGGAGCAGCTCACCGGCTCCACCTATCTGGACAAGCGCGAGGACGTCGACCGGTACATGGAGGTCTACAACCGGCTCAGCGTCGACAGCACGACCCCGGCGTCCACCCCGGACGTCCTGCGGCGCATCGTCAACGAGTACTGAGTCGGCGCCGGGCCCGGCCCCGCGCCACCTGGCCCACCTGCCCCACCTGCCCGGTGCCGGCCGCCCGCGCCGCCGCTCAGCGGCCCTGGGGCCCGACGACGGTGCCGGTGCCGCCGTCGAGACCGGTGCCGCTGTCGGCGTCGGCGCACGCGGACGGCGGCCAGGTGAGCTCCAGGCTCAGCCACTGATCGTCCAGATCGACGCCGATGCCCACCGTCGGAGCACCCGGCGCCGGCCCGGCGGCATCGTCACCGGCACCGTTCGGCCAGGGCCAAGGTGGCGGCGGCACCCGATCCGACCAGGGCAGGGCGACGAAGACACTGCCCCCGGCGGGCGACCACAGCACCGTGACGATCGCCCGCCCACCCGCGGCCGCGGCGAGCAGCGCACCGACCCGGTCGGCCAGCGCCGCGCGCACCGGCGCCGGGGCCGAGCGCAGATCGCCGGAGAGCTGGATCTCGACGCTGATCCCCGCGTTCTCGGCGTCGGCGAGCACCGGGTCCAGATCCGCCAGCGCGGATGACGGCCCGCCGCCGGTCAGCATCCGCCGGATCGCCGCGGCCCGCACCGCGCAGCGGCTGCGCACGGCCGCAGCCCGCGGGTCGAGCCGGCCGTCGGCGATCCCGGCCAGCAGCGGCAGCGCGTCCGCCTCCACGGAAGCCAGCCACTGGGCGCGCTCGCGGCGGATCATCAGCGACGCGTCGATGCGCGCGGCGACCTCGGCCTCGGCCGCCAGGGTGTGCGCCGTGGCGTCGGCGGTGGCACGCAGCAGCGGGCCGAGCATGGCGGTGACGATCTGTACGCCGCACACCCCGTAGACGTTCGAGCTCAACCGGGCGAGCACCAGCGGGTTGTCCGGATCCCGCAGGAGAACCAGACCGACCAGCAGCAGGATCGCCGCCACCAGCGCGACGATCCACTCCCGACGAGGCCGGGAGGCGGTGATGAACGCCAGCAGCAGCGGCAGGACCAACAGGGGCCAGTTGGCGATCCGCACGATGTCCGGCCCACGGGTGTTCGCCGCCCCGACGACCGCGGCCGCCAGGGTCATCGTCAGCAGCACGAGTGATTCGGCGCGGCCCAGCGGCCGGTCCCGAACCCGCCGCGCGGTCTCGGCGATCACCAGCGCGAGGACCACCCACAGCAGCGCGGCGACCGGGCGCTGCCGTACCCAGCCGAGCGTCGCGGCCAACGGCGCCAGCATGACGACGAGCCAGAGCCCGGCGACCTGGCCGACGGCGCGCCGCTGCCCGGCGGCGTAGGCGTCGCCGAGGTCGGTGGCGATCGCGGTGACCCCCCGCCGGTCGGCGGCGACCCCGCCGCCACGACCCCGCGCCGGCCTCGCGGCCGCCTGGGGTTCCGCGGAACCCGCAGGACCGTCGGGGCCGGCGGCGCCACCGGTGGCGAGGTCAGGCGTCGTGCTCGGCGTGCGCCACTGGAGCCGCACGGTGGTGCCGCGACCCGGCGCCGAGACGATGTCGACCGTCCCGGCGACGTCGTCGAGCCGACCGACGATCGAGCGACGCAGGCCGAGCCGGGCCGGGTCGACGCGGGCCGGGTCGAAACCGCGGCCGGCGTCGGACACCTGCACGGTGACGACACCCGCGCCCCCGTCGAGGCGGACCCGCGCCCGCCGGGTGCCCGCATGGCGCTCCACGTTCGCCAACGCCTCACCGACCGCGCCCGCGAACGCGGCACCGACGACGGCGGGCGGCTCGATGCCCGTCGCCCCACGGGCGGCACCGCGCAGGTGGCTCGCGCCGGGCAGGCGGTGGCCGCCGGGCAGGCGGTTGTCGCCGGGCAGGCGGTTGTCGAAGGTGACCCGCAGCCGCGGACCGTTGGCGTTGCGGACGACCTCGGCCAGGCGTTCGCCGATGGCCGGCTCGTCGCCCTCGTCCGGGTCGAGCAGGCCCTGCACGGCTGCGAGACTCTGCGCGCAGCGCCGACGGGCCAGCGCCACGTCTCGCCCGCCGCCCCAGGCGATCCCGGTCAGCGTGTTGAGGACCGTGTCATGAATGATCCGCTCGCGCTCCCGGCGATCCCGGGCGACCGCGTGGACTGCGGTCTCGCCGCGGTGGCGGGCCACGACGTTCGCCCAGCGCCGGTCGGCGGTGCGGGCGATCTGACGCAGCCGGCCGATCGCGAGACCCAGCAGCCCTGGCACCAGCACCAGGATCGTCGACTCGACGATGACCTGCGGATTGTGCCCCCAGCCCCCCGCCAGAGTGCCCGCGCCGAGCAGGAAGACACTCGGCGCGGCCAACGTGGGCGGGAAGGCCCAGACCGCGACGACCGCCGCGTTGATCGCGGTCAGGAACACGAAGTTGCCGCTGTCCCCCACGGACTGCGGCGGCAGCCAGTGCCCGGCCGTCAGCGCCAGCGCCAGCGCGACCGCGACGCTCGTGCCGGCGAGCGGGCGCCCCACCCCGCGGCGCAGACCCACCACGCAGAACACGACGCCCCAGGCGACGCTGAGCAGCACGACCGCCATCGCCGCCGGCTGGCCGGCGTACCAGTGCCAGACGAGCAGGTAGGCCAGGGTCAGCAGGACGGCGACGGCGCGCAGCGCGACGAGCACCGCGGCCATGACCCGCTCCAGCGCCCGGTAGGCACTGCCCGTCTCGACCGACGCGCGGCCCAGCTCCAGCGCGGCGGCGCCGAAGGCGGTGTCGGCAATCCCGTCCCCGGCCGCCGGCCCGCCGGGCGCCACCGCACCCCTGCCGGGGCGACCGGTACCCTCGGGTTCGCGTTCCTCCACCGTCCCGACGGTGGAGCCGGTGCCACGCAGCACCACTGTGGCTCCGTCATCGTCTGGCGGTTCCGTCATGGTTTGGCATCACTTCCGACCCGAAGCCCGTTCCGCCCGGGCGAGCTCGTCGCAGGCTACAGGCCGGGTGCCCCCTTCCGCCGGCAAAGGACGCCTCCCGCTGCCGGCTTCGTGAAGGGGACGTCCGAGCAGGTCGGGGGCACGAGATCGGGGAGCCGGTCGCCGGCGGTCGCTCGTGGGCCGGCGGCTGCGTGCCCGCGGTGCCCTAGGCTTGACCGCGTGTGGAAGGACCGCCAGTGAATCCTCCGCCGTCCGCGGACCCCACCCGCGTGGACCGGGAGCCGGCCGACCAGGACGGGACGCCGCGGGTCGGTGAGCTCTCCGCCCGGCTGGCGGAGCTGGGACCCGGCGACGCCCACCGGCTCGGTCGGCGTCTCGCCGACACCCGGCGCACCCGTGAGCCCGCCGCCCGCCAGCGCGCTCTGCGCGCCATCGCCGCAGACACCGATCGGGCGGCCGCGCGGGTCGCCCGCCGGCGGGCGAACGTGCCTGCGCTCAGCTACCCCGAGATCCTGCCGGTGACGCAGCGCAAGGACGAGATTCTCGCCGCGATCCGCGACCATCAGGTCGTGATCATCGCCGGGGAGACCGGCTCCGGCAAGACCACCCAGCTACCGAAGATCTGCCTGGAACTCGGTCGTGGGGTCCGCGGGATGATCGGCCACACCCAGCCGCGGCGGATCGCCGCGCGCACCGTCGCCGACCGCATCGCCGAGGAGTTGGGCACCCCCTCGCCGCAGGCCGGCGGGGTCGTCGGCTACCAGACCCGGTTCACCGACCAGGTGCACGACGACACCCTCGTCAAACTCATGACCGACGGCATCCTGCTGGCCGAGATCTCCTCGGACCGGTCGCTGCGCCGCTACGACACGCTGATCATCGACGAGGCCCACGAGCGCAGCCTCAACATCGACTTCATCCTCGGCTACCTGCGCTCACTGCTCCCCCGCCGGCCCGATCTCAAGGTGGTCATCACCTCCGCGACGATCGAGACGGCCCGGTTCTCCGCGCACTTCGGCGACGCGCCCGTCATCGAGGTCTCCGGACGCACCTACCCGGTCGAGGTGCGCTACCGCCCGCTGGTGCCAGGCGCCCGCGACACCGACCCGAACGGCCCGAACGACCCGAACGCGGCCGAACCGGATGCGCGGCCTGCCGAGGAGCCGGCCGGCGGCCGCGGGACCGGCCGGGGCCGCGCCAGCAGCGGCGGCAGCGGCAGCGGCGGCAGCGGCAGCGGCGGCAGCGGCCCGGGCGGGCGCCGCGGGCAGCCGGCCGAGCCCGAACGGGATCAGACCCAGGCGATCAGCGACGCGGTCGACGAGCTGTGCGCCGAGGGCCCCGGCGACATCCTGGTGTTCCTCAGCGGGGAACGCGAGATTCGGGACACCGCCGAGGCGCTTGCCCGCGAGCAGCGGCCGAACACGGAGATCGTGCCGCTCTACGCCCGGCTGTCCGCCGGCGAGCAACATCGGGTCTTCCAGCCGCACACCGGACGGCGGGTGGTGCTGGCGACCAACGTCGCGGAGACCTCGCTGACGGTCCCCGGCATCCGGTACGTCATCGATCCCGGCACCGCGCGCATCTCCCGTTACAGCCATCGGACGAAGGTGCAGCGCCTGCCGATCGAGCCGGTCTCGCAGGCGTCGGCGAACCAGCGCAAGGGCCGGTGCGGGCGGACCGCGGACGGCATCTGCATCCGGCTCTACAGCGAGGAGGACTTCGCCGGCCGGCCCGAGTTCACCGACCCGGAGATCCTGCGGACGAACCTGGCCTCGGTGATCCTGCGGATGGCCGATCTCGGGCTGGGCGACATGGCCACCTTCGGCTTCCTCGACCCGCCCGACCCGCGCCAGATCAGCGACGGAGAGCTGCTGCTCACCGAGCTGGGAGCGTTCGACGCGGGCGGCACCGGACCAGGCAGGCCCGTCGCGGACGCGCCCGCCCCGGACGGGACCGGAGCGAGCGGGACGGACGCGGGCGCGCCTGTCCAGGGCGGTACCGGAACGAGCGGGGCCGGCGCGAGCGCTGCCAGGGCGGGCGGTACCGGTACGGGCCGGCGGATCACCCCAATCGGGCGGCGCCTCGCGCAGATCCCCGTGGATCCCCGGCTGGCCCGCATGGTTCTCGCCGGCGACGAGCAGGGCTGCCTGCGGGAGGTGCTGGTCATCGCGGCGGCGCTGGCCATCCAGGATCCGCGGGACCGTCCGGTCGAACACCAGCAGGCCGCCGACGAGCGGCACGCCCGGTTCGCGGACCCGACCTCGGACTTCCTCGCCTACCTGAACCTGTGGAACTACCTGCGTGACGCCCGCGGCGAGCTGTCCGCCAACCAGTTCCGGCGGATGTGCCGGACCGAGTTCCTCAACTACCTGCGCATCCGCGAGTGGCAGGACGTCCACGGCCAGCTCGCCGCCGTGGCCCGTGGCCTGGGCCTGAACGCCGACGCCCGCGCCGGCGACCGCGCCTTCCGTGACAACCGTGACGGCAGGGACGGCAGGGACGGCACAGCCGGCAGCCGCGGTGCCGGCGGCAGGAACGGCAAGGGCGGCGGAGCTGGCAGGGACGGAGCAGGTGGCGGAGCTGGCGCAGGTGGCGGAGCTGGCGGAGCTGGCGCAGGTGGCGGAGCTGGCGCAGGTGGCGGAGCTGGCGCAGGTGGCGGAGCTGGCGCAGGTGGCGGAGCTGGCGCAGGTGGCGGAGCTGGCGCGGGAGGCGCGGACGGCGCAGGTGGCGCGGCGGATCCGCGGGCGGTGCACCGGGCACTGCTCACGGGCCTGTTGTCGCACATCGGCCGGTACGACCCGGAACGCCGCGAGTACGCCGGGGCCCGCGGCAGCCGGTTCATGCTGTGGCCGGGCTCGGCCATGGCCCGCGGCCGGGGCCGGGCCGACCGCGCCGCCGCAGCGGACGCCGCCATCGACGCAACCGGCCCGGACGCGCCGCGGCAGCGCCCGTCCGGGCCGCCGGCCTGGGTGATGGCCGCCGAGCTCGTCGAGACGTCGCGGCTGTGGGGCCGCACCGCGGCGCGGATCGACCCGGACTGGATCGAGCCGCTGGCCGGACATCTCGTGCACCGCAGCTACAGCGAGCCGCGCTGGTCCCGCCGGCAGGGGGCGGTGCTCGCCGACGAGCGGGTGACGCTGTACGGGGTGCCGATCGTCGCCGGTCGCCCGGTGCAGTACAGCCGGATCGACCCGGCGCTGTGCCGGGAGCTGTTCATCCGCCACGCCCTGGTCGAGGGCGACTGGCAGACCCGGCACGAGTTCTTCCAGCACAACCAGCGGCTGCTCGCCGACGCCGAGGAGCTGGAGCACCGGGCGCGCCGGCGCGACATCGTCGTCGACGACGAGGTGCTGTTCGGCTTCTACGCCGAGCGGATCCCGGCCGACGTCGTCTCCGTCCGGCACTTCGACGCCTGGTGGCGCAAGGCCCGGCGCGGCTCCCCCGACCTGCTCGACTTTCCCCGTTCGCTGCTCGTCTCGGCGGGCGCGGGCGACGTACGCGAGACCGACTACCCCGACGTCTGGCGGCTGGGCGAGCTGGCCCTGCCGCTGAGCTACCAGTTCGAGCCGGGGGCGGCGGCCGACGGGGTCACCGTGCACATTCCGTTGCCCGTGCTCAACCAGGTGAGCGCCGAGGGCTTCGAGTGGCAGGTCCCGGGCCTGCGCGAGGAGCTGGTGACCGCGCTGATCCGCGGGCTGCCGAAGGTGGTCAGGCGCAGCTTCGTGCCGGCGCCGAACTACGCGCGCGCGGTGCTCACACACCTCACCCCGGGGCAGGCCCCGCTGCTGGTCGCGGTCGAGCACGAGCTGCGCCGGATGGGCGGTCCGGAGATCCCGCGGGATTCCTGGTCGCTGGCCGCCGTCCCGGACCATCTGCGGATCACCTTCCGGGTCGAGGATGCTCGCGGGGCGGTGCTCGCCGAGGGCAAGGACCTCGACGCGATCAAGCAGCGGCTGCGGCCGCGGACCCGGGAGGCCGTCGCCGCCGCCGCGGACGGCGTCGAACGGACCGGGCTGCGGTCCTGGGACGGCGTCGGCAGCCTGCCCAGGGTCGTCGAGCTGCGCCGCGGCGGCCACGTCGTCAAGGCCTTCCCGGCGCTGGTCGACGAGGGCAGCACCGTCGCAGTCCGGGCCACCGACACCGAGACCGAGCAGCGCCAGGCGATGTGGGCCGGCACCCGCCGGCTCGTGCTGCTCGGCGTCGCCTCCCCGATCCGCGGCCTCAACGGGCGGCTGTCCAACGCGGCGAAGCTGGCCCTGAGCCACAACCCGCACCGCGACGCCGCCGACCTGCTCGACGACTGCGTGCGGGCCGCCGCCGACCGCCTCATCACCGCCGCGGGCGGCCCGGCCTGGGACGAGGCGGGCTTCACCGCGCTGCTCGCCGCGGTGCGCGCCGGCCTGCCCGAGGCGTCGTTCGCGGTCGTCCGCGAAGTCCAGCAGGTCCTCGCGCTCAGCCACACGGTCGACCTGGCGCTGCGGGACCTGCGCGCCCCGGCGTTGGCCGCCTCGGTCGCCGACGCCCGCGGGCAGCTCGACGCGTTGATCTACCGCGGTTTCGTCACCGACACCGGCGCGGACCGGCTCGCCGACCTCGCCCGCTACCTCACCGCGCTGGAACGGCGGCTGGAACGGCTGCCCCGCGACCCCGGCCGGGACCGGATCAACACGGCGACGGTCGGACGGGCGCGGGAGGCCTACCGGGAGCTGCTGGCGACGGTGCCGGCGGGTCGCGAGCCGGGCGAGGAGATCCGCCGCATCCGCTGGATGCTCGAGGAGCTGCGGGTGAGCCTGTTCGCCCAGAACCTGCGCACCCCGTACCCCGTCTCCGAGGAACGCGTCTACCGCGCCATCGACACCCTTCTCGGCTGACGCCTTCGACCCCGGGCCTACCGCGGGGGTAACTTCACGCTTGCTCTGCGTGGTGGGATGATGTCCACTCTGCGGATGTCGGCTCTGCGGATGTCGGCTCTGCGGATGTCGGCGGCGATGCGCCGGTTCGCCCCGGCGCTCGGCCTGCCTGCGCGCGCCGAACCGTCCGCCGTCCTCGCGCGCGCCTCGACCGGACCGACCTTCGCTGAATGATCATCCTGGACGGCGCCCCCGGCCTCGACGCGCTGCCGGCATGGCTGCTCCCGGCCGAGGCCGGGCGGGTGCTGCTGACCTCCCGCGACCCCAGCTGGGAGCCATGCGACCGGACCCTGCCGGTCGGCTCCCTGAGCCGACCGGAGGCGATCACCCTCAGCTCGGACTCCGGCCAGATTGAGGCCAGATCATGCCGAGGCTTCGGCACGGTTTTTCGGCCGAAAACCGTGCCTAACCCTCGGCACGATTCTGTACACGGTCGATCGCAGAGAGGCACTAAGTGGGTGGCACGGCCAGTGGCCGCAGAGGGCGGTGAGCCGACCCCGCGGCCCAGATCGGGGCGACCCGGATCGGGGCGACCCGGATCGGGGCGGCCCAGATCGGGACGGTCGGGACCGGGACGGTCGGGACCGGGACGGTCGGGACCGGGACGGTCAGATCGCGCCGCCCGGATCGCGCCGCCCGGACCCTGCGGGACTCGGTCATCCGGTTCCGCGGAACCGGGTCCAGCCGCGAGGTGACACCCGGGAACATGGCGCGGGTCTAACGCCCTTGGTCCTGGCGGTCGGCCGGGAGTACCGGGCCCGGACCGGGTCAGGGCCCGGCAACGGGAGCGGCCGGTGACGCCGCGGCGACGCTGGCGCCCAGGGCGGAGCCGATGTCCAGGGCTGAGTTGGCACCCAAACCGGAGTCGGAGCTCCGGGCGCCGGAGGCGTCCGGGACGACCAGCGTGTCCGGGATGGCCGAAGCGTTCGGGAAGACCGAGGCGTCCGGGATGACCGGGGTGTCGAGGGAGGCGGGGGCGGAGAAGTCCCACAGGGCGCCGATGGCCCACCACGGCCAGGCATGGCCGCCGTCCCACAGGATGTGCTGCAGCTCGGAGCCGGGCGCGAAGCGGCTGGCCTCCGCCTCGCCGTCGGGGAGGTTCATCTTCAGGTAGTCCGACCAGCCGCCGCGCCAGGGCACGGTCCTGTCCGCGGTGCCATGGATGTGCAGCATCCGGACGGGGACGGTCGGGCAGGACACCAGCGCCTGCCCGCCGACCATGCCGACCGCGGCGACGAGGTCGGGGGCCTCGCAGGCGACCCGGGCGGCGAGCATCGCGCCGTTGGAGAAACCCCACACGTACACCCGGCTGCGATCCACCGGGGTGTGGCGGGCGGCGTCGTCGACGATCTGGCGCAGGTAGCCGACGTCGTCGGTGGTGGCCTGGCCGCAGCAGCCGCCGGCGTTCCACGCCTCATGGACACCGACCCCGTAGGCGACGGCGAAGCCATGGGCGTCGGCGAACGGATCCGCCCCCGACATCTCCCGCACGTTCTCGGGGCTGTTGAGCAGGCCGTGCAGGAGGATCACCAGCGGGCGGGCGGTGCCGCGGAATGTGGGCGAGAGCCGGACGTCGGTGTGCAGTTGGTAGGTCCGCCCGGAGGCCAGGCGGTGCACGGCGTCCGCGGCCGCTGCCGCCGGGCCGGTTCCGGCCGGGGAGGGCGCGGCGGACGCGGAAGGCCCGGCGGAGATCTCCGCGCCCAGGGCCGCGGCCAGGCCCCCGGCCGCGGGCGAACCGGCGGCAGCGGGCGCGCTCGTGCCGCCATGCGCGCTCGTGCCGCCATGCGCGCTCGTGCCGCCGGGCGAGCCCGCGCCGGCAGGTGAGCTGCCGCGAGCGGGCGGTCTGCCACCGGACGGCGAAAGGCCACCCGAAGGTGAAAGGCCACCGGACGGCGAAAGGCCACCCGAAGGTGAAAGGCCACCGGACGGCGAAAGGCTGCCCGAAGGTGAAAGGCCGCCAGCGGGCGACAGGCGGCCGGCGTGCGAGACGGCGGCCGATCGGGGGTCGGCGGGGGGCGGGCTGGCCGGTGGGAGCGGGGCGACGCCCGGCAGCCGGGGACCGGCGACGGAGGCGACGGCCGGTAGCCGGGGCGTGTCCGCGGTGGCCGCACCGGCCGCGGCGGCTGCGGTGGGAGCGGCGACTGCGGTGGGGGCAGCGGGTGCGGCGGGTGCGGCGGGTGCGGCGGGTGCGGCGGGTGCGGCGGGTGCGGCGGGTGCGGCGGCTATCGAGGACGGGCCGGTGAGGTGGGCAGTGCCGGCCGAGGACCCTGCGGCGGCCGCCGGGGCCGAGGCGACCGACGCGGCGGTGGCCGACGCGGATGACGACGGCGACAACGCCGCGAGGATGAGGGTGGCCAGGCCGACGGCGACCACGCCGACGATCCCGACTCCGCGCCGCAGCCGTCCCCGCCGGGACAGCCCGACCCGCGCCCAACGCAGCACGGACACCGTCCTCTCAACTCCTCGTCTCCGCCCGGTCAGAGCGGTCATGCTAACCCGCTTCCCGTCAAGAACTCCTATACCGGGCTAGCACAGCACAGCAGAGGGCAGTTCGTCCGAATCCGGACGGCTTGCGCACCCGCCCGGGTGCGCCCGACCGTGCCGCGACCGCCCGGAACCGGGCACCTGCCCGGACCGAACTCGCCCGGCGGACCAGGCCGGACGGACTCGGGCCGCAGCCGTCCCGAAACGCCCGGCCCGGCCGACCGGCCGGGTAGCCCAGACGAGTCCGGGGGGCCGCTTGCGGTGCGTTGTGCACGGTCGGAACCTGCAGACCGTTGTGAGGGAGGGGTCGTGACCCGAGGGTCGAGCGGGAGGCAGGGAGGTAGGCGGGTAGGGAGGTAGGCGGGTAGGGAGGTAGGGAGGTAGGGAGGTAGGGCGCGGCAGGGTGGGGGTACCGCCACTACCCGGCGTTGATCGTCTACGACCTCGAGGAGGCAGGACCTACTCGTCGGGCAGCACCGTGACCGAGGTTCCGGCGACGGCCGAGCACACATGTAGCACTGCTTCGCGGCCGGTGCGGGCGAAATAGGCGGGTTCGAAGGTCTCCGTGAAGGCCTCCAGCCGGGCACGGTCCACCAGAGCCACCGCGCAACCCGCGAACCCGCCTCCGGTCATCCGGGCACCGAAGCAACCCGGGGCGGCGTAGGCCGCGGCCACAGCCGCGTCGAGCTCCGGCCCCGACACCTCGAAATCGTCCCGGATGCCCCGATGGCCGGCCAGTAGCAGCCGGCCGGCCGCCTCGGCGTCGCCGCGGGTCAGCGCCTCGGCGACGGCATCGACTCGCGCGTTCTCGGCGATGACGAAGCGGGCACGGCGCAGCGCCACCGGGTCGAGGCGGCTCGCGGCGTCCGCCGGCAGGGCGTCGAGGTCGCGCAGCGCCGGCACCCCCAGCGCCCGCGCGGCCCGCTCACATTCGGCACGCCGGTCCGCATAGGCACTCGTGACGAGCTCCCGCCGCGAGCCGGTGTCGATGACGACGACGGCGAGCCCGGCCGGCAGCGGCACGGGTGTGACGGTCAGCGTCCGGCAGTCGATGCGCAGGGCGTGCCCGGCGATCCCCCCGACGCAGGCGAGCTGGTCGAGTAGGCCGGTGGCGGCGCCGACCCAGGCGTTCTCCGCTCGCTGGGCGAGCCGGGCGAGCTCCGTCGGCGCGGGCACCGAGCCGGCGAGGTGGGTGCAGGCCACGGCGACCGCGAGTTCCAGGGCGGCCGAGGAGGACAGGCCGGCGCCGAGCGGGATGTCGCTGGCGAGCGCGCCCTGCCACGGCACGAGGTCGGCCCCGGCGGGCTGACCAGACGCGGCGAGCTGACCAGACGCGGCGAGCTGGACGGCCACGCCCTGCACGTACCGGGTCCAGCCGGTCGCGCGGGCGGACGGCGGCGTGTCCGCGGGGGGCGGCGGCAGCTCGATGACGGCGGGCGTCGGGTCCTGCTCGGACACCAGCCGTAGATGCGCACCGGCGGCAGGATCCGCGCCGGCCGCAACGTCATCGGTGCGGCGCAGGGCGATGCAGAGCTCGCGGTCGATCGCCACCGGCAGGCACAGGCCGTCGTTGTAGTCGGTGTGCTCGCCGATGAGGTTGACCCGGGCCGGTGAGCGCACCAGCAGAGTCGGCTCGCGGCCGTGGGCCGCCACGAACGCGCGCACCGCCCGAGCCGCGGCCGGCACCGCCCGTTCGCCCCCGCCGTCCACCGAACCCGGGCGCCCCGCCGAACCCCCGTGGCCTGTCGAACCCCCATGGTCTGTCGAACCCCCATGGCCCGCCGAACCCCGGTGGCCCGTCGAACCCCGGCGGCCCGCCGAGCCCGGGCGGCCCGGGGGCGACGTCACGACGGACGGATCCGCAGCGGCGCGGCGGGGACCGCCTCGAGGCCGCCGGGCAGGGTTGCCTCCCCGTCCCAGGCGTCCGCCATGACCGCGCGCAACCGGCCCGCGGCGTCCTCGGGGGTGAGGTCGCGCGCGGGCTCCGCGAGCATCTCGTAGCCGACGAGGTGCTTGCGGATCGTCGGCGAGCGCAGCAGCGGCGGGTAGAAGTGGGCGTGCAGCTGCCAGACCCCCTCGGCGGGACGCCGCGAACCGGTCGGCCGGCTCGTGGCCCCCGCCGGGTGCGGACCAGGGGCGCCGTGCCAGCCCATCGAGAACGGGAACGGGTGGTCGAACAGGGCGTCGTAGCCGGCGAGCAGGCGGCCCAGCACGTCGGCCAGGCTGTCCCGCTGGGCGCGGTCGAGGTCGGCGAGCCGCTGGACGGGTCGGCGGGGCAGCAGCAGCGTCTCGAAGGGCCACACCGCCCAGAACGGCACGACGACGAGCCAGTCGGAGTCGTCGAGAACGATCCGCTCCGCGGCGCGTGTCTCGGTGCGCAGGTAGTCGAGCAGCAGCGAGCTGCCCGACCGGGCGAAGTGCTCCCGCTGGTGGGTGTCCTCGGCGGCGGCCTCGTCGGGCAGGGCGTCGCAGGCCCAGATCTGCCCGTGGGGATGGGGGTTGGAGGCGCCCATCGCGGTGCCGCGGTTCTCGAAGACCTGCACCCAGCGCCACCGCTCGGACAGCTCGGCCTCCTGCGCCGCCCACGTGTCGACGACCGCGCGGACCTCGTAGGAGGACATGTCGACCAGCCCACGGCCGTGGTGCGGGCCGAAGCAGACGACCCGGCAGGTCCCGTGCGCGGGGGCGCTGCGCAGCAGTCCGCCCGGGTCGGCGCCGGGCGGCGCGGGATCGCTCTCGGCGGGTCGCAGCGCCGGGAAGTCGTTGGTGAACACGTACGTGCCCCGGTAGTCGGGATTGCGAGCGCCGCCCGCACGCTCGTTGCCGGGGCACAGGTGGCAGGCGGGATCGTACGCGACGGCGGGAGGCGTCGCCGCCGTCTCCCGGCCGCCGTGCCAGGGGCGCCGAACCCGCCCCGGCGAGACCAGGACCCAGCGGCCGGTCAGGGGATTGAACCGCCGATGCGTGGTGTCGTCCATCGATTCGACAGCCTGCCACGGCCCCGGCCGGACCGGCCCCGTCCGGACCACCCCGGAAGATCCACCGGCGGCCGAGGCGACAGGCCACCCGGACCGCCCGGTTACCTGACGCAACGCACTGACGACTCTAGGGTCAGGGGGTGGCACCGCCGCGGCGCGGTCGCGACAACCCGCACGTGCGGCGATCCGGACGGGCG
Source organism: Frankia alni ACN14a (assembly GCF_000058485.1). Lineage (NCBI taxonomy): Bacteria > Bacillati > Actinomycetota > Actinomycetes > Frankiales > Frankiaceae > Frankia > Frankia alni. The sequence continues at coordinate 6,078,698 of NC_008278.1, forward strand.
ACGGCCGGGCAGGGGCCGGGGCCGTCGGCGCGTCGCGGCCCCCCGACGCATGCAACGCGCATCACACGGCGGATCGGACAGGCGGCAGCGGTCAACCGCCGGCAGTCGGCAGTCGGAGGCCGGCGGCCGACCGGCTCGGAAGGGACGGCAGGGCATGGATCGACGGACGTTGCTGCGCTCGGCGGTGGCGGCGCTGGGCACCGCCGCGTTCTCCGGGGCCACCTGGCGTGCGGCCCTGGCCGCCACCGCCCGGCCCGGAGTGGGGCCCTACGGGCCGCTGCGCCCGCCGGACCGTTCGGGGGTGGCCCTTCCCGCCGGCTTCACCAGCCGGATCGTCGCCCGCTCGCACCTGCTCGTCGGCGCGACCGAGTACGTGTGGCACGACGCGCCGGACGGCGGGGCCTGCTTCCCCGGGCCCGGCGGCGGCTGGACCTACGTGTCGAACTCCGAGGTGATGCTGCACGGCGGCGCCTCGGCGCTGCGGTTCCGAGCCGACGGGACGATCGCCTCGGCGGGGCGCATCCTCGGCGGCACCACCGCCAACTGCGCCGGCGGGGCCACCCCGTGGGGGACGTGGCTGTCGTGCGAGGAGTTCTTCTCCGGCCGGGTGTACGAGGCGTGGCCGGACGGGTCGCGCAAGGCCGTGGCGCGCCCGGCCCTGGGCCGCTTCGCCCATGAGGCGGCCGCCTGCGACCCCGACCACCGGGTGATCTACCTGACCGAGGACCGCAAGGACGGCTGCTTCTACCGGTTCCGTCCGGACCGCTGGGGCGACCTGTCCGCCGGCCGGCTGGAGGTGCTGGTCGCCGATGCGCACGCCGAGTCCGGGCCGGTGCGCTGGGAGCGCGTACCCGACCCGGACGGCTTCCCCCGGGCCACCCGCCGGCAGGTTCGCGGGGCCCGCCAGTTCAACGGTGGCGAGGGCTGCTGGTACGCCCACGGCGTCTGCTACCTGACCACCAAGGGCGACGACCGGGTGTGGGCGTACCGGGCGGACGCCGGGCGGCTCGACCTGGTCTACGACCGGGCGAGCCAGCCCGACCCGCCGCCGCTCACCGGCGTGGACAACGTCGTCGGCGCGCGCTCGGGAGACCTGTACGTGGCCGAGGACCACTCCCGTCCCGCCCTGGTACTCATCACCCCGGACGGCGTCGTCGCGCCCTTCCTGCGGCTGCCGGGACACGACAGGTCCGAGATCACCGGCCCGGCGTTCAGCCCGGACGGCAGCCGCCTGTACTTCTCCTCCCAGCGCGGGGTGACCGGGCGCAACCGCGGCGGCATCACGTTCGAGGTGACCGGCCCCTTCCGCCGGTGACAGTTGAACCTGACTTCAGCTACAGAGACGTAGGATCGCGGGCATGCTCCCCACCGACCTGCTGACCGTCGGCGAGCTGTCGCGGCGCAGCGGATTCGCACCCTCGGCGCTGCGCTTCTACGAGCGGCAGGGGCTGCTCGCCGCCACCCGCACCGCCGGCGGCCAGCGCCGGTACGAACGCCACGTGCTGCGCCGGCTGGCGTTCATCCGCGCGGCCACCGCGATGGGCCTGAGCCTCGACGAGGTCGCGCAGGCGCTGGCGTCACTGCCGGACGCCCGCACCCCGACGAAGGCGGACTGGTCGGCCATCTCGCGGCGCTGGCGCACCCGGCTGGACGAGGAGATCGCCGCCCTGGAGGCCCTGCGCGACGGGCTCGACTCGTGCATCGGCTGCGGCTGCCTGTCGCTGCGCCGCTGCCGGATCTCCAACCCCGCCGACCGGATCGGCGCCCTCGGCCCCGGGGCCCGCGCGCTGCCCGCGTCGCTGCGGGGCGCCGGGAGGATGCATCACGGCGGCCACCGCCCGCAGCCCGGCGTCGACGGCGTCAGTGGCGACGGCGTCAGTGGCGACGGCGTCAGTGGCGACGGCGTCAGTGGCGACGGCGTCAGTGGCGACGGCGACGGTCCGTGCCCGAGCGGACCCGCCGCCACCCCGCCGGGGTCGGTCGGATAGACAGACGTCACGGCGGGTGGCGCGGCGGTCCACGACCGCGCCAAGGTGAGCCGAAGCAGGGTCTGAGGAGGGGTTGTGGGGGACTCATACGGTGCGTTCCGGTCGAACGCCGGCTCCACGGAGCAGGTCGTCGGCCACGGTCAACGGCCTGGCGGCGAGCCGTTCTCCCCTCTGCCCAGCCGGGTGGCCCACCGGCCCGTCGAGGCGCCGCCCACCGGGCCCGGGCCGGTCCGCTCCCGTCGCCGCCGTCCGATGATCGTCGGGATCGGCGGCACCACCAGGGCCGACTCCACCACCCACCGGGCTCTGACGACCGTACTCGCGACGATGGCCCAGGCCGGCGCCGAGACGGTGCAGTTCGGATCCGCCGAGCTGGACCTGCCGATGTACGCGCCCGAACGCCGCGAGCGCTCCACCGCGGCCCTGCGCCTGCTCGCCGCCGTGGAGCAGTCCGACGCCGTCGTGATCGCCACTCCCGGTTACCACGGCGGGATGTCCGGCCTGGTCAAGAACGCGCTGGACTACCTGGAGGACCTGCGCGGCGCGCCGCGGCCGTACCTCGACGGGCGGGCAGTCGGTCTCATCGTCTGCGCCGAGGGCAGCCAGGCGGCCGGAACGACGCTGAGCGCCCTGCGCTCGTCCGTGCACGCCCTGCGCGGCTGGCCGACCCCACTGGGCGTGACGCTCAACACCGAGCAGCCCCTGTTCGACTCCGCCGGCCGGCTCGTCGACGCCGCCGCCGCCGCGAGACTCGAAACGCTCGCCGATCAGATCATGGGATTCACCTACGCCTGGTCCCAGGTGATCTGACCCGCCCGGCCGGGCCGCCGCATCGTTCCGTCGCACGGCCCGGTCGCCGGATCCCCGTCGCAGGGCCCCGCCGCGGGTCCCCGCCGCACCGCCACCGCTCTACCCGGTGGCGACCTCCCCGTCCCGGTACCGTTCCGCATCGTGACGGTCCCGCCACGGCTCACCCTGGCGTATCCGCCCAGACGGGACGGGTCTACCGTGGCTGGCCCCGGCGGCGGAACGGGGGTGCCCGGCGCGGCCGGGCGGGCGGATGACGAGGAGACGGACGTGCGACGACGGTACGGGCTGCGTGGGCTCGCCCGGACAGGTCTGGCCCGGGCGGGTCTGGCCGCCGCACTCGCGGCGACGCTCGCCGGGTGCGGCGGTGGTTCGGACGGCGGGTCGGGCGGCTCGGCGGCGTCCGATCCCGCCGCGAAGGGATCCCCCGTCAAGCTGATGATCATCGCGCCGACGGGCACCGCGGGGACGAACTACCCCGAGATGGTGGCGTCCGCCCGCGCCGCCGTCCGTGGCGTCAACGCCCGCGGCGGGATCGCCGGGCACCCCGTCGAGCTCGTCCACTGCAACGAACGCAACGACGCCGCCAGCGCGAAGAAGTGCGCCCAGCAGGCCGTCGACTCCGGCGTCCTCGCCGTCGTCAGCGAGGTCAGCGGCACCGGTGGGATCATGCCGATCCTGCAGAACGCGGGCATCCCGTCGATCGGGTCGGCCGGCATCTCCGCCGACGGCTCCGAGCTCAGCTCCCCCGTCAGCTACGTCGTCAGCCCGTTGACGCTCTACCCGGCGGTCTGCCCGGCGCTGCTGGTGAAGGCGGGCGCGAGCCACCTCGGCCTGGTCGGCTACGACCTCAGCGCCAGCGACCGGCTGATCGTCATGGCCGAGGGCGGCGCGAAGGCCGTCAGCCACCCGATCAACCCGAAGATCCGCATCCCGATCACGACGAGCGACTTCACCCCGGCGATCTCCCAGCTGTCGCGCTCCGGCGCCGACGGCGCGGTGCTGGTCGTGTTCGACCAGGCCGCCTACGCGGTGATCTCCAAGTCCGGCCAGCAGATCCGCACCTGCCACGCGGCGGGCACCCTGTCGCCGAAGTACCTGGCCACGCTCGGCCCGGCGGCGGACAAGCTCGTCGTCGCCACCGCCTTCCCGGAACTGAGCCAGGCCGCCCAGTTCCCCGAGGTCGCGCGGATGGTCTCCGAGCTGGACGCGGAGCAGGCCGCCGGGGACGCCGACGCCGCACCCGCCCTGCGCACCACGACGACCACCACCGGGGCGTGGCTGTCCGTCCAGATCGCCGCGAAGGTCGGCAGTCAGGTGTCCGGGCCGCTGACGTCGAAGAACCTGCTCGCCCAGCTCAACCGGACCAGGCATCTGGACTTGGGCGGCATCGTCCCGCCGCTGGACCTCACCGCGACCACCCCGATCCCCGGCGCGGAGCGCATCTTCAACACGACTCTGCGGGGTGCCCGCTGGGACAGCGCCTCGAAGTCGTTCGTCCCCCTCGGCCCCGAGACCTACAACGGCCTGGACATCCTGCGTCGCGCCGGCTCCTGAGCGCCGTCCGCCCGCCGGGCAGCGACGCGCCACCATCCCCCTGCGCCGGCGGCGCGCGCCGGCTGGCCGGCGGGGCTGGTCAGGGAAGGGGGGCGTAGGCGGGCTCCGGGTCACCGAGGTAGGCCGCCCGCACCCGGGGGTCGGCGGCCACCTGCGCCGGGGTTCCCTCGGCGATGAGCGTGCCGGCGTCGAGGACGACCACCCGGTCGCAGACTCCCATGATCACGTTCATGTCGTGCTCGTTGAGCAGGATGCCCAGCCCCCACTCGTCCGCGAGGCGGCGCAGCAGGGCCGCGACCTCGGCGCTGGCCGACTCGTCGAGGCCGGCGCACGGCTCGTCGAGCAGCAGCACGGCCGGCCCGGCCGCGACGGCGCGGGCGATGGCCAGCAGCCGGCGGCGGCCGTAGGGCAGGTCGGAGACGGTGCGCAGCAGATCCTCGCGCAGCCCGAAGGCGTCGACGGCGGCGATCGCCGCGGCGGGCAGCGGCCGCGACCGCGGGACCACCAGGTCGGTCAGGTACGCGCGGGCGTCGCGGCGGTCGCTGGCCGCCTGGATGTTCTCCAGCACGGTGAGGTCGTCGAACAGCTCCAGGTTCTGGAACGACCGGCTGATGCCCGCGCGGGCCCGCCGGTGCGCGGGCAGCCGGTCGAGGCGGACCTCGCCGAGGGTCATCGAGGTGACCGACGCGGAGGTGTAGCCGGTGATCGCGTCGATGACCGTCGTCTTGCCCGCGCCGTTCGGGCCGATCATCCCGACCACCTGGCCGGGCGCGACCCGCAGGTCGACGGCGCGCACCGCGTGCACCGCGCCGAAGCTGACCGTCAGCCCCCGCACCGACAGCGCCGCCGGCTCCACCGCGCCGGAGAACCCGCGCCCCGGCGAGACGGCGACAGGGGCGCCCGCAGCGAGCGCCGGAGAGTGCGCAGGTGCGCCCGATGCGAGCGTCGGAGAGTGCGCAGGAGCGAGCGCCGGGCGGTCCCCCGGGGCCGCGCGCAGCGCCCGGTCCAGCCGGCCGGCGTCGGCGCGACGGCGACGGTCGGCCGCGCCGGGCAGGTGGCGGTCGCGCAGCAGGCGGGCGGTGCGGGCGTTCTCGGGCGCCATCCCGCCGCCGGAGCGGGAGAGCACGACGACGAGGACGATCCCGCCGATCAGCGGCACGTACCGGTCCAGCTCGGCCAGCCAGTCGCGCACCACGCCCCCGAAGGCGACGCCGAGCACGGCCGCTCCCACCGCGACGACCCAGGGCAGCCGCCGCCGCGCCGCCGCGCCGAGCCGAGCGCCGGTGCGCCGGTCGCCGGCCACCGCGGCGCCGGCGGCGAGACCACCCACGCCGGCGATCGCCGCGACGACGACCCGCAGCAGCGCGCCGAGCCGGCCGAGCCACTCCCCGACCGCGCCGCCGATGCGGGTCGCCAGCGCGCCGGCGGCCATCGTCGCGCCCGCGAACGAGCCGCTGACCCAGCCGACCCCGCCGACGACGGCGTAGGCGATGAGCAGGATCGAGGAGAACGGCGCGAACGTTCCGTCGCCGTAGTCGATGTTGCCGCGCTCGCCGTAGACGTAGAAGGCGTAGAGCACCCCGCCGAACCCGGCGATGGCCGCCGACAACGCGAACGCGTACAGCTTGGCGGCCACGACGCTGATGCCCAGCGCCGCGGCGGCGCGCTCGTTGGTCCGCACCGCGATGAGCCGCCGCCCGGCCCGTCCCCGGCGCAGGTTCGCGACCGCGAGCGCGACCAGGACGAAGGCGAGCACGGACACGGTCGCGAAGCCCCGCGGATCGGTCACCTTGTCCAGCGGGACGCCGAGGAAGCGCTGGCGTCCCACCACCGTTCCCTCCGGCGAGGCGAGGTCACCGAACAGCGACCCGAGTCCCCCCGCCCCCGGGGGTGGCGGAGAGTGGTAGCCACGCTGGAACAGCAGGGCGTCGACGGCCGCGCCGAGGCCGAGCGTCACCACCGCGAGCTGCAACCCCCGGGTGCGCAGCGCGGGCAGCGCGAACAGCAGCCCGACGACGGCGGTGCCGGCCACCCCGACGGCCATCGCCGCCTCCAGCGGCCAGCCGCGGGTCGCCACCAGCCGCCCGGCGATGAGCGCCGCGATCCCGGAGAAGGCGAGCTGGGCCAGCGAGAGCTGCCCGGTGAACCCGACGAGCACCACGACCGACAGGATGATCAACGCCCACAGCGCGTTGGCGTCGAGGGCGTCGACCCAGTCACGGGGCAGCAGCCAGACCGCCGCCAGCATCGCCGCGACGGCGACGGCGAGGGCACGCGGATGGACCCGGCCGCTGCCGAGCACCGGATGGCGCTCGGCGAGGTGGCCCCGCTCGGGCAGGCCCCGGCCGCGTACGGCCAGGTAGAAGACGATGACGGCCAGCGGCACCGCTCGGTCGACCCCGCGCCACCAGGGATGGTGTGCGACGAGCTCGTACTGCGCCTCCACCTCGATGACGCCGAGGGCGAGACCGCCGAGCAGCACCCCGGGGAAGGACGCGAACCGCGCCACCAGCGCCACCGCCAGCGCCGGCACGATGAGCAGCAGCAGGTTCGTCGCGGACAGCGGGTTCTGCAGCGGGGCGAGCAGGACGCCCCCGAGCCCGGCGAGCGCGCCGCCGGCACCCCACGCCCCGGCGGCGATCGCGTCGACGGACCAGCCGAAGGTGGCGGCGGCCCGCGGGTTCTCGGTGGCCGCCGTCGCCGCGAGCCCCACCGTCGTGAACCGGAAGACCGCCCACGCCGCCGCGACGACCGCGACGACCGCGGCGAGCCGGACGAACACGTCCACGCCGACGGACTCGCCGAACAGCTCGACCGTGCCGGTGGGCAGCACCGTCGGGGAGGTGCGCACCGCACCGGCGAACATCAGCGTCAGCGACGACTGGAGAATGATCAGCAGGCCGAGGGTCGCCATCAGCCGCAGCAGCGCCGTCGCCTCCCGCAGCGGGCGCATGACCAGAACCTGGAACCCGACGCCGATGCCGGCCGTCGACGCGACCGCGAGCACCGCGGCCAGACCCAGGGGAAGCCCCCACGGACCGTGCAGGCCGTGGAAGGCGTAGGCGGCCCACGCCACCAGCGCACCCTGGGCCATGTTGAGCACCCCGGCCCCGCGGGCGATCACCACCACGCCCGCGGCGACCAGCGCGTACAGCGCGCCCGTCCCGAGGCTGAGCAGCGCGAAGCCCATGACGTCGTTCACGGTCCACCCTGCTCCGGGCGCCGCGTGCCGGCACGCCCTGCTTCATCCCCCCAGCGGTCCCCCGTGGCGGCCACCGGCCCGCCCCGGTCGCGACGAGCGGCTCGGCGCCCATCGCGCCACGGACCTGGCGCGTCGGAACCGCTGATCACGGCGACCGACGCAGACGGTACGGCGGGCGCGACCGGCGTGACAAGCAAACCCTCCACAACAGCCGCGGCAGCCCACGCCATGATCACCGATCGGCGGTGGCGACCATTGCGGCCCACAGGGCCCACCGGACTCCCGGCAGCAGGCCGGGCCGGGTGATCGTGGCCTTACCGGCGGACACCGGACGCTCACGCCAGGTCGCTCGGACGAGCCGCAATCCGCCCGGACGTGGCACGGACCTGGCGCCGCGCGGCGTCAGGCATGGTGGCCGCGCCCATCTCCCGGTACATCTAGAACAGGCAGACAGAACAGGCCGACACGTCGCCGTCGCCCGGCGCCCGCCCGAACCCGGTGATCGGCCGACGGCGGCGCATCCTCACGACCAGTACACGGCCTCACGACCAGTACGCGGCCACGGCCGACCAGAACAGCCACGGGAGTGGGACGGATGACAGAGCTCGTGCCCGGTGCGAACGCGCCGCTGCCCCGCGGCCCCGTCTCGGTTCGCCTGATCGGGCCGTTCGACCTGTGCGCGTTGGTGACCGCGGCGCATGGCAAGGTCGACGGGGATGACGACTTCGTGTTCTACAACCAGCCGGCGACGGCCGGCGTCATCCTCAGCGGCGACGAGGTGATGGTCGACCCGGAGCGGCTGCGGCCCGGTGCCGAGCGCGTCGTGATCGTCGCCAGCTCCGAGGACGGCACGACGCCCTTCGGGCGGCTGCCCGGGCCCGTCGTCACGTTGCACGACCGGCGCGGCAACCTCAACGCCCACTTCACCCCGCCGCCGCTGACCAGCGAGACCGTGGTCACCCTCATCGAAATCTACCGTCGGGGCGCGCAGTGGAAGGTCCGCGCCGTCGGGCAGGGGTACGCCGACGGCCTGGCCGGCCTCGCCCGCGACTTCGGCGTGGACGTCGACGACGGCAGCCCGGCCACGCCCGAGACCGCGGCTCCCCCGCCCGACCCCACCCCGGCCGTCCCCCGCCAGGACACTCCCGCCAGCCCTGCCCCGACCCACGCCGCCCACGCCGGCGCCGGCGCCGCCCCCGTCCCGGCCGGCGGCCCGCCGGCACGGTGGGGCGAGCAGGCCGCGGCCGGCCGCGGGCAGGTGCGCGACGAGCGGCCGGGGCCGGCCGGGGCCGGGGAGGACGGCGTCTCGTCGATGCTGGCCCAGGTCGTCACGCTGACGAACATCGAACGCGAGCGGGAGGGCCTCGCGCCGCTCGCCGTCGACGCGCGGCTGGCCGCCGCCGCCGAGTCCCACAGCCGGGACATGGCGGCACGGGGCTTCTTCGCCCACACCAGCCCGGACGGCCGTACGGTGTCCGACCGGGTGACGGACCTGGGCTACCGCTACGCCCGGGTCGCCGAGAACATCGCCGCCGGCCAGACCACGGCCGAGGAGGTCGTCGCCGGCTGGATGCAGAGCCCCGGCCACCGGGCCAACATCCTCATCCCGCAGCTACGCCAGATCGGCGTCGGGCACGCCACCGGCGGCGAGTACGGCACCTACTGGACGCAGGTCTTCGGCGTCCTGCTCTGAACCGGCGGCCGGACGCCCACCCCGGGGGGGGATGCGCCTACCGGCGGCGCTCCTCGGCGAGCCGGTCCAGCTGACCGTGGGTGAGCGTGGCCCCATGCTCGTCCCCGACCTTCAGGAACAGGTCGAGGGAGCGGCGGTAGAGGGTGTCGGCCTCCTCGAACCGTTGTAGCTCCTGTAGGAGCAGGCCGAACTCGTGGTAGGTGCGCGCGGCGAGGACGTCGTCGCCGGTCTTCACGAAGAGGGCGGTGGCGTGGCGGTAGTGGCCTTCGGCCTCCTCGAACCGCTGTTGCTCCTTCGTGAGCAGGCCGAGGTTGTGGTGGATGAGTGCGGCGCCATGCTCATCGCCGGATTTCAGGAAGAGCGTGACGGACTGGCGGTAGTGGGCTTCGGACTCCTCGAACCGTTGTTGCCGATCCGCGCCCAGGCCGAGATAGAAGTAGATGAGCGCGGCGCTGTGGTCGTCCCCGAGCTTCAGAAAAAGGTCGAGAGCGTGCCGCTGGTGGGTCTCGGCTTCCTGGAACCGCTGCCGCCCCTGCGCAATCGCACCGAGCTGACGGTGGGTCAGGGCAGCGTTGTACTCGTCACCGGACTTCAGGAAGAGGTCGAGAGCGTGGCCGTAGTGGGTCTCGGCGTCCTCGAACCGCTGCTGCTCCTGGGCAATCCTGCCCAGGCCGTAGTAGCCGAGCGTGGCACCTCGCTCGTCACCGACCTTCAGGCTGAGGTCGAGGAAGCGGCGGTAGTTGAGGTCGGCTTCCTCGAACCGTCGCTGGTCCACCGCGATCGCACCGAGCTGGTGGTAGGCGAGCGCGGCGCCATGCTCGTTACCGGCCGCCAGCGTGAGGTCGAGCGAGCGGCGGTAGTGGGCGTCGGCCTGCTCGAACTGTCCCTGTGCCTGCGCGACCGTGCCGAGCTGGTAATAGGTGTGCGCGACGCCGTCCCGGTCGCCGAACGTGCGGAGCAGGTCGAGGGCGTGCTGGTAGTGGGTGCCGGCCTCCTCGAACCGTCGCTGCTGCTGGGCCGCGATGCCGAGATTGTGGTAAATACCTGCGGCACCGTGCTCGTCCCCGATCTTCAGCTTGAGGTCGAGGGAACGGCGGAGATAGGTCTCGGCTTCCTGGAACCGTCGCCGGTCCACCGCGAGCGTGCCGAGCTGGTGATAGGTGCTCGCGGCGCCGGGCTCGTCCCCGAAATTCAGGAAGAGGTCGAGGGAGCTGCGGTAATGGGCGTCGGCCTGCTCGAACTGGCGCTGCATCTGCGCCAGCTTGCCGAGCTGGTGGTAGGTGGCCGCGGCATTGTTCTCGTCCCCGGCCTCCAGCCTGAGGTCGAGGGCGGTCCGATAGTGGATTTCGGCCTCGTCGAACTGGCGCTGTTCCTCCGCGACGATGCCGGCGAGATGGTGCAGGTGGGCGATCTCCTCCCGCCCGGAGGCGGTGCCGGGGTCCGGGTAGGCGCCGATGGTGCGGGTGATCAGGTGCAGTCGAGGGTGGTGCTGCTGCGTCTGCCCGAGGTACGAATCCAGCGGTACGAGAACGGGAAGGACGGGTTGTGCCGTGGTGAGGGCATGAGTGAGGGCCCCCTGCAGGTTGGCGTAGGACGCGGCGGTAACGGCCCGCCCCAGTGTCCGTTCCTCCGCCGCCTGGGAGATGAGGAGCTGCTGGGCCCACTCACCGATGCCACAGTAGAACTGGTAATGGGCGTCGGCCGCGTCCGCCCGGTGGGGAAGGTCGCGGATACGGGTGCGCAGAAAGTAGGGCAGAACGGGTTGGACCTGCACCATGTCACTGAGATGCGGGTGCGGGGTGGCGAGGCCGACGCCGACGGCATGCTCCACCGCGCCCGCCAGGTCGAGCGGGCCGAGCGCCGCGATCGCCGGAAAGCCGGCGAGGATCTCCTGGTAGTGGGCCAGGGACGCGCCGGTGGGCACGACGGCGGTGAACGGGGCGAGCAGGAGCAGGGACTGCTGAAGTGCCGGGTCGAGTTTGCCGTAGCTGTACTCGATCGCGGTGCGGACCAGCCCGACCGGGTCGGCGTCGCGCTCGCCGGTGTCGAGATCGTCCAAGACCCCCGTCGGAGTGGCTCCAGCCAGCACGGGCAGGACGGCGGTGAGCGGGAGCGGGTAGCCGCCGAGCAGGTCGATGAGCCGGTCCAGCGCCGCCCGTTGGTCAGGATCCTCCCGGTGCCGGGTGGCGCCGTGGCGGATCAGGATCCGTCCGGCCAGGTCCCGGGCCGCCTGGGGATCCAGCCCGGGCAGCAGGTAGACGTTGTCCGTGAAGGTCCCGGGGGCGAGCCAGCCCTCCGCCTCGCGGGAGCCGATCAGGGCCAGCGTCCGGCCGCCCCGCAGCCGACCCAGCAGCAGCCGCAGCCGCTGCTGCTCGGGTTCGGGGAGGGCGTGCGGGATCGACGCCGGACTCGCCGTGATCGACTCGGCGTTGTCCACGAGGAGCAGGTGCCGTCGGGACCGTAGCAGCCCCGCGATCTTCTCCAGCTGGGCGTCCTCGGACAGCGCGTCGAGTCTCGCCTGCTCGACCGGGTCGAGGAGACGTCTCCCGATCTCTCGCACGATCTGCCCGGCAGTCCACGCCTGATCCTCGTAGCTGAATCGGAACACCTCGTCCACCAGGCCGGTGCGCTGCCACCACCAGCCCAGATGGGCCAGCAGCGCCGACTTCCCGGCCCCGGCCATTCCCCGCACGAGCAGCACGTTCCGAACGTCGTCGAGCAGGAGGCGGCGTTCGACGGTCTGCACGTCCAGGTCTCGGCCGACGAAGCCGTACTCGGTAGCCGGTTCGTCGGCCACCGCCGCCTGCCTGGCGTAGAACCGTTCGGATTCCGGCCCGGTCATCTCCCGTAGCCGCAGATCCACCGGGCGCTGCCGGTAGAGCACCGGCAGCATCCAGTCCTCCAACGTGAGTTCCTCGTTGAAGTACGCCTGCCGGGCCGGCTCCTCGAACAGCCGTCGCCGGGCGACGTGCACCGCGGCCACCGGATCCGCCTGCGCGGCCAGCCTGCCGTACAGGGCCGGGATCGCCCGCGCCGCCGCCGACACCGTCACCGAATAGGCCATCCCCACCGTCGTGGGCACTCCGGCCTCGACCAGTCGGTGGGCCAGGCTCGCCTCGTCCCCGTGCTGCATCGCCGACTGGCACGCCGAGACCACCGCCACCGGCACCCGGTGCTCCGCCAGCAGGCCGGCAACCGCGCCCGCGGGAACAGGCTCGGCATCCCCGTCCCGCGCGGTCTCGAAGAACAGGAATCCCTGCTCGCCGTCGAACGCCTCGAACCGCCGCCGCAGGAACAACCCCTCCGCCGCCCACTGCCCTGCCGCCAGTTCGGCCTGCGTGGTGAACAGGCCGTGCAGGTCGAAATGAACCACGTGGTACCAACCTGATCCGTGCTCGGCACGCGCCTCGTCGAGATGGTCGCGCAGCGCGTCCCACGTCCCCGGGCGGACCAGATCCACCTGCACCGGTACCGGAGCCTGCCGCAGCGCGTCCAGCAACGGCCGTGACAACGTCCGAAAACCCACGTCGGACGGGCCGTCCGGTCTCGCCGTGACCACCAGAATGTTCAACGTCGTCCGACCCGACACCCCCTCGAACCGGGCCGCCAACGGCTCCACCCGCCGCGTCACCGGCAGCCGCACCGCCAGCGGTGAAGGCAGGTCGGGATCCCGCAGGGCCTCCCAGTGCAGGCGCTGGAATGCCGCCGACCCACTCACCTCCACCCGGCAGCCGTCGAATCCCTGCTCCCGCATCCGCCGATAGTCATACGCCCCCGCGCCGCCGAAAACCTGGGTGAACAGCACCCGCCCGTACTCGGCGATCCGCGCCTCCGCTGCCCGCTCCAGATCCTTGTCGAGGAACGGATAGCGCAGGTGCTCCTCGAAATACCACGCCAACGACGCTTCGTCCCGCTCGTCGGCGGGATCACGTACATCGATGTCATAGTCGACACCGTCGTCGAACGCCAGTCGAACCGCGAACGACCCGTCGGGGCGACGTTCCCGCTCCCGGACGACAACCGTGCCCACCGTCCACTCCCTCCGGGACCAGCTTCCCGGGGCCGGGGCACGCACGATGACGACTCCGACCGGCCGACACGCCGAATTTTACCCGCCGCGTACAACAAAGGGTGCCATCACCGAAAAGAATGGCGTGACGCGACCGGCGGATTCCGGCGTCCGACCGGAGACTCCGGGTGTCGGCTCCCGCTTTCGGCTCCCGCTGTCGGGTTCTGCTGTTCTCGCGACGGCCGGGTGAGCCCCGGATTCTCGGCTCGGAAGCGGAGCACGCGGGCCGAGGCCTGCGAGTCAGGGGCAGGGATCAGGGGGCGACGGGACGGCCGCGCAGGACGATGAGGTCGGGGGCGGCGAGGACGCCGACGTCGGCGCGCGGGTCGGCGGGGTAGACGACCAGGTCGGCGGGGGCGCCCTCGGTGAGCGCCGGATGCCCCAGCCACGCCCGCGCCGACCAGGTGGCCGCGGACAGCGCGGCCTGTGCCGGCAGGCCGGCGCGGCGTAGCTCGGCGACCTCGGCGGCGACCAGGCCGTGCGGCAGGCTGCCCCCGGCGTCGGTGCCGACGTACAGGGGGATCCCGGCGTCGTGGGCGGCCCGCACCGTGTCATACCGGCGAGCGTGCAGGGCCCGCATGTGCCGGGCGTAGGCGGGGAACTTCTCCTCGGCGCCGCGGGCGATGCCCTCGAAGGTGGCGATGTTGACCAGGGTCGGGACGATCGCGACCCCCCGCTCGGCGAACAGCGGGATCGTGTCCTCGGTGAGCCCGGTGGCGTGCTCGATGCAGTCGATGCCCGCCTCGACGAGGTCGGCGAGCGAGTCCTCCGCGAAGCAGTGAGCGGTCACCCGGGCGCCGGCCGCGTGCGCCGCGTCGATCGCCGCCTTCGCGGCGTCCGCGGGCCAGCAGGGCGCGAGGTCCCCGACGCCGCGGTCGATCCAGTCCCCGACGAGCTTGACCCAGCCGTCGCCGCGACCGGCCTGGGTGACGACCTCGGCCACCAGGTCGTCCGGCTCGACCTCGGCGGCGTAGTTGCGGAGGTAGCGGCGGGGACGGGCGATGTGCCGGCCGGCGCGCACCAGGCGGGGCAGGTCGTCGCGGTCGTCGACCCAGCGGGTGTCCGCCGGGGAGCCGGCGTCGCGCAGCAGCAGCGCGCCGGCCGCCCGGTCGGTGGTGATCTGTTCCTCCGCGGTCGGCCGGTCCACGGCGCCGCCGGCGTCGAGGCCGACGTGGCAGTGCGCGTCGACCAGGCCGGGCAGCGCCCACCCGGACACCGTGCGCACGTCCCGGGCGGCGGTGCCGGTCGGCGCGGTGAAGCTGATGCGACCGTCGACGACCCACAGCTCGTCGCGGACCTCCTGCGGCCCGACCAGCACCGCGCCCCGGATCCGCAGCGCCGGCGGAATCACCACCACCTGCCCGCTCCCGACCTGCCCGCTCCCGACCGGCCTGCTCCCGAGTGAGCCGCCCCCGCTCCGCAACCTTCCGTCCCGGGGATGGCCAGCCTGGTTTCGACCAGTGTTGTCACATTCGCCTCCGCTGCTCCGTCGAGCCAAGTCTGCCCTCTTCCCGACGAAGCAGCGCGCCCCGGCCCGCGCTGTGGCCGGTGCGCGGGGATCCGGCCGGGGCCGGGGCGGCGATGCCGGCGTCAGACGTCGAGCTGGGCCTCGACGGCACGCAGGCGGTGGCGGGCCAGCGCGAGGTTCGCCCGCCCCTTGTCCAGCACCAGGTAGAGGAACAGGCCGCGGCCGGAGTGACTCTGCAGCAGGCGGATCAGATGGTACTGGCGGCCGAGCGTGATGAGGATGTCCTCGATGGTGTCCTGCAGGCCGAGGCTCTCCATCGTCCGCAGCTTCGCCCGGATGACTTCGGTGTTACCGGCGGCGGCCACCTCCAGGTCGAGGGTGTGCGCGTTTCCGGCCGTGCCGAGGGTCATGCCGCTGGTGAAATCGACGAGGGCCGCCCCGAGCGCGCCCCCGATCTCCAACGACTCCTTCAGGGCTATATCGACACTGTTCATATCGCCTCCCGCGTTGTCGAGGTGGATGGCGGCGCCGACGCCACCGTCCGTGTGCACCGACGTGGGCTCACGCGAACCGCGCGTCGACAATCGTCCCCGCATCACAGTCCCTCGCAGACTTCAAACCGCCCGATCTACGACTGCTCATCCAACTTTAAACGGCCGCGACCGGAACGCACGAGGCTGAACCAAAAAGGTACGTCCGCGGACAGAGAGACCACATTGACCTGGCCTCCACCGATGCGCGATCACCGTGCCACCGAACCGTCGGGCACTGAATTAACATGCAGAAATGAATACGAAGATTGGTCTTCGACGGTGGAGATATCCATCGGACGGCGTGGGGGCCGCCCGAGAGCCGTCGACGGCCCCCCCGTCGCCGCGGGATCCGCCTGGGCGGCAGCGCATCTCCCCCTGCTCGGGCGCCATGATCCGGTGTTGCGCGGGGTAGGAGCGGCGGCATGGCCGATCACCGAGCGACAGTGCACCGGGGCAGCCTTCGGCACGACGACTCGCGGCACGACGACTCGCGCCGCGGCGGCGGGCAGCGCGGGTGGCGAGGTGCGCTGCCGGTCGTGGTGCTGGGCCTCCTGCTGCTCGTCTCGGTGCTCGGGGCGGGATGCGGCTCGCAGCCGACGGGCGCGCGGCAGACCGCGGCGGCGCAGCGCGCACCCGCAGCCGGCGCCACCAGCCCGGTCGGCCCCGGCAGGGAGCAGCGGGGATCGACGCCCGAGGCCGGTGCGGTCGGACACGGGGACGAGCCGGGGCGGCCCGCGGCCGGGGGCGTCAGCGCGCCGCAGCTGCCGATGGGCGGGCGCACGCTGCTGCCGCGCTACCGGATCGTGGCGCACTACGGCTCGGTGGGCGGTGGTGCGCTCGGCGTGCTCGGCGAGGGAACGCCGGAGCAGGCGGCGCAGCGCGTGCTCGCGGCCGCGGCGCCCTTCGCCGCGGGCGGCCGGCCGGTGCAGCCGGCGATGGAGCTCATCACGACCGTCGCGTCGGCCTCACCCGGCCCGGACGGGCTGTACAGCTCCGCGCTGCCGGCGGCCGCGGTCGAGCCGTACCTCGCCGCCGCCCGGGCGCACCGGATGCTGCTCATCCTCGACCTGCAGCCCGGGCGCGGGCGTTTTCTGGACCAGGCGCGGCGGTACGAGCAATTCCTGCGGGAGCCGGACGTCGGGCTTGCCCTCGACCCGGAATGGAAGATGGGGCCGGACCAGATCCCCGGTCGCCAGATCGGCAGCAGTGACGCGGCCGGACTGAACGAGGTCTCGGCCTGGCTCGCCGATCTCACCCGTGCGCGCAATCTGCCACAGAAACTGTTCGTGATACATCAGTTCACCGAATCGATGCTGCCCGACCGGGCGGCCATCGCCGCCCGCCCCGAACTCGCCACCGTCTTCCACATCGACGGGTTCGGCGTCCGTCAGGACAAACTCGACAAGTACGCGCTGCTGGCAGCCAGAGCGCCGTTCTTCACCGGATTCAAGCTCTTCCTCGACGAGGACACGAACATGTTCAGTCCGGCGGAGACGCTCACCCTCACGCCCCCGCCGGACCTCATCACCTACCAGTGAACGGCGCTCAGCCTCGCCACCACGGCCCGGTGATGGCCACCGTGAGGCCGTCGCCCTGGACGTTGGCGTACAGCCAGCGGCCGTCCTGGGAGAAGGTGGCGCCGGCCCACTCGCTGTCGCTGCCGGCGTTGCGGGCGAGCGGGTAGGGGGTGCCGTCCGCCGAGGGGGCGACAAGGTAGTTCTCGCCGTCGCCGTCCTCGCAGAGCACGATCCCGCCGAGCGGCGAGACGGTGATGTTGTCGGGCCCGTCGAACCGGCCGCCCGGCTCCAGGCGCAGGACGAGTTCCAGGGTGGAGTGCTTCGGGTCGAACCGCCAGACCTGCCCGGAGTGGTCGGTTGCGGCGCCGTCGGCCTTCTTCGCGTAGCTGGAGACGATGTACGCGGTGTCCCCGGACCAGAAGATGCCCTCGGCCTTCGGCACCCGGGTGATCTTCGCGGCGTCGAACTGCGACCGGACCGACACCGTGGTCGCGTCGGGGTCGGGCACGTCCACCCAGGTGACGGCCAGCTTGGTGCGCAGCTCCCGCACCGCGGACAGGTCGCGCACGTCGGGCACCGACAGCGCCTGCAGCGTTCCGCCGGCCCGCAGGCTGCCGGGGCCGCCGAGCGGGCGGCGCGGCAGGAATCGGTAGAGCAGGCCATAGGGCTTGGAGGCGTCTTCGGTGAGGTAGACGATGCCGGATCGCGGGTCGATCGCCACCGCCTCGTGCGGGAAGCGGCCGAGCGCCGTCAGCGGCACCGGGGCGGCGTCGCGCAGCCGGCCGAAGGGATCGACCTCGAACACGTAACCGTGCTTCTTGGTCAGCACCGCCTCGGTGGCCGGGGTCGCCTCGGTCTCCTCGCAGGACAGCCAGGTCCGCCACGGCGTGCCGCCGCCGGCGCAGTTGCGGTAGGTGCCGGCGAGGCTCGGCACGTGGCCGAGCAGCCGGTCGCCCGCGACCGTGAGGGTCGTCGTCCCGCCGGGGCAGGCCGGGTCGTAGACGAGGCCGTCGCGGTGCGGCACCGCCGGGATGTCGGTTCCCGGCGACAGCTCGTGGTTGCGCACCAGCACGCTGCGCCCGAATCCGCCGGGGAAGGCGAACATGCCGTCATGCGACCCGGGCACCGCGCCGCCGCCGTCGAGCGTGTCCTTGCCGGCGCGTGAGAACACCGAGTAACGGAAGCCGGCAGGCAGGTCGACGACCTTCTTCGGATCCGCGACGAGCTCCCCGTACCCGCGGAAGGCCTTCGGCGTCGCGGCGTTCGCGGTGCCCGCGAAGACGGCGTCCACCGCCCCGGCCAAGGCGAAGCCGAGGCCGGCGGTCCCCGCGCCGGCCATCAGCTGTCGACGGTTCACAACCATGTTTGTCCTCCTCCGGCGCCGGTCCCATCGACGCCGCAGGGAACGCTGTCAGCCGAACATGGCCGGAGATCGACACGGACGGAAACATCAGTGCACGTACAACCGACCGAGACCCTCGCCCACCGTCACCGAGATGGCCAGCCGCCCCGGCCCGCCGACCAGCCCCGATGGCGGGCGGGGCCATCGGGGTAGACGGGCTCCGCTCGACCGAACCGACCCGCCACCCGAGCACGGCCCCTCCAGCTCGGCCGCCCACGCCGCCACCACCAGACACGCGACGCCGACACCAGCGCCGAGGCCACCGGCCTCACCCTGCTTGCCTTCCCGGTCGCCATGGGCATCGCGGGGCCGATCGGTGGGCGCCTGGCCGACCGGGCCGGCTCCCGGCCAGTCGCAGTTGCGGGCGCCGCGCTGACCACCGTCGGGCTGGTGCTCCTGGCACCCCTCGGCACCGCATGGTCACCGGCCGAGGTGGCCGTCCGGCTCGCACTCGCCGGTACCGGCATGGGTCTGTACGGCGGCCGGCGCAGACGCTGGTGATGACCGCCGCGCCACCGGACCGGATCGCCACCGCGGGATCGATCGTCCAGCTCGCCCGCAGCCTCGGCTTCGCCATGGGCCCGGCGGTGGCCACTGCCGCCTGGGCGCTGGGTGGCAGAGCTGAGGCCGGCACCCGGATCGGGCTCGGCATCGCCGCGCTGGCCGCCTTCGCAGCCGTGCTGCTGCTTGCCCGCCCACGCCCGGCTGCGCCGCTGGTGCCGTCCGAGCCGCCCGTTCCCGCCGGCCCACCGATCGGCTGACCCGAGGCCCTGCTTCGGCCAGCCCTGCCACGTGCAATCCGACGAGGCCGCATTCGCCCCGCCGGCCCCGCAGAGAACAGGAGGCCCGACATGTGCGGCATCACCGGGTGGGTGTCGTTCGGCCAGGACGACTACGAACAGAAGACGGTCATCGAGGCGATGACGGCCACGCTGCGGCGGCGTGGGCCCGATGCGGGCGGCACCTGGGTCGGCGCCCACGCCGCGATCGGTCACCGCCGCCTCGCCGTCATCGATCTTGTGGGCGGCGTCCAGCCCATGGTCAGCGACCAGGACGGAGCCGAGACCGTCCTGACCTACAGCGGCGAGATCTACAACCATCACGAGCTGCGGGGCGAGCTCGTCCGGCGCGGCCACACCCTGCGCACCCGCAGCGACACCGAGGTGGTTCTGCACGCCTACCTGGAGTGGGGCGACCTTCTCGTTGATCGCCTGGAGGGGATGTACGCGTTCGCGGTGTGGGACGAGCGGGCGGGGCGCCTGCTGCTCGTCCGCGACCGACTGGGGGTGAAGCCCCTGTTCTATGCCGAGATCCCCGGCGGCGTCGTCTTCGGATCCGAACCGAAGGCGCTGTTCTGTCATCCGCTGGTGCGCCCCCGGGTCAACGCCGACGGACTGCGGGAGGCCTACAGCCTGTTGTTCAACACCGGACCGACGGTGTGGACGGGGGTTCGGGAGCTGGCGCCCGGTGCCCTGGCCACGTTCGGCCCGCACGGCCTGACCGAACGGACCTACTGGGCACTGGATGCCGCTGCGATGGCTGCCGTCTCACCCCAGGCGGCCGTCGAGCAGGTACGCGTCCATCTGGAGCGCGCCACCGCCGCCCAGCTTGAGGCGGATGTCCCACTCTGCAGCCTGCTGTCCGGCGGGTTGGACTCCACCGTTCTCACCGCGCTGCTCGCCGACGAGCTGCGCCGCCGCGAAGGGCCGCACGCCCGCATCCGTTCCTTCGCCGTCGACTACAGCGACCAGGCCGTCCAGTTCACCGGCGACGTCCTGCGGACCGGCCACGACGCCCCGTACGCCGTGGAAGCGAGCCGGTACATCGGCACCGACCACAGCACCGTCGTGCTCGACCCCCACACACTGCTCGACCCCGAGCACCGGCTGGCCGTCGTCGCCGCCCGTGACTCACCGATCGGGGTCGGCGACATGGACACCTCGCTCTACGTGCTGTTCGGGAAGATCGCCCAATCCTCGACGGTGGCCCTGTCGGGCGAAGCCGCAGACGAGGTCTTCGGTGGCTACCCGTGGTTCCACTCGCCCGCGGCGCTGTCGGCACCGACCTTTCCCTGGCTGCTGGTGACCGGCGACGAAGCGGCGATGCCGCTGCATCCAGATCTGGCGGCCACCCTGCGAATCGAGGAGTTCCGGGCGGACACCTACCGCGACGCTCTCGCCGCTGTGCCACACCTCGACGGCGAGGACCCGACCGAACACCGTCAGCGCGAGATGGCCCACCTGTCACTGACTCGCTGGCTTCGTCAGCTCCTGCACCGCAAGGACCGGCTCAGCATGGCCCAGGGCATCGAGGTGCGCGTGCCGTACTGCGACCACCGACTCGTCGAGTATGCCTTCGGCGTCCCCTGGGCGGTCAGAAGTTTCGACGGCAGGGAGAAAAGCCTCCTGCGTGCGGCCGGCGCCGGCCGCTGCCCCGAGTCGGTCCTGATCCGGGAGAAGAACCACTACCCGACCACCCACCACCCCGACTACAACCGTGGGCTGCAGGCGATGGCCCTGGATGCCCTGGACGCCCACGGCGGCCGGGTGCGTGACCTGGCCGACGTGAGTCGCCTCCGACCGCTGATCGACGGGCCGCCCGAGCGGCTGGAGTGGGGTCAGCGGCTGAGCCTCGAACGCGTTGTCGACCTCGCCCTATGGCTCGACCACCACCACCCGGAACTCACCCTCTGACACCCGGCGGACTCACCGCCGTCGAACCACTCCGTGACCATCCGGACCGCATCCCAGGAGGTCCCCATGTCACCGACCGATCCGATCCCCCTGTACGGGCCCCAGTACAAGCGCGATCCCTACCCCCTCTATCGGCGACTGCGCGCCACCGGACCCGTTCATCGGGTCCGCTTTCCCAGCGGCGTGATCGGCTGGCTGGTCACCGGCTACCGGGCAGCCCACGAAGCGCTGAACGACCACCGGCTCGGCAAGAATCACGCACTGGGTACCTCCGATGCGCTGAGCGCCCTGATCGACGAGGAGGGACTCCGTCACCTCGACCTGTTCAGCCTGCGCGACATCCTCGGGGACCTTCCCTACGACGACAAGCGGTCGTCGGTCAGCAGGCGTTATGGACCGACCTCCGAGCAGCTGCGGGCCGAGGTGCGATCCGATGAGGACACCCGCCGCCTGTACCAGGGCATAACCCGATTTCTGGTCGAGGACACCGCCGAGTTTGTGGGCAGCCGGTCGGCACTGCAGCGTGAGTGCCGCCAGCGGGCCTATGGCGTCATCGGCCGCAGTCGAGCCTGGGGGCGGCTGGTCGCCGAGCACCATCCGCGGGCGGTGCGTCTGTCGATCCATCCCCAGCGCCGCGGCACGTCCAAGTTCGGCATCCGCCTGTTGGAAAGCTCCGACGCCTGGATGACACCGTGGCACGCCACAGTTCTGCGCCGGGCGGACGGCGCCTCGGAACTGATGCGACGCGCGGACGCGCAGCGGCTCGGCCGGTTGGTGACGCGCGACGGCCGGCCGAGCCATTTCCAGGCCCACGCTGCGGTCTGACCACGCCGTCGGGACACCCTGCGGCTTCAGCACGGATTCCGTTTCTCCTCGCTCTCCCGCCCGGCCTCCTCCCGCCCGGCCGCCCGCCCGGCCTCGGTCGGGACCGAGCCGGCGGCCGGCGCTGGGCGGCGGCCATGGCAGCTCCACAGGCAGGGGCGCTGTGGGCAGACGCAGCGTGGTCGCCCGATCAGGCGTGGGCGACCGGTGAACGGGTCCGCGAGCAGGAATCCGTCGATGTCGAAGACGTCGCGGAGGACCTCGGCGCCGAGTACGACGGCCGGCGGCCCGGCGGCGACGACCCGGCCGGCACGTAGCGCCACAAGCGTGTCCGCGTAGGCGGCGGCCAGGTCGAGAGAATGCAGGGCAGCCAGAACGGTCAGATTCAGGCTGCGTACCAGCTCCAGAACATCAAGCTGGTGGAACGGATCCAGGTGATTCGTCGGCTCGTCCAACACGAGCAGCCGCGGCTGCTGGGCGAGCGCCCGAGCGAGCAGAACCCGTTGCCGCTCCCCGCCGGACAGCGTCGAAAGCCGGCGATCGGCGAACGGGCCGCAGCCGGTTCGGTCGAGCGCCTGGTCCACCACGGTCCAGTCGGATTCCTGCAACCGGTCGAACATCCCCAGGTACGGCGTACGCCCCAGGCCGACGGACTCCCGCGCGGTGAAGTCGAACCCGCCGTGCTGATCCTGGGCGAGAACCCCGACGGCCCGGGCGACCTGTCGAGCCGGCGCCCGCCACAGGTCGTCCGGGCCGAGCAGGATCGACCCCGCACGAGGCCGCAGCGCCCGGTACACGGTCTTGAGCATCGTCGACTTACCGCTCCCGTTGGGACCGACGAGAGCGACGAACGCACCGGCCTCGACAGTGAGGTCGATGCCGTTGACCGCGGGCACAGAGGTCCATCCGGCGGTCACTCCAGCGATGGACAACCTCACAGCACACCCGCCGATCCGATCGCACCACGGCGTAGCGTGATCACGAACAGGGGCACCCCGATCGCCGCGGTCAGGATGCCGACCGGCAGCTCCGTCGGCGCGAGGACGAGGCGGGCCGCCGTATCCGCCCAGACCAGGACGATGGCACCGAGCAGCGCGGCGACGGGAAGTACCCGCCGATGGTCCGCGCCCACGAGCAGCCGGGTCAGGTTCGGGATCACCATGCCGACGAAGCCGATGGCTCCCGACATCGCGACCGCCGTGCCGGTCAGCAGGGCGACGAGTACGAGCAGGAACCCTCGAGATCGGCTCGCGTCCACGCCGAGCGCGGCGGCTGCCTCATCCCCGAGTACGAGGACGTTGAGCCGGCCACCGAGGGGCAGCAGCAGGGTGGCGAGCGCACCGACGACCAGCACGACGGTCACGGTCAGGTCCCAGCGCGCCCCGGAGAAACTGCCCAGCAGCCAGAACAGGACTTGCGCCTGGGCGTCCGCGTTGCGGGTACGTAGCAGCAGAAAGGAGGTGACGCCGTCCAGCAGCTGCGCGGCGGCCACACCGACCAGTACCAGGCGGGCCGGTGCCAACACCCCGCCGGTGCGGGCCACCAGGAACACCGCGGCCCCCGCCAGCAGCGCCCCGCCGAACGCCGCGAGTGGCAGCGTCATCGTTCCGAGAGTCACTGCGCTCAGCACGGTCAGGGCGAACACCGCCGCGGCACTCGCTCCCGAGGACAGCCCGAGGATGAACGGGTCTGCCACCGGATTGCGCACCAGCGCCTGCGTGACTGTTCCGGCCAGCGCAAGACCCGCACCGACGGCTGCTGCCGTGAGCACCCGGGGGGCCCGCAGCTGCCAGACGATGATGTCCGTCGGCCCCGTGATGTGACCCGAGCCGAAAACGTGCGCCCGCAGTATCCCCACGACCTCGCCGACCGGCACCGCGACCGGGCCGAGTCCGACGGACATGACGACCGACACCGCCAGGGTGCCAGCCAGAACGGTGATCACGACGGCGGTCGGGACGGCTGCCGCCAAACCGCCGTTCCGTGACCCGTGCGGCGTCGTCGCGGTGGTTCGGGTGGCGCCGGGCGCGGCGGTGACGGTCACCGGGCCGACCGATGCAGGGCCGCGCCGACCATGGTGACGGCCTGCCCGTTCAGGGGGCTCGGGGACAGGAAGACCGTGTTGGAAACGGTGACGATCCGCCGCTCGCGGACCGCGGTGATCCGGGCTAGCTGGGGGCTGGCCAGGATGGCGCTGACCAGGTCGGCGGCCTTCGCGGACCCGGCGAAGGTGATGGCGACGATGGCTTCCGGGTCGCGGGCGACGACCTCTTCGAGGTTCACGTTGGCGCTGTCACCGGGGAGATCGGCGAAGATGTTCGCCCCACCGGCCTGGGAGACGATGCCGTTGGCCAGGCCACCGCCGCCAATCGTGCCGATCGACTGCCCCGCCGCCGGCGCCGCGGACAGCACGAGTGTGCGAACGGGGGGCCTTCCTTCGAACAGAGCACGGGCCGGGGCGATCTCCGCCCCCAGCTGGGTGATCAGCGCCTCGCCTCGCTGCTCCACACCGAAAGCACGGGCCGTGTCCCGGATGAACTGCCACGTCGGGGCCAGGTCTCGCACCCGCGTCCCGGTTGGTGCGGCGCAGGCGACGACGACCGGGATACCGGCAACGGACAGGTCCCGGGCGGTCGGTGTGCCGGGAAACCCGCCCAGTTCCAGGGTGGAGGTGCCCAGAACGAGGTCGGGTCGTTCGGCGATCACCTGCTCCCGGTTGGGCAACCGGTCGGACAGCAGCGGAATCCTGTTCAGCCGGGTCCGGTCACCGGTCGGGTACGCGGCGAAGAAGTCGTTGCCCGCCGTGGCGACCACCCGGTCGAGAAGGCCGAGTCGCAGCAGCAATCCGGCGGCGCCGCCGTCCAGGGTGACCACCCGGCGCGGCGTGCTCGGCGGTCTCACGGGAGTGGGGCAGTCCGCCGAACCACTGGCCGCGGATCCGTGGCCGCCGCCTGCGTTCCTGTCCCCCGACAGGCCACCGCCCGGGCTGGCCGCCGCAGGGGCACCGGCGGAAGCGTCGTGTGCCACGGCAGACGAGTCGGCGCAGCCCGCCGCGGAGCAGGCTACGAGCGCGATCGACGCCGCAAGCACCCGGGATCCTCGGCGCCCGAGCCGCGATCGGTGAGAGCGGACGGGTCCCTGCCTCCCGCCGTGTCCGGACCGAATCACGCGGTCGGCGCCGAGCTGACGGGTAGCTGCCCGCGGGCGGCTCGAATCCGGGGCCCCTTGGCTCGGTGCGGGCGGGGAAGAACTCGCGGAAGGCGAAAGATCCTCACCAGGCGAGAAGATGTATTTGCAGTGCGTCACAACAGTCTCCCTTGGCTGGGCAGACGTGAGCACGGCCATGGGTCGACCCCACCGGGGCCGCCCACGGCTCGCAGACGGGGTTCGGCTACCTGCGGGCACGAGGAGATACCCAACCGGTGAGTACGGCCTTCCAGAGGCCGAACGCGTGCCGCTCAGGCGCCAGCGGCGTGAAGCGGCGAGCAACGCCCATCCATCTCGACGGAGCGCGCAGGACGCCGGGGCACAGCCCGGCCGATCCGTCAGCGTCCCCGCGGTCGCCCGTCCGCTCGAGGCAGTGTCGGCAGTAGGCCGTGGGACAGGCCTCGGCAGCCGGTCAGGTTGTGCCGGGAACCGGCGGCCCTCGGCGGATGACGACATGGCGGAGCAGCACAAGGCGGCGAACCGGTCGGTTGGTTGCCGGCTTCCACG
Source organism: Frankia alni ACN14a (assembly GCF_000058485.1). Taxonomy (NCBI): domain Bacteria; kingdom Bacillati; phylum Actinomycetota; class Actinomycetes; order Frankiales; family Frankiaceae; genus Frankia; species Frankia alni. The sequence continues at coordinate 6,104,163 of NC_008278.1, forward strand.
CTGCGCGGCCCGGCCTGGGCCGGCGTGTTCCATTCGGGCGTCGGCGCAGCCGCCTGACCACTCGCCGGGCCACCCGGACGACGCCGCTGGTCACCCGCCACAGGGCATGTTCCCCGATGGCGAGCCACCAGGTGAGCAGGAGGGCCGCGCCGAGGTGGGCTGCGGCCATCGCCGGTCCTCCGGGCAGCAGGTTCACGCCGGAATGCCCGACCGTCCCGCCGGGTCCGACCTCGCCGGCGAGCCCCCCGCTCCGGCTCGCGCCGTGGGTGGGCATGGCCAGGGTGAACGCGACATGCAGCCCCACCTGAACGGAGAGCATGAGCCCGGCGAGGCGTCGCCGGCACATCGGCCGGTCGGCGACGCCCCAGCAGATCCGCGCGGCCAGCGCCGCGCCTACCCCCAGAACCGGCAGCGAAGGCGGCCGAGCACAGGTTGTGAGGTGAGCGGCCGTCGCCAGTCCGACGGCCACGCCGGCCACGGTCGCGGTGCGCACCGCACGCCCGACTCGTGTCGCGGCCCAGATCACAGTCCCAGCATCCTAGCTCTTCGCGGACAGAGTCCTTACTTTCCGCAACGCTCCACGCTTATGCGTGACCGAACATGTGCTGCCTGCGGTTATTCTACGAGATGTAGAGGTGAGGTTCCATCTTCTGATGCGGTTCGCAGCCACCACAGTCCGTACGGGTGGTCGTACGTGACGCCTGCCCGGTGCCTTCCTGGGGCGAACATCCGCAATCATCGAAACGTCGTTCGGCATCGGGCACCGTAGAGCACACCGATCGCCACGGCCGGAGAAAATCTGAGCCCCTGATGTGACGGCTGCGAGACGGGCAACCCAATCCACGAGCAGCGAGGGCCGTGGTCCGTGGGTTTCGGAGGGCCGCCCCACGGACGGCTCCCGGCACGGCGGGTCGTACCCGCCGTGCCGGGCCCGGTCAGCCGACGCCGACGGTGTCGTAGTCGGCGATGCGCAGGGACATCGTCTCGGCGAGGCGGGCCATGGCGCCGTCGATGAGCTTGAGGTCGCGGATGGCGAGCTGGCCGTCGTGGACGGTGCCGGCCTGCTCCTCGCTGCGACGTTCGGCCCGGTCGAGCAGCGCCGACGAGCGGGTGTAGGTCGCGTCGCGCGGGCCGTTGAGCGCGGCGGCGATGACGTCCAGCGACTCGTGCAGGGTCGCGGTCGCCCCCTTGATCTCCCGTCGGCTGCCGAGGTCGAGCGGGCCGGCCCTGTCGACGTCGTGGACGAGGTTGCGGCTGTAGCTGCGCGACGCGGTGGCCAGGCGCATGACCTCCCCGATGCCCTCGTCGATGCCGCCGACCGCATTGCGGCGCAGGGGCTGGGCGGTCGCGACCAGGCCCTGGTAGGCGGCGTCGACGGCGCGGGCGTCGGCCCGCAGGGCGGTGTCGCCGCCGACCGGGTCGCCGAGCAGGCGGGCGCTGGCGTGCTCGACGAGGTCCGCCACCGCCTGCACGTACGCCCGCAGGGCAACCCGCAGCACTCGGCGCGTACGCAGCGGGAACACCACCATCACGACCACGATGGCGACCCCGGCGCCCAGGGCGGTCTCCTCCAGCCGCAGGCGCAGCAGCGAGTTGGAGAACTCGTCGAGCTGGACGTAGAGCTGGGAGACCATCACGGTGATCCCGACGACCATGAAGGCGTAGTTGATCCGCATCAGGTAGAAGCCGAGGAACAGCGACACGAAGATGACCGTGAGCGACAGCGCGGTGTCGTGGCCGACCGCGTGCGCGAGCACCGAGCCGATCAGGATGCCGACCAGCGTGCCGATCACCCGGGACAGCGCCTTGCGCACCTGCTCGCCGGAGTTGTTCGCCCCCATGAAGGTGATGAACGCGGCGATCACCGCCCAGTAGAACCGCCGGCCCGACAACAGGTCGCCGAGCGCGATCGCCGCCGCGACCGCGACGCCCATCTGGATGGCCGCCCGAACGTGCGGTGCGAGCCGGATGCTGCCACCGGGACGCTCGCCCCGTTCCAGCGAGGCCACGGCGCTGGGCACCGCGGACCCCGGCAGCCAGCCGCCGAACAGCATCACCGACGGCTGGAACGCGGCCGCGCCGTCCTCGGCCTTCGCCGAGCCCAGGGCGAGCCACTGGACCATCGCCTCGGTCAGCGCGAGCACCGATCCGGCGAAGCGGTGCACGACGACGACCGCGGTGCGGTCCCGGCTGCCGGCGAGGGGATCGGGGTCGTGGTCGACCGCCCGCAGCAGCTCGATCAGCGCACGGGCGTGAGCGTTGGCCGCCTCGGCGTCGCGGTCGAGGATCCCGTTCAGGGCGCCGCGGACCTCGGCGAGCTGGTCGGCGGGCAGGCCGAGGCGGGCCATGGCCTGGGCGAACCGGGCGACGTTGGTCAGGGCCAGCTCGACGTCGAACAGGCGCTGGTGCAGCAGCTGGCCCGACGAGCCGTCCGCCACCGCGGCGGGATCGCCGAGCTGGGCGTCGATCATCAGGGCGGCCTCGTTGAGCCGGACGAGCTGACGCTGCAGGCGCTGCTCCTGGCGTTCGCCGTGCTCCGGGTCCTCGAACAGCTCCAGGGCCAGCTTCGCCACCTTGCGGGCGCGGGCGGCGTAGGAACGCTGGGTCCGCTGCAGGGCCTTCGCGGGATGCGGGTAGAACAGCACGAAGCGGACGATGATCGCCACCGCCAGCCCCACCCCGAGCTCGGCGCACAGCCAGCCGAGGTCACCCAGCGACACGCCTGCCCCGAGGAAGAACCCCAGGAAGACGCCCATGAACAGCAGCATGCCGCCGATGAAGCCGCGCAGGCCGAAACGCCGGCAGTAGGTGCCGACCGCCAGGCTGAGGGCGAGGACGATCAGCGAGATCGTCCGGTGATCGGCGAGGCTGATGCCGAGCACGAGCATCGGGACCAGGGGGACCGGCAGCAGGAGCATCGTCACGAGCTGGCCCCGCGCGGTCGCGTCCATCACCCCGAAGACCGAGATCAGCCCGATCAGCGCGCCCATCATCATGGCGATGACCTGGTACTGGTGGTTGGCCGCCGCCACCGCGGCCGCCTTCGCCGCCGGCAGGTGCGCGCCGTGGGTGTCGATCTGCAGCGCGTGGGTGGCCCGGACGAACAGCCACTCGACGAGCAGGATCGCGCCGATCGTGATGACGCAGTGCAGCGCCATCCGGAACCGGTTCAGGCCGGGGTCCGAGCCGAGGAAACGGTCGACCCAGCGGGTACGGAGCTGCTCGGCCGGTCGGGCCGGCGGGCTGGCGGTGGCGACGTCGAGCCGGACCTCACCGATGCTCAATACATCCCTCCAACGGGGGTCGCGATCCTGCCCTGGTCGAGGACCGGATCGGCTGGATGAGGGCGACGGGGGAACGCCCTCGCGCCTGACGCGGCGGTGCCCGGCGAACGGCAACGGTCATCCGGACCGGCGCCCGTGCGGGCGATGGACGCGGCCAGGCCGACGGCCCCGGCGGCGATCCGCACGATCGGAACCCTGATGTGCGGCCACCCGATGTGCGGCTATTGATAAGTTAGCAATATTTCAGCTTCCGGAGTGCATTCTCCGGATGTGGGAGATGTGACAGCGGGTGAGGGAATAGGGTGATCTCCCCCCGCGCCGTTCGGGCCGGTCCTGACGGGGCTCACCGCCCGCCCACCACCCACCACGGAACGTGCGACGATCCGCACCCCGCTCGTGGCGCCCGCCGCGCCCGGGCGAGATCAGCCCACCCCCTGTCGGTCGCCGAGAGCGACGATGATCTCGCCGGTCGCCCGCGGCGACGGCCACCGCCGGCACCCACGGGACGATAACCGGGCGCCACCATTCCCGAACCTGATTATCCGTAGACGGACTTCCCTGGGAGCCCTGATGCGCCGATTCCCCGGATCGCCGTCAGTACCGACTGAAACCACCACCAGTACGCGTGTCACCGGTACTGGTTTCACCGGTGCGGGCATCCCCGGTGCCGGTCAACGGGGAAAAGCCGGCCGGCGGCGATGTCCAACCAGCGGCCGTCCGGTTTCTCGAAGATTCTGCGATTCTGCGATTCTGCCGTTAGCTCGACTCGTCGGTTCCGGCCAGGCCCGTGAGGTCCGCGGCGGCGACGGGTAGCCCGGCGGAGACGGGGTCGGCGGAGGGGGCGGGGGCGGGACCGGCGCGGTCGCCGAGCAGGCGGGTGCCGTCGGGGAGGTTGCCGGTGGCGGAAGCGTGGCGCAGGTACTCCCACAGGGCGCGCTGGAGCTCGAGGGCGGCGCGGGTCGGCTCGACGTCGCGGCGCCGGGCCAACCCGATCGTGCGCTGCAGCCCGGGTGCCACGAAGGGGGTCACCCGCATGCCGAGCCGGCGGGCGACCATGCTCGGGATCACGGCACTGCCGAGCCCCGCCGCGACGAAGCCGAGTACCGCGTCCATCTCCCCGCCCTCGATCGCGAAGGTCGGCTCGAAGCCGACCTCCCGGCAGGCCGTCACGGTGGCCTCGCGCAGGTCGTAGCCGCGCCGGAACATGACCAGCGGGTGGTTGCGCAGGTCGGCGACGGTCAGCGAGCGACCCGTGACAACCGGCGGCTCGTCCAGGGAGGAGACCAGGACCAGGCTCTCCCGGATGAGCGGGGAGGTGGCCAGCGCCGGGTCGGAACTCTGCAGCGGCAGGATGATCAGGGCGAGGTCGAGGTCGCCGCCCGCGAGGTCGCGGACCAGGTCACGGGAGCCGCCCTCCTCGACCAGCAGGCGGATGCCCGGGTAGCGCTGGTGGAACAGGCGCAGCACGTCGGGCAGGAAGCCGGTGCACAGACTCGGTGTCGCGCCGAGGCGGACCGTGCCGTGGCGCAGGTCGAGCAGCTCGTTGACGCGCTGGCGAGCCGTCTCCGTGTCCGCGAGGATGCGCCGCGCCAACGGCAGCAGCGTCTCCCCCGCCGCGGTCAGGCTGATGTTGCCCCGAGCGCGGTTGAACAGTGGTGTGCCCAACTCCTGTTCGAGCGCGCGAACCTGTTGGGACAGTGAGGGTTGCGCCACATGCATCCGCTGCGCGGCCCGGGTGAAATGGCGGGTCTCCGCGACGGCGACGAAATAGGCGAGCTGGTGGAACTGCACGCCCGCCAGCGTAGACCTCGATAGCAGCCGACTATGGAGTCCAGGTTTATCATGTCTTGGACCACTCGAGGCCCCGGTTCTAGGGTGCGGGCGTGGCTGTAACAACCCCGACGCGACCGGCGCCCGCTGGACGCCCCCCGCGCCCCGCGCGATCCTCCTTCGCCCCGTTGAACTTCTGGCGTTCGACGATCGGCAAGAAGACCGTGATGGCGGTCACCGGTCTGCTGATGCTGCTGTTCCTGATCGTCCATATGCTCGGGAACCTGAAGATCTTCTTCGGCCGAACCGACTTCGACCACTACGCCCACTGGCTGCGCACGATCGGGAACCCGGTCCTGCACGAAAGCTGGTATCTGTGGATCCAGCGGTTCGTCCTGGTAGTGGCCGTCGTGCTACACGCCGTCTCGGCCTACCAGCTCAGCCGACGGGACCTGAAGGCCCGGCCGACGAAATACTCCCACCACCAGCGGGCCAGGGCCGGCTACGCCACGCACATCATGCGTTACGGCGGCATCACCCTGGCGCTGTTCATCGTTTACCACATCCTCGACTTCACCACGCTCACCCTGAACCGCCACGGAGTCGACGGCGCCGCCTACGACAACGTCGTGTCGAGCTTCAGCGTGTGGTGGGTCACGGCCATCTACATCGCCGCCATGATCTGCCTGGGCCTCCACATCCAGCACGGCTTCTGGAGTGCCGCCCAGACCCTCGGGTACAACCGGCCGAGCCGCGACCGCGCCTTCAAGGGTGTGGCGACGGGTCTCGCCGTGCTTCTCACGGTGGGATTCCTGATCGTTCCGGTGTCGGTCCTCGCCGGCCTCGTCGACTGACGCACGAAAGAGGCTGACATGTCCTTCTACAAGCTCGGCGACGACATCGCCGACACCACCGCGCCGGACGTGCCGATCGAGCAGCGCTGGGACAGGCGCCGCTTCGACGCCAAGCTGGTCAACCCGGCGAACCGGCGGCGACACAGCGTGATCGTCGTCGGGACGGGCCTGGCCGGCGGGGCCGCCGGAGCGACCCTCGCCGAGCAGGGCTACCACGTCATCCAGTTCTGCTACCAGGACTCGCCGCGCCGGGCGCACTCCATCGCCGCGCAGGGTGGCATCAACGCCGCGAAGAACTACCGCAACGACGGCGACTCGGTCTACCGGCTGTTCTACGACACGGTCAAGGGCGGCGACTTCCGGTCCCGGGAGTCCAACGTCTACCGGCTCGCGCAGACGTCGACCCAGATCATCGACCAGTGCGTGGCGCAGGGTGTGCCGTTCGCCCGCGAGTACGGCGGCCTGCTCGACACCCGGTCGTTCGGCGGCGTGCAGGTCGCGCGGACCTTCTACGCCCGCGGCCAGACGGGCCAGCAGCTGCTGATCGGCGCCTACCAGGCGTTGTCGCGCCAGATCGACGCCGGCAACGTCGAGATGCACGCGCGCACCGAGATGCTCGACCTGATCGTCATCGACGGCCGCGCCCGCGGCATCGTCGCCCGTGACCTGATCACCGGCCAGATCTCGACCTACATCGCCGACGCGGTCGTGCTGGCCACCGGCGGGTACGGCAACGTGTTCTACCTGTCGACGAACGCGAAGAACTCCAACGCGAGCGCGATCTGGCGGGCCCACCGGCGTGGGGCCTACTTCGCCAACCCGTGCTACACGCAGATCCACCCGACCTGCATCCCGCGTTCCGGCGACCACCAGTCCAAGCTCACCCTGATGAGCGAGTCGCTGCGCAACGACGGCCGGATCTGGGTGCCGAAGAACCCCGGCGACACCCGTTCGCCGGACCAGATCCCCGAGGCCGACCGCGACTACTACCTCGAGCGGATCTACCCGGGCTTCGGCAACCTGGTCCCCCGCGACATCGCCTCCCGCGCGGCGAAGAACCAGTGCGACCTGGGCCGCGGGGTCGGCCCCGGCGGCCTGGGCGTCTACCTCGACTTCGCCGACGCGATCAAGCGGATGGGCGAGGCCGCCGTCCGCGAGAAGTACGGCAACCTGTTCGAGATGTACGACCGGATCACCGGCGAGGACCCGTACAAGGTCCCGATGCGGATCTACCCGGCCATCCACTACACGATGGGTGGCCTGTGGGTGGACTACGACCTGCAGAGCACCATCCCGGGCTGCTTCGTCATCGGCGAGGCGAACTTCTCCGACCACGGCGCCAACCGGCTCGGCGCGAGCGCGCTGATGCAGGGCCTGGCCGACGGCTACTTCGTCCTGCCGCCGATGCTGGGCAACTACATCGCCTCGAACACGTTCGCCAAGGTCGACGCCAGCCACCCCGAGGTGGCCGCGACGGTCGCCGAGGCGACGGGCCGGCTGGACCGGCTGCTGTCGATCGACGGCGAGCGCACCGTCGACTCGTTCCACCGCGAGCTCGGCGAGATCCTCTGGGACGAGTGCGGGATGGCGCGCAGCGAGGACGGCCTGCGCAAGGCGCTGGGTCGGCTGCCCGAGCTGCGCGAGGAGTTCTGGCGCTCGGTGAAGGTGCCCGGCAGTGGCGCCACCATCAACCAGAGCCTGGAGCGGGCCAACCGGGTGTCGGACTTCCTCGAGCTCGGCGAGCTGCTGTGCGTCGACGCGCTGCACCGCGAGGAGTCCTGCGGCGGTCACTTCCGGGTCGAGAGCCAGACCCCGGACGGGGAGGCCCGCCGCGACGACGACCGGTTCGCCTACGCCGCCGCCTGGGAGTTCGGCGGCACCGGCGGCACCCCGATCCTGCACCGGGAGCCACTCGAGTTCGACTACGTCCACCTCGCCCAGCGCAACTACGCGTGAGAGACGGGGTCGGACAGCCATGAACCACGCGACACGAACGATCGACGCGCACACCATGACCCGCGCGCTCCCGACGAACCACGACAGCGCAGACAGCGCAAGGAGCCGACCGTGAAGCTCACCCTGCGGATCTGGCGCCAGGCCGGCCCGGCCGAACCCGGCCGCATGGTGGCCTACGAGGTGCCCGACGCGAACCCGGACATGTCCTTCCTCGAACTGCTCGACGTGCTCAACGAGCGGCTCACCCTGGAGGGCGAGGACCCGGTCACCTTCGACCACGACTGTCGCGAGGGCATCTGCGGCTCCTGCGGCGTGGTCATCAACGGCCAGGCGCACGGTCCGCGCGCCCTGACCACCACGTGCCAGCTGCATGTGCGCTCGTTCTCCGACGGCGACGTGATCGACGTCGAGCCCTGGCGCTCGGTTGCGTTCGGCGTGCTCAAGGACCTGATGGTGGACCGGTCGGGCCTCGACCGGATCATCCAGGCCGGCGGGTACATCAGCGCGCCGACGGGGAGCGCCCCCGAGGCGCACTCCACGCCGGTACCGAAGCCGATCGCGGACACCGCGTTCGACAACGCCACCTGCATCGGCTGCGGAGCCTGCGTCGCCGCCTGCCCGAACGGTTCGGCGATGCTGTTCACCTCGGCGAAGGTGACGCACCTCAACAGCCTGCCGCAGGGGGCGCCGGAGCGGGCGAGCCGCGTGCTCAACCTGGTCGAGGCGATGGACGCCGAGGGCTTCGGCGGCTGCACGAACACCGGCGAGTGCACCAACGCCTGCCCGAAGGGCATCCCGCTGGACAGCATCGCGACCCTCAACCGCGAGTACCTGCGCGCCTCCCTCGGCCGCAAGTAGCCCGCAAGGAGAAGGCCGGTCCGCGCCCCGTCGACAGCACCCCGTCGGCGGGGCGCCGCCATGCCACCGCCGCGATGCCACGCACCCTGCCCGCGCACCACCGATGAGCGCCCGAAAAATGCGGCATAGGTCGCGAACGGGACGGAACGGCAGCGGCGCCCCGACGGTCGGCGGACCATGGTGACGGTGGACAGGCAGGCGCGGGACGTTCCTGATCGGGTGGCGGTGATCGGCGGCGGGATGGTCGGGCTGTGCGTGGCCTGGTTCCTGCAGGAACGCGGGGTGCGGGTGACGGTCTTCGACCGGGACCGGCTCACCACCGGGCCGAGCTGGGCCGGCGCCGGCTCGTCGTGGGGCAACGCGGGTTGGCTCACCCCCGGCCTCGCCACGCCGCTGCCGGAGCCGGCGGTGCTGCGCTACGGGCTGAAGGTGCTGCTGCGGTCGGACTCACCGGTGTACGTGCCGCCGGTTGCCGACGCCGGGCTCGCCCGCTTCGTCGCCGGGTTCGTCCGGCACAGCACGACGGGTCGCTGGCGGCGCGCCATGCGGGCACTCGCACCGCTGACCCGGGCGGCCCTCGGCGCGTTCGACGAGCTCGCCGCGGGCGGCGTGACCGCGCCGACCCGGGCCGCCGCGCCCTTCCTCGCCGGCTACCGGGACCGTGCCGACCTCGACGCGCTGCTCGTCGAGCTCGCCGAGGTGCGCGCCGCCGGCCAGCCGGTCGACGCCGAGGTGCTCGATCCCCTCGCCGCCCGCGATCTCGAGCCGCTGCTGTCCGAGCAGGTCCGATACGTCGCCTCCGTGCACGGGCAGCGGTTCTGCGACCCGGGGCGCTTCGTCGCGGCCCTCGCCGACAGCGTGCGGGCCCGCGATGGCGTGGTCCACGAGTCGACGGCCGTCGCGGGCCTGCGGGAGGCCGGCGACCGGGTCGAGGTGCTCGGCCCGCTCCCGGCGGCGGGCGCGTTCAACGCCGCGGTCCTCGCCACCGGCGCCTGGCTACCCAGGCTGGCCCGGCCCTTCGGGGTCCGCCTGCCCGTGCAGGCCGGTCGCGGCTACAGCTTCCACGTCACGACCGAGCAGCCACCGAGCGGGCCGATCTACTTCCCGGCCTCCCGGGTGGCCTGCACACCCATCGGCGACGGCCTGCGGGTCGCCGGGATGATGGAGTTCCGCCATCCGGACGCGCCGCCGGATCCGCGGCGCACCCGCGCGGTGGTCGAGGCTACGCGCGGCCTGCTGCGCGGGGTCGACCTCGAGGCCCGCACGCACGAGTGGGTCGGACCGCGTCCCTGCACGCCGGACGGGCTGCCGCTGATCGGCCCGACCGCATCGCCGCGGGTGTTCGTCGCGGGCGGTCACGGCATGTGGGGCATCACCCTGGGCCCGGTCACCGGCCGACTTCTCGCCGACGCCGTGGTCGCCGGCACCCCCGCGGCCGATCTGGCCCCCTTCGACCCGCTGCGCTGACCCGCGGATCCCCGCCACGCTGACTGAGTGCGGCCGGGGTGGGCAGATTTCGCCCTCACCCGGCCGCACCGCCTCCGTTACCGGGCTCGATCAGGCCCCGGTACGGGGGGTGGCGCCGGCGACCCGACGACGCCGGGCCGCGACCCGCAGCAGCGCACCGCCGCCGAGCAGGGCCACCGCGATCGAGGCCATGGCTCCGGTCTCGACACCGGTGAAGGGCAGCGCGCCGCCCGCGGGTGCCGCCGCACCGACACCCACGCCCGCGCCGACCACGCCTACCCCGACGCCGGCGCCGACGAAGCACGGGCCGCCGTCACGCCTGTCGCGGTCCTTGTCGTCCTTGTCGTCGAACCAGTCGTCCTTGTCGTCGCGGCCGTCCTTGCCGCCCCAGCCGTCCTTGCCGTCCCGACCGTCCTTGTTGTCCCAGCCGTCCCGGCCGTCCCGGCCGTCCTTGTTGTCCCAGCCGTCCCGGCCGTCCCGGCCGTCCTTGTTGTCCCGACCGTCCCGGCCGTCCTTGTTGTCCCGGCCGTTCTTGCCGTCCCAGCCGTCCCAGCCGTTCTTGCCGTCCCAGCCGTTCTGGCCGCCCCAGCCGTTCTGGCCGCCCAGCTCGTCGGCCCGCGCCACCTTGTCGTTGCTGATGTTCCTGTTGCCGAACCCGTCCCTACCGAACCCGTCCCTACCGAAGCCGTTGTTGCCGAAGCCGTCCTTGCCGTCGCGGCCGTCCTTGCCGAAGCCGTCCTTGCCGTCGCGGCCGTCCCTGCCGAACCCGTCCTTGTCGCCGAAGCAGTCGTCGCGGTCGTGCCGACGCCTGCCGTGGTGGTCGAACACCCAGTCGCCGATCCAGTTGGTGATCCAGCCCGGGTTGAACGGCAGGCCCTCGATGCCGTCTTCACCGAACCCGACCACCAGCACGGACGCGCTGACGACGCGCGTCGCCAGCGCCTGCTTCGCGGGCGTCAGCGGAGCCGCCAGCCCGATGTTGATCGGGGGCAGGATCGGCTTGTCCTTACCCGGCTCGTACCCGGGTGGGAGGCCCGGACCCCCAGGACCCCCAGGACCGCCGGGACCCCCCGGACCGCCCGGTGTCTCTGGGCCCCCAGGGACACCCGGCCCGGCGGCCAGTCCTGGGGCAGCCTGGATGTCCTGATCGTCGAGCGACCCCGGACCCTCGGACACCCCCGGCGGCACCGGGCCACCCGGCGGGGGCGTCACCAGGGGCGGGGGCGTCACCAGGGACGGTCGATCGGCGATGCCCTCGCCGACCGCGGTGATGGTGTGCTGGCCGGTCCTCGGAAGGTTGACCGGCACGCTGAACGAACCCGCGCTGCCCACGGCCTGGGCCTCGTACAGGTATTCCCCGTCGAGCTCGATCTCGATCTGGGTGCCGGGGAGAAATCCGCAGCCACCGAAGGTCACGGTCTCGCCCAAAGTAACAACGGAATCGCTAAGGGTACCCGCCCCGGTCGGACCGGCGCACACGGAACCCTCAGGACCCTCGGAACCCTCAGAACCCACAGAACCCACAGGACCCACGGAACCCTCAGGACCCTCAGGACCCTCAGGACCCACGGAACCCACAGGACCCTCGGAACCCTCAGGACCCACGGAACCCACAGGACCATCAGGACCCACGGAACCCACAGGACCATCAGGACCCACGGAACCCACGGAACCCTCAGGACCCACGGAACCCACAGGACCCTCGGAACCCTCGGAACCCACAGCACCCACAGGCGGATAGACGGTGCCAGGCGGAGTGCCGGGCGGAGTGCCGGGCGGAGTGCCGGGCGGAGTGCCGGGCGGAGTGCCGGGCGGAGTGCCGGGCGGAGTGCCGGGCGGAGTGCCGGGCGGAGTGCCGGGCGGAGTGCCGGGCGGAGTGCCGGGCGGAGTGCCGGAGTCGTCGCCGAAGATGGGCTTGTCAAAGGCCGCGGCTGGAGAAGCCGGCAGGGCGGCGAGCGCCACACTGCCGCCTGCCACCAGTGCGACTCCGAGGGGTCGGAACTTCATACAGGCACTCTCCCTGCGGATCATCAGGCCAAACAGTTGGACGATTGACTACACGGAGAGTATCGATGATTACTCTCCGTGTCCACAACCCTCCGTAGTCAGTTCTTGACTCTGCGTGACCAGGGAGAAGTGATCGGCACCCCCTCGACGTCGAGGCGCTCGGGCACCGGCAGCGGCTGGGGACGGACCGCGAGCGCGGGGCCCGCCTGCGGCTCGAGCACCTTGAGTTCCAGGGTCCTGGTCTGGCCGCGGTCGACGGTCAGGTAGGTGGAGACGACGGGCAGGCCGTCCTCGGAACCGCTGGTCAGCCCGACCGGCTGGCCGTCGAGATGGGCACCGGCGAACAGGCTGTCCCGACCCGTGTACACCGACAGCCACAGGTTGTTCTGGGCCTGCGGGTTGGTCCCGCGTCCGCGGACATCCTGACGATCGCGGACGTACTCCGGCAGGCCGTCGGGGGCCACGTTGGTCAGTTGGACGGCGATCGTCACCGCACCGGCCCCGTTCGGTAGCCGCTGCACCCGATAGATGGTCCGGCGGCGAAGCCAGTAGTCGAGCTTGCTCGCCGTGGCGTTCTGCGTGACGACGGCGAGATAGGGCCCGGATCCCGTCGGCAACGCGCCACCCAGCGCGGTCGTCGAAAGAACGTCCTGCTCATCGGCGTGGTTACTTGACAGACTGAGTCGCCCCTCCCCCGCCGCCCTGGACAAGGCCGTGAGCAGCTTCGTCGTGTCCCCGCTGCCCGATTCCACCGCCGCATAGACGGCCTGGCCCACCTGCGCGAAGAAACGGTCCCGGGCAGGCACCGTCGGGATGCGGGCGTACACCCTGGACTCGACGAGGTCGACCAGGTTCGCCGCGGTGACGACCTGGCCGTCGGGCAGTACCGCGGGGCGGCTCGCCGCCAGCAGATAGGACAGCGTGGTCGGGTCGACGCTGATGGTGCCGTCCACGTCGATGCCGGTCCCGGACTGGTAGAGGTGGGAGTAGAGCTTGCCGACCGTGGGGTAGTCGGGCGTCAGGTTGGCGTTGGCCCACACCCGGTCCGGCCAGAACGACGCATAGCGCGCCGCGAACGGGCCCGGCAACATGGTGGCCGGGGTCTGCTGGGTGGGACCGCCGGGCAGCGACCCGTTGCCGGAGATGCCGTCGAGGGACAGGCGCCCCTGATCCGCGGTCAGCAGGCCGAAGCCGCCGATGATCCCGCCGGTCGCCCGGGACTCGGCGGGGTTCTGGACGATCAGCAGGTAGCGCCGCCGCTCGGTGGCGCCGAGCATGTCCGGCCCGATGCGGGCCGCCAGCGCCACGCTGTCCAACGCCCCGGACAGGGTCCGCCCGCGGTCGATCACCTCGGCGCGGGCGTCCTCGACGCCGCTGACCCGACCCGGCCAGCCGCAGGTCTCGGTTCTCTCGGCCGCCACCTGCAGCGCCGACAGCGCCGCTGCGGCCCGCTGCGCCGGCGCGCGGGCCGCCGCCAACGCCGAGACGTTGATCGTCATCTGGTGACGCAGCCGGTCCGGACTGAGGTCACCGCCGAGATCCGCGACGGCCGGCAGCCCGGCGCCGGCCATCGTGTCGACGGCCCGCACGAGCGCCGCCGCCGAGCGCAGCGGGCAGCCCGCCCACGGCAGGCGTCCGAAGGCCGACCACACCGGGTCGCCGGTGAGTGACCGGGCGGACCGGGCCCGTTCGGCGATCCCCGCCACCTGTGCCCGCAGCTCGCCGTCCGCCGGGATGTCCCCGGCCAGCACCTGCCGCTGCAACGTCGTGATGCGCGTGCGCGCCTCGTCGAGCTCGGAGCGGGCCATCAGACCGCGGACAGCCACCCAGCCGGTGAGGCCCACGATCACCGCGAACGCGACGGCGAGGCCTCCGACCAGCCAGCGGGCCCGTCCGCCGCGTCGGCTGGACGTCCCTGCGCCACCCACGGACCGCCCGCCGCCCGCGATCCCTTCCCCGACCACGCCCGGTTCCCCGGCCGGATCCGCCGCACCGCTCGCACCCGCCGCACCGCTCGCACCAGCCACGCTGGTCGCCTCGGACGCACCGATCCGGCCGGCGCCACCGATCTCATCGGCGGCAGGGCTGGCGGTTCCGGACGCGGGAGTCGCCGCACCCCGATCGGTCGGCCCGCCGGCCAGGGACGCCGAGCGCGCCCCGGCCCGGCTCGGCACGCCGTCCGGGGCGGAATCCACGCCGAGCTGGCGTGGAATGGCCTGCCCTGCGCCCGCGCGCCCGCCCGTGCCGCCGTTCTCCGTTCCCTCAGCCCCCGAAGTTCCCTCAGCCCCCGAATCCCCGGCCGTCACCGGTCAGACGGCGGTCGGGAGGAGTCGCGTCCGCCCGTCGCCACGGCGGAGCCGCCACCATCCGCGCCGTCACCATCCGCGCTGCCCGCGCCACGCGAGCTGCCGGCGCTCCGCGAGCCACCGATTCCGGGTGCCCCGCCGGTTCCGAGTGCCCCGCCGGTTCCGGGTGCCCCGCCGGTTCCGGGTGCCCCGCCGGTTCCGGGTGCCCCGCCGGGACCGGGAGAGCCTTCGGGCCGGCCGCCGGGTGCGCGGCGATCCGCGGGCGGCTTCGTCGCCGACCTGCCGACATCTCCCGGCCGAGTCTCACTCCGACGGGCACGGGCGCGCCCCGGGACGGCGTAGCCGCCGCGTAGCCCGGCACCGGCCAGGTCGGCGGGGTCGCCGGATTCCGCCGAGGCGGACGGGTCCGCGTCGATCGGTTCTCGCGCGGCCGGGACGGAGACTGCCCCAGGCCCGCCGTCCCCGGCCGAGCCTCGGATGCCGCCGGTACGACCGGCCGTGGCAGCAGACGACGACCTTCCCGACGACCTCCCCGCCGCCACGCCCGACGATGACGCGCCCGACGATGACGCGCCCGACGATGACGCGCCCGATGATGCTGTTCCCGACGACGACCCGGTCGGCATGGGGGCCCCGAGCGGCCGGGCGGGCCCGACGCCGGCGTCCGGTGCGGGGACTCTGGCCGCCCGCACCGCCGATGAGCGGGCGTGCCGGCCCCGCGGTGCGTAGTTGCCGTACTGGCCGAAGTAGTAGGCGTCCGGCCCCTTCGTCGGGACCATGTTCAGCACCGTGCCGACCATCCGGGCATCCACCGCGCGCAGCGCCTCGGCGGCGCGGCGAAGCTGCTCGCGGCGGGTCCGGCCGACCCGCGCCACCAGCAGCACCCCCTCGGCCCGGGTCGCCAGCACCGCCGCGTCGGTCACGGGCAGCAGGGGTGGGGCGTCGATCAGCACGATGTCGAATCGGGCCTGCAGCAGCTGGACGAGGTCGGCCATGCCCTTGGAGCCCAGCAGCTCGCTGGGGTTCGGGGGGACCGGTCCGGAGGCGAGCACCTCCACCCGGCCCTCCCCCACGCGCCCCTCGCCCCACGGCTGCAGCACGTCGTCGAGGTCGGCGGCGCCGATGAGGACGGAGGTCAGGCCCGCCGCGGACTCGACGCCGAGATAGTCGCCGAACGACGGCCGGCGCAGGTCGCCCTCGATCAGGCAGACCCGGGCACCGCCCTGCGCCAGACTGATGGCGAGGTTGCAGATCGTGGTGGTCTTGCCCTCGCCCGGCACGGAGCTGCTGACGAGGATCGACCGTGGGCCGGCGTCCACGTCGACGAACTGCAGGTTGGTGCGGAGCTGGCGGAAGGCCTCCGCTCGGGCGGAGTGCGGCCGGGCGTTGGTGATGAGCGGCCGGCGGACCGCGTCGGCGTCGAAGGCGATCACGGCCAGGTTGGGCAGGTCCGTCGACTCCCGCGCGTCCTCCTCCCCGGAGACGCTGGTGTCCAGGCGGAAGCGGGTGAACGCCACCGTCACCCCGGCCATCAGCCCCAGCAGCAGACCGAGGGCCAGGTTGCGGGTCGGTTGCGGGGAGACCGGCGAGACCGGCAGCTTGGCGCGTTCCCAGACGCTCACCCGGACCGACGGCGGTTCGTCGTCCGCGGGCGCCTCGATCTGGGCGACGGCGACGGAGAACGACTCGCCGACCGCGTCGGCGATCGACTGGGCCCGCCTGGGCACCCGGTCGCGGACGATGGCACGCAGCAGCACGGTGTCCGGAACGGCCTGCGCGGAGATCTGCCCCCGCAGCGCCTCCGGGGTGGTCTTCAGGTGGAGCCGGTCGATGACGGAGGCCGCCACCCGCTCGCTGGCCACGAGGTTCGCGTACGACTTCACCCGCTGTTGGGAGAGCAGCCCGCCCTGGTAGGCCGAGGCGGCGCCCTCGGCGTTGTCGGGCGAGGAGACGACCATGGTCACGGACGCGGCATACTCCTTCGTCGCCCGCCAGGTCGAGGCTGCGGCCAGCAGGCCGCCGAGCACCACGCAGGCCACCATGACCATCCAGCTGCGGCGAAGGACGCGGACATAGTCACGCAGCTCCACTCGTCGACCACCCTCCGGAGTCTATGTACCGACCACTCACCGTCATCGAGGACCACCTCAACATACTCGATGAGTAGCGATTATTTTACTCTCAGTCACGCTTACTCTATGGCCTCATGTGGAGACGTAGAGTAGACGGCACGGCCGACCAGCGGCGGACAGCGCACCTCGCGCGGCGCGTCCTGAGGCTCAACCTCCGCCAACGAGTGGGACTGCAGATCGCCCTGGACAGCGCGGCGATGGTCATCGGCCTCACGTCGGCCCAGCTCGGACGGTTCGACTTCGCCCACGACGCCCTGGCCGACCTCGGCTTCTGGGTGATCTGCGCCCTGGCGGTCTGCCTGCTCCACTTCTTGGGCACGGCCCTGCACCTCTATCTGGGGCGCTACCGCTTCGGCGGCTTCGAGGAGGTGCTCGGGCTGCTCGTGGCGGTGCTGTTGACGAACGTCGGCGTGCTCGTCGTCATCGCCGCGTTCGGCTCGCCGCGCCCGATGCCGCTGAGCGTGCCGCCGCTCGGCGGCGCGGTGACCCTGGTCGTGATGTTCGGCGTGCGTTACCTGTGGCGACTGGTGGAGGAGCAGCTGCGCCGGCCGAACCGGGACAGCGCCGAGCCGGTGCTGATCTTCGGCGCCGGCGACGGAGCCGAAGGGGTCCTCACGGCGATGATGCGCACCCAGGACAGCCCCTATTACCCCGTCGCCCTGCTGGACGACGACCCGAACCTGCACAACCTGCGTCTGCTCGGGGTCCGGGTGCTCGGTGGACGGGAGTCGATCGGCCCGGTCGCGGCGGCCACCGGAGCGAGAACCCTGCTGGTGGCCATCCCGAGCGCGGACGCCGGACTGCTCCGGGACATCAGCAGAATCGCCGAGAGCGTCGGCCTCACCGTGAAGGTCCTTCCCAAGGTCGGCGACCTGATCGACGGACGGGTCGGCGTCGGCGACATCCGCGACCTGGACCTCGCCGACCTGCTCGGCCGCCGCCAGGTCCGCACCGACATGGCCGCCGCCGCCAGCTACCTGGTGGGGCGCCGGGTGCTGGTGACCGGTGCGGGCGGGTCGATCGGCTCCGAGCTGTGCCGGCAGATCGCCGGCTACCGCCCGGCCGAACTGATCATGCTGGACCGGGACGAGTCCGCGCTGCGGGCGGTGCAGCTGTCGCTCACCGGCCGCGCGATGCTCGACGACGACGCGATCGTGCTCGGCGACATCCGCGACCTCGACCTCGTCACCACGCTGTTCATGGAGCGCCGCCCGCAGGTCGTCTTCCACGCCGCGGCCCTCAAACACCTCCCGCTACTCGAACGCTTCCCCGGGGAGTCGGTGAAGACCAACGTCTGGGGCACGCTGGCGATCCTGCGCACGGCCGTGGCCTGCGGCGTCGAACGGTTGGTGAACATCTCGACGGACAAGGCCGCCAACCCGGTCAGCGCGCTGGGCTACTCGAAGCGGATCACCGAACGGCTCACCGCCCACCTGGCCCGGGAGGCCAGCGGGACGCTGGTCAGCGTGCGGTTCGGCAACGTGCTGGGCAGCAACGGCTCCGTGCTCACCGTCTTCGCCGGCCAGCTCGCCGCCGGTGGCCCGATCACGGTCACCCATCCCGACGTCACCCGATACTTCATGACCATCCCCGAGGCCGTGCAGCTCGTGCTGCAGGCCGGCGCGCTCGGCGCTCCCGGGGAGGCCCTCGTCCTCGACATGGGGGAGCCGGTGCGGATCGCGGACGTCGCCGCGCGGCTCGCGGCGCGCGAGAAGCGGCCGATCGAGATCGTCTACACCGGTCTGGGCCGCGGGGAGAAGCTGCACGAGGAGCTGTTCGGCGACGGCGAGACCGACCAGCGCCCGCACCATCCCCTGATCTCGCACGTCGACGTGCCCTCGCTGGACCCGACCCGGGCGCTCGCCCTCGACCCCTGGGCCCCGCCGGAGCGGGTGCTGGCCGAGCTCGCCGCCCTGGCCCGCGAGGCCGTCCTCGTCCCCGCCACCGCGACTGTCGAGGCCCCGACCGCCGCGACCGCTCCGACCGCCCCGACCGCCCCGGCGGCTCCTGTCCTTCCGGCAGACCCGGTCCTCCCGCCAGCCCCGGTCCTCCCGGCGGCCTCCGTCCTCCCGGCGGGCGGCCTGATTCCCCGCCAGCCGACCGCGGACCGTTCCGACGCGGCCCGGCCCGCCACGCCGTGACCCGGGCGGGCGGCGGCGGGACTCGGCGGGTGGTGGGTCAGAGCCGCTCGGCTGCCGGTGCGCCGGGCACCGCGCCGGTACCGGGGCCGGCGCCCGGTGTGGTGCCGGTGCGGTCGGCGTACCAGGCGACCGTCGCCTCCAACGAGGCGGCGAGATCCAGGCCGGTCGCGTCGGGGAACAGCCTCCGCATCGTCGTCGCGTCCGCCTGGGAGTCGCGGACGTCGCCGGTTCGGGGAGCGCTGTGGTGCACGCTGAGGCGGCGCCCGACGATGCGCTCCAGCTCGCCGATCACGGTGAGCAGATCCGTGCGGGTACCGAAGGCGATGTTGACCGGCCGCGGGTGGCTCACCCGGCGCACCGCCGCGTCGCACAGCATGCCGGCGACCCCCGCCACGTAGGTGAAGTCCCGGGTCTGGCGGCCGTCGCCGTGCAGCGTCAGCGGCCGTCCCGCGAGCGCGGCCTCGATGAAGGTGGGGACGACGGCGGCGTAGGCATGCCCCACCGACTGGTACGGGCCGAACACGTTGAACAGCCGGACGGCGAGCACGGGCAGGCCGAATCCGGCCTGGTAGGCCAGCGCGTATCCCTCCGCGGCGAGCTTCGAGGCCGCGTACGGGCTGCGCGGCAGGGTGGGCGCGTCCTCCGCGCGGGGCAGCGGCCCCGCCCCGCCGTAGACGGACGACGACGACGCGACGACGACGTGCGTCTCGGCCCGTTGGGCGACGTCGAGCACCGTCAGGGTGCCCGTCGCGTTGACCGTGTGGGTGGCCATGGGGTCCAGCAGTGAGCGCTCCACCGACGGCCGGGCGGCCAGGTGCACGATGCTGCCCGCCCCCGTGCATGCCTCCTCGACCAGGGAGCGGTCGGTGACGCTGCCGATCACCAGCTTCACGGGCAGGCCCGCGAGGTTCGACACCGCTCCCGTACTGAGATCATCGATCACCACCACCTCGGCCCCGGCGGCGAGCAGCGCTCTGGTCAGGTGGGCACCGATGAAGCCGGCACCGCCCGTCACGACTACCTTCACCGATTCATCACCCTTCGAGTTCAGAAGGATGCCGATAGTAGTAGAGCCGACCCGATCCACGGACCACCCCGCCCGGAGGGGCGGCAACACCGGCCGCATGGCTACGTTGAGTGTCAAGTTGAACTCATAGAGACACGGGTCTACGGTCACCGCGTGCCCGACCACTCGCGCTCGCTGGTCATCGTGGGCGCCGGCGGCCACGGTCGGGAGTTGCTCGACGTGGTCGAGGCGGTCAACGCGGCCGACGGCCGGACCCGCTACGCCTTCCTCGGTTTCCTCGACGACGGTTCGGCCGACCCCGACCTCGTCGCCCGCCGCGGCGCGCCCCTGCTCGGTGGGCTGGACATGCTCGGCCGCCTCGACGCCGACTACCTGATCGGCTTCGGCGACGCCGCCGCCCGCCTGCGCGTCGACCGGTACGCCAGCGTCCACGGCCGGCGTCCGGCGACTCTCGTGCACCCCCGCGCCAGCCTCGGCGGCGACGTCCGGCTCGGGCCCGGCACCGTGGTCTGCGCGCTGGCCAGCATCACCACGAACGTTCGCACCGGTCGGCACGTGGTGGTCAACGTCGGCGCCAGCGTGGCCCACGACTGCCGCCTCGGCGACTACGTGACGGTCGCGCCGGGAGCGCGGATCTCCGGCGGGGTCGCGGTCGGCGCCCAGGCGTGGATCGGCGCGCAGGCGAACATCGTCGCCCGCCGCAACGTCGGCGACCGTGCCGTCATCGGTGCCGGCTCGGTCGTCACCGACGACATCCGCGTCGCCCAGGTCGTCGCGGGCGTGCCCGCCCGGCCGATCAACGCCGTCCCCGACCGACCGCGCCCCCTCGACCGACCGTGGCCCCCCGACCGACCACAGCCCCTCGACCGACCACAGCCCCTAGACCAGCCATGGCCCCCCGACCGGCCACGGCCCCTCGATCGACCGCGCCCCCTCGACCCACCACAGCCCCTCGACCGACCACAGCCCCTCGACCAGCTGAGGCCGCCCGGCGACCACACCGGCCGCCCGCCCGGCCAACGCGACGCCCCGGCACCGGGCTGAGCGCGCCTGCCTCGCGGACTGACGGCGCCCCGGCATCCGGAGCACGCCGGGCTCCCCGTGGGCTGCGAACGCCTCGGCCCCGGGCGGTCCGGGCCGGCCGGCAGCACCGATTCGCCTGTTTCGGCCCGGCGGATGGCACCTGTGGTCCTAGGATCGCCTTGTGGAGCGTTGGTTCAACCTCGCGGGCTGCGACAACGTACGCGATCTAGGCGGGCTGCCCACCGTCGACGGAGCGGCCACCCGGCACGGCGTGTTTCTGCGATCCGATTCGGTACAGACGCTGACCGAGGCCGACGTCATCCTGCTGCGGGAGACCTTCGGCCTGCGGACGATCATCGACCTGCGAGCCAGGGAGGAGGCGGCCCGAGAAGGCCGGGGTCTCCTCGCCGAGCAGCCCATCGACTATCACAACCTGTCGTTCCTGCCCGGTGAGTGGGTGATGCCCGACGACCCGCGATACCCCGCGATCGTCCGGGACCTCGACTCGGTTGACCGCATCGAGCACTACCTGGACTACCTGCGCCTTGCCGGCCCCGCCGTGGCACAGGCACTGCGGGTGCTGGCCCAGCCCACCGCGGGCCCCGCGCTGTTCCACTGCGCGGCCGGCAAGGACCGCACCGGCGTCCTCGCGGCCCTGCTGCTGAGCATCGCCGGGGTCGACCGGGACGCCATCGTCGCCGACTACGCCCAGACCAACGAGCGGATCCACCTGGTCAACGCACGCCTGGCGAAGCGTCCCTCCTACAACCGGCCGACCGCCCCGCTCACTCCCGACCAGCTCTCCTGCCGTCCGGAGGTCATGCGGGGCTTTCTCGCCGGTGTCGACGCCGGTTGGGGTGGCCCCGCCGCCTGGGCCATCAAGGAGGGACTCACCGAGTCGGACCTGATCGCGCTACGCCGGACCCTGGTCGCGTAGTCAGGGCCGGGAACGGCTCGTCCGGAGCGCCATGACCGACCGGACCCCGCCTACGGCGCCGCCGCCGGACGATGAGCACATGGTCCACCGCGTGCCCCCGAAGGCGGTCCTGGCCGCCCTGCTGGCGGTCGTGCTGGTGGCGAGCTGCGGCGTCCTGCGGCGGACCCACCGCGTGCCGGACGACCTGGTCCCGGTGTTCCGCTCGGCCGCCACCGCGTACGGCATCCTCACCGCCGCCCAGCTCGCCGCGCAGGCACGCGTGGAAAGCAAGTTCGACGCGCAGGCGGTGTCGCACGCCGGTGCCCGCGGCATCATGCAGTTCCTGCCGACCACCTGGGCGGCATTCGGGCTCGACGGCAACAAGGACGGCGTGGCGGATCCGCTGGACCCCCGCGACGCCATCCCGTCGGCCGCGTACTACGAATCGTGGCTCGCCGAACAGGTGGCGCACCTGCCCGGGGATCGCGTCTCGCTGATCCTCGCCGCCTACAACGCCGGGCCGGACGCCGTGCGCCTCGCGGGCGGCATCCCCGACTTCGGCGAGACCCGGGCGTACGTGACGAAGGTCCGGGACTGGGCGGACACCTTCTCCGACCAGCTCTGACCCAACCTGCTCCGACCCCCAACCTGCTCCGACCCCCAACCTGCTCCGACCTCCGGCCAGCCCGGACGGACCACCCGATTCCTCAGCCCACCCGCAGCCGCTCCCCCGACACCACGACCTCGTCGCCGGGGACCAGCTGGCGTCCGCGGCGGCTCTCCACCTCGCCGTTGACCCGCACCATCCCTCCCGCCAACAGCCCCTTCACATCCGACCCGACCCCGACGACGTCGGCGAGCTTGAGGAACTGGCCCAGCCGGATCGCGTCACCCTGGATGCTCACCTCGCGCATGCCCTCAAGCATCGCCGGTCCCCGAAACCGGGCGCGCGGGGCATCCCCCGATGCGCCCGCCCCGGTGCAGCCGCCCCGTCGCGCCCGCCCGGTCCGCCGGCCTTGCGCCGGACACGCCGCACAGCGGGCTGCTCGCGGCCGACGCCCCGCACAGGCACCATCGGGCGTGACCGGCGCGACCGCGAACACACCCGCTCACCCGCGGCACCGGCCCCTCCGGACCATCGTTCGGGAACGACAATCCACATCCCGGGCGGAGGGCTGAGGCATGCTGGCGGACGTGGCAGGTATCCCCTCGGACCCGTCGGACGGCACGGGCAGACGCGGCAGCGGATCCCCGCGACCAGCGAAAACGCCCGGTAGCGGTCCGCCGGCACCGCGCGCCGCGCGCCCGCCTGTCGCGCCGGACCGCCGGACCGTCCCGCTCCCCGGCTCGCCCGCCGCGCCGGCCGACCCGCTCGGTCCACCAGACGGCCCGCAGGACTCCCCGGACAGCCTGCTTGACTCGGACGAGCCGCGCGCTCCGTCGGAGAGTCCCTTCGCCTCGTCCGGAGACGGGGACGGGGACCCCACGCCGGCCGAGGCCGATCGGGCTGCGGCGCGACGGCGCATCGCCGCGCGCGGGCGGGCAAGGCGCGGCGTGCGCACCCCAGCCCTCGGCACCGCGGCCCCCGGCGAGCTGCCCGCCCTCGACGACTACCCGGACCAGCGCATCCCCCCGCTGGACAACCTGCGAACGGGTGCCCCGACCGGCGACGGCCCGGGATCGGCAACCGTCGGCGGCACCAGCGAGGACGTGGTCCGCCGGGTCGAACGCTCCAGCGGGATGCTCGCCTCCCGCGCCGCGGCGCGGATGAGCGAGGTCCTGCCCTGGTTTCCGGCCATGTCGGCGAGCCATCGGGCCGGGATCCAGCTCGTGGTCCAGGCCGGCATCTCCTCGTTCGTCGAGTGGTGTCGGCGACCGGAGCACGCCCGGGAGCTGTCGGAGGACGTCTTCCGGGTCGCCCCGCGCGAGCTCGTGCGGGCGGTGACCTTCCGTCGCCTGGTCGATCTGGTCCGGGTCGCGGTGGAGGCGATCGAGGCCGAGGTGCCGAACCTGGCCGGCCCCGAGGACGAGCTGCGGCTGCTCGCCGACGTCCTGCGCTACTCCCGCGACATCGCCTTCGCCGGTGCGGTCGTCTACGCCCGCGCGGCCGAGGAGCGCGGCGCCTGGGACGCCCGGCTGGAAGCGCTGGTCGTCGATCACGTGGTGCGTGGCGAGGTGGACCGGGCGCTGCCGTCGCGGGCGGCGGCGGTGGGCTGGCGCAACCCGCCGGCCGTGACCGTCATCGTCGGCGGCGCCGAGGGCAACGCGCCGGAGGCGGTGGTCGACGAGGTGCACCGGCTGGCTCGGGCGGCCCAGCTGGAGGTGCTTGCCGGGGTCCATCACAACCGGCTGGTGATGGTGGTCGGCGGCCGGTTCGCCACCTCCGACTTCGCCACCTCCGACGACATCGGTCGAACCGACGGGCTGGCGGCCGCCACCGCGGCCGGGGACACCGCGACCGCCGGCGGCCCCTCCGGCGCCGGCGCGCCGGGCGGCCAGGCTCCCGACCGGCAGCCCGGCGCCACGGTGCACACCGCACTCGACGCGGCCCGGGCACTGCTGCCCGCCTGCGGTCCGGGGCCGGTCGTCGTCGGCCCGGTCGTCGCCGACCTGACCGGCGCACCGCGCGCCGCCCGGGTGGGCGCTCGCCGCGACCGACGTCGTCGCCGCCTGGCCGGCCGCGCCCCGGCCGGTCCAGGCCCGGGCGCTGCTGCCGGAGCTGGCGCTGGCCGGGGACGCCGATGCCCGGCGGGTGCTCGTCGAGGAGGTCTACCTGCCGCTGCGCGACGCGGGCACGCCGTTGTTGGAAACCGCCGGGGCGTATCTCGACTTCGGTTCGTCCCTGGAGGCCACGGCCCGAGCCCTCTACCTCCATACCAACACTGTCCGTTACCGGCTCCGAAAGGCCGCGGAGGTCTGCGGACTCGACCCCGCGGATCACCGGGAGCGTTTCATCCTGCATGTTGCGCTCGTCCTGGGACGCCTCGACGGTGCGTTATCTACAGGGAAAACATGATCGGGCGCATCGCTCCGGAGTCGTCGCACCCCAGTGCGAGAACGGTCACATCGGGCCACTCTGCTGGCCTGTCACGCGAATCCGGCCCGATGCCCGCAGCACGAACGAATTCACGGTGACGGCAGATCGGTTTGTAGGCCATCTACAACGCCCGGTCGGGACATCGGTGAGTGGCCGCCAGCGACAAGTAGTCCTCCCGAAGGGTTAGGTAGTACACGTGCTCGCGATCCTCGCACCCGGCCAGGGTGCACAGACCCCCGGACAGCTCCGCGCCTGGCGCGGTCTCCCCGGGGCGGAGGAAAGGCTGCGCTGGTGGTCGGCCGCGGCTGGCATCGATCTGCTGGAGGTCGGGTGCGAGGCGCCTGCCGAGACGATCCGGGACACGGCGATCGCCCAGCCGCTCATCGTCGCCAGCGGTCTCGTCGCCGCCGAGCAGCTCGGCCTGCCGGTCGCCGCCCCGGTCGGCACCACCTCGCTCGTCCTGGCAGGCCACAGCGTCGGGGAGATCACCGCCGCGGCCCTCACCGGCATCCTCTCTGCGGAGGAGGCCCTGGTCCTCGTGGCCCTGCGCGGCCGCGCGATGGCCGAGGCGGCCGCGCGGACCGAGACCGGGATGACGGCGCTGCTCGGCGGGGAGCCTGAGGCCGTGACCGCCCGGCTGGCCGAGCTCGGCCTGACCGCGGCGAACCGCAATGGCGCCGGCCAGATCGTCGCCGCCGGCACGACGGAGGACCTCGCCCGGCTCGCGGCGGAACCGCCCGCGGGCGTCCGGCTGCGCCCGCTGTCCGTCGCCGGCGCCTTCCACACTCACCACATGTCCTCGGCGCGCGACGCGCTCGGCGCCGTCGCCGGCGGCATCCGGCCGGCCGCGGCCCGGGTGGCGACCCTGTCCAACGCCGACGGTACGGTCGTCACGGACCCGGCCGATCTCCTCTCCCGACTCGTCGCCCAGGTTGCCGCGCCGGTCCGGTGGGACCTGTGCCTGGCGACGCTGCGGGGGCTCGGCGTCACCGCGGTCATCGAACTGCCGCCGGCCGGCACCCTGGCCGGCATCGCGCGTCGCGAACTGCCCGGCGTGAAGATCCTCGCCGTGAAGAGCCCCGACGACCTGCCCGCCGCGCGGGAGCTGATCGCCGAGCACGTCGGCACCGACCACCTCAGCCAGGCGCCGGCGAGCCCAGCGCCGCGGACGCCGCCGGACCTGGCGACGGACGACGCGGCCCTCGTCGGGGTGCGGGCGTGAGCGCCGTGAGCGGAGCCCGGATGCTCGGGCTCGGCGTCTACCGCCCGACGCGGCTCGTCACCAACGACGAGATCGCCCAGCGGGTGGACACCTCGGACGCGTGGATCCAGAGCCGCACGGGCATCGCCACCCGGCGGGTCGCCGACGAGGAGGAGACGACCGTCGCCATGGGCGCGGCCGCCGCGGAGAAGGCGCTCGCGGCCGCCGGCCTGACGGCCGACACCATCGACCTCGTCATCGGCGCGACCTGTACCTCGCCTTCGCAGATTCCCGGCGCCGGGCCGCAGATCGCCCACCGCATCGGGGCCGGCAACGCCGGCGCCTTCGACATCAACGGTGCCTGCGCCGGGTTCAGCTACGCGGTGTCGACGGCCGCCGACATGGTGCGCGCCGGCAGTGTGCGCCACGTCCTCGTGGTTGCCACCGAGCGACTGTCGGACTACACCGACTGGGATGACCGCAGCACCTGCATCCTGCTCGCCGACGGTGCCGGGGCGACCGTGATCGGCACGGCCGAGACCGACGAGATCGGCCCGGCGGTCTGGGGCCATGACGGCTCCCGACCGGAGGTGATTCGCGTCCCCGGCTACGGGGACAACATGTTCCGCATGGAGGGCCAGGCGGTCTTCCGCTGGGCGATCTCCCTGGTGCCGACCGTGCGGCAGATCTGCGAACGGGCCGGCGTGGCGCCCGACGAGCTCGCGGGTATCGTTCCGCATCAGGCCAACCTGCGGATCGTCGAGGCACTCGCGACGGGCATCGGCGCCACGAACGCCGCCGTCGCCCGCGACGTCGTCGACTCGGGCAACACCTCCGCCGCGAGCATTCCGCTGGGGCTCGCCCGCCTGCTCGACACCGGCGAGATCCGCCGGGGCGACCCGGTGCTGCTGTTCGGTTTCGGCGCCGGCCTGACCTACTGCGGGCAGGTCGTGCGATGCCCGTGACCCTGTTCGACCTCGCGGCGCGGACACCCGCGCGCCGCGCCGTGCCCCCGGCGGCCCGATGACCAGGCCCGCCGCACCCCTGTCCCAGGTACCAGCATCCTGGCGCCTGCCCGCGACGATCGCCTGATCGCGCGCAGCCAGCGCCGCCACCAGCCCAGCTCTCACAGGAGGAACCACCGTGTCCCAGGACATTCTCGCCGGCCTCGCCGTCATCCTCGAAGAGGTCGCCGGTGTCGACCCCGCCGACGTCACCCCCGAGAAGACCTTCATCGACGACCTGGACGTGGACTCGCTGTCCATGGTCGAGGTGGTCGTCGCCGCGGAGGAGAAGTTCTCCGTGAAGATCCCGGACGACGACGTGAAGTCCCTCAAGACCGTCGGCGACGCGGTCTCGTACATCCAGCGGGCTGGTGTGGCGGCGTGACCACAACCCCAAGGCAGGTCGTCGTCACCGGCCTCGGGGCAACCACTCCCCTCGGTGGCGATGTCGCCTCGACGTGGGAGGGTCTGCTCGCGGGCCGCTCCGGCGCCCGGCGGCTCACCGAGGAATGGATCGAGAACCTTCCGGTCCAGATCGGCGCGCCGCTCGCGGCGGAGCTCCCGCTGGGTCGGGTCGAGGCACGCACCCTCGACCGCAGCCAGCAGATGGCACTGGTCGCCGCCCGCGAGGCGTGGGCTGACGCGGGCTCGCCCGACGTCGACCACGAGCGCCTCGCGGCCTGCGTGGCCTCGGGGATCGGCGGCGTGATCACGCTGCTCACCCAGCACGACGTGCTGCGGGAGAAGGGTGCCCGGCGGGTCTCGCCGCACGTGGTGCCCATGCTCATGCCCAACGGACCGGCGAGCACCGTCGGCCTGGAGTTCAAGGCAAAGGCGGGCGTGCACGCCCCGGTCAGCGCCTGCGCGTCCGGCTCGGAGGCCATCGCCCTCGGGCTGGACATCATCCGGGCCGGCCGGGCGGACGTCGTCATCGCCGGCGGGACCGAGGCCGCGATCGCGGCCCTGCCGATAGCCGGCTTCGCGCAGATGCAGGCCCTGTCCCGCCGCAACGACACGCCGGAGACGGCGTCCCGCCCGTTCGACAAGGCGCGGGACGGCTTCGTGCTTGGCGAGGGCGCGGCGATCCTGGTCCTCGAGGCCGCAGAGCACGCGGCCGCCCGCGGCGCGCGGGTCCACGGCACGCTGGCGGGCGCCGGGATCAGCTCGGACGCCTACCACATCGCCGCGCCGGATCCCACCGGTGCCGGCGCCGCGCGGGCCGTTCGTGCCGCGTTGCGCTCGGCGTCGCTGGAGCCCACCGACATCGTCCACATCAACGCGCACGCCACGTCGACCCCGGCCGGTGACGTGGCCGAGGCGGTGGCCCTGCGCTCCGCCCTGGGCGACCACATCGACGCGGTCGCGGTGACGGCGACCAAGTCGATGACCGGTCACCTGCTCGGGGCGGCCGGCGCGGTGGAGGCGGTGGCCAGCATCCTGGCCCTGCGCGAGCGGATCGTCCCGGCGACCCGCAACCTCGACGCCCTCGACGACGAGATCGCGCTCGACGTGGTGAGCATCGACAACCGCAAGATCGGCACGGGTGCGGCCCTGTCGAACTCGTTCGGCTTCGGCGGCCACGACGTCTGCCTGGCCTTCACGGTCTGACGGCCCCGCCGCGGGGACGGCCCATGCCGCCCCGCATCGGCCGGAATTCCGGCCGGCCCGGCCGGCACCGTCGGCACGCCGGCGGAACCGCACGCCGCGCCCAGCCGGGCGCGGATCCGGATCCGCCGGCCGCAGCGACAGGGCACCGAGCGGGTGCCCGCACGGCTCAGCACCACCCCCGTTCCACCGCTGAGCACCGCACCAGATCCGCCCATCGCAGTCACCTACATGTCGCCGTGACGCCGGCCGCCCCACCGCTGCCACGGCACCGCCCGCCGGTGCGGCGGGCGCCCATGGTCGCCGGACCGAGTGTGTCGCGGGTACCGGCGCGTACCCCAGGTGGTCGCGCGTCGGCCGATGAACCGGTCCGGCGCCGTTCAGGCAAGGAGACGCACGGTGAGTCTGTCCACGATCGACCGAGTTGACCCACGCACACCCGAGGCCCGGCTTGCCCGGTTCTTCGACGCCGACACGGTGTCCCTGTTCGCAGCCGGCGACACATCCGGGGTCGTCGCCGGCCAGGGCCTCGTCGACGGGAACGAAGTCGTCGCATTCGCCACCGACCCGACCGTACAGGGTGGGGCGATGGGGCGCGACGGCTGCGCCCGGATCGTCCACGCCATCGAGTCCGCCGTCCGACTGGGCTGCCCGGTCGTCGGCATCTGGCACTCCGGTGGCGCCCGGCTCCAGGAGGGTGTCGCCTCGCTCGACGGCGTCGGACGGATCTTCGCCGCGACCGTCCGGGCCTCCGGCCGCGTCCCGCAGCTCTCGCTGGTGCTCGGCGCGGCGGCGGGCGGCGCCGCCTACGGCCCCGCGCTGACCGACATCGTCATCATGGGGCCCGAGGCGAAGGTCTTCGTCACCGGCCCGGACGTGGTGCGGTCGGTGACGGGCGAGGAGTGCACCGCCACCAGCCTCGGCGGCCCCGAGGTGCACTCCAAGCGCAGCGGGGTCGTGCACGTGACCTGCGACTCCGAGGACGAGGCGATCGAGCGGACCCGCGCGCTCGCGGTCCTGCTCGCCGACCAGCGTGACATCGGCCAGGTCGCCGGGCGCGAGCTCGCCGAGCTGCTGCCCGAGAACCCGCGCCGGGCCTACGACGTGCGGCCGCTGGTGAACGCCGTGCTGGACGGCGAAGGCATCGAGCTGCACCCGAAGTGGGCCCCGAACATCGTGACCTCGCTCGGCCGGCTCGGTGGCCGCACTGTCGGGGTGGTCGCGAACAACCCGCTGCGCCGCGGTGGCTGCCTCGACGCCACCTCCGCCGAGAAGGCGGCGC
Source organism: Frankia alni ACN14a (assembly GCF_000058485.1). Lineage (NCBI taxonomy): Bacteria > Bacillati > Actinomycetota > Actinomycetes > Frankiales > Frankiaceae > Frankia > Frankia alni. The sequence goes on from NC_008278.1 coordinate 6,134,033, forward strand.
GCTTCGTGCGCATGTGCGACTCGTTCGGCGTGCCGCTGGTCGTCCTGGTCGACGTGCCCGGCTACCTGCCGGGCGTCGGACAGGAGTGGGAGGGTGTCGTCCGCCGGGGGGCGAAGCTGCTCTACGCCTTTGCCGAGTGCACCGTGCCGCGGGTCACCGTCGTGACGCGCAAGGCCTACGGCGGCGCGTACATCGCGATGAACGCCAGCTCGCTCGGGGCGACGGCCGTGTTCGCGTGGCCGACGGCGCAGGTCGCCGTCATGGGCGCCGAGGCCGCCGTCGGCATCCTGCACCGGCGCAAGCTGGCCGAGGTGCCGGCCCAGCGCCGGCCGGACGTGCTGGCGGAGCTCACCGAGGAGCACATCCGCACCGTCGGCGGCATCGACCGGGCCGTCGAGCTGGGCGTGATCGACGCCGTCGTCACCCCGGCCGCGACCCGAGGCGCCGTCGCCTCCGCGCTGGCCAGCGCGCTCGCCGACGCCCGCGCCGACAAGAACGTCCACGGCAACATCCCCCTGTAGCGGCCACCGGGGCCACCGCGCCCCGTCTCCCAGTGCCCTCGGACCCCCCTGACCCGGGGCCCGAGCCGCAGATCGTTCCGACGCCGACCGCCTCCCCCGGCCGCCGCGCCGCCCGATCGTGACGCTCATCCGTCCGCCAACTGCATCCAGGTGCGCACGACGTTGCTCATCTGCCGCGGGTTCATCCACAGGGCGGCACGGGCGAAGATCGGATCCGCCCGCAACGCGACCTCACGTCGCTGCGGTGCGGCGGCGGGCGCGATCGCCCGCATGTGCTCGAAACTGAGGGTGCCCGCGCGGAAGGCCGCGCCGGAGGCCGGCAGCGCCTCGACGGCATGCGCGACCGCCAGTGCCGTGGCCGTCGTGGGGTGCACCAGCCGGCATTCCCGCCGCAGCCAGGCCGCGGCCGACCGCGCACCGTCGAGCCGCCAGAGCTCGCGCCGGTCGAACTCGGCCAGCAGCCGGATCCACAGCGCGTCGGTGGCGTCGACCAGCCGGCGGACGTCGACGACCAGCAGGGCGACCTCCACATCGGGCAGCTCGCGCGCGTCGACGGCGACGACCCCGCCCAGCAACGCCTCGACATCGATCACGATCACCAACCCCTCCCACACCGATGCACCGCACCGGACTCCGGCGGAACTCCGCCCACCCCACGGCACATCAATCGAACGTCTGTTCGCATAGTAGATCGGGACGCGCCGAAAGCCAACCGCCGGTTCAGCTCCGTCACCGACCGGGTCATCACCATCGGGCGAGACGTTTACCTGTTGCGAAATAACGATCTGCCGCCGGGCGTTGGTCAGCCTGGAGGTGTGTGCATGTCCCTGCAGGTCGACAGTCCCGGCCGGCCCCCGGCGACGGAGCCGGACCGGCCGGACCCCGACACCACCGCCACGGACGGATCCGCCGTGGTGGCCTCATCGAAGGGCGGCACCTTCGCCGCCCTGCGGATCCCGAACTTCCGCCGCTTCCTCACCGGCCAGGTCGTCTCGCTGTGCGGGACCTGGATGCAGACCATCGCCCTGGGCTGGCTGGTGCTCTCGCTGGGCGCCTCGGGGACCGCCCTCGGCCTGGTGACGGCCGCGCAGTTCCTGCCGGTGCTGCTCTTCGGGCCCTACGCCGGCCTGATCGCCGACCGGACCAACCGGCGGCACCTGTTGATGTTCACCCAGGTCGGTTCCGGGCTCGCCGCGCTGGCCCTGGGCGTCCTGGATCTCACGGGCACCGCCCGGCTGTGGATGGTCGCGGTGGCCGCGGCGCTCATCGGCCTGTGCAACGCGGTCGACAATCCGGCCCGACAGACCTTCGTGCAGGAGATGGTCGGCTCCGACCACCTGCCGAACGCGATCACCCTGAACTCGGTGACAGTGAACGCGGCCCGCATCGTCGGACCGGCCATCGCGGGCGTGGTCATCCTGGCCGTCGGCACGGCCGGGTGCTTCCTGTTCAATGCGGCGTCGTTCGGTGCGGTGCTGGTCGCCCTGCACCGGATGGACACCTCGGCGCTGCACGAACGGCCGCCGGTGCAGCGGGCACCGGGGCAGCTACGGGCCGGTTTCGCCTACGTCCGACGCACCCCGGCACTGCGGATTCCGCTGATCATGATGCTGGTCATCGGCGCGCTGTCGTACGAGTTCCAGGTCGTGCTGCCGCTGGTGGCGCGGGAGACGTTCGGCGGCAACGCGGCGACCTACAGCCTGATGACCTCCGCCATGGGGGCCGGCGCGGTCGTCGGCGGGCTGCTGGTCGCCCGTCGCCGCCGCATCGGCGTCCGGCCGTTGGGAATGATCGCCGCAGCCTTCGGTCTCGCCTTCCTTCTCGCCGCCGCCGCGCCCTCCATCGAGCTGGAGCTGGCCGCGCTCGTGCTGGTGGGCGGGACGAGCGTCGCGTTCATCTCGACGGGGAACGCGACCGTGCAGCTCTCCGCCGACCCGGCCATGCGAGGGCGGGTGATCGCGCTGTGGTCGGTGGCGTTCCTCGGCACGACCCCGTTCGGCGGCCCGATCGCGGGCTGGGTCGCGCAGACTTTCGGCCCGCGTGCCGGCCTGCTGCTCGCCGCCGGCGCAGCCCTCGCCGCGGCCGCGTTCGCCTTCGCCTCGCTGCGCCCCGCCGCCTCGCCACGCGCCGCCGCCATCCAGGCCCAGCCCCAGCCCGGGACGGGCGAAGGCGATCGCCTGCCCCTCGACGGCCGCTCGACCTAGACACTCGGCCCAGACGCTCGGCCCAGACGACGCTCGACCCAGACGCTCGACCTAGACGCCGGGGCCCTCCTGGCCCTGACCGGCGGCCGACGGCCGGCCGGCGGGTGGGACCGGCGGGGCCACCGCCGGCGCCGCGGACGACGGCCCCGGCGCCTCGACGGAGCTGCTCGCCGCCACGCGGCCGAGCTCGGGCAGCTTGTGCAGCTCCCGGGTCTGGCCGCGGTGCGCCCGCACGGCATCCGAGTGGTAGCGCTCGGCAACGTTGAGGAAGTCCGGCTCGTGGTAACGACGGCCGTCGACGGTGGGCCCCGTGCGGCCCTCCATGATGGCTTCCACATCCTCGCCGGTGATCGTCTTGTGGGTCTCCAGCGCGTGGGTCAGGGCGAGGATCTCCCGCCGGTTCGCGCCCAGCACCGCCTCGGTCCGCTCGTAGAGCTCGCGCAGTTTGACCTCGACCTGCTCACCGAAGGGCCGGTCGGCGTCGATGGAGGCGTTGCCCATCTGCTGTTCGAGCATGGACAGCCGGGAGGCCAGGGTCTCGCCCATCGCCGCCGAGGAGATGAAGTTCGCGACGAGCAGCGTGGCACTGCGCAGGTCACCGCCGACCCCGACGGTGTTGTCCCCCTCGAAGAACATCCGCTCCCCGGCGAGGGACGCCAGCGAGACCATCACCTGGATCTCGATCTCGGACTTCCACATGAACATCCGGTCCTCGACGGCGACGTGGGCCACGAAGCCGCCGACCCCGCCGCGCCGCTCGATGGTGGCCAGGTCGATCACGCGACCGCGCTGCATCCGGTAGGCGACGACGGCGTGGCACGCCTCGTGCAGGGCGATGCTGTGCCGTTCCCGGTCGATGTGCTCGTGGTCGTCGGCGAGGCCGTACTCCTTGATCACCCGGGCTCGGAGAATGTCCTGCCAGGTGATGACCTCGCGACCGTCCTTGACCGCCTGCACCAGCGCCTCGTTGACGGTGTCCTTGATCGTCGCGCCGGTGGACTCCGGGCTCATGATGGCCAGCCGCTCGATCTGCTCCGGGGTGAGCTCGTGGCGCACCTTCGCGAGGTAGCCCTCGAAGGTGCGGATGCGGCCCTCCTTGCTCGGGTAGCCGACCTTGTACTGGCGGTCGATGCGGCCGGGACGCAGCAGCGCCTCGTCCAGCGACTGCGGCATGTTCGTCGCCATCATCACCAGGATGCGGTACTTCGGCGGCGGCTTCGGACGCATGCCGAGCGTGCGGCGCACCACCCGGTTGAGGAACCCGCGCGGCTTCTTCAGCCCCGACATCTCGGTGAGCAGCGCCTGCAGGGTGCCGTCGAACCCGCCGCCACCGCCGCCCATCACGAACTGCTCGCGGGCGGCCTCCCGGGTGATCTCCGAGCGGGCGGCGGAGCTGAGGTAGGACAGCCCGTTACACAGGTCGCCGACGCCTCCGTCGCGCGCGCCGAACGCGTCCGGGCGACGGCCGGCCGCCCCCGGCCCACCCAGGCCTCCCGGCGCGGCCGAGGCGGGGGAGCCCTGGCGGGCGAACCATGACCGGGCGCCGTTACCCATCCCACCGAAGCCGCCGTTCAGGGCGCCGCGGCTGCCCAGCGTGTCGGCCTCGTCGAAGAAGACGATCACACCGCCATAGCGCAGCGAGAGCTTGCGCAGCTTGCGGAACAGCGACTTGACCTTGAGGATGCCCACACCGATGAACATCGCCGAGAAGGCACCCGGGTCGACGAACACGAAGGGCTTGCCGGTCTCGCCGGCCACCGCCTCCGCGATGAGCGTCTTGCCGGTGCCGGGCGGCCCCCACAGCAGGATGCCCCCGGGCACGTGGCCGCCGCGGCTCTCGATCTCCTCGGGCCGTTCCAGGTAGAAGACGTTCTCCTGGACCCGGCTGACGACGTGGTCCTGGCCCCACACGTCGGCGAAGCGGGTGGTGATGTCCTCCGGGAAGTAGGTGTCGACGCCGCCCTTGGACAGGAACCAGAACATGACGACGAACTGGCCGACGACCAGGACCATCAGCAGGACGATCTGCAGGACGAACGGGATGGCCTTCCACAGGTCGCCAGGCACCTGGACGAGGGCGTCGAAGACCGAGGTGTGGGACAGCCGGGCGTAGACGAACAGGGCGAGGGCGAGCGCCACGATCCACTTCGCCGCGCGGCTGAGCCGGTAGCGGTTCCAGTCGTTGAGCCGCAGCATCCGGCGTTCCGCCCGGCCGAAGACCCGGTCGGTCCAGAACACGTGGTACGCCGACCACCGCTCGGCGATGAGCATGTGGAGCTGGTGCAGCACCTCGAGGCCGAACAGGACGAGCACCCAGGCGCTCTTGCGGGCCTGGATCCGCAACGCGTCGGCCCAGGTCATCAGCGGATCGCCGGAGACGTCCGCGGCCACCACGAACAGGAACACGGCGCCGAGCAGGATCAGGAACTTCACCCGGTCCCACAGCGGGAGCGGTCGGCGGCGTGGCTTCCCGTCGCCCTCGGCCGTCGTCTCCGGCTGTGCCGCCGCGGTCGACGCCGCCGACCCGCCGGGCGGCGTGGGGCCGCCCGGTCCGTCTGCGCGGATCCCGTCTGCGTGGTCCATCACGCCCATCTCTACTGCCCTCGGTCCGTCGGCTCGATCGTGAAGGACTTGGCCACATCGCCGATCTGGTCTGCGTGTTGCGCGTAGCACAGCGACGAACACGCGAGGATGAGCTGATAGAGAACCGTCTGCCCGTTGTCGAGCAGACTCGTCTGGTCGATGGTGACCAGGCCGGCGTCGGTCTGCACCTGGTAGACGAGATGCACCCCGTGCACGCCGTCCTTCTTGTGCACGACCTCATCCGCCAGCAGCAGGAAGTCGGGCGTCAGCCGGGCGCCGTAGGGGTCCTGGCGCACGGCCTTCTCCTGGGCGGCCACCGCGTCGTCCACCGACAGGACGAAGTTGCGCAGGTCGTTGGTCGACACCGCGTTCGCCTCCTCCGGCAGCAGGTGGCGAACCTGCGCGAACCCCTTGGGCAGGGTGGCGTCCGGGACGAGCAGGCGCGAGGCGTCGAATCGCCGGGCCGCGTCGATGCCCACGACCCATTCCCGTGACATCAGCCCCTGCAGCATCTCGGGACTGACGTTGCGGGCATCGATACCGAACAGGGCGGGGCCGGGCATCTCCTGGTGATTCCACCCGTTCGGAACCTTCAGGAACGCGCCGTCCTTCTTGTTCGTCACATATTCGTAACTCGGCGAGCCGCAGCCGCCGACCAAAAGCACCGCCGTCGCTACCGTGAGCAGTAGCAGGGTGCCTGGAAGGGACTTTCGGCGCGGACAGGTCGTCCGACGTCGAGCCGCCACGGCAAACCTCCCGCCTCGCAAGGTCGAACGCATGGTGCGGCGCCGGGCCATGGGTCCATAACGCTTTCTCCGAAAAGTGTGGCCCAGAAGCCGCCCGACGTGCACAACCTTCACCAAAAAGGGTGAGGCTCCATACCCTCCGCTGTCGGGCGTCGACCGGCGACGCCACCGTCCCGTGCAGGCGCGCCACCTGCCCATGAAGGGCCCCCGAGGGCCGGTCCGACGCCGCGGGGCCGGTCCTTCGGGCGGCCAGAATCACCGTCCCGTGCCGGCCCGGTCGTCGGCCCGCAGGTCGCCCCGGGCACGACGTGCATCACCGCGCGTCGGGCCGGTCGGGTCCCTGTTGGATTACCCGGAAGGCCCTGGCCGAATCCGCGGGAGGCGGTCCGCGCCGCCTGCTCACCCACACCGGGTCTCACCCATCGGACGAGCGTGCCGGTCGATCTCCCGGCCGGAGCCGACGCAACCCCCCGCGGTTCCCAACCGACCACATGGGGACACGACGGCCACGGGGGACCCGCCGGCCGCATGAGGACACGGCGGCCGTGGGGCACACTGTCGGTATGGCGCACTATCGGCGTGGCCGGAAGGTTCCCGCGCTTCGTCCCACGCGACGCCACCTGGTCGGGGGACTGACGGTGGTCGTGGTGTTCGCGCTGGTGGGGCTGACGGCGTGGAAACCGATCGCGGCCGTGCCCGCGCTGGCGACGATCGTCGTCCTCGGCGTGATCGACTGGGCCGTCGTGACGGCCGCGCCCGGCGCGGACGACCTGCCCTCCGGGCCGGCGGCCTTCACCGGCGACGAGCCCGAGTGGCCCGACGACCTCGACACCCCGACGCAGGTGCTACCCCGCCTGACCTTCGGCTACGCCCGGGCCACGAGCGGTGGCGAGCAGTACGAGGAGCCCGACCAGGACGCGGTGCGCACCATGGCGATCGACATGCGCGGCTACCTCGACGAGGCGGGCCCCGGCCGGATGGGCTGAGCGGTCTCGGCCCCGGCTGCGGTCTCGGCCCCCGCTGCGGTCTCGGCTGCGGTCTCGGCCCCGGCCTCGGCTGCGGCCGCGCGCCGGTCGAGCAGGCCGAGCACGGCGGCCGTCGCCGCCCGGACCGCCGCCGCCGCGTCGGTGCCGCCGACGGCGGCGTCCCGGCCCGCCGCGAGGCCCACCAGGAACGCGGTCAGCGGCGCCGCCGGGCGCGCGACCCCGTGGGCGACGTCCCGGGTGAGGTCGAGCAGCGCGGCCACGTCGACGCCCGCCAGCTCCAGGCCGAGCTCGGCGCCGACCTGCGCGAACCATCGGTCCAGGACGTCGCCGCCGGCACCGCGCGGCGAGCCCTCCCCGGGCGGCTGGCCGTGTCCGGGTCGCGGGCTGTGGGCGGAGGTCATCGTCACATCGTGCCCGGTCGGACCCGGCCGGCCCAGCGCCGGGCACGGGCCACGTCGGCGGGCGCGTCACAGTCCAGGCACGCGAGTGCGTCCGCGCGCACGGACATCACCACCTGGTCGGCGAACAGACCGCGCACCGGCCGCCCGACCGGGTCCGCGGGCAACGCGGCACGCAGCCTCGCGGTGCGCCAGACCGCGGCGAGGTACTGGCGCCGCCCGCCCGGGTCGACCAGCACGGCGGCGTGCGCCGCCGGCTCCTCGGCGCCGCGGCGCAGCAGTTCGATCTCCCGACCGGTGAGGAACGGCAGGTCGGCCGCGAGGACGGCGACGAACGGGGTGGCGATCGCGACCAGCCCCGCGGCGATCGCCGCGACCGGGCCGCCGCCCGGCGGGTCCTCCCGGCACCACCACACCCCGCCCTCGGGAGGCGCCGCGAGGTCGCGGCGGGGGCCGACGACGACGATGCGCTCGGTGCCGGTGCCGCCGGCGACCGCGGCGAGCACCCGATCGAGCAGCGTGGTGCCGCCGACGACGACGCCCGGTTTGTCCCGGCCACCGAGGCGGCGAGCGGCGCCGCCGGCGAGCACGAGCGCGCTGCAGCCGGCCTGCGGGACGGTCATCCGCCGATCGCCGACATGGGCCGGTCCGGCTGCCGGAATCCGTGCTCGCCGATCCCGTGGCCGGTCTTCTTCCCCCGCACCGCGGCCCGCCACAGCGCGGCGAGCCGCTCGTCGTCCGCACCGGCGCGCAGGGCCGCGCGCAGATCGCTCTCCTCCCGCGCGAACAGGCAGTTGCGCACCTGACCGTCGGCGGTCAGCCGAACCCGGTCGCAGGCCGCGCAGAAGGGCGCGGACACGGAGCCGATCACCCCGACCCGGCCGGGGCCGCCGTCGACCTCGAACAGCTCGGCGGGCGCGCTGCCGCGCCCCGGCAGGGGCCGCAGCGTGAACTCGGCGCGCAGGGCGGCGAGGATCTCCGCCGCGGTGACCATCGTCGAGCGCTGCCAGCCGTGCTGGGCGTCGAGCGGCATCTGCTCGATGAACCGCAGCTCGTAGCCCCCGGCCAGCGACCAGCGCAGCAGGCGGGCGGCCTCGTCGTCGTTGACGCCCCGGACGAGGACGCTGTTGACCTTGACCGGGGCGAGGCCGGCCGCCGCGGCGGCGCGCAGCCCCGCGAGCACGTCGCCGTGCCGGTCGCGGCGGGTGATCCGGGCGAAGCGGGTCGGGTCCAGGGTGTCCAGGGAGACGTTCACCCGGTCCAGGCCGGCCGCGCGCAACGGCTCGGCCAGCCGGACGAGCGAGAGCCCGTTCGTGGTGAGCGAGAGCTCCGGCCGCGGGCGCAGGGTGGCGAGCCGGGCCACCAGCGCCGCGAGACCCGGCCGCAGGGTCGGCTCACCGCCGGTCAGGCGGACCTCCGTCACGCCGAGCAGCCGCACCGCGATGCCGACCAGCCGAACGACCTCGTCGTCGGTCAGCAGGCGCGCCGACGCCAGCCAGGGCAGGCCCTCGGCAGGCATGCAGTAGACGCACCGCAGGTTGCACCGGTCGGTCAGCGACACCCGCAGGTCCGTCGCAATGCGACCATGGGTGTCGACAAGACTCACCGGCCTAGCGTATAGAGCCCAAGCGCCCGAACCCACCGGACCCTTCGGATGAGGCGAACTGCCGAGCGGACCGACCGGTGATGCCGACGGGGCAGACCCGGTCGGGCCGGCCGCACCGCGCCCGGCACCGTCCACGGACGCCGCCGGGCGGCGGGCCGGGGACGTCGCGTCGCGTCCGCCGACGACCACCGCAGGGGCTGGCGGGCGGGCGGGCGGCGCCCGTGGTCAGCGGGCCTGCGAGACTTAGCACTCGGCGGTCGATGGACCGGCCCACCCGGGCGCGCGTGCGGCGGGGGGCGCCGTCCGCGCACGCGACCGCGGGGCCGGCGACGCCGGCGCCACAGGCGGGCACTTTCGGCGCGGGGAGGGGCTGGGCAATGCAGGTCTTCGGAGTTGACGTCGGAGGGAGCGGGATCAAGGGCGCTCCGGTCAACGTCGAGGACGGCACGCTGGCCGCGCCCCGGTTTCGGATCCCGACCCCGCAGCCCGCCGAGCCCGCCGCCGTCGCGGCGACCATCGCCGAGGTCGTCGGCCACTTCGACTGGTCCGGTCCGGTGGGTGTCGCCCTGCCGTCGGTGGTCAAGAACGGCGTGGCGCTGACGGCGGCGAACATCGCGCCGTCCTGGATCGGCACCGACATCGTCGGCGTGCTCGCCGGCGCCCTCGGCCGCGCCGACGCCGACGCCACCTCGGTGCCGGCGCAGCCGGGCGGATCCGCCACTGCGGCGGACATCACCACGGTGAACGACGCGGACGCGGCCGGGATCGCGGAGATGGCCTTCGGGGCGGGCCGCGACACCGCCGGGCTGGTCGTCATGACGACGTTCGGCACCGGCATCGGAACCGCCCTGTTCCTGCACGGGCAGCTCGTTCCGAACACCGAGCTCGGGCACCTGGAGATCCACGGACACGACGCGGAGACGAAGGCCTCCGACGCGGCCCGCGAGCGGGAGGACCTGTCGTGGGAGAAGTGGGCCAAGCGGGTGACCCGGTACCTCAACACGCTCGAGGCACTGCTCTGGCCCGATCTGATCATCATCGGCGGCGGGGTCAGCAAGAAGGCCGACAGGTTTCTCGACCAGCTCGAGCTGCGCACCCGGGTGGTGCCGGCGCAGCTCCAGAACGAGGCGGGCATCGTCGGTGCCGCGCTGTCCGGCCTGGCCGATCAGAGCCGCCCGCGACCCTCGGCCCGCCCGGCGCGGCGGCGGGGACCGGCGACCCGGCCGCCCGGCGGCCGGCGACCGTAGGATCATCCGGCCGGCTCCCGGCCCGGACGGACAGGCCCGACTCGGTCAGACTGTGCGTGTCGTCCGCCGCCAGCCCGCCAGCCGGCCGCATCGATGGCAGGCTGTCACCTACCGGGACGCACAGGCCTAAGGCGGGTTCGGGTGCGTCATGCCGATCTGCCCGCGGGCTCGTCGGCCGACCGGCGCGATGTGCGCCGCGGCGTGCCGACCCGGGCAGGGTACGGCTTCGAGTGAACAGGAGGCGCCATGCGTGAGCTGAGGGCGGTCGCACTCAGCGAGGACGGCGGCTACCTCGTGCTCGCGGACGCAGGCGGCAGGACCGACGGCGAGCAGTTCCGCGTGCCGGTGGACGACCGGCTCCGTGCTGCCCTGCGCGGAATGCGCCGCAGCGAGGTGCGCACCGAAAGCGCGCTGACCCCGCGGGAGATCCAGGCCCGGCTGCGCGCCGGGGAGACCGCTGCGGAGGTCGCCAGAGCGGCCGGCATACCCGTGGAGCGCGTGGAGCGTTACGAGGGTCCGGTGCTGGCCGAGCGTGCGCGCGTCGTGCAGGAGGCCCGGGCTGCGCTGCTGCCCAAGGACCCCGGTGGGGTGCCCGGACGGCCGCTCGGCGAGGTCGTCGACGCCCGGCTGATCGTCGCCCAGGACAATCCCGCCGCCGCCCAGTGGGACGCCTGGCGCCGCGTCGACGGGATCTGGCTCGTCCAGCTCACCTCGGACAGCCGCTGCGCCCGCTGGACGTGGGATCCGGTCGTGCGCCGGGTGCGCCCCCACGACGACGCCGCCCGGGCGCTGGTCGCCCCGGAAAGCACCGAGCAGGCCCCCCCGCCGCCGCCCGCGCCGCCCGTGCTGCGGGCCGCCGGTCCGGCGCTGACACTCGTCTCCGACCAGGGTCTGCCCGCCACGCCGGCGCAGCCGGCGGTCGCCGCCGCCCCGCTCCCGGCGGTGCCGCAGGAGCCCGTGGTCCGGCCCCATGTCCAGCCCACCGCCTTTCCCGCCGTCCCGGCGGCCGCCTACCCCGCCGAGGATCGTCCGTCAGGTGGCGGCGGGACGACCCCGCAGCGCCCCGCGGCCGTGCCGCCGGCCGCCGCCACCATGCGGCACCCGTCGCCACGCGGCGACGGTCGCTGGCAGCCGGCGCCCCGGGAGCACTGGGACGAGCCTGCCCGGGCCGAGACCTTCCGCGCTGTGCCGGAGCCGGGCCCGGCCGCCGGCCACGACGACCCGCCCGCCGACTACACCGCTGACTACACCGCCATCACCCGGCCCGAGCCGGACCCGGCCGGCGCGGCGGCCGGCCGGTCGGCCGACGGGCCGGCTCTGGGCGCCAGCACGCGGCCAGCCGAGTCCTGGGCCGCCCCGGTGGGGGGCGAGGCGGCCGGCGAGGCTCCTGATCCTTCCCTGCCCGCGGAGGAGGCTGGTGCGCGCCGCCCCGAGCCGCAGACACCGCGGCGCACGGCGGCGACCCGGGTCGGCTCCCTCTCCCGAGGGACCGGCCGCCGGGTCGCACCCGAGCCGGGCGGTACCAGGGCCGGCAGCGCGCCGCCGGCAGCCGCCCCCGGTCGCGCCGCGCCGGCCGCCCGGTCCCGACCGGCCGCCTCGGCCCCGGGTGCGGCCGGATCCGCGCGAACGGGAGGAACCTCCCGAGCCGCCGTCGCCCAGGCCGGCACACCGGCCGTGACTTCCGCCACATCGCCAGCCGGATCCGCCGCGGTGTCCGGCCCGAGCGCCGCCGCCGAGTCCCCCACCGGTCCGGCTGGGCCGGTCGTCACCCCTGCGGGCCGGCGTCCGCGCCAGGCCGACGATGCCGTCGCCGCAGCGCCATCCGCGGGCGGCGGCGCCTCCACCACCCCCACCGAGGAGTCCGCCCGGACACCCGCGGTGAGCCCACCGTCGGGCCCGAGCGTCGCGGAAGGGGCCCCCGGCGCGGCCGTGAGGCAACGTCGAGGCGCATCGGCGCCGGCAGCCTCGGACGAGCCGACTTCCACCGATCCGGAGGAATCGACGACAGAGGGTGTCGACGAGTCGACCACAGAGAAGTCGGGTGCACCCGCTGCGTCACGAGGCCGCCAGAATAACGGCACCCGTGGGGGGGAACGTCCCGCAGGCGGTCGACGCGGACGCAAGTCAGTGCCAGCATGGGACGACATCGTCTTCGGCGCCCGACGGCCCTGATCAGGCCGCAGCTCGCCGGGGGCGAGCAACCGTCCGCGGATCCGAAGCTCCGCGGACACCACGCCGCTCTGGATGCAATGACGCCACGAGAGCCGGCTGTGAGTAAACCGTCACATGGTCAGCAGGAACGTCTGACCGCCTAACACAGTTGGAGTAGATGTGACAGGGACTACCACGAAGCCGACGCTGACCAACCTCGATCGTTGCGACCGGTGCGGTGCCCAGGCATACGTGCGGGTGGTGCTGCCTGGCGGCGGGGATCTCCTTTTCTGCCGGCATCACGCGAAGTCGCACGACTCCAAGCTGCGTGAGATGGCCGTCGAATACCACGACGAGACCGACAAGCTCAGCGTGTCCTGAGCCCGACGCTCAGGTATCAAAGGGGCATGCCACGACCACGTGGCGTGCCCCTTTCGCTGCTCCTCGGCGTCACGGGGAGTGGACACGGTGACCTCGGGCCACGCGTTTTCCCTTCCGTTCCCCCGATCGGGGGATCTACCCCGACACCGCGTGGGCGCCGTTGACCTCCCTGCTCTCCACCAGGCCATACGGTGGGGCCGTGTCCGCCATGGGGAAGGAGGCGTCCACCCCCGTGGCTCCCAGCCCGGTGCGGGGCCGCTGGTCGGTGCTGCTGCGCCGGGCCGTCCTCGAGGCCAATCCGGAACTGGTCGCCCACGCCCGGGAGCGCCGCACGGTGGCCCAGGCGAAGGTGCGGCGCAGCGCGATGTTCCGTCGTCTTGACCGCCAGCAGCGCCGGGTCCCCCGGGGGCCGTTGCGGCTGGCGCGCACGACGCTCGCCAACGCCTGGCGCCACCGGGTGCTGGGCCTGGCGGCGGAGGCAGGATTCTGGCAGTTGCTGTCCCTGCCCCCGTTGCTGCTGTCCCTGCTCGGCGCGCTCGGCTACGTCGCCGACGCCATCGGCGGGGACGCGCTCAGCAGCATCCGGGACAGCATCCTGCGCGGAGCCGGTGACCTGCTGACCGAGTCGGTGGTCGACGACGCGGTCCGGCCCACCGTGGACGAGATCCTCTCCCGCGGCCGGCCGGATGTGATCTCCATCGGCTTCGTGCTGTCGCTGTGGACCGGTTCGACGGCGATGGCGACCTTCGTCAACACCATCACCATCGCCTACGGCCAACGTGACCGGCGTTCTGCGGTGCGTAGCCGACTGGTGGCGCTGGGGCTTTTCCTCGCGCAGGTCACCAGCGGCGTGATCATCCTGCCGGCGCTGATCCTCGGACCCGGGCTGATCTCCCGCATTCTCGACGCCGACCAGCACCCGTCGGTCGACCATCTGCTGACCCTGCTGTTCTGGCCGGTCGTCGGGCTGGTCGCGCTCACGATGCTGACCTCGCTTTACCACCTCTCCCTGCCAGTGCGCAGGCCCTGGTGGCGGGCGCTTCCGGGGGCGACCCTGGCGCTGGTGTGCTGGCTGGTCGGCAGCGACGTGCTGCGGCTGTACCTGGAGATCGTGTTCAGCCACGAGCTGGTCTACGGCTCGCTGGGTGCACCCGTGGCCGCGCTGCTGTTCTTCTACATCACCGCGCTGGCGGTACTGCTGGGCGCCGAACTCAACGCGGCGCTGGACGAGCAGTCCTCGCAGCGGCGGAAGAGGCGGGACGGCGGCCCCGCCACCGACGACACCCCGCCTCCCCCCGCCAGCCCACCCGCTGCCGACGCTCAGCCCGCCGATGGTCAGCACGCTGACGCTCAGTCGGGCGGCGGTCAGTCCACCGGCGGCTCGCCCCCCGGCGACGGTCCGTACTCGGTCGACGGGCAGGCCGATCCGCCCGGCCCCGGCGGCGTCTCGTTCGACCGTTGCGCCGTCGACGACATCCCCACCGCGCCGACGACCGCGCTGTGGCCAGGGGCTGCTCAGTAGGTGCAGGAGACGCCCGCCGGGGCGGCGGCCGCAGTCGGCTGTGCGCCGGCCGGGGCGCCGTCGCCCGCGGCCACGGCCGCCGGGCGGGACCAGGACACCGCGACGGCCCTAGTGGTGGCCGGACCGGCAGGCAACGCGCCCGCCGGGCTCGCCGTGGCGGCGCGACCACCGAAGGGCTTCAGAAAGGCACCGAGCTGGTCGGGATCGGGCACCAGCACGCTCTGCCCGGCACGTTGACCGGCCGCGGCCGGCACCGTGGCGAACGCAACCCCCCCGGAGCCGACGGACTGCATGCGGACCGCCAGCAGGCGCAGATCGGCCAGTGAGGTGCCGTCGTCGAGGGTGATCGCGGAAGTCGCGGCGTCGACCACATTGATCAGCTTCGCTGGATTGAGCAGCGTGTCGGTCGAGGCGATCCGTTGGAAGACGACCCCCAGGAACTGCTGCTGGCGGCGGATCCGGTCGATGTCGCTCTCCGGCAGACCGTAGCGCTGGCGGACGAAGGCGAGGGCCTGCGCGCCGGTGAGCCGGTTCTCCCCCACCTGGCCGGAGAACCCCGAGTAGTGGTCGTGCAGGTTGTCGAAGCCGCGCGCCTTCAGCTCGGCCGGCAGCTCCCTGATGCAGACGGTGACTCCGCCGAGCGCGTCGGTCATCCCCTGGAAGCCGACGAAGTCGATCTGGACGTAGTGGTCGACGCGGATCCCGGTGAGACCCTCGATGGTCGCGACCAGCAGGGACGGGCCCCCGTAGGAGAAGGCCGAGTTCAGCTTGGAGCGCTGAGCCGCATGCTGGGTGCCCCGCGCATCGGTGTAGGCCGGGATCCGCACCCACAGGTCACGCGGGAAGGAGATCAGGGTCGTCGACCCGTTGCCGTCGAGGTGGGCGAGGATCGTGGTGTCCGACCGCTGCCCCTCGGCCACCCCGAACTCGCCGTTGGTCCCCGCCCGGGTGTCGGATCCGACCAGCAGGATGTTCTGCGTCCCGCCGGCGGCCGACGCCGGCCGGTCCACGCCGGCGGAGAAGGTCAGGGGGGTGTGTCGGACCCTGCCGTCGTAGTGTCGCAACACGGCCCAGCCGCTGGTGGCCAGCACGAGCACGACCGCCGCCAGCACCGCCGCGACCGCCGTGACGCCGCGGCGGATCGAGCTGCGGCGCGGCCCGGGTTCGCCGGTCTCGGGCAGGTCCGGCCGGGTGGGGCCGGGCGGCGCGGCAACCCGACGGCCGGCGTGCGGCGCTGCGCGGCCGGCCCGAGGATCACGCTCGGTGTAGGGATCACGTCCCGCTCCGGGATCGCCGTACGGATCGCCGTAGGGATCGCGGGAGCCGCCGCCCGCGCCGGGCTGGGCCCGCGGACGAGCCGGACGATCCACCGCGGGTGGAGGCGACCCGGCGTCGCGGCGCGGCCACTGCCCCGCGGGCCAGTTCTCCTCGGACGCGGGCCGGGGGGCATCGCGTCGAGGGACATCGCGTCGAGGGACATCGCGTCGCCGGCCGTCATCCTCTCCCCCGCGGCGTTCCTCGGGCGGCCCGTGCCGTTCCGGCCGATCCGGAGGCCAGGTCATGGCCGCCTCCCCCTCCCTCATGCACCGGGAGCAGATCTCCCGCGCCGGTGACACCGTCGGTGTTCCGGGCATCCGTTCCAGGCGGGCCGCCCCGCCAGTGTCGCGCGCCTCACGCCCGCCGACGCGACCGCCGTCCGCATCCGACAGCCCGGCGATGCGCCCGGCGGGGGCAGGACGCCGAGCGGGCCGACCTCGCCGAGCCCGCCGTTCACACCGAGCCGGCGGCCGCCGAACCACCGGGCCGCCGGCGCCGGCCGGCCCGCGATCGACGCGGTGCCGTCGATCGCGGCGGCAGGCCGCGAGCCGACGAACGGAACACTCCGGGACAGCCTCTCACCGATCCCGTGCTGTGGTGCACCCTCGCCGTCCTCGGCCGCTGTCGGATGGGCGACCGGCCATGCCGGCTACCGCGAGTCCGACGACCGCGGTCCGACGCGCCCGATCCGACGAGCCCAGTCCGACGAGCCCGGTCCGACGACGGCGGGACGAGTCCGACGAACGCTCGGCGTGCGGTGCCGACTCGCAAATCCATGGGCGAGGCCGTCGAACCGCAATTGCGGGCCTGTGTCGACGATCGGGCCGACAATGCTGACCTCGCCCGGATGTGAGGTCACTGACAGCACCCTCGTGGCGTCACCCTCGTCGACTCGGATGTCGGGGCTCGGCGGGGGCCGCCCGAGCCTGCCCCGGCAGGCGGATGAACGCGTGGATATCGGACCAGGATTGGCGGGGACCGACGACGTCCGCACCCGGACCGATCCTCCCTCGGACACACCGCCCCGGGCCCTTACCCGGGGTCCGGCACCCCCGTCAACGGACAGCGACAGAAAGTTACGTAACGGCACATTGGGCGGATCTCGCACAACCGGTTGCTTGCTCGCGTTAACCCGTTCGAAGTGGGAAGGCCAGCCCTTGGGTAACCCACCGATGCCGCCGGGCACGGCCGGCATGCTCCCTCGACCACGCCGATCGGATGACGGCATGCGTGAGTACCCGATCGCCGAGCGGCGGATCGGCTCGGGCGCCATCCGGATCTCACTTCATCCGGACGATCGGCGTACCGAAAATCCGGCTCCGATCGCGGCGAGATGTCCACCGCGGTCCCGATGGACGATGGACCGGTTCAGCACTACCCACCGGCGCTCGACCCGGCCTACCGTTAACGGTATGAGTGCCCAGTCCCACCAAAGCACACCTCCAACGGCCGGCACGGGGGTACCCGAGGGAGCCCCGGCGGAGCGTGACCAGAACGTCATCACAGCCGACGAAGCGGACGTTGTCCGCCCCCGCACCGATGTACCCGGGGTGGCGACGGATTCCACCGGCGCGGAGTCGGATTCGGCGCCGGCGGCCGCCGGGGCCGGCGAGTCGACGGTCGAACCGACGGCGTCTTCCGGCCGCGAACCCGGCCAGGCCAACCACGATGAGGAACCGCACGCGGCGTTCCGGCGGTTTATGGCAACCGGCTGGGCGCCCATTGACGACGCTGCGCCATCCCGCGATGACTGTGCACCCTACACCGCGAAACGCCGCGCCTTGTTGGGCTCACGGTTCCCGACCGATGCCCTCGTGGTGCCCAGCGGCGGCCTGCGGGTACGGGCAAACGACACGGATTTTCCGTTCCGTCCGGGAAGTGACTTCTTCTGGTTGACAGGCTGTCATGAACCCGATGCGGTGCTGGTTCTGCTACCCAACGCGGCCGGTGAGCACGATGCCACGCTGTATCTCGCCGGCCGCTCGGACCGGTCCAGCTCGGCGTTCTACACCGACCGCCGATACGGGGAACTCTGGGTCGGTCCCCGGCCGGGGGTTCGCGAGACAGCCGCGGCCCTGGAGATCGAGTGCCGGCCGCTGACCGATCTGCCGGGCGCGCTGGCCCGGCTGGCCCCGGGAAACACCAGGACGCTGCGGGGAATCGATCCGCTGGTCGACCGCTCGGTGCTGCGGTGGTCGGACGACAGATCGGGCGACGACCGCGATGTGGTCCTCGCGCAGGCCCTTTCCGAGCTCCGGCTGGTCAAGGACGACTTCGAGATCGCCCGGTTGGACGAGGCGGTCGCGGCGACGGCGCGAGGCTTCACCGAGTGCGTGGGGGAAATCGGCCGCGCGATGGAGCTGCCCAACGGGGAACGCTGGTTGGAGGGCACCTTCTGGCGGCGTGCCCGGGTCGACGGCAACGACGTCGGCTACGGCTCCATCGTCGCCTGCGGACACCATGCGACCACCCTGCACTGGGTGCGCGACGACGGACCGGTGCGCGCCGGTGATCTGGCCCTGCTGGACATGGGCGTGGAGGGCAGATCGCTCTACACCGCCGACGTCACCCGCACGCTGCCGATCACCGGCCGATTCACGGACCTGCAGCGCCAGGTATACGACGTGGTTCTGCGCGCGCAACAGGCCGGCATCGACGCGGTCCGCCCGGGAGCCTCGTTCCTGGCTCCACACCGAGCGGCGATGCAGGTCATCGCCACCGCGCTGGCGGACTGGGGGCTGCTGCCGGACGGAGCCCAGGCATCGCTGTCGGAGGACCCGCACGCGCCGGGCGCCGGGATCCACCGCCGATACACGTTGCACGCCACGTCGCACATGCTCGGGCTGGACGTGCACGACTGCGCCCAGGCGCGGGACGAGACCTACCGGGATGCGGCGCTGGAGCCGGGGATGGTGCTGACGGTCGAACCGGGTCTGTACTTCCAGCCCGACGACCTCACCGTTCCGCCCGAGCTGCGCGGCATCGGGGTCCGGATAGAAGATGACATCCTGGTCACCGGGCAGGGATGGCGCAACATGTCCGCCGGGCTTCCGCGAACCTCGGAAGACGTCGAAAACTGGATGGGCCGCCATCTGCCCAACTGACGGAACGAACAGAGCCGACGACAGCGCGCGTCGGCTCTGAGGTCAAACGTTCCTGCCACACCGGCCAGGCCGGTGTGGCAGGAACCTGCCCTGGCAAAACCTGATCAGCAGGTCTTCGGGCAGCGGGGCCTGCGGCCCGCGGCCGAATACCGCGGGCACGACGGGTACTACTGGGTCCACCGCTTCGAGTCTCGACCCGGAAAAGTCGTCAAGACCAGGATCAGTGGGCCTTGTCGTACGCCTCGACGATGTTGGAGGCGATACGGCCACGGTCACTCACCGTGTATCCGTTGCTGCGCGCCCACTCGCGAATGTCGGCGGTGCGGTCGGTTCCGCCGGTACGCCGCGAAGCGGTACGCACGCCACGGCGGCTGCCCGCCGCACGGCCGCCGGAACGGCGGGCCGCGGTCACGAACGGGGCCAGCGACTCACGCAACTTCGTCGCGTTCTTCTCCGACAGGTCGATCTCATACTGCGCACCGTCGAGGCCGAAGCGGACAGTCTCGTCGGCCTCTTCTCCACTGAGATCGTCAATCAACGAGACGATGGTCTTCTGGGCCATGCCACACTCCTTCAGGTCAGCGGACCGCAGAACTCACGCGTCTAGTATTACCACGAGAACACCGGGAACTGTCACGCCTGGTTCGGCGGACTCGCAGACTTGGGGCCGCCGAACACGAAGACACCGGTCTAGGCACGCTGGTGAGGCTGTCGGAGTGCGGAACCCAAAGACTGTGGCCAAGCTCGGCATGATAGAGGCGATCATGTTCTGCGAATCACACCTTCCGAGCCGAAACGCCGGCCGCAAGCGGACAGTTGGGCCGCCGTCGGCCGGGCGGCGACCATGTCCGCCGACCTTGGGACACCGATCGTGTTCGTCTACCGACTCCGGGGCCGATTGCCGGGCAATCGGCCGGCATCAGCCGGCGGGTGCTTTGGGGTGCTGGCGCCGCGAGCGGAACCGACCGGTACGAATGCCAAAGGGGATCGTGGCGGCGGATGAGTACGCCTGATTCCGGCGCCGACCCTATGGCTCGGCGCACGGACGAGTACCCACGGACGTGGGTGGTGGACGGTGCCAACGTCATTGGGTCCCGGCCCGACGGCTGGTGGCGCGACCGTCCGGGCGCTGCCCGGCGCCTGCTCGCCGATATTTCGGCCTGGATCGCCGGGTCCGACGGGCACGTCGGATCGCAGCGGTCAGCGGAATGGCCGACGGGGATCGTGGTCGTTCTGGAAGGGGCGGCCCGGGCCGGGGTTCCCGCCGCGGGGGTGGTCGTCGGGCCGACTCCGGCGAAGCCCCTGGCTCCCGACGCCCACTCCGCCGGGAACGGCGGCCGGCGCACGGGGAAGGGCGAGCACTCCGCCGAGAACGGCGATCGCGTGAGGAAGGTCCGCCGCTCCCTCCCGGACGGCGACGGCAATTCCGGGAACAGCACCGATCCATCGGACGCGACGATCAACGACGGTGCCGGCGACGACGGTGCCGGCGACGACGGTGCCGGCGCCACACCCACGCTCACAGTCGTCCACGCCCCCGGAAGCGGCGATGACGCGATCGTCGATGCCACCCGCGAGGCCGGCCCCGGCGTCGTCGTGATCACCTCGGACCGCGGTCTGGCCGCCCGCGTCCGAGCCCTCGGCGCCGAGGTGCGCGGCGCCGGGTGGCTGCGGGACCGGCTTCGGCGCTGAAGGCGCCCGCCGCCACCCGGCCGCGCCCGGCCCCGCCCGGCGGGCGGCCCCGCCCGGCGGGCTCACTGCCCGACAGCTCCCGGCCGGGGCCCGCGCGGCATACCCCTTCCGGGGCTCTCAACGCGCGTTCGGGGCCAGGGGGGTGCTGTGGGAGAAAAAAGACCCGGCCCTCGCGTCAACACGATTCTGGCGCCTTCTGAGGGCCTCGCGTCGCCCGGGCGCATCAGGCCGCGCCGCGGCAACCACGCAACACCTGGGGTACCTGCCGGCCGATACGCCTGCGCGGCTCACCCAGGCGGTGGTCCGCCGGCGCGATGCCGGCCGCGTCGAACCCCGGCTCCCTCCTTCACGCCCGGCACCCTCCGATCCGCCAGACGGTCCCTGAGACCCGTGGCGCGGCCGGCCAGCTCAGCAGAGCCGGGCGAAGCAGAGGGGCGAAGCGGAGCCAGCCGGGCCGGCGGGCGGGCGCAGGCTCAGACGGCCACGGACACCGGTCGCCGCGGCGGCGGGCCGGCGGCCAGACGGGCGGCGTAACGCCCGGCCGTGACGCTCACGTCGAGGGGAATGCCGAAGCAGTCGGACAACCGGGATGCGGTGAGCACCTCGGCCGCCCGACCCGCCGCCCGCACCTGGCCGCCGCGCACCAGCAGGGCGTGGGTGACGCCCACCGGGATCTCCTCGACGTGATGGCTCACGAGGACGCTGACGGGCGCCGACGGGTCGGCGGCGAAACGGGTCAGCCGGCGCAGCAGTGCCTCCCGGGCCCCGAGATCAAGCCCGGAGGCGGGCTCGTCGAGCAGGAGCAGCTCCGGGTCACTCATGAGCGACCGGGCGATCAGCACGCGCTTGCGCTCGCCCTCGGAGAGCGTTCCGAAGCGCCGGTCCCGCAGCTCCCGGCAGCCGAACTGGGCCAGCAGGCCGGCAGCACGGGCGAGGTCGACGTCGTCGTACGGCTCGTCGCCGCGCCCGAGCACCGACCAGCCGGCGGTGACCACGGCATCGAGCACCCGCTCGTCCGGGGGCGGCGTCTCGACCAGCGCCGGGCTGACGACGCCGACCCGGTAGCGCAGCTCGAGAAGGTTCACCGTGCCCAGCCGATGACCGAACAGGTCGACCGCGCCCGAGGTCGGGAACAGCCGGCCCGAGGCCACCTGCAGGAGGGTCGTCTTTCCCGCGCCGTTGGGGCCGAGGACGACCCATCGTTGACCGGGAAGCACCTCCCAGGAAACATTTCGCAGAAGGTACGACCCATCCCGCACGACATTGACGTTGTCGAGCCGCAGCACCGCGTCCGGCATGCCGCTCACGTTACGCGAGCGGTGCCCGCCCGGCGGAGTCGGGACGGCCCGACCCCACCACACTCGCCCCGTGCCGCCCGCGCGGGCGAGCCGATCACGGCGCGCCCGGATCGGCGGGGACCGACTCCACCAGATCGACCTCCGCCCAGACCACCTTGCCGTCGGGGATCGGACGGAAGCCGTGCCGCACGGCGAGCCGGGAAACCAGGTCGAGCCCGCGCCCGGCCTCGTCGTCCGGCGCTGCGTGCCGGCGCCGGGGCAGCCGGCCGCCACCGTCGGCGACCTCGACGACGGCCCGGTCGCCGAGCCGCCGCAGCCGCACGGACAGCGGCGGGCGGCCGTGGCGCACGGCGTTGCTCGTCAGCTCGGACAGGACCAGGACGACGGTGTCGATGATCTCGACCGGCAGGTTGGCGTTCTCCAGCGCGAGCCGGCACTGTGCCCGCGCCGCCCGCAGCCCG
Source organism: Frankia alni ACN14a (assembly GCF_000058485.1). Taxonomy (NCBI): domain Bacteria; kingdom Bacillati; phylum Actinomycetota; class Actinomycetes; order Frankiales; family Frankiaceae; genus Frankia; species Frankia alni. The sequence continues at coordinate 6,156,250 of NC_008278.1, forward strand.
GACGGCCCGTCGACGGTGACGTCGAGCAGCGTGGGCCCGGCGGTCGGTTCGTCGGGCAGGCGGGCGAGCAGCAACGCCACGGCGTCGTCGGCGGGTGCCGGCTGGTTGTCGCGGCCGAGGCCCGCGCAGGCGGCGCTCGCCAGCGCGTCGAGGTTGTCGTCGGACGCGTCGCTGGTGCGGGCCAGGACGGCCGCGAGGTCCGAGACGCCGGCGTCGACGTCCCGGCCACCCCCGCGGACCAGGCCCTCGGTGAACAGGGCGATGAGGTAGCCCCGGCCCAGACGGACGGTGTACTCGGTGGCGTCGGTGTGCCCCGACGGATCCCGGAGGACGTCGCCGAGCGGGGAGCCGACCGCCATGTAGAGCCGCGAGACGAGGCCGTCCGGGGCGACCACGAGGGGCGGCGGATGGCCGGCGCTGGCCAGGGTCAGCACGCCCGTGTCGAGCTCGGCGATCGCGTAGATGCAGGTCGCGATCTCGTGTCCGGGCATGTCCGCGACGACGCCGTCGAGCAGCGCCAGCACCTCGCCGGGTGGCAGATCGAGCCGGGCGCAGGCCCGCGCGGCGGCGCGTAGCTGCCCCATCACGGCGCTCGTGCGCAACCCCCGGCCCCGGACGCCGCCGATCACCAGGGCAGCCCGGCCCGCCCCGAGGTCGATCACGTCGAACCACTCGCCGCCGGCGTCCCCCTCGGCCCCGGCGGGCAGGTAGCGCGAGGCCACCTGCAACCCCCGGGGCACCACCGGCGCCGCGCCGCGCAGGGTCTCGTGCAGCTCGTCGGCGCCGCTGCGCGCGCTGTGCTCGCGGTCGATGCGCTCCAGGGCGACCCCGGCGCGGGCGGCGAGCTCGGTCAGGAAGGCCAGGTCGGCCTCGGTGAACGGGGCCCGGTCACCGACGGCGGTCAGGCTGAGCACGGCCGCGACCCGGCCGGCCAGCACCACGGGTAGCACGGCCGTCGTGTGGGCACCGGCCTGCCGGATCCAGCGCGCGATGTCGGACGGCGGCTCCCAGCCGTCCGCGGCGTGGCTGACGATCTCCCCGACCCCCCGGGCCGCGACCTGGCTGACCGGGTTCGACGACGAGGCGAGCGCGGCGATCCAGGCGCCGGTCGAGGGCACGGCGCCGGTCGCGGCGGAACCGGCGAGGATCAGCGGCCGGAGCTGGGGAGTCGGCGGCGCCCCACCCGTCCGCCCGGCGCCGTCCGGCCCGGCCCCGGCGACCGGTTCAGTTCCAGCGACCGGTTCAGTTCCAGCGACCGGCGCAGATCCGGCGATCTGCCCGGACCCGCCGACCTGCCCGGATCCGCCGTCCCGCTCGGTTCCGGTGACCAGCGCGCCGTCGCCCGCCGCCGGGACCGCGGTGGGCGCGAGAGCCGGACGGGCCGCGACCAGGTGGACCGCGCACAGGTCCGCGATCTCCGCCACGATGAGCTCCGCGACGGCCCGCAGGGACGACTCCGGGTCCTCGGCCGCGGTCACGATCTCCGTGGCCCGGGTCAGCAGGCGCAGCCGCTGGTCGCTGCGCTGCCGGGCCGCACGCTCCTCCGCCGCCGCGGTGAGCGCCGCCTGAGCCCCCGCCGCCTCGGTCACGAGCCGCTCGTGCGCCCTGGCCCGTTCCAGCGCCCGTGCGCCGGCTGCGGCGATGCCAGCGAGGTAGGCCCGGTCGGCGGCGGTGAAGGTCCGCGGGGCCGGAAAGGCGAAGGTCACCACCCCGAAGGCCGAACCGTCGACGGCGACCAGCGGCAGCATGGCCCACGCCTGCTCACCCGCCGCCGCGGTGGCGTCGGCGAGACCGGACACCGGCCAGCGAGCGAGCAGCTCCTCCCGGTCGGCCAGGAACAGCGGTCGCGCTCCCCGCACCACCTCGGCCACCGGATGCACCGCTCCCAGCGCCACGTCCGGCCAGCGGCCGGGCCGCTGTGCCGGGTCCCCGCCGGGACGGGTGAATCGCAGCTCCTCGCGGCCGTCGTCGACCAGCGCGACCCCGCGCCCGGCCGCCCGCGCCGCCTGACCGCCGACGTCCAGGATCGCCGCGAGGACCTCGTCGACCGTGCTGGCCCGGGCCAGCGCGACGGAGTACAGCCCGCCGGACTCGGCCCGCTGCGCGGCCGCCTCGGCCTGTTCGACGGCCGCCTCGGCCCGCTGATCGGCATCGGCCCGCGCCGCCTCGGCGGCCCGCTCCCCGGTGAGGTCGCGGACGACGCCGAGCCACTCGGTCGGCCGGCCGTCCCGCGCCGGCCCGTTGCCGGCGGCGGCCTGGCCGCCGGCGGCATCCTCCGGGGGCCCGGACACGGGCAGCACTCGGGCGGTGACGACGCGCTCGGCGACCCCCACGCCGCTCGGCGCGGAGATCCGGAACTCGGCCTCGAAGGTCTCGCCGCGTTCGACCGCCCCCCGCCACAGCCGCGCGACCCGGTCCCGGTCGTCCGGATGCACCCCGGCCAGCCAGCCGCCGCCGGCCAGGGCCCCCGGTTGCTGGCCGGTGGCGGAACGCCAGCCGGGCAGGTCGACGTCGAGCGCGCCGTCCGCCGTCGCGTGGAACACGTCCAGGCCGGCGGCGTCGGCGAGCCCGCGGTAGCGCGCCTGTGCCCGCAGCCGCTCCCGATCGGCGATCTGCAGGCCGGTGACGTCCAACGCGACGAAGGACACCCCCACCGGACCAAGCTGCGGATCGCTCACCGGGAACCAGCTCGCCAGCCAGGTCAGCGGCGTCCCGGCCGGTCCCGCGACCCCCACCTCCAGATCCACCACGGGCTCGCCGGTACGCAGCACCCGGGCCAGCAGGGCGTCGAGTTCGGCATCGCTGTCACCGAGCACCTCGGACACGGTGCGGCCCAGATGGTCCCGGGCGGACCGGCGGTCCAACCGGGTGAGCGCGTCGTTGACACGTACGAACCGGCCGGCCCGGTCGAGCAGGGCGAGTCCGACGGGTGCCCGGACGAACAGGGCGTCCACCATCGCGTACGCCGCCACCGCGGGATCCACCCCGCCACCAGCACCAGCACCGCCACCACCACTGCCACCACCGCCACCCCCGGTCGGCGCCGGTGCCGGTGGCCCGCCGCGGGCAACGCTCAGCGGCCCGCGCTCCGGGGGGGCGTCCTCGGGGACTCGCCGCGGGCCGGTCCCGTCGATGACGTCGCGCGGCGTCGCATCACCGGCCGGCGGCCGATCGACCCGCGGGACCAGTGGCCATCCCGCGGGCAGCACGGGCAGGTCCCGGCCGGCGCCGCGCTCGGGGTCCTGGCCGGGCACGCGGGTCGGCCCCGTCGAGGCCGGCCCGGTGGTGATCGGCCTCGTCGAGATCGGCCCGGTGCTGGTCGGCCCGGTGGTGATCGGCCCCGTCGAGATCGGCCCGGTGCTGGTCGGCCCGGTGGTGATCGGCCCCGTCGAGATCGGCCCGGTGCTGGTCGGCCCGGTGCTGATCGGCCTCGCGCCGTCCGGACCGCTGCCGGCGGGACCTGTCGCCCCCGATTCGGGCGGCCGCTGCGCACCCCGCTCCGGGCCGTACATCGGCACCAGCTGCGCCTGCCCGGGTGTCCCCGCCCCGGGGGTGCTCATGGCCTCGATGGGCCCCCCGGAATCGGACTGCGGCACCCCGAAGGCGCCGGATGCGGGCCAGACGGGCGGCTGCCCGGAGTACGGCGACGTCATGGGAGACGATTGTGGACGGTGTGACCATGTTGTGCCGAACCGCCCCGGACGGGGGATCGGTCGACTACAGGCAGCGCCGGGGTCCAGAAACGCCGCGGTCCGGCGTCCGCCCGGGGGACGGACGGGCCGGCCACGACCTCCGCCGACAGCACGGTGACCCGCCCGGTCGACACGATGACCGGGTCAAGAGTGAGATGAACCACCTCGGGGACGTCGTCGGCGAGCCGGCCGACGCGCAGCACGAGATCCTCCAGCGCCGCGATGTCGACGGGAGTCGAACCGAGGTAGCCCAGCAGCAGCGGCGCCGCCCGCACCGAACGGACCAGCCGGGCGGCGTCGACGTCGGTCAGCGGCAGGATGTGGTGGGCCCGGTCGCCGAGCAGCTCCGTCGCCGGGCCCGACAGGCCGAAGGAGACCAGCGGGCCGTACTGCGGATGCTCCTCGGACCCGACGACCACCGACACCCCGACCGGCGCCATCCGCTGCACGACGATCGGCACCTCCGGCCCGAGCTGGGAGCGCAGCGACGTCCAGGCCGCGCTCACCGCCGCCGCGTCGGGCAGGTCGAGGCGCTGCCCGCGCAGGTCCGGCCGGTGCCGGTACGGGCGTGAACGGGCCTTGACGGCCACCGGGTACCCGAGCCGCTGCGCCGCCTCGACGGCGCGCCGCGGCGAGGTCACGAGCTCCGCCGGCTCCACCGTGATGCCGTAGCAGTCCAGCAGCGCGGCGGAGCGTTCCTCGGGCAGCCGACCGGTCAGGCCGGCGATGAGCGCGCGGGCCTCGTCGGTCCGCACGGCCGTCGCCGGCTCGGTGCCGGTCGGGCGGGACCGCCACTGCGCGTAGCCGACGACGCGACGCAGTGCCGTCACCGCGGCCTCCGGGGACGCGTAGGCCGGGATGCCGGCGAGCTCGCTCGGCATGTCGACGCCCTGCACGGAGGCCAGGATCGGCACGGTGATGCGCTCGGCCGCCTCGACGGCGCCGGCGGCGACCGGGCCCGACGACGAGGGCGGCAGCCGGGCCAGCGTCACGACGAGTGCGTCGGCCCGGTGCGCCGCGGCGAGCAGCGCGGCCGTGATCGCCGCCGAACCGCTGCCCGCGGGCAGCAGGACCTCCTCGGCGATCAGGCCGGCGGCGTCGGCGGCGTGCGCGGTGAGCCGGACCAGTGCCCGGGAGTCACCGATCACCGCGACCCGGTTTCCCGCGGGCAGCGGCTGCGAGGTGAGCAGCAGCGCGACGTCGAACGCCTGCGAGATGCGGTCCACGCCGATCACGCCGGCCTGCCGCAGCAGGGCGTCGTCGAGCGCGGAGCGGCCGGAGTAGACGGTCACGATCGGCTTGCGCCGGCCGAGACGGCGCGCCAGCCGGGCGAACTTGCGCGGGTTGCCGAACGTCTCCAGGTGCATGATCACCGCGTCGGTCTCCGGGTCCTCCTCCCAGTACTGGAGCAGGTCGTTGCCGCTGACGTCGGCCCGGTCCCCCGCCGAGACGAACACGGACAGCCCGACCCCCCGCGCGGCGGCCGCCGCCAGGATCGCCCCGCCGAACGGGCCGGACTGCGAGTAGCAGCCGACCCGCCCGGCCGGCGGCATCTTCGGCACCATCGACGCGTTCAGGCCGCCCGCCGGGTTCTGGATGCCCATGCTGGCCGGGCCCACGACGCGCATGCCGTCGGCTCGCGCCTCGGCGGCCAGGGCGGCGTCGGCGGCGTCGTCGCGCTGGTCGGTGAGCACGACCAGGCCCCACACGCCGGCCCGCCCGCAGGCGGCCACGACCCCGGGCACCTCGGCCGGCGGCACGCACACGACGGCCAGGTCGATCGGGCGGGGCACCTGTTCGATGCCGCTGTAGGCGCGGATCGAGGCGACCGCGGTGCCGGCCGCCGCGGCGGCCGGGTTCACCGGGTAGACCGGCCCGTCGAAGCCGCCGGTGAGCAGGTGGCGCAGCACCGAGTTGCCCACCGAGCCCGCGGCCCGCCCGGCGCCGATGACGGCGATCGACCGGGGATGCAGCAGCCGGCCGATGGAGGCCGCCTCCGCGCGGTGCTCGCGGGCGCGCATCACCGTCACCGACTTCTCGGTGGGGGTGATCTCGAACGACAGCCGGACGGCGCCGGAGTCCCAGGCCCGGGCGACGGTGTAACCGGCGTCGAGGAAGACACGGATCATCTGGCGGTTCTCGCCGAGCACGTCGGCGTCGAAGCGGCGGATCCCGCGGTCCCAGGCCGCGGCGGCGAGGTGCTCCAGCAGCACCGAGCCGAGACCCCGACCCTGCTGGGCGTCCTCCACGAGGAAGGCCACCTCCGCCTCGGTCGGCCGGGCCGCGGCCCCCTCCCAGTGCGCCACCGCGACGAGATCGTCCCCGATCATCGCGACGATGGCGCCGCGCAGCCGCTGGTCCACCACGGTCATCCGGTGGATGTCGGCGTCGCTCAGCGCCCGGCGGGCGGTGAAGAAGCGGAAGTAGATCGACTGGGGGGACAGCCGGGTCCAGAACGCCCGCAGCAACGGACCGTCGGTCGGCAGGATCGGCCGGATGTGGGCCGTGCCGCCGTCGGTGAGGATGACGTCGGCCTCCCACTCCGCCGGGTACGCCAGGGGCGTCCCGTCCCCGGCCGGGGAGGGCAGCGGCGCGGCGCTCACCGGTCCACGGTCGGGTCGAGACCGTGCAGGGGCAGCACCTCGCGCCGGGTGGCGGCGACCGCACGGTCCAGCGGGTCGTCGGGGTCGCCCTCGCCGGCGTCCCAGGGCCGGTACCGCACGCTCACCCCGTCGCCGAGGGTCCGGGGCATCCCCGCGGTGGCCCCGACGGAGTCGTGGCCGGTGGCGGCCCGCACCCGCTGCGGGGCCTCGACGCGCCACTGCGCCGGCAGCGCGGTACCCGGTTCGAGGGAGTGGTGGGCGGCGACGGCCAGCAACTGCGTCCACGCCCGCGGCACCACCGCGTCCAGCGCGTACCCGCCGCCGCCGCAGGCCAGCCAGCGGCCGTCGCACAGCTCGTGGGACAGCGCGTGCAACGCCTCGTAGGAGGCCCGCTGCCCGTCGACCGACAGCTCCAGATCGGCCAGCGGATCGAGGGTGTGGGTGTCGCAGCCGTGCTGGGTCACCAGCACCTGCGGCCGGAACGACCGCAGCAGCACCGGCACGACGCCGGAGAAGGCCCGCAGCCAGCCGGCGTCGCCGGTGAACGCGGGCAGCGCGACGTTCACGGCGCTGCCCGCGGCGCCGGGCGCGCCGACCTCGTCGGGGAAGCCGGTGCCGGGGAACAGCGTCCGCCCGGTCTGGTGCAGCGAGATCGTGAGCACCCGCGGGTCGTCGTAGAACGCCGTCTGCACCCCGTCGCCGTGGTGCACGTCCACGTCGACATAGGCGATCCGGCTCACCCCGGCGGCGAGCAGCCAGGCGATCGCGATCGCGGGATCGTTGTAGATGCAGAAGCCGCTGGCCATCCCCGGCATCGCGTGGTGCAGACCGCCGGCGATCGACACGGCGTGGCGCGCCGGTCCTCCCCACACCGCCCGGGCGGCCTCGAGCGTCCCGCCGGTGATCAGGGCGGCGGCCTCGTGCATCCGCTGGAAGACGGGATTGTCGGCGGTGCCGAGGCCGAACAGGGCCGCCATCCGGGCCCGGGTGGGGTCGGGCGCGGCGCGGACCGCGTTGAGGTACAGCGGATCGTGGACGAGTTCGATCAGCTCGTCGGGGGCCAGGGTCGGGGTGGCGATCCGCAGCCCCGGGGCGTCGAGCACGCCCAGACTCTCGGCGAGGTCCATCGTCAGGCCCAGCCGGACGGGGTGCAGCGGATGCTGCGGCCCGAAGTCGTAGCCGGCCATGGCCGGATCCCACGCCAGGATGGTGGGTTCGACCGCCGACGGCAGGGTGCCGCCGGACCGCTGTGTTCCGCCCGGCACCGTCACCCCTCGACGGTAGCCCGAACGGGTCCTGTGCCGGTAGCGGTGGTGACGGTCCCGACCGGCCACCGGCGGATCGAGGTTCGCCGTAGATCCGCGCGAAATGCCCTAGGGTCAGTGCCCGTGGCAGCAGACGGACCCGTGGCAGCAGACGGAACGGCACCGCAGCGTCCGGTGCCGGCGGGCGCGGAGCACTCCGCGGCCGCCTCCTCGACCGGGGTGCGTCCCGGCACGCCGCTGTGGGAACCCTCCGCGCGGCGGGTCGAGCAGGCGGCGGTGACGAACTACCGCGGCTGGCTCGCCGCCGAGCGCGGCATTACCCTCGGCGACGAGGCGGCCCTGTGGGAATGGTCGGTCACCGAGCTCGGCCCCTTCTGGGAGTCGATCTGGGACTTCTGCGCGGTCGAGGGCGAGCGCGGCGACGGCCCGGCCCTCACCGGGACCGGGATGCCGGGCGCCGTCTGGTTCCTCGGCGCCCGGGTCAACTACGCCGAGAACGCGCTCACCCGGCGGGGTGGCGCGCCGGCGGTGATCGCCGTGCGGGAGGACGGCGCGACCGCGGTGGTCTCCTGGGATGAGCTGCGTCGCCAGGTCGCCCGCGCCGCGGCCGGCCTGCGCGCCCTGGGCGTCACCGAGGGCGACCGGGTCTGCGGGGTGCTGCCGAACACCGTCTACGCGACGGTGGCGATGCTCGCGGCCGCCAGCATCGGCGCGGTGTGGTCGTCCTGCTCGCCCGAGCTCGGCGCCACCGCCCTCACCGCCCGCTTCGCCCAGATCGCCCCGAAGGTACTCGTCGGCGTCGACGGCTACACCTACCGCGGCCAGAGTCACGACACCGTCGCCGCACTCGCCGCGCTCGCCGCCGACCTGCCCGGACTCGCCGCGACGGTCATCGTGCCCTACCTGGCGCCGGACGCGTTCGCCCGGGCCCGCGACGCGGGGCTGCCGGGCCTGCTCACCTGGGACGAGCTGATGGCGGCGGAGAACGCCGAGCTGGAGTTCACCCGGGTCGCCTTCGACGCGCCGCTGTGGATCCTCTACTCCTCCGGCACGACGGGACCGCCCAAGGCGATCGTGCACGGGCACGGCGGCATCCTGCTGGAGCACCTCAAGGCGCTGGCGCTGCACCTCGACCTCGGCCCCGACGACCGGTACTGCTGGTTCACCACGACCGGCTGGATGATGTGGAACTACCTCGTCTCCGGCCTGCTGGTCGGCGCGACGGTCGTGCTCTACGACGGCGCCGCCGGCCACCCGGCGCTCGGCACCCTGTTCGGCCTGGCCGAGGCGCTCGAGGTGACCTGCCTCGGCACGTCCGCGGCCTACCTGCAGTCCTGCCGCGACGCGGGCCTCGTGCCCCGCGACCATGCCGATCTGTCCCTGTTGCGCACCATCGGGTCCACCGGGTCGCCGCTGTCCGCCGCCGCCTACGCCTGGGTGTACGAGGCGGTCAGCCCGCAGGTGATGCTGACGTCGGTCAGCGGCGGCACCGACGTCTGCACCGCGCTGGCGGCCGGCCTGCCGACCATGCCGGTGCGCGCCGGGGAGATCGGCTCGCGGGCGTTGGGCTGCGCCGTGGCGGCCTTCGACGCCGACGGCAAGGAGGTCGTCGACGAGGTCGGCGAGCTCGTCGTGACCGCGCCGATGCCCTCGATGCCGCTGTTCCTGTGGGGTGATCCGGACGGCAGCCGGCTGCATGACAGCTACTACGCGACCTACCCCGGGGTCTGGCGGCACGGCGATCGGGTGCGGATCACGCCCGACGGCGCGGTCGTCGTCGAGGGACGGTCGGACGCCACCCTCAACCGCGGCGGGATCAGGATCGGCACCGGGGAGCTCTACAGCGTCGTCGAGGAGCTCGCCGAGGTCACCGACAGCCTCGCCGTGGACACCTCGGACGCCCCCGGCGGCGGGTTGCTGCTGTTCGTCGCCCTCGCCGAGCCGGGCCTCACCGCGGAGCTCGCGCAGCGGATCCGGCAGACGCTGCGCACCGAGCTCAGCCCGCGGCACGTGCCGGACCGGATCCTCGAGATCGCCGCGGTGCCGCGGACGCACACCGGCAAGAAGCTGGAAGTCCCGGTCAAACGGCTGCTCACCGGCGCGGCGCTGGCGGACGTGGTGAGCCTCGACGCGGTCGCCAACCCGCAGGCCCTGCTGGCCATCGCGGCCGCCGCCGAACAGGCCCGAGCTGCCACCGGCGAACGGGCCCGAGCGGCCGCCGGCGACTAGGCCTCGACCAGGCCTCGACCAGGCACGCGGCCACCACCGACAGCAAAGCCGGATCTTCGCTGGTCCCAGCGAAGATCCGGCTTCCATGGAACACCCGGCCACGCCGTCACCGGCGTGCCGTGCCCCCCGCGGGGGCTGCCACCCGTGGCCCTGTGCGCGCCCGCCGTGCCGGCGGTCTTCGGCCGCGAGCGGTCAGTCGAGAAACTCCCGCAGCCGGCCGGCGACGGCGGGCTTGCGCAGCTCACGCAGCGTGTCCCGCTCGATCTGGCGGATCCGCTCACGGGTGAGCCCGAGCCGGTTACCCACCTCGGCGAGGGTGTGCTGCTTGCCGTCGGCGAGGCCGAAGCGCAGCCGCATCACCTCCCGCTCCCGCGGGTTGAGGCCACCGAGGACGTTCTCGATCTCGTCCTGCATCGCGCCGTACGAGGCCGCGTCGGCGGGGGAGGTCGCGTCCGAGTCCTCGATGAAGTCGCCGAGCACGGAGTCGCCGTCGTCGCCGACGGAGGTCTCCAGGCTCACCGTGTCCTGCGCGTAACGGCGCAGCTCGACGACCTGCTCGATCGGCATGTCCAGCTCGAGGGCGAGCTCCTCGTCGGTCGGCTCGCGGCCGAGCGTCGAGACGAGCTGGCGCTGCAGCCGCGTGATCTTGTTGATCTGCTCGACCACGTGGACCGGGATCCGGATGGTCCGGGCCTGGTCGGCCAGCGCTCGGCCGATGGCCTGGCGAATCCACCAGGTCGCGTAGGTCGAGAACTTGTAGCCCTTGGCGTAGTCGAACTTCTCCACCGCGCGGATGAGCCCGAGGTTGCCCTCCTGGACCAGGTCCAGCAGGGTCATCCCGCGGCCGCTGTACTTCTTCGCGACGGAGACGACCAGGCGCAGGTTCGCCGAGACGAGCTGCTGCTTGGCGGCATGGCCGTCCTTCACCAGCAGGCCCAGGTCACGGCGGAGGTCCGCGGGCAGGTCGGGGTCGGACTCCAGCTTGTGCTCGGCGAAGAGACCGGCCTCGACCCGCTTGGAGAGCTCGACCTCCTGCGCGGCGTTGAGCAGCGGCACCTTCCCGATCTCGCGCAGGTACATGCGCACGAGGTCGGCGGTGCCGGCGTGCTCGGCGGTGGAGCGGGTGGCGGCGGTGACGTCGTCGGTCGTCTCCTCCTCTTCGAGGAGTTCGACGCCGGCGGCGCTCAGCTTGGCGATGAGCGCGGGCAGCAGCTCGAGGCCGATGTCCGCGGACTCGAGCGCGTCACGCAGCTCGGACCGGCTGATCTCGCCGGCCTCGCGACCGCGCGCGATGACCTCGGCGACGGCACTCACATCGAGTTCGTCGCCGTCATCGGGAACGGCGGCCAGCGAACGGCTGGGGGTACGGGCAGAGGCAGCGGACCGGCGAGTGCGCCGCGGGCTACGCGGGCGGTTCTCGTCGGTGCGCTCGGCAAGTTCCAGGGCAGGCAGCGTCATCAGTGGCAAATCCGATGGTCGGTGCGGGTGGGACGTCTGTTTCCGTGCACGTGGGAGGTAACGAACGAAGTCGCGGAACCATTCCCCGTGCAGGCGCACCCGGACATCAGCGATCGCCGGGCCTACCGGCAGTGTAGACCCATGCCCTCGAGACGCTGAACTCGCTGTCGCGAAGACTACCTGGCAGATCCCGTGGTGTGGCGCGTTCCGCGAACTATCTTGACCTTCTCGCGTGGCCAGACCCCCGTCGAGAGCCCAGATCCTGAACGTTGAGTACTCGACCACTCACCAGGTGTGAGGATTTTCGAGGGGCTGCCGTCCGCACCACATTTTCCGTCCAGTACCGCCATCGGGCGGCGTCGGTCATCCGACAATCCCGACAGTGCCGCCGCGTCTCCCCGATGCCCCCCCGATGCCTCCCGAGACCCCCTCGAGAACCGGCTCGGCAGCGTGGCCCGGACTCGGATCCGGCCGGATCGGCATATCCGTACCACCCACTCGGGCGGCACCCGGCGCCCGGCCTGTCTCACCCCGAGACCGCCACAGCGCCAGGAACCCCACAGCCCCGAGGCACCACAGCCCCGAGAGCACCACAGCCCCGAGAGCACCATGCCGGTGAGACCGGGACGCCCAGTGAGACCGCGACACCCGGTGAGACCGCGACGCCGCGACCGCCCGCGGTCCTGTCCTCGACCGCCGGTCGCCCGACGCATCCGGTCGGCCGCGGGGTGCCAACGAGGTTTTCGTTAGGCAGACCACACCAGGGGCACCCTCCCCTTGTGCACAGCGTGTGACGGCTACTCTCACACGATGTCCGTCCCCAGCCTCCCGGCAGAGCTGGCGGAGTTGCGCGAGACCGCGGTCTCCGTGCTGCGCGGCAACGACCTCGGCGACATCACGCGGCCGTCGCCGACGCTGTACCCACACCAGTGGCTGTGGGACTCCTGCTTCATCGCGATCGGGCTGCGCCATCTCGACCCGCAGCGCGCCGCCGCCGAGATCCTCTCCCTGCTGCGCGGGCAGTGGCCGAACGGCATGATCCCGCACGTGATCTTCGCGGAGACCACCGACTTCTACCATGCGGGTCCGCAGCGCTGGCGCTGCGATCGGGTGACGACCACCGCCGGCGGCGCGCAGAGCACCGGCGTCACGCAACCACCGATGATCGCCGAGGCCGCGGTCCGGGTCGGTGCCCTGATGTCCGACTCCGAACGCGGGGAGTTCTACCGCCGGCTGTTCCCCGGGCTGCTGCGCTTTCACCAGTGGCTCTACGACGAGCGCGACCCGGACGACGACGGTCTGGTGTCACTCGTTCACTCCTGGGAGTCCGGGATGGACAACACCCCGACCTGGATGGAGATCACCAGGCCGGTGGCGCCGCTGGGCGTGCGGGCGCTGCGGCGCATCAACGGCGACGATGCCCTGGACGCACTGCGCCGCGATTCCAAGGAGGTCCCCTCGGACGAGCGGCTCACCTCGGGCGACCTGTTCACGCTGTACCGGATCGTGCGCGAGCTGCGCCGGGCGCACTACAACTTCCGCGAGATTCGGCGGACCATCGTGCCGCTCGTGCAGGACGTGGCGTTCAACGCGATCCTGGTCCGCGCCAACGAGCACCTGAGCACCATCGCCGCCGAGATCGGCGAGGTCATCCCTGCCAGGTTGCGCCGGTCGGCGCGGCGCACCCGGGAGGCGATGGGGGAACTCGTCGTCGACGGCGTCTACTACAGCCGCGACTTTCGGACCCGGACCCTGCTACGCCACGAGACGATCGCCGGCCTGCTGCCGCTCTACGCCGGCGTCGTGCCCGAGGACCGCGTCGACGAGATGGTCAAGACACTCACCTCGCCGCGCTACTGGTCGCGCTTCGGCGTCGCGAGCGTCCCTCTGGACGACCCGAACGTCCTGCCCCGCTGCTACTGGCAGGGCCCCCTCTGGGTCAACATGAACTGGCTGATCGCCGACGGGCTGGAGCGCTACGGTCGGCTCGACGCCGCCGAGAACCTGCGCCGCAACACGGTCGACGTGATCGCCTCCTCCGGGGCGATGTTCGAGTACTACTCGCCACTCGACGGTTCGGGCGCCGGCAGCAACCGGTTCTCCTGGACCGCCGCGCTGCTCATCGACCTGCTCGCCGCCGAACGCTGATCTCCTGCGAGACGACAGCCCTGGTCGATGCCACCGCTGGTGGCAACGCGGCGGACCGTCATCGCCGGCTGGCCGGCCCGGCCGGCGGAACCCCTCCCGGCCGGGCCGCGGACCCCACCGGACCGCTCAGCTGCAGCCGCTGGTGGAGCCGCACTGCTCGCAGACGTAGCAGCTCCCCGCGGGGCGCATCGTCACCCCGCAGGTGAAGCACAGCGGCGCGTCGACGACCGTCTGGGCGAGCAGCGACTCGCCGGGCGTCGCCAGCCGCAGCTCGCGCGCCACGTGCGCGGGCCCGTGGCCGACAGCGACCCCGTTGCTGCCCGGCCCCGGACGGCTGGCCGGCGGCGCCGACCCGGCGCCGACCGGACCCGCGGCAGAACCCCCCACGGCAGAACCCGCCGCGGCTGAACCCACAGCCGAACCCGCGCCCGGCTCCGGGGCGTGCGCGCCGGGCAGCGCGTCCGCGAGTGGCCCGGCGGGCGCCTCGACGGGGTCGACGACCGCGTCGGCCTGCACTCCGTACCGGCCGTTGACCTCGCGGAGCCGTTCGGCCGCGGTGGAGATGCCGAGCTCGGCACGGCGGTCGGCGTCGAGGTAGTCCAGAGCCAGCCGGCGGAACAGGTAGTCCATGATCGACTGAGCGATCCGGACGTCCGGGTCGTCGGTCATCCCGGCCGGCTCGAAGCGCATGTTGATGAACTTGCTGACGTACGCCTCCAGCGGCACCCCGTACTGCAGGCCGATCGAGATGGCGATCGCGAAGGCGTCCATCACGCCGGCCAGCGTGGAGCCCTGCTTCGACATCTTGATGAAGACCTCGCCGAGGCCGTCGTCCGGGTAGGAGCCCGCGGTCAGGTACCCCTCCGCACCGCCGACGGCGAACGAGACCGTCTGCGACGGGCGGGTCTTCGGCAGCCGCCGGCGCACCGGCCGGTACTCGATCTCGGCGGCGGCGGTCCCGACGAGCGCGGTCCCGACGGGCGTGGGCGCGCCGGCCGGGGGCGCCGCCAGGGCCGCGGCGGTCGCGGCGCTCGCCGCGGCGTCCCGCTTCGCCCCCCGGACGTCGGACAGCGGCTGGCCGACCTTGCAGTTGTCCCGGTAGATCGCCAGCGCCTTCAGGCCCAGCCGCCAGCCCTCCAGGTAGATCTCCTCGACCTCCTCGACGGTCGCGGTCGAGGGCATGTTCACCGTCTTGGAGATCGCGCCGGACAGGAACGGCTGCACCGCGGCCATCATCCGCACGTGCCCCATCGGGGAGATGGCCCGCTCGCCGATCGCGCAGTCGAACACGTCGTAGTGCTCCGGACGCAGGCCGGGGGCGTCGACGACGTGGCCGTGCTCGGCGATGAACTCGACGATCGCCTCGAGGGTCTCCTCCGGGTAGCCGAGCGCGCGCAGCGCCGCCGGGACCGTCTGGTTGACGATCCGCATGCTGGCGCCGCCGACCAGCTTCTTCATCTTCACCAGGGCGAGGTCCGGTTCGATGCCGGTGGTGTCGCAGTCCATCGCCAGGCCGATCGTGCCGGTCGGGGCGAGCAGGCTCACCTGGGCGTTGCGCCAGCCGTGCTTGTCGCCCAGCGTCTGCGCCCGGGCCCACTCCTTGGACGCCGCGGCGAGGACCCGGGTGTCCTCGGTGTGCACGGACCGTACGGCGTCGTTCGCGGCGGAGTGCTTGCGCACCACCCGGCGGTGCGCGTCGGCGTTGCGGGCGAAGCCGTCGTAGGCGCCGACGATGCCGGCGAGCTCCGCCGAGCGCCGGTAGGCGGTGGCGGTCATCAGCGAGGTGATCGACGCGGCGAGCGCGCGGCCGCCGTCGGAGTCGTAGGCGCGGGCGCTGGCCATGAGCAGCGCCCCGAGGTTGGCGTACCCGATGCCGAGCTGGCGGTAGGCGCGGGTGACTGCGGTGATCTCCGGGGTCGGGAAGTCCGCGAAGCAGATCGAGATGTCCATCGCAGTGATGATCAGCTCGACCGCGGCGACGAACCCCTCGGCGTCGAAGGTCCGGTCCGGGCGCAGGAACGTCAGCAGGTTCAGCGACGCGAGGTTGCAGCTCGAGTTGTCCAGGTGCACGTACTCGCTGCAGGGGTTGGAGGCGCTGATCCGGCCGCTCTCGGGGCAGGTGTGCCAGTCGTTGATCGTGCCGTCGTACTGGATGCCGGGATCCGCGCAGGCCCACGCCGCCTCGGCGATGGTGCGGAACAGCCCCTTGGCGTCGATCGTCTCGATGGTCCGACCGTCGAGGCGGGCCCGCAGGTCGAAGCTGCTCCCATCGACGACCGCGCGCATGAACTCGTCGGTGACCCGGACCGAGTTGTTGGCGTTCTGGTACTGCACGGAGGCGATGTCCCGCCCGCCGAGGTCCATGTCGAACCCGGCGTCCCGCAGTGCCCGGATCTTGTCCTCCTCCCGGGCCTTCGTCTCGACGAACTCGACGATGTCCGGGTGGTCGACGTCGAGCACGACCATCTTCGCCGCCCGCCGGGTCGCCCCACCCGACTTGATCGTGCCCGCCGACGCGTCCGCGCCGCGCATGAAGCTCACCGGGCCGGAGGCCGTGCCGCCGGAGGACAGCAGCTCCTTCGAGGAGCGGATGCGGGACAGGTTGAGCCCGGCCCCCGAGCCGCCCTTGAAGATCAGCCCTTCCTCGCGATACCAGTTGAGAATCGACTCCATAGTGTCATCAACTGAAAGGATGAAACACGCGGAGACCTGCTGGGGGGCTGGGGTTCCGACGTTGAACCAGACCGGGGAGTTGAAGCTGAACACCTGGTGAAGCAGCATCCAGGTCAGCTCGTGCTCGAAGATCTCGGCGTCGGCGTCGGTGGCGAAGTAGCCGTGCTCGCGGCCGGCGGTGCCGTAGGCGCGCACGACCCGGTCGATGAGCTGGCGCAGGGAGGACTCCCGGCCCGGCGTGCCCAGCGCCCCGCGGAAGTACTTGCTCGTCACGATGTTCGACGCGTTGACCGACCAGGATTCGGGGAACTCCACCCCGCGCTGTTCGAAGTTGACCGAGCCGTCCCGCCAGTTGGTCATGACGACGTCCCGGGTCTCCCAGGTGACCTCGTCGTACGGGTGGACGCCGGCGGTGGTGCGCGAGCGCCGGATCTTCAATCCGCTCGCCCTGGCCGCAGACCTGCCCGCCTTCGTGCCGCGACTTTCGGTCATGACGCTCCTCGTCCTGTCTTCTCATCGGCGCGCGCTGGCGCACTGGTGGTGGCATCCCCGCCCGGGCCCGGTCCACTGCATGCGTGGACGGCGGACCGCGGGCGAATCGGCGTGCCGGCCGAGCCGAACCCCGGGGTCAACCGGTCCGGCGGGAGCGGCACGCATGGCGAACACACCGACCCCGGCGGCCCGACTCCCATCCCGGCGCCCGTCCGGCCACGGACACGGCCAGGTGGGGGACGGCCGGGACACGCGAAACCGGGTCGCCGCGACCGGGCCGCGCGGGCATCGAGTAACGCGGAATCGGGTCACACGGGTTCGGACGCCCACGCCGGCCGGGTCAGGTCGTCCCGTGCGCGCGGGAACGGGCCGGCGGGGCGGCGATGCTGCTGGTGGGACGGGCGGGCGGGGCCTGCGCGGCCCGGCGGCGGCCCGTCAGGTGCGGGTGGCCGAGGCGCCGCGCGCCCGGCCGACCTCGTACTCCCCCGTACTCGGCTCGGCCCGGCCGAGGCCGCCCTCGACGATGTTCAACGGGTTCCCGCCGCTGCGGCGGCCCGGGGTCTCCGGGTGCTCGCGAACGGCGGCGAGCATGTCCCGGCCTGGGCGGCCGGGGCGTGAGGTGTCCGAGTCGACCCGCCGGCCACCGGACGGGGGGCTGTCGGGGCCGGCCCGCTGCATCGGGTCCGCCGGGTCGGTGAACGCCCCACCGGTGTGGCGGCCGGCCGGGCCCCCCAGCTCGTCGAGATCGTCGAGGTCGTCCGGCTCGGCGCCGCGGCGGGTACCGGACGTCTCGGCCCGCAGCGCCGCGATCGCGTTCTCGAAGTCGCCGAGCGACTCGAAGGCCAGGTACACCGAGGCGAAACGGAGGTAGGCCACCTCGTCGAGCTCGCGGAGCGGGCCGAGGATCGCCCGGCCGATCGCCTCCGCGGGGACCTCCGCCGAGCCCGAGGAGCGCACGGCATCCTCCACGCGCTGGGCCAGCAGAGCAAGATCATCGTCGCGCACCGGCCGGCCCTGGCACGCCTTGCGCACGCCGGTGATCACCTTGGCGCGGCTGAAGGGCTCCGCCACGCCGCTGCGCTTGAGCACCCGCAGCGACGCCTCCTCCATGGTGGTGAACCGGCGACCACACGACAGGCAGGATCGCCGCCGCCGAATCGCCGAGCCCTCTTCGGCCTCCCGGCTGTCGACGACACGGCTGTCCGGATGCCGGCAGAACGGGCATCGCACGCGATACGCCTCCTTCGTCCGGTCCGGCGCGGACCACCCGGCGCGGCGGGACGACGAGCCGGGAGCCGGCCCACGCCCGAGCACCGGCCAAGCCGTCCTGTGGACGGCCGCCCGCACCTCTGTGGAAAGCCTGTGCATCAACCTGTGGATGACTTACGCCCTCGTAAGCACCAGATGTTGTGTCCAACCTAGCGCACAACCCCAGTGATGGGGACACCGGCCCCCCCGCGTGTCACACCGGGACATCAGCCCGCGGGGGCGCGACAACCCTGCGCGAGGGCGCCTCACCCGCCCGCTGCCGCCGGAGACCGGCCCGTCACGGCGACGAGCCGCCGAGCGCCGGCCGGGATCAGACGGTGGCGGAGTGGACCGCCCGACCGGCGGGTCAGCCCAGCACCAGGAACTGGCCGGGGGTGAGCTCGACCGAGGGGAGATGGTTGATCCGCATCAGCCGATCCACGACGACACGGGTGTCGGCGTCGGGGTCGAGCGCAACGGCGATCTCCCACAGCGTCTCTCCGGCGAGCACCAGGTGACCCCGCGGCGGCTCGCCGGACCACGCGATCGAGGCGCGCGGCAGGACGCCCACCAGCACCGCGGCGAGGGCCAGCGCGACGACGGCGACCACGACAACCCGGCCGCGGCGGGTCAGCCGCAGCGGCGGCAGCGGCTCGCCGGCGCCACGGCGCACCGCCGACCGAGAGACCGGCGAGCGAGAAACCGGTGAACGAGACAGGCACGCCCCCGGAACCGGCCTCCCGGCACCGACCCCGGCGGCCGGCCGGGCCACTCGCACCCGCGCCGGACCGCCCGCCGGCCATCTCCCGGCCCGGCGCGCCGCCCGTTCCCGGGCAGCCGCCAGATCGACCACCTGCGTGGTGTGCGCGCTGTGCACGGCTTCCTCCCCAGGCACCCCGAACCAGGTCGCGGACGCCACGAACTCCCGTTCGATCGAACTCCTGATCGATTGTCGCACCGGAGACCCGCCAGGAAAAGGGACACGCTCGAACAGACGTTTGAGATTCCGCGACCGGGCGGTTACCGTCGAGACGATCAGGTTTGCACCGGGCGGTTTCCCCCGGTCGCGGACAGCCGGGTGCCGTGGGGGGTGCCGGTCTCGCCGGGCGAGGCCGTCAGCCGCGCGCACGTCCGGCGCGCGGCCGCGCGGCGACCAACCGGCGACGGAGTAGGCGACGAGGAGAGCGGTAGGCGATGACCAGCCAAGGCAGGGGTACACGCCGGGGCGGGGCCCGCGGCAACGTGCGGGCCTTTCCCGAAAACCCCGCGGACGCAGCCGGCCTGACCCCCCGGCAGCGCAAGGTGCTCGAGGTCATCCGGGCCGAGGTGGAACGGCGCGGGTACCCGCCCAGCGTGCGGGAGATCGGGGAGGCGGTGGGGCTGACCAGCACGAGCAGCGTGGCGCATCAGCTCAAGGTGCTGGAGGAGAAGGGCTACCTGCGCCGGGACCCGAACCGTCCGCGGGCCATGGAGGTGCTCAGCCCCGACCGGCCACGGCGCAAGGCCGATTCCGGCGCGGCGGCTGTCGTGTCGACGTTCCCGGGCGCCGCGGCGGCGCCGGCCGGGGTGGGCGGCGAGGGGTCCGCGGCCTACGTGCCGGTCCTCGGGCGGATCGCCGCCGGCGGGCCGATCCTGGCCGAGCAGGCGATCGAGGACGTCTTTCCCCTGCCGAAGGAGATCGTCGGCGAGGGCACTCTGTTCCTGCTCCGGGTCGTCGGCGAGTCGATGATCAATGCAGCGATCTGTGACGGCGACTGGGTGGTGGTGCGCCAGCAGCCGGTCGCGGACAACGGTGAGATCGTCGCCGCGATGATCGACGGCGAGGCGACGGTCAAGCGCCTACGGGTCCGCGACGGGAAGATCTGGCTGCACCCGGAGAATCCGACGTTCAGCGACATCCCCGGCGAGGAGGCGACGATCCTCGGGCGGATCGTCGCCGTGCTGCGCCGGATCTGACCGTGGACGGCCGGCCGCGCGAGGCGGCCGGCCGGTTCGGCTGCCACGAACCGCGGGACAGGTGCCACCGGCCGTGCCGTGCCCGTCGGCGGCGGGTCAATGCCGGTCCCGACAGCCCCGGTCCCGACAGCCCCGGTCCCGACAGCCTCGGTCCCGAGGGAACAGGGCTGACGGGCCAGGGCTGGGGGAATGGGTCAGGGCTGAGGGCAGGTCAGGGCTGGGATCAGGGCTGGAAGGCGTGCAGTTCCGCGGCGAGCGACGGGGACACCCTCGCGAGCAGGCGGGTGCCGTCCGCGGTGTGCTCCAACTCGAGCACCTCGCCGTGGGCGTGCACCCGTGAGACGAGATCGCCCCGCGTGTAGGGGACGAGGACCTTCATCTCCACGTCGGGGTGGGGAACCCGGGCGCACAGGGCGTCGACGAGCGCGGTCAACCCCTCCCCCGTGCGCGCCGAGACGAAGACAGCGTCGGGCGCGAGCTGGCGCAGGCCGGCGAGGACGGTCGGCTCGGTGGCGTCAACCTTGTTCACGACAATCAACTCGGCAACGTTGCCCGCGTCGATGTCGTTGAGCACCTCGCGCACCGCGGAGATCTGGGCGGCCGGGTCGGGAGCGGAGCCGTCGACGACGTGCAGGATGAGGTCCGCGTCGGCGACCTCCTCCAGGGTCGAGCGGAACGCCTCGACGATCTGGTGCGGCAGGTGCCGGACGAAGCCGACCGTGTCGGTGAGGGTGAACGCCCGGCCGTCCGGCAGGGTCGCGCGCCGCACGGTCGGGTCCAGCGTGGCGAACAGCGCGTCCTCGACGAGGACGCCGGCGCCGGTGAGACGGTTGAGCAGCGATGACTTGCCGGCGTTGGTGTAGCCGGCGATCGCCACCGCGGGCACCTCGCCGCGCCGGCGAGCCGACCGCTTCGTCTCCCGCACGGTCGCCATCCCGGCGAGCTCCCGGCGCAGGCGTGCCATCCGGGCGCGCAGTCGCCGGCGGTCCGTCTCGATCTTCGTCTCGCCGGGTCCACGGGTCCCGATGGGGGCACGTCCGCCGCCGCTGGCCGCAGCGCGGGACATCGACTCACCCCAGCCACGCAGGCGGGGCAGCATGTACTGGAGCTGGGCGAGCTCGACCTGAGCCTTGCCCTCCCGGGACGTCGCGTGCTGGGCGAAGATGTCGAGGATGAGCGCCGTCCGGTCGATGACCTTGACCTTGACGACCTCCTCGAGCTGGCGCAGCTGGCCCGGGGTGAGCTCGCCGTCGCAGATCACCGTGTCCGCGCCGGTCGCGGCGACGACCTCGGCGAGTTCGCGGGCCTTGCCGGACCCGACATAGGTCGACGCGTCCGGCCGGTCGCGACGCTGCACGAGCGCGTCGAGCACGACCGAACCCGCCGTGGTCGCGAGGGCGGCGAGCTCCGCCATGGAGGCCTCGGCCGACCGCAGCGAACCCGACGTCCACACTCCGATGAGGACGACCTGCTCCAGCCGAAGCTGGCGGTACTCGACCTCGGTGACGTCGTCGAGCTCGGTGGCCAGCCCGGGCACACGGCGCAGTGCCGCGCGCTCCTCCAGGTCGAAGCCGTCTCCCGAATCGTCATAGAAACCCGAGAGGTACGCCGAATCCGCATCGGCGAGGTCGATGAGGGATCTGTCGAAAGTGGACGCCGTCAGGGCGTCGGCAGGAAGAGTCATACCATCCGTTCTCAACGCGGCTCGCTGCCGCGAGATTCCGCGCCGCTTCGTCCGGCCAGGTCACGCGCGGGTTCCGGCGACCTGATGAGGTCCGCGACAGGGGCCGGCGCGGGCGTCGGTCGCTGCCTTGCGGATTCATCCCGTCTCCGACCAGGGTCCCACGCCGCCATGACGATCGCGAACGGTTTCCGGGTTGGCATGCCGTGGCCTTCACATCGGCCGGCACAGGCACCCGGAACGGGGCATGGGCGCCCAGACAGCGCAACGGACCCTCGGCGGCCACCTCACCGCGCTGCGGGCGCCCTGGCCTCGCCGACCTGACGCAAAGCGCTCCCGTGCACCACTGTCGTGACCGCGGGTCGACAAGCCCCCGGCACGAGGTAGACGCCCCGTTCGGGGCGCCCCGAACGGGACGTCGGCCGCGTACCGTCGACGCCGTGTACCGGGAACGACCGGCGACCCGGCTGCCGGCCACGATCTGGTCCGCGCACGGCCCGTCCGGGCCTGCCGGCGGCCTCGATCAGGCGGGGGCCGACCCGCTGCGGCGACGCCTGCCAGCGGGTGGCCCGGCCCCCGACGGGCGGGTGGCGCAGGTCCACCGGATCCTGCCCGACGGCTGCATCGACATCATCTGGAGCTCCGACGGCCGACTGATCGTCGCCGGCCCGGACACGGTCGCCACGCTCGCGAGCTGGGCGCCGGGGGTGCGCCACCTCGGCCTGCGCTTCGATCCCGGGTGCGGTCCGGCCCGGCTCGGGGTGCCCGCCGCGGAGCTGCGCGACCGCCGCTCGGAGCTTGCCGACCTGTGGGGCGCGGGGCCGGCTCGGCGACTCGCCGAGCGGCTCGCCGACGCGGGCGACCCGGCGTGGGTGCTCGAGACGTGCGTTGCCGCCCGTCCCCGCCACCCGGCACTGGGCGATCCGCTCATGCCGACGATCGTCGCCGGCATCCGGGCCGGATTGCCGGTGGCCGAGGTGGCGCGGGCAGCCGCGCTCAGCGAACGTCAGCTCCTGCGCCGCTGCCGGCAGATGTTCGGGTATGGCCCGAAGACACTCGCCCGCATCCTGCGGCTGCAGGACGCGCTGCGCTCGGCGCGGGCCGGCCGGCGCCTGGCGGTGGTGGCCGCCGACGCCGGCTACGCCGATCAGGCCCATCTGGCCCGGGAGGTGCGTGCCCTGGCCGGCGTCACGCTGACCAGCCTGCTGGACCCCCCGCCGAGGCCCCGGAGGACGGCGGGGGACAAGCCTGCCGGTTCTTGCGGTCAGGCAGTCGCGACGGCGGGTAGCGGGGCGAACAGGTCGACGTGGTTGCCGTCCGGATCGAGGACGGTCGCGTAGCGCTGGCCCCAGAAGGCGTCCCAGGGCGGCAGGTGGCCGGGGTGGCCGGCGGCGAGCAGGTCGGCGTGGAGCGCGTCCACCTCGGCGGGACTGTCACAGGCGAAGGCCAGGGTCACCCGCCCGGCGCCGCCGGTGGCCGGCGACCAGTCCGGGTCGAAGGAACGGATCGTCTCCTCGGTGTCGAAGGCCAGGCGCAGCCCGCCGGGCAGGGACACCTCGACGTGCGGTTCGGCGTCGGCGCCGGCCGGCGGGTCGAGCCCGAGCAGGCGGTAGAAGGCCAGGCTGCGGCCCATGTCGGCGACGATCAGGCCGATGAGACTGAACGTGGATGGCATGACCGCACCGTAGGACGTCGCAGGCCAGGCGGTCTTGTCGAAAACGGACGTCGCCGTCGGCGGACACGCCCGAGGTCCGCCGGAGCGGATCAGCGGCCGGAGGAGCCGGGCAGTCCGGCGGCCGCCAGGATCTCGGTGGCGTCGGCGACCCCGGCCACGTCCGCGCTCGCGGCCGCGCCCTGCCCGCCCGGGTCCGCCGGGCCCAGGGTGGCCGGGCCCAGGCTGGCCGGGCGCAGCACACCGTCGTAGACCAGCTCGGCCGGTCCCCGCAGCAGCACGGTGCCGGGACGCCAGACGACCACCAGGCCGCCGCCCGGGACGTCGACCTCGACCTCGACCTCGACCGCCGACGGCGCCGCGCCGGCGCCGTGGCGCACCCCCGACACAGCCGACGGGCGGACGCCCGCCGCCGCGCTTTGCCCCGGCTCGGCGTCAGGCGCGGGCTCGGAGGCGAGGGCAGATCCGGGGGTGGGACGCAGACCCTGGCGGGCGGCCCAGGCCACCGCGACCGCGCAGGCACCGGTGCCGCAGGAGGCCGTCTCCCCGACCCCGCGTTCGTAGACCCGCATGGCGACCCCACCCGGCCGCTCGACGACGATCTCGACGTTCACCCCGTCCGGGAAGTCCACCGGGGAGAACGCGGGGGGGCGGGTCAGGTCGAGATCGCGCAGCGCGGGCACGTCGAGATCGTCGGCGAAGCAGACCGCGTGCGGGTTGCCCATCGACACCCCGACCGCCGTGAAGTCGCGCTCGGCGACGGTCACCGCCGACCCGGCCCCGGCAGACAGCCTCGGCGGCCCCATGTCGACCGTGACGTCCCCCGCGGCCGGCACCTCCACGAGGCGCAGGCCGGCGCGGGTCGCGATGGTGAAGCGGCCGGGCTGGGCGTAGCCGGCGGCGACCAGGTAGCGGGCGAACACGCGGGCGCCGTTGCCGCACATCTCGGCGACGGACCCGTCGGCGTTGCGGTAGTCCATGAACCAGCGGGCGGCCCCGGCGAGGGGGGCGACCTCGGGGACGGCGGCGGACAGCACGACCCGCAGCACGCCGTCCGCGCCGACGCCGGTGCGCCGGTCGCACAACGCACGGACCAGGTCCGCGGTGAGCTCGAGGTCGCCGTCCGGGTCGGGCAGCACGACGAAGTCGTTGCCCGTGCCATGGCCCTTGACGAAGCGCAGCTCCCGGTCGTCCCGCACGAGGCGATCGTACGGCGCGACAACCCAGGCCGCCGAGCCGCCCGGGCCGATGGGGCCGCCCGGGCCGATGGGGACGATGGGGACGATCAGCGGATCAACCGTTCAGGTCGATCACACCGACGCCGCGACTCATCCCCCGGCGGCGCGCACCCACTCCCCCATCCGGTCGTCGGTCCGCGCCGGCGGCCTGTACCAGCGGTCCGGGCGGCCCCGCCCCAGCGCGATCATCCGGGCGTCCTCCACCGGGACCGGCGGGCAGAACACCGGCCCGATCGCCCGGTCGCAGCCGAGCTCGACCACCCGGGCGGCCAGCCGGGCGGTGTCCACGCCGTCGGCGACCACGGTGAGCCTCCGCTGGTGAGCCAGCCGGGCGATCGCCGCGACGACGGCCTCCCCCTCCAGGTCGCGCATGGTCGCCCGCAGGAAGACGCCGTCGAGCTTGACGAGGTCCAGCGGCAGCAGGTCGAACATCGCCAGCGACCCGAACCAGGTGCCGAACGACTCGACGGCGATCGCGACGCCGAGGCCGCGCAGCCGCTCCAGCAGGCGGGGCACCACCGGCGCGGCGAGCCCGAGGTCGCGCTCGCTGAACTCCAGGCCGATCGCCCCCGCCGGCAGCAGCCGGCCGGAGAGCAGCCGGTCGACCTCGGCGACGAAGGCGGGGCTGGCGAGCTGGCGGCCGTCGACGTTGACCCACAGCCGGGGCGGGCGGATCGGCGTGCCCACGGCCATCCGGTGCCAGGTGCGCGCCTCCGTCACCGCCATCCGCAGGACCCACTGGTCGACCTGGTGGACGAGGCCGGCGGCGGCGGCGATCGGCATGAACTCCGCCGGGCCGAGCACGCCGCGCTCAGGATGCTGCCAGCGCGGGTGGGCTTCCATTCCCGGAACCGAGCCGTTACGCAGGTCCACCTCGGGTTGGAAATGCAATCGCAACGAGCCGTCGTCGAAAGCGGCGTAGAGGGCGGGAACGAGAGTCAGGTCGGGTGGGGAACCGGCAGCAGCGGAGGGCGCGGTCACATCGATCTCTCCAGACGCCGAGCGGGACCGGCCGCCGCACGCCGCGCGTCGGTGACGCCGTGGTTCGGCGCCGACCCGTCGCCCCGGAGCCGTTTGACCGATCACCCGTCAGAGCGAACCCACCAGCCGTAGCACCTGGGTGACATCCGGTTGGTCCAGCCAGACTATCCGCTCGTCCCGACGAAACCAGGACCTTTGCCGTCGGGCAAAGCGTCGCGTCGCGGTAATTGTGGCCTGCTTGGCCTCCTCGGCGGAGTCCATTGCTCCGTCGAACCAGGCGAGCAGCTGAGCGTATCCCAGCGCACGGGACGCCGTACGACCTTCCCGGAGGCCCATTTCCGCCAACCTTCGCACTTCGTCGGGAAAACCCGCGCCCCACATTCTCTCCACCCGTTCGACGATCCGTTCGTCGAGATCGGTCCGGTCGATCCCGATCTGGACGACGTCGTAGACGGAGCGATGCTCGGGCAGGGTGGCCTCGAAGGTTCCGGTCAGCTCGACGACCTCCAGCGCGCGCACGATGCGGCGACCGTTGGTGGGCAGGATCGCCGCCGCGGCCCGCGGCGCGAGCCGCGCCAGCTCGCCGTGCAGCGCCGGCGCCCCGCGGCTGGCCAGCTCCCGCTCCCAGCGCGCCCGCACGGCCGGATCGGTGCCCGGGAAGGTCAGATCGTCGAGGGCGGCGCGCAGGTACAGCCCCGACCCACCGACCAGCACCGGGGTCCGGCCCACCGCGAGCAGGCCGTCGATCACCCGTCGGGCGTCGGCCTGGAAGCTGGCGACGTCGGCGGCGCGGGTCACGTCCCAGACGTCGAGCAGATGGTGGGGCACCCCGCGGCGCTGCTCCAGCGGGACCTTGGCGGTGCCGATGTCCATCCCGCGGTAGAGCTGCATCGAGTCGGCGTTGACGACCTCGCCGCCGAGCGCGAGCGCCAGCTCGATGCCGAGATCGCTCTTGCCCGCGGCCGTCGGCCCCACCACCGCCACCACCGGTCCCGGTCCCGAACCCGACTCTGATCCCGACCCTGACCGCTCCCGCGTGCTCATCGCCCCGATCGTGCCACGCGCCGGCGCGGCATCGGCGCGCCCGCCCGATCGGCAGCCCTCGGCCCAGCCGGTCAGGCGGCTCCGGAGCTGGCCTCGGCGACGGCGGGCGCCGGCCGCCGCGCCGGCAGGCCCGACGACCGCCAGAAGCCGACCAGTGTGGCGACCAGCGCGTCCGGGGCGTCGGCCGCCGGGTCGTGGCGGGCACCCGGCAGCACCTCGTAGCGGGCCGCGAGCCGGCGGGCCATGTCGGCCTGCACGGCGGCCGGCCATCCGTCGTCGCTCTCACCGTGCGCGACGAGCACCGGCAGGCCCACGCCGCGGGCGACCGCCGCCAGCTCCGTGACCCGGTCGGGGGTGTCGAGCAGGTGCTGGGCGATCGCCATCAGGGCGGTCTGGTTGTGGGCGAAGAACCGTCGTCGCAGGAAGTCGGCCGTCGGCGCCGGCCGGGGCCGCTCCATGGCGTGCAGCGCCGCCCACACCGCGGCCGGCCCGCCCCGCTCCAGGACCAGCCGGATCGTGCGCAGCGCGGCCTGACGCCGCCCGACGATCCCGGCCGGTCCGGAGGACAGCAGGGTCAGCGTGCGGATCCGGCCGGGGTCGGCGATGACCGCCGCGCGGGCGACGAGGCCGCCGAAGCTGTGCCCGACCAGGTGCACGCCGTGCCCGCCCGGTGCGCCCGCCTGCAGGCCGAGCGCGCCGATCACACGATGCACGTCCTCGGCAAACGCCTCCAGGCTGTAGGCCGCGATCTCGTCGGGGCCGGGCGACTCGTGCTGGCCCCGCTGATCGAGCGCCGTCGCGGCAAAGCCCGCGGCGGCCACCGCCGGCATGATCGGCAGAAAGTCCTCCTTGCTCGCCGCGTAGCCCGGCAACAGCAGAACCGCCGGGGCGTCCACCGACCCGCACCGCAGCGCGGCCAGGCCGGCGACATCGGTCCGCCACACACCTGGCGGCAGCTCAGCCGGACTCCCTACCACCTTGCGCGACCCCCCGATTCCAAACGGCAACCAGATAGCCGACACCGTAGGGCGCGTCGTCATAGGTGAGCTCGCTGGACCAGGCTTCGGTTGGCGTGTCGTCCCGAGTCGCGGCGAGTAGCGCACCGGCGAGGACCTGCCACGAGGCCCGGCCGGCGGCCAGCAGCTCGGCCGCCAGCTCGGGATCGAGGTCGAGCAGCGCACCGGGATCGGGTCCGGCCAGGGCCGCCGCCGCGGCGGCGTCGAACGCCGCGGCGCGCTCGTCAAACCCCCCAGGCGCCTTCAGGGTGCGCCGCGCCGAGCCGTCCCCCATGACCAGCAGCGCGAGCCGCTGCCCGGGCCGGGCCTGCACGACGAGGCGTTCACCGAGGTCGGCCGCCTGCCGCGGGGAATGGCCGGCCGGCACCCCGAGCGCCGCGCGATCCCCGGACCAGCCGGCGCTCGCCAACAACCAGGCGCCGACGGTCAACGACAGAGGCAACGACGGCGCCACGGCGGCGGACGGCCCTGGGACCGGCGGCCCCGCGAACGGCGGCCCTGCGAACGGCGGCCCTGCGAACGGCGGGCCGGCGGGGGGCGGCCCGAGCGGCACGCGCAGGTCCACGCCGAAGCCGGCGAGCGATCCGGCCGACTCGGACCCGAAGCGCGTCTCGGCCGGTGCGTCCCCGACGACCACGATGCCGTCCGGCCGCGCGGCGCACAGCCGCCGCACCGCGTCCACGGCGGCGGCGCGGGCGTGGACCTGCTCACCGCGGCCGACCTCGGGGACCAGCAGCGGCGGGTGCGGGCAGACGGCCGCGGCGACGAGGGTCACCGACGGCCCGGACTCGGCGCCGGGCCCACCGACGGCATGCCGAGGGCGACGGTCTGCCGGGCCGCCGTGGTGCCGGCACCGTCGCCGGCGGCGGGCACGGGGGCGGTGCGGGCGAGTTCCCAGGCGTCACCCGCGCGGGTGCGGCGGTGGGACAGCAGCGGACCGTCGGCCGTCAGATGATGCGGCGCCGCCCGTGTCACCACGGTCTCCACGACGTCACCGGGCCGTGCCGCAAGTCCCGCACCGGCCCGGAAGTGCACGAGACGACCGTCGCGCGCCCGGCCGGACAACCGGCCGGTGGCGTCGTCCTTGCGACCCTCGCCCTCCGCGACGAGCAGCTCGACCCGCCGGCCCACCAGCTCGCGGTTCTGCGCCCAGGAGACCTCGTCCTGCAGCGCGACCAGGCGGGCGTACCGCTCGGCCACGGTGGTCCGGTCGATCTGGCCGTCCATCGTCGCCGCCGGGGTTCCCGGACGCGGGGAGTACTGGAAGGTGAAGGCCCCGGCGAAGCGCGCCTGGCGCACCACGTCAAGGGTGTCGGCGAAGTCCGCCTCGGTCTCGCCGGGGAAGCCGACGATGATGTCGGTGGTGATGGCCGCGTCGGGCATCGCCGCCCGCACCCGCTCGACGATGCCGAGAAACCGGTCCCGCCGGTAGGAGCGGCGCATCCGGCGCAGCACGTCGTCCGAGCCGGACTGCAGGGGCATGTGCAGCTGGTGGCAGACGTTGGGCGTGGCGGCCATCGCCTCGATGACGTCGTCGGTGAAGTCCCGCGGATGCGGCGAGGTGAAGCGCACCCGCTCCAGGCCGTCGACCCGGCCGCAGGCGAGGAGAAGCTTGGCGAACGCCCCCGGGTCGCCGAGCGAACGGCCGTAGGAGTTCACGTTCTGCCCCAGCAGGGTGATCTCCAGCGCTCCCTCGCCGACGAGCGCCTCGACCTCGGCCAGCACGTCGCCCGGCCGGCGGTCGCGCTCGCGGCCGCGCAGGCTGGGCACGATGCAGAAGGTGCAGGTGTTGTCGCAGCCCACGCTGATGCTGACCCAGGCCGAGTGGTGGCTGGCCCGCCGCGTCGGCAGCGAGCTGGGAAACACCTCCAGCGCCTCGGCGATCTCCAGCTCGGCGGCGGCGTTGTGCCGGGCCCGTTCCAGCAGCACCGGCAGGCGATGCAGGTTGTGGGTGCCGAAGACGACGTCGACCCAGGGCGCCCGGTCGAGGATCGTCGAGCGGTCCTTCTGCGCCAGGCAGCCCCCGACGGCGATCTGCATCCCCGGGTGGCCCTTCTTCACCGGGACGAGCTGGCCGAGGTTGCCGTACAGCCGGTTGTCGGCGTTCTCCCGCACCGCACAGGTGTTGAACACGACGACGTCGGCCTCACTGCCGGGGGGGGCCGGAACGTAGCCGGCGGACTCGAGCAGTCCGGAGAGCCGTTCGGAGTCGTGAACGTTCATCTGGCACCCGAACGTGCGTACCTCGTAGCTGCGGCCCGTCACGTCAACCAGCCTACGGCGCGTCGCTCGCGGCCAGGTGGGCGACCGGCGCCCCGCCAGGCCGGACCGCCGGGCCGGGTCGACCGCACCGCGACGTCGCCCGGAGGGACGTGGACCCCCGAATCCATGTCGTTAAATATACAGATTCGCGGTCTTCGACGGCCCGTCGCGTATCATCCGCGAATGTCGCCGCAACGGTCCGGAAACGCTGGCGCAGCGGCCGTCCACCTGTCCGGCCCACGACAATCCGCGCGCCTGGCCCGTCCGTCCCGGATCCGCCGGGATGCTCGGTCCACCACCACACCGTTCTGCCATTGTGTCGGGAGGTCGATGTGCCCCTGGTGACCCTGGAGGGAGTCGGGAAGTCCTTCGGCGACAACCGGGTACTGAGCGACGTCGATCTTTCTGTCGAGGCGGGAGAGGTCGTTGTCGTCATCGGGCCCTCCGGGTCCGGGAAGTCGACGCTGTGCCGCTGCATCAACCGGCTGGAGACGATCGACGAGGGCCGTATCCTGTTCGAGGGGAACCCGCTGCCCGCGGAGGGGCGGGAACTCGCCCGGATGCGCTCCCGGGTGGGAATGGTTTTCCAGTCGTTCAATCTGTTCGCCCACCGCACGATTCTCGACAACGTGACGCTCGGGCCGACGAAGGTGCTCGGACAGAAACGGGGCCAGGCCGAGGCCCGCGCCCGCGAACTGCTGACCAGGGTCGGCATCGCGGACAAGGCCGACCGGCTCCCCCGGCAGCTCTCCGGCGGCCAGCAGCAGCGCGCCGCCATCGCCCGGGCGCTGGCCATGGACCCGGTTCTCATGCTGTTCGACGAGCCGACCTCGGCCCTGGATCCCGAGATGATCTCCGAGGTGCTCGACGTCATGCGGTCCCTGGCCGCGACGGGAATGACCATGATCGTGGTTACCCACGAGATGGGCTTCGCCCGCTCCGCCGCCGACCGCGTGGCCTTCATGGCCGACGGTCGCATTCTGGAGATCGCGCCGCCCGACGACTTCTTCGGCGCGCCAAAGTCGGACCGGGCCAGGGACTTCCTGGCCAGGATCCTGCAGCACTGATGCGCAAGCACTGAACGCAAGAGCTGGTCGCAACGCAAGGGCTGGTCGCAAGCACCGACGCAAGCACTGCCACAAGCACTGACCGGGGCCGGCCCCGGCGCCGGGCCACCCCCATGGCCCGCCGCGCGCCGGGCGGGAGCCGCGCCCCGGGCGGCACACCGGGACACCTCCTTCGACACCAGACCCCGTTCCGGACCCGGCGGTCCGGGGCACCGCGAGAGGATCGGTCATGCGTACACCGTTCAGTCGGGGCCGGCGGCCATCCGCCGGGCGTCCTACCGGTGACCCCGGGCAACCCGGCGGGAACTCACCCCGACGTTCCGCCGGGTCCGGCCGCGCCCGGCGGCGCGGCGGCGCGCTGCTGCTCGGCGCCGCGATGGTCGCCACCCTCGGCCTGACCGCCTGTGGCAGCAGCGACGACGACACCAAGGACGCGGCGCCCACGGGCGCCGCGGCCAGCTTCGCCCCGGGCACCACGATGGCCCGCCTCCACGACGCCGGGAAGATCACCGTCGGGACGAAGTTCGACCAGAACCTGTTCGGCCTGAAGAACCTCAGCGGCAAGCCCGAGGGCTTCGACGTCGAGATCGCGGAGATCATCACGGATGCCCTCGGGATCCCCCGGGACAAGGTGAACTTCGTGGAGACGGTGTCGGCCAACCGTGAGCCGTTCATCCAGCAGGGCCGGGTCGACATGGTCGTCGCCACGTACACGATCAACGACAAGCGCAAGAAGGTCGTCGACTTCGCCGGGCCGTACTACGTCGCCGGACAGTCGATCATGGTGGCGAAGAAGAACACCGACATCACCGGCAAGGACTCCCTCGCCGGCAAGAAGGTGTGCTCGGTCAGCGGGTCCACCCCGGCGGAGAACATCCGCAAGGTGGCACCGGCCGCCCAGCTGGTGCTGTTCGACGTGTACAGCAAGTGCGCGGACGCGCTGAAGAACGGGCAGGTGGACGCGGTCACGACCGACAACGTGATCCTGCTCGGCCTGATCGACAAGGATCCGGACGCCTTCAAGCTCGTCGGCGGCACCTTCACGAAGGAGCCGTACGGCATCGGGATCAAGAAGGGCGACACGGCCTTCCGGACGTTCATCAACGACACGCTGGAGGCCTCGTACTCCGACGGCCGCTGGGCGAAGGCGTTCAGCTCGACCGTCGGGAAGGTCGAGCCCAACACCCCGACCCCGCCGCCCGTCGACCGCTACACCTCCTGACCCACCGGTCGCGGTGATCGGCTGGTTCCGCCGGTCACCGCGACCAGGCGTTCCACCGCACGAGGGAGCTTCGCGATCGACGCCGTCTTCGACAACCTCGACATCTTCGCCGAGGGATTCCGCCGCACGGTGGGCCTGAGCCTGTTCGCGGCGATCGCGGCGCTGATCCTCGGCACCGCGCTCGCGGCGATGCGGGTCTCGCCGGTGCCTCCCCTGCGCTGGCTCGGCACCGCCTACGTGGAGATCGTCCGCAACACCCCGCTGACAGTGGTGTTCTTCTTCGTCGTGTTCGTCCTGCCGCAGGTCGACATCGTGTTCTCCTACTTCACCTTCGCGGTGGTCGCCCTGTCGATCTATCACGGAGCGCTGGTCTGCGAGGCGGTCCGCTCGGGCATCAACGGGGTCGACCTCGGTCAGGCGGAGGCCGCCCGCGCGCTCGGCCTGACCTTCACCCAGTCACTGCGGATGATCGTGCTGCCGCAGGCGTTCCGCAACGTGCTCCAGCCCCTCGGCAGCGTGATCAGCGCCCTGATCCGCAACACCTCGATCGCCGCGGCGTTCGGCGTCCAGGAGCTGACCGGGGTCGTGCAACGGCTGACGACGGCGAACCCGGACTCGGTCATCGCCGTTCTGCTCGGCGGCGTGGTCGCCTACCTGATCCTCACCCTGGCACTGGCGGGCGCACTGGCCCTGACCGAACGACGGGTGGCGAGGGCACGATGAGCGGCACGCCGATCGTCCTGGCGGATCCGCCCGGCCCCCGGGGCCGGCGGCGCATCCTGATCTCCAGCATCGTCGCGCTCGCCGTCATCGCCGGGCTGATCACGTTGGCCCTGCTGCGGCTGGCGGACCACGGGCAGCTCGACGGCGAGCTGTGGAGCGTGTTCGTCGACCAGCCAGACCTGCGGACCCTGCTGTGGAACGGCCTGCTCGACACGCTGCGTGCGGCGCTGACGGCGATGGTCTTCGCCGTGGTCCTCGGCGTCGCGCTGGCGATGGCGCGGATGTCGCGGCACCGCGCCGTGCGCATCCCCGCCACCGCCGTGGTCGAGCTGTTCCGCAGCCTGCCGGTGCTCATGCTGATCCTGTTCGCCTACCTGGGGCTGCCGGCGCTCGGCTGGAAGCTGTCGGCTTTCTGGGCCCTGGTGCTCGGCCTGACCGCCTACAACGGGGCGGTGATCAGCGAGATCTTCCGGGCGGGGATCGCCTCGATCGACCGGGGGCAGACCGAGGCCGCCGCGGCGCTCGGGCTGCGGCCGGTGCAGGTCTTCCGGCTCATCCAGTTCCCGCAGGCGGTCCGGCGGATGAGCCCGACCCTGATCAGTCAGCTGGTGACCCTGCTCAAGGACACCTCCCTCGGTTTCGTCATCGCCTACAGCGAGCTGCTGCGCTCCGGGCGCGGCGCCGTGGAGTTCCTCGGCAGCCGGTACGCCCTGCCGATCTACACGGCGATCGCGGTCATCTACATCGTGACCAACAGCCTGCTGTCGGCACTGGCCCGGTGGCTCGACCGGCGGCAGAACCGCCGGCTCGGCGGCGGGCACGCGCAGCTGCCCCTGGACGCCGCGACGGCCGCCGGCGCCCCGCCGGCGGCAGCGGTGCCCGAGCAGGGCGGCTCGGGTGGCACCCTGACCTGAGCCGTCCCGACCGGGCGCCCGGTCCAGCGATCCGACAGGACGCGCGGTCAGCGGGCCGACGGGACGCCCGGTCAGCGAGCCGTGCCCACCGCCCGGGTCTCCCGGACCACGGTCACCCGGATCTGACCCGGGTAGGTGAGCTCGTCCTCGATCTGCCGGGCGACGTCGCGGGCGAGCAGGTGGGCGGCGACGTCGTCAACCTCCTCGGGGACGACCATGACCCGCACCTCCCGGCCCGCCTGCATCGCGAACACCCGGTCGACCCCCGGGCGATCACCGGCGATCTGCTCGATCCGTTCGAGCCGCTTCACGTACGACTCCAGGCTGTCGCGGCGCGCCCCCGGCCGGCCGCCGGAGATCTGGTCGGCCGCCTGGGTCAGCACGGCGCACAGCGAGCGGGGCGCGACCTCGTTGTGGTGCGCCTCGATCGCGTGCACGACCTCCTCGGACTCCCCGTAGCGGCGGGCCACGTCCGCGCCGATGAGGGCATGGGACCCCTCGACCTCGTGCGTCAGCGCCTTGCCGAGGTCGTGCAGCAGCGCCGCGCGCTTCGCCAGGGGCAGCGCCATCCGCAGCTCCGCGGCCATGATCCCGGCGAGGTGAGCGCTCTCGATGAGGTGCGCGAGCACGTTCTGGCCGTAGCTGGTGCGGTAACGCAGCCGCCCGAGCAGGGTGACCAGCTCGGGGTGCATCTCGGAGATCCCGGTCTCGAGCAGCGCGTCCTCGCCGGCGCGCACGCAGCGCTCCTCGACCTCCACCTGAGCGCGCGCGTACTCCTCCTCGATGCGATGCGGGTGGATGCGCCCGTCGGACACCAGCGCCGCGAGCGTGATCCGGCCGATCTCCCGGCGCACCGGGTCGAAGCAGCTCAGCAGGACCGCCTCCGGGGTGTCGTCGATCAGCACGTTCACCCCGGTGACGGACTCGAAGGTCCGGATGTTGCGCCCCTCGCGGCCGATGATCCGGCCCTTCATCTCGTCGCCCGGCAGGTGCAGCACGGTGACGACGGACTCGGTGGTCTGGTCGGAGGCGACCCGCTGGATGGCCGTGGTCACGATTCGGCGGGCGCGTTCCTCGCCCTCCTCCTCGGCCCGCGCCTCGATCTCACGGACCAGCAGGGCAGCCTCGCGGCGGGCCTCGTGCTCGATGGTCGAGACGAGCTCGGCCCGGGCCTGGACCGCGGTGAGCTCGGCGATGCGCTCCAGCGCCGCCTGCCGGGCGGCCTCGTCGTCGGCCGCCTCCGCCGTCCTGTGGGCCAGCTCGTCCTCCCGGTCGAGCAGGTCCTGCTCACGCCCGGCGAGCCGGCTGGCGTGCTCGTCCAGACCGGCGGTGCGCTCTTCGACTCGCTGTTCCCGGGCCGCAAGTGCCTCCTCCCGGCCGCGCAGTTCGGCCCGCCGGACCCGCAGCTCCTCCTCGAAGGAGGTCCGGGCCGTGGCGATCTCGGCCCGGGCGGCCTCCAGCTCGACGCGGGCCGCGTCGCGTACCGCGGCCTCCGCGCGGGAGGCGTCGGCCGCAGCCTCGGCACGAGCCTGGTTACGCAGCGAGGCGACCTCGTCCTCGCCGCGTCGGCGGATCTCCGCGGCCTCCCGCTCAACCCGGGCGAGTCGCTCCGCGGCCTCACGTTCCGCCCGAGCGACGATCTGCGCCGCCTCGCGCTCGGCCGCCCGTCGCACCGACGCCGACTCCCCCGGCGCCGACTCCCGCAACGCCGACTCCCGCAATGGCGCTTCGAGCGATGTGTCCTCCGTCGCGGCAACCCGGCTAGGCGTGTCGGCGACGGCCGCCACGGCGAGGACCGTCCCCGTGTCGACCGTCTCGGCGATCCGGCCCGTATCCGACGCGTCGGCGGGTGATCCGGCGGCCGGCGTGGGTGCACCACCGATCGCCGCCCCGGGCTCCGGCGCGGCGGCCGCATCGTGGTGGGGCGCCCGAGGGGCCGGGGAGCCGAGGCCGGCGTCCGGTGCGGCCGCTGACTCGCCGTAGGCCGCACCGGGAGCGTCACCCGCCGGCCGTTCGCCTTCGGCCGCGGGCCGGACGGGGGGCAGTACCCGCACCGCGGGTCCGTCGTCGTCGTCGAGCGCAAGCGCGTCGACGGAGGCCGCCATACCCGAGGAGCTCCGGGTTGCGCGTGTCGCGGCGCCGTAATGCCGGTCCCCCCGCGCCGTGCGCGCCAGCCACGCCACGGCGAGGATAAGCGCGACGAGCACGAGGAGAACGAGCGACAAGAGGATGACGAGAACGCCGTCCACCGCTGCTCCCTCCGCTATCGTCGGACCCGCCCAGGCGGGCTGGATCGGAGCGGCGAAGGACCCACGACCCGGCGCGATCAGCCGTGGAGGGGCAGCGCGGACTCCACCATTACGATAAGAAGCCCATGGCGGCAAGCTGGAGCAGACCATCAACAGAGATGGCCCATCCCGGCATGGCGACTCGGACACCCGCTCGCGGCGGCTGCCTCCTTGTGAAGTTGAACGAGCTATCGTCACCGCGTCCCCGCGGAGGATCCTGTCACCTTTCTGGGAGAATAAGACGGGTCACATTCTCCGGTCAAGAAATTCGTCACATTGACAACAGGCGGAATTCCCGCTAGAGCTCAGGCGGAGGGGCCGAGGTCGCCGTCGTCCCACGTCGGCGGCTCCTCCTCTTCGGTACCGGCGCCGACCAGCTCCTGCACGACCCGGATCGCGAGCTCGGCCGGATAGCCCCGCCGCATGAGCATGGCCAGCAGCCGTCGCGTCCGCGCCTGCTCGGGCAGCCGGTCCATCGATCGCAACCGGCGCCGGACCAGATCCCGGGCCGCGTCCTCCTCGTCCTGCGCGGCGAGAGCGGACGTGGCCCCCTCGACCACGTCCGGCTGGACTCCCCGCCGACGCAGCTCCGCGGCGAGTGCCTGCCGACCCAGCCCGCGGTGGGTACGCGCCGAGGACACGAAGGCGGCGGCGAAGGCCTTGTCGTCGACGAGCCCGACTGCGGTCAGTCGGTCGAGCACCGTCGCGGCGACGTCGTCGGTCACGCCTCGACGGCGCAGGGTCGCGGCCAGTTCGGCCCTGCTACGCGCCCGCGCCGCCAGCTGGCGCAGGCAGATCTCCCGCGCGACGACGACCGGATCGGCCGGCCGACCGGCACCGGGATCGCCTGCGGCGTCGGTGCCGGCGGCCGGACGGCGGCCGGCGTCGCGCCGACCGGCTCCCACCATCGGTCAGAGGTCGATGGGGACCGGTGCCACCGCGTCGGATTCGACGCTGGGCAGGATGCCGAGCTTTTCCTTGATCTTCTTCTCGATCTCGTTGGCCAGGTCGGGATTGTCCCGCAGGAACGACCGGGCGTTCTCCTTGCCCTGGCCGAGCTGGTCGCCGTCGTAGGTGTACCAGGCACCGGACTTGCGGATGATGCCGTGTTCGACGCCCATGTCGATGAGGGAACCCTCGCGACTGATACCACCGCCGTAGACGATGTCGAATTCGGCGGTCCGGAACGGCGGGGCGACCTTGTTCTTCACCACCTTGACTCGCGTGCGGTTACCCACGGCCTCCGTGCCGTCCTTGAGCGTCTCGATACGGCGGACGTCGAGGCGCACCGACGCGTAGAATTTCAGCGCCTTTCCACCGGTCGTGGTCTCCGGCGAACCGAACATGACGCCGATCTTCTCGCGGAGCTGGTTGATGAAAATCGCGGTCGTGCCGGAGTTCGCCAGCGCGGCCGTCATCTTGCGCAGGGCCTGCGACATCAGCCGGGCCTGGAGGCCGACGTGGCTGTCGCCCATCTCACCCTCGATCTCGGCCCGCGGGACCAGCGCCGCCACCGAGTCGATGACGATGATGTCCAGCGCACCGGACCGCACCAGCATGTCCGCGATCTCAAGCGCCTGCTCACCGGTGTCCGGCTGGGAGACCAGCAGGTTGTCGATATCGACCCCGAGCTTCCCGGCGTACTCCGGGTCGAGGGCGTGCTCGGCGTCGATGAACGCCGCGATGCCGCCGGCCGCCTGCGCGTTCGCCACGGCGTGCAGGGCGACGGTCGTCTTCCCGGACGACTCCGGGCCGTAGATCTCGATGACGCGGCCCTTCGGAAGGCCACCGATACCGAGCGCGACATCCAGCGCGATCGAGCCCGTGGGGATGGCCTGGATCGGCGGCCGGGTGTCGTCCCCCAATCGCATGACCGATCCCTTGCCGAACGCCTTGTCGATCTGCGCCAGGGCATTGTCCAGCGCCTTGTCACGGTCGAGTCCTGCCGCCATTGGGGTTACTCCATGCTGAGGTCGTCGATTCTTGGCCACGGAGGTGACGTTAGGCCGTGGGTCCGACAGTTTCGAGGGCCGGGGGTGATCTGTGGATAAGTGCCCGCATGGGGATAACTCTAGCCGAACAGGCGTTCGACGGCTCGGCGACACGCCGATCGGCGCGCTCAGCGCTCCCGGGCGGGCACGTCGAACTCGTCGCACACGGCCCGCCACACGGTCTTGGCGTCGTCACCGCGGGCCAGGGCCGCCTCCACCGTCGCGCCGCCGAGCCCCGCGAGCACATGATCGCGGGCAAACGACTCCGCGTAGGCCGAACCGAACCGTATGTCCATCTTCGCCCAGAACTCGGTCAGCCTCACCTCACCAGTGTGCACCGGCCGGAAAGGGTCGGGTCAACCGCCGCCGCGGCGATCGGTCCCCCTCTCGGCGGGCGCCGCCGGACCCGAACGCACCCGGCGCAACCGGGCGGCCCACAGCCGGACTCCCGAGCCCGACGGACCGCGGCCGCCGGAATCTGTCGGTGCCGCGTCGCAGACTGGACGACGTGCCCAGTCGCAGCCCCACCGATCAGCCGGATCCGCTCGCGCCGTTCTCCGCGCCGACGCGGAGCTGGTTCGGCGCGGCCTTCGCCGCCCCGACGCCCGCCCAGCACGGTGCGTGGGAGGCGATCCGTGGGGGCGGCAACGCGCTGGTCGTCGCCCCCACGGGCTCCGGAAAGACCCTCGCCGCGTTCCTGTGGTCCCTGGACACGCTGGCCCGGTCGCAGCCGCCGCCAGAGCCGACGCGCCGGTGCCGGGTGCTCTACATCAGCCCGCTCAAGGCGCTCGGCATCGATGTGGAACGCAACCTGCGCGCCCCGCTGGCGGGGATCCGGGGTGCCGCGCAGCGCCTCGGCCTGCCCCAGCCCGACATCACCGTGGGGGTTCGTTCGGGCGACACCCCGGCCGCCCAGCGGCGCGGCTTCGGGACCCGTCCGCCCGACATCCTGATCACCACGCCGGAGTCGCTGTTCCTCATGCTGACCAGCGCGGCCCGCGAGGCGCTGCGCGGAGTCGGCACGGTGATCGTCGACGAGGTGCACGCGGTGGCCGGCACCAAGCGCGGCGCCCACCTGGCCCTCAGTCTGGAGCGCCTCGACGCGCTGCTGGACCGGCCGGCACAGCGGATCGGCCTGTCGGCCACGGTGCGCCCGGTCGAGGAGGTCGCGCGCTTCCTCGGTGGGGCGGCCCCGGTGGAGGTGGTCCGGCCGCCGGCGGCGAAGACCCTCGAGATCGAGGTCGTGGTCCCCGTGGAGGACATGACCCGGCTGGGCGAGCCGCTCGTCGACGCGCCGGCGGACGGCTCCGCCGCGGCCGCCCCGCCCCGGGCGTCGATCTGGCCGGCGGTCGAGGAGCGCGTGCTCGACCTGGTGCTGGCGCACTCGTCGACGATCGTGTTCGCCAACTCGCGGCGGCTCGCCGAGCGGCTGTGCGCACGGCTGAACGAGCTCTACGCCGACCGGCTGGTCGAGGCCGCGGCCGCTGCCGACGGGCCGGAGTCGAGCCCGGCCGCGGCCAGTTCCGACGGCGCCGGCGCACCCCCGGCGCGCCTGGCCCCGGCCGCGATGATGGGCGCGGCCGGCCAGGGCGGCGGCACCGCCGCCGGGTGGCCGGAGGTCGCGCGGGCCCACCACGGCAGCGTCAGCCGCGAGCAGCGGCTGCTCATCGAGGAGGATCTCAAGGCCGGGCGGCTGCCGGCGGTCGTGGCGACCTCCAGCCTGGAGCTGGGCATCGACATGGGCGCGGTCGACCTCGTCGTCCAGATCGGCTCACCGCCGAGCGTGGCCGCCGGCATGCAGCGCGTCGGGCGCGCCGGTCACCAGGTCGACGCCACGAGCCTCGGCGTCGTCCTGCCGCAGCATCGCGGGGACCTGCTCGAGAGTGCCGTCGTCGCCGAGCGGATGCGGGCGGGGGCGATCGAGGAGGTCCATGCTCCACGCAACCCGCTCGACGTGCTCGCCCAGCAGATCGTGGCGATGACGGCGATGGACGACTGGTCCGTCGCCGATCTCGGCGTGCTGGTCCG
The DNA here is from genome assembly GCF_000058485.1 of Frankia alni ACN14a. Classification (NCBI taxonomy): domain Bacteria; kingdom Bacillati; phylum Actinomycetota; class Actinomycetes; order Frankiales; family Frankiaceae; genus Frankia; species Frankia alni. Next base: position 6,196,141 of record NC_008278.1, read on the forward strand.
GCGGGCGGCGTCCTTCGCGTCCCTGCCGGGGTCGGTTCTGGAGGCCGTGCTCGACATGCTCGCCGGGCGCTACCCCTCCGACGCCTTCGCCGAGCTGCGCCCCCGCATCACCTGGGACCGGGCCACCGGCATCCTGCACGGCCGGCCCGGCGCGCAGCGGCTTGCGGTGACCAGCGGCGGAACGATCCCCGACCGGGGCATGTTCGGCGTGTTCCTGATCGGGGAGAAGGCCAGCCGGGTCGGGGAGCTCGACGAGGAGATGGTCTACGAGTCGCGGGTCGGCGATGTCGTGCTGCTCGGCTCGTCGAGCTGGCGGATCGAGGAGATCACCGCGGACCGGGTGCTGGTCACCCCGGCGCCGGGCCGCCCCGGCCGGCTGCCCTTCTGGCACGGCGACGCCCCCGGTCGGCCCGCCGAGCTCGGCCGCGCGCTCGGGGCCTTCCTGCGCGAGGTCGGCCGGCTGCCGGCGCCGGCGGCGGCCGAGCGGATGCGGGCCGCCGGGCTCGACGACTGGGCCGCCGCGAACCTGCTGCGCTACCTCGACGAGCAGCGGGCCGCCGTCGGGCATCTGGGGGACGACCGGACGATCGTCGTCGAGCGGTTCCGGGACGAGATCGGCGACTGGCGCCTCGCGGTGCACTCGCCGTTCGGCGCCCCGGTCAACGCCCCCTGGGCCCTGGCGCTCGGGGCGCGGCTGCGGGAGCGGTACGGCACCGAGGTACAGATCATGCACACCGACGACGGCATCGTCGCCCGGATCCCGGACGCGGCGGAGGTGCCGGGCGCAGATCTCGCCCTGTTCGAGCCGGACGAGATCGACGCGATCGTGCGGGCGGAGATCGGCGGCAGCGCCCTGTTCGCCAGCCGGTTCCGCGAGTGCGCCGGGCGGGCCCTGCTGCTGCCGCGGCGCACCCCCGGCCGGCGGACCCCGCTGTGGCAACAGCGCCAGCGCAGCGCCCAGCTGCTCACCGTCGCCGCCACGTTCAGCGACTTCCCGATCGTGCTGGAGACGATGCGGGAATGCCTGCAGGACGTGTTCGACACCCCGGCGTTGGTCGGGCTCATGCGCGAGGTGGCAGCCCGATCGCTGCGGGTGGTCGAGGTGGAGACGGCGTCCCCGTCGCCGTTCGCCTCGTCGCTGCTGTTCGGCTACGTCGCCGCGTTCCTGTACGACGGCGACGCGCCGCTGGCCGAACGCCGCGCCCAGGTGCTGTCGCTGGACAGCTCGCTGCTCGCCGAGCTGCTCGGCGAGGCCGACCTACGGGAGCTGATCGATCCCGCCGCGCTGGCCCAGGTGACCGCCGAGCTCACCCGGCTCGCTCCCGAGCGGCGCGCCCGCGACGCCGAGGGGGTCGCCGACCTGCTGCGCATCGTCGGCGACCTGACCACGGCGGAGGCCCTCGCCCGGGGGGCCACCCCGGCCTGGCTCGCCGAGCTGGAGCACGATCGCCGGATCCTGCGCGTGCGCATCGCCGGGGAGGAACGCTGGGTGCCCGTCGAGGACGCGGGCCGGCTGCGCGACGCCCTCGGCGTTCCCCTGCCGGTGGGAGTGCCCGAGGCGTTCACCCAGCCGGTGCGCGACCCGCTGGGCGATCTCATCTCCCGCTACGCCCGCACCCACGGGCCGTTCGACGCCGAGGAGCCCGCGCGGCGCCTGGGGCTGGGCACGGCGGTCGTCGTCGGGGTACTCGAGACCATGGCCGCCGAGGGCCGGCTGGTGCGCGGCGAGCTACATCCCGAGCGCACGGGCCTGCAGTGGTGCGACGGCGGGGTGCTGCGCGCGCTGCGCCGGCGCAGCCTCGCCGCGCTGCGCCGCGAGGTCGAGGCCGTGCCGACCCGGGCACTCGGCGCCTTCCTGCCCGCCTGGCAGGAGGTGACCAGCGGTCGGGGCCGGGGGGTCGACGGCGTGCTGCGGGCCGTCGAGCAGCTCCAGGGCGCCCTGATCCCGGCGAGTGCCTGGGAGCAGCTCGTCCTGCCGGCCCGGGTCACCGACTACTCCCCGGCGATGCTGGACGAGCTGTGCTCCGCCGGCGAGGTCCACTGGGCAGGCGCCGGCGGTCTACCCGGCGGCGACGGCTGGCTGACCCTGGTCACCGCCGACGCCGCCGCCCTCCTGCTGCCCGCGGCCGACCTCGACGCCGCCGCCGGGCAGCCGCACGCGGCGATCCTCGACGCCCTCGCGGACGGCGCGGCGCTGTTCTTCCGGGCCCTGTCGGACCGGGTCGGCGCGCTCGACGACACCGCCCTGACCGCGGCCCTGTGGGATCTCGTCTGGGCAGGCCTGATCACCAACGACACCCTCGCACCGCTGCGCGTGGCCCTGGGTGCCACCGGCGGTACCGCCGCGGGCGCGGCGCGGCGGCGCCCCCCGCGGCCGCGGCAGTCCCGCTACGGTCGGCCGACGCTGCCGCGGCGGACCGGTCCCCCCACCGCGGCCGGCCGGTGGTCGCTGCTTCCCGAACGCGACGAGGACCCCACCCGCCGTGGCCACGCGCTCGCGGAGGCACTGCTCGACCGGCACGGCATCGTCACCCGGGGGGCGGTGACCAGCGAGCGGCCGCCCGGCGGTTTCGCCGCGGTCTACCGGGTGCTCAGCGCGTTCGAGGACGCGGGCCGGGCCCGGCGCGGCTACTTCGTCGAGTCACTGGGCGCCGCCCAGTTCGCCGTGCCCGGCGCGGTCGATCGGCTCCGGGCGATCGCCGCGGCGCAGCGTGACGCGGCCCAGGTCCCGTCCTGGGCACCGCCTGCGATCGGGTCCGCCCCCGGCACCTCGGCGGAGAACGGGGGCCTGTGGGCGCGAGCGGATCCCCGCCGGCCCGGATCCGCGACGGGTCGGGCCGGCGGCGGCCCCGCGGCGGTAGTTCTCGCCGCCACCGATCCGGCCAACCCCTTCGGTGCCGCACTGCCGTGGCCGGAGCGGCCGGGACCGGGAGCGGACACGGCGGCCGGGCACCGGCCTGGCCGGAAGGCGGGAGCCCTGGTCGTCCTCGTCGACGGCGAACTGGTCCTCTACGTGGAGCGTGGCGGACGGTCCCTGCTGTCGTGGACGGCGGACGAGCGCCTCACCGGGACCGCCGTGGAAGCCCTGGCCCGCGCCGTCGTGGACGGCTCACTCGGCCGGCTGACCGTGGAGAAGGCCGACGGGGAGCCGATCGCCGCGAGTGGCCTCGGCGCGGCCCTCGAACGCGCCGGCTTCCATCCGACGCCGCGTGGCCTGCGGCTGCGGGCTTGACCAACCAGATCGGCGCCCGCGAGGAGGGCGGGCGCGGGCCGGCGGTGCGATCCCTGTGGGACCACCGGGTCAGGGCGCTGACCGTCGGTCTCGTCACGATCATCACGCTGGTCGCGTTCGAGGCCCTCGCCGTGGTCACGGTGCTGCCGGACGTCGCCGCCGATCTCGACGGCCTCGGCCTGTACGGCTGGGCGACCAGCGCGTTCTTCCTCGGCACGACGGTCGGCATCGTGCTGGCCGGTGCCGGCGCCGACCGGACCGGGCCGGCCCGCCCGTTCGCGGTCGGGCTGCTGTTCTTCTGCGCCGGGCTGCTGCTCGCCGCGCTGGCGCCGACGATGGGCCTGCTCGTCGTCGGCCGGGGGCTGCAGGGCCTCGGCGGCGGGTCGATCCCGGCGATCGCCTACGCCACGATCGGCCGCGTCTACCCCGCCGAGCTGCGACCCCGGGTGTTCGCGATGCTCTCCACCGCCTGGGTGGTGCCGGGCCTCGGCGGGCCGGCGCTGGCCGGCCTGATCGCCGCCCACGCCGGTTGGCGCTGGGTCTTCGGCGGACTGCTGCCGCTGACCGTCGCCGCGGGGGGCATCCCCGTCCGGGCGCTGCGCGCGCTGCCGGGGCGACCGGCCGGTGGGCACGTCCGGATCCCGATCGTCGCGGCGGTGCGGATCAGCGGCGGCGCCGGCCTCGTCCTGGCCGGGCTGACGAACCGCTCGCCGTCCGGCCTGCCACTGATCGCCGCCGGCATCGCCTGCGGTCTCGGCCCACTGCGCCGGCTGCTGCCGGCCGGTACCCTGCGCCTGCGTCCCGGCGTCCCTGCCGCCGTGGCCGCCCGAGGCCTACTGACCTGGGCCTTCTTCGGGGCGGACACCTTCGTGCCCCTGTCGATCACCGCGGTGCGGCACGCGTCGACGACGACGGCGGGACTCGCGGTGTCGACGGCGACGCTCTGCTGGACGGCGGGCTCCTGGACGCAGGCCCGACTCGCCGAGCGCCGGTCGTACCGGGAGCTCATCGGGGCAGGACTCGGCCTGGTCGCCCTCGGCACGGGCGGGTTCGCCTCCGTGCTGCTGCCCGCGAGCGTGCCGCTGGCCGTCCCGATCGCCTGCTGGGGAGTCGCCGGGATCGGCATCGGCCTGTCGTACTCGACCGTCGTCACGCTGGTCCTCGGCGAGACGCCGCCCGACCGGCACGGGATGGCCAGCACCGCGGTGGCCCTCAGCGACAACCTGGGCACTGCGTTCGGCGCCGGGCTGAGCGGGGTGGCGGTCGCGGCGAGCCAGGCGAGGACCGGCGCGCCGGACACCGGGCTCGCGGTCGCCTTCGGCCTCACGGTCGGCGTCGGGTTGTTCGGCGCGATCGTGGTCGCCCGGCGGCTACCGCGACACCGCTCGCCCAGCCCGGCACGCGCACCCCGGCCGTGACCGGTCCCGTTCCCGGGACCGGGACCGGGACCACAGCGACAGGTGACGCAAGGAGTCGAACGACGGAAGGTGGACGACGGATGGCAGAGAGCGCATGACGGAGGTCGGAAGGCGGACGACGCAAGGCCGACGAGCAAGGCCGACGAGCAAGGCCGACGGCGCAGGCACCGGGCGCGTCGGCCCGGAGGATGCAGGGAGGATGCGGGGATGCCCGAGGGCGACACCGTGTGGCGGGTGGCCCGGCGGATGGACGCCGCGCTCGCCGGCGCGCGGCTGCTGAGCAGCGACTTCCGGGTGCCACACCTGGCCACGGCCGACCTGTCCGGCCAGCGGATCATCGGGGTGGCGGCGCGCGGCAAGCACCTGCTGACCAGGTTCGACGGCGGGTTGAGCCTGCACACCCATTTTCGGATGGAGGGCTCGTGGCACCTCTACCGTCCGGGGGTGCCCTGGTCGGGCGGTCCGGCCTGGCAGATCCGGGTCGTGCTCACCACCGCGGAGCAGGTCGCGGTCGGGTACCGGCTGGCGATCGTCGAGCTGCTGGCGACGAGCCGCGAGCAGGACGCCGTCGGCCATCTCGGCCCGGACGTGCTCGGCCCGGACTGGGATCTGGACGTCGTGGTGGCGGCGCTGCGGGCAGTGCCGCAACGGCAGATCGGTGCCGCGCTGCTCGACCAGCGGATCATCGCCGGCCTGGGCAACATCTGGCGGACCGAGGCCTGCTTCGTCGCCGGGGTCTCCCCCTGGACGCCCGTGGGCGACGTACCCGATCTACCGGGGCTCGTCCGACGAGCCCAAGCGATGATCAGGACCGGCGCCCACGGCGGGCATCAGGTGACGACCGGGTCTACGCGACCCGGGGAGGAGCACTGGGTCTACGGCCGGGCCGGGCGGCCCTGCCGGCGGTGCGGAAGCCGGATACTCACAGCCGACCAGGGCCGGCTACCCGGCCGGATCGACGAGGAGAGCCGGCGCACCACCTGGTGCCCCCGGTGCCAGGCCGGACCGGCGGCTCCCGCGGGAGCCGTCGCCCGTCGCGGACGTGCGAACCGAGGCGCCGAGGCGCGCTCCGGCCGCGTCCGCCGGCCTGATGCCGGGGAAGGTGGTGCCTGATGGTGCCCGAAAGTGCCTGGTGACGGCCGGTAGAACCGGATGCTGCCTGGTGGTACCGGATAAGTGCCTGGTAGTGCGCCAGAGGTGCGTGGTGGTGCTGGAAGAGCGTGGTGGTGCTGGAAGAGCGTGGTGGTGCTGGAAGAGCATGGTGGTGCCGGAGGTGCATGGTGCACGCCGAATCCTGGCGAGACCGTCAGTTCCGCGAGAAGGAGATCAGTCGCGCCCGGCCGCGGGTGAACGCACCCTCGGCCGCCTTGAGGCTGATCTCCAGGTCCGCCGCCGCCTCCCGCGTGCTCATCCCGGCCGCCCGCGCCATGATCACCTGGCGCTCGCGACCGCGCAGCGAACCGGCCCGGGCCAGCAGCCAGCGGGCCTCCGCCCGGTCGCAGACGGCGTCGTCCGGCGCCGGTTCCCACGGCTGCAGGTACCCGCGGACGACCGCCCGCTCCGCGCGCTGACGGGCCCGGTGGTGGTCGACGCACAGGCGCAGCACCGTCGTCGTCAGGAACTGACCGACGCGGCTCGCGTCGAGGTCCCGGAAGCCTGCCGCACGGATGAACGCCTCGTGCACGCAGTCCTCCGCGTCTGCCTTGCTCGGCAGCCGACGGCGGGCGATGTGGATCAGCCGCTCCCGGTGGGGCAGCATCAGCGACCATCGCTGCTCGCTGTAGGGCCGGTCCAGCTCGGCCAGGGATGTTGCAGTTGCCGTCGCGGTTGCGGAATCAACCGGGGGGAACTCCCCGGCAGGGCATGTCACGGTTCAGTCCACCTCTGACTTGCTCGGACCGCGCCACCCCCCAGCGCGATCACGGCCGGCCCGGTGCGCGCCAGCACCGGCAGAACCGCGATGCGCCTTGGTCTTCTATGTCCGCTGAGTGCCAAGCAGCGGACTTTGGACAAGCCGGACATTACACATCCACTCCTGGGCAAGCCAGTCCCGACTTCTCCGTACACGCGGGACGGCCGCCCAACATGCACGCACCGTACGCTCCACGGACCCGGAACCGACGCTCCGTTGCCGGAGCAACACCACCAAACGGTGGCAAAATGCCAAGAAACCCAGGAGAATGGCGTTCTCTAGCCCAACGGACGGTATGCCTAATTGCCATTCGTCACGCACCGTATTCAGTGAACCGGCTGTAAACGTGGCGATCTACGACCCGAAGGTGCTACCCAGTCGAATAGACGACACGTGGTCGGAGCCTCGCAGTTCGTACCGGCCCGAGCATGGGTGCTCTCGCCGCACGCGGCGGGGCCGCGGCAAACCGGACGGCTAGACGCCCGCGAGATCCCGCAGGGCGGCCGCGTATCCCCGCAGCGTCTCGGTGTCCTCGCGCAGCCTGATCAGGCCGGGTGCCGACGACGACACGGTACCGACCGCCTCTCCGGCCGCGGCGAGCAGGTCGTCGAAGACCGCGACCGACGTCGTCATCGACGCCACCAGGGCCTCGGTGGTCCGGGCGAGTTCGGCCCGCCGCCCGGAATCGGAGACTGCCCGAGTAGCCGCCTCGCAGGCGACGACCCGGGCCGCCCCGACGCGCAGGCCGTCGACCAGATCCGCCGCTCCGGCCGCCGCCGTCTGCAGCAGCGATCGGGCCGCGCCCGGGCCGAGGGAGCGGGTCATCGCCATGAGCGCGGCCAGCCCCGCCTCCCCGCGGCGCAGTGGCTCGGCGGCCGCGGACCGGCGCAGCTCCCACGGACTCGGCGCGGGGGTGCGCGGCAACGGGAGCCCGCCGTCGGCCCGTCGCAGCAGCGCGAGCTCGCGTCCGGCGAGGGCCGCCCGGGCGAGGGCGGCCCCGCCGGCCACCAGCCAGCCCCAGGAGTCGTCGACCACGGCGGCCACAGGCGTCAGCGCGGCGACCCCGGTCCAGATCGACACGGCGGCCGCCTCCCGGCGCCGAGCCCAGCGCAGCCCGCGCCCGGCCCGGCGCTCGGCCCGCACCAGCGACCGTCGCTCGACATCGGCGCCGACCCAGGCCGGCAGGGAGGGCACGACGGCGGCTGCGGCGTCCGCGGTCGCACGCGCCACGCTGGACCGCCCGTCGAGAAACGCCTGAACGCGATCCCACGCCCGGCTCTTGGGACCGGAAGGACCGGAAGGACCGGGGGTGCCGGAGACGCGGGAGGAGCCGGGGGAAGCGGCCCGGCCGTCGCGCGTCGACCAGTCCGTCACCGTCGGCTCCCCACGTGCTTCACGCCGCCGGACCGCCCGGCGCGGCCGCGGGGCCGCCGGCACCCTGGCCGCCCGCGGCGGGCGGCGGCGCGCTCCGGCCGGCGGCATCGGGCGCCCGGTACGGCTCGCCGTCGGACTGCCCCTTCGTCAGCGACGCCCGCTGCGGGTCGCCACCGGCGCCGGCGCCGAGGGCGTTCGGTGTCCCGCTGCCCAGGGCCGCACCTGGGCCGCCCCCGCCGCCGAGATCACCGCGCAGCTCGGCCAGCCGGGACAGGGCCCGAGCATCCATGGTGGCGCGGCGGACCTCGACCATCCGCGCCTCCATCCCCTGCGAGGCGAGCTCGTGGCGGCCGAGCGCCACCGCGTAGCGGTGCTCGACCTTGTCGCGGATCTCGGCGAGCGTCGGGGTGTCGCCGGCCGGGGCCAGCGTCGACATGCCCTCCATCGCCTGGGTCATCTGCTCCTGCATGGCGGCGTGCTCGATCTGGGTCAGCAGCCTGGCCCGCTCCGCCAGGTGGCGCTGCATCCGCGCCGTGTTGTCCTCGACGGCGGTGCGGGCCTGGGCCGCCGACGCCGCCGCCTGGCGATGCAGGTTCTTCAGGTCTTCCAGCGAGGTCTCCGCGGAGACGAGCTGGCTGGCGAACGCCTGCGCGGTTTCCTCGTAGCCGGCCGCGGAGACCGGATCACCCGAGGCTCGCGCGTTGTCGGCCAGCAGCAGCGAGGAGCGGGCCGACTCGGTCAGGCCGGCGACCTCCTCGGCCTGCCGGGCCAGCCGCATCTCCAGTTGACGCTGATTTCCCACGACGAGCGCGGCCTGCTGCACGAGCGCCTCGTGTTGGCGGCGCGCCTCCTCGATGGCCTGGTCGATCTGCACCCGCGGGTCGGCCCGCTCGTCGAACTTGCGGTTCGCCGACGCGGACAGATACCGGGCAATCTTGCGGACGACATTCGCCATACCACGATCGTCGCACGACCTCGGCCCACTGGTGACCCGGCCGGCACACCAAACGCGTCGTCCTTCCGTCAGACGGGAAGGCCTGCCGGCAGACCTGAGGGCCCACGTCACACGGGCGGGCCCACGTCACACGGGCGGGCCCACGTCACACGGGCGGGCACAGCGGAGTACGACCTCGTCCCCGGCAGACCAGGCACGACCGGCAGGCCGGCACGAAGCCGCCGCGCGCCGTGGCGAAGACGACCAGTTGCTCGCCCAGGCCGTTACAGGCCTTGCAGACCTGGATCGGCAGGTGTGCCGGGGCCGCGTCATCCTCCTCGGGTTGCGAGGCGGTGCTCACCTGATCTTCTCTCCCTGCAGGCCAGGCCCGGGAGCCAGGCCCGGGTGGACGACGACGAACGCAAGCTGCACCGCGAGAACTACCCGGGGAGAGTGGCAGACCGACCCGCACGCCGCCACCGGAGTCGCCCATTCGGGCGGGTACCCCGGCGGCGGCCCTGTGGGCGGCGGCCCCGGATGCGGACCGGGCTCAGACCATCGCCTGGAACATCCAGTGCTGTTCCTCCAGCTCGCGCACGACGTCGATGATCAGATCCTGGGTGACCGGGTCGGGCTGCTCGGTGGCGTCCATTCGGGTGCGCGTCCGGGTGATGACCTCGGCGAGCACGTCGGTGATGAGCCGGACCACCTTCTCGTCGGCGAGGTAACCGACCTCGACTCCGTGCAGGTGGGTGCCGCGGGCGATCGTCGACGACTGGCCGTCCGGGTTGACCCCGATGGCCACGGCCCGCTCGGCGACGGCGTCCGCGAAGCGACGGCTCAGCTCCACGACCTCGTCGAGCTGGCGATGCACGCTGCGGAAGTTCCGGCCGATGACGTTCCAGTGCAACTGCTTCGCGAACAGGGACAGATCGATCAGATCGACCAACGCGCCCTGCAATGCCTCGCCGGTGACGGAACGGGCCTCGTCGGACAGTGGGCTACGGATCGCACTCATGCTCGTCCTCTCGGGTCGGAGCCGTTTGCGTTCCCTGGCGTGCCCCGCAAGGAGATCCGTACGCGGAACCTCCGCTACCGTCCCGCTCCGTCACCGTAGCCCGCTGTCACCCAAGCCGATTGTCACCCAAGCCCGTTCGACGAAGCCCGACCGGGGCCCGACCCGTCCGCCACCACGCGGGAGGTGCCGAGGTGCCGAGGTGCCCAGGTGCCCAGGTGCCGAGCGGTGACCTGTCCCGCACCGACCGCTGACAGTCAGCGGCGGGACGCGACACACAGAGATCAACTCGGGACGACGATCAGCTCGGAACGGAGCCTGCGGCCGTCGGGCGAACGCCGACCGACGAGGCTCAGGCAGCCCGATCCACGACCGTCGGGCGGGCCGGCACCACGACCGTGGCTCCACCGACGCCCGCACCGACCGCCAGCTCGGCGAGCTCCAGATCCTCGCTGACCTCACGCAGCAGGTCCGCGAGCCGGACTCCCAACGCCTCGCAGATGGCTGCGAGCAGCTCGGAGCTGGCCTCCTTCTGCCCACGCTCCACCTCGGAGAGGTAGCCCAGCGACACCCTGGCCGCCGAGGACACCTCCCGGAGCGTGCGGTGCTGATCTTGACGGCGGCGGCGCAACGCCTCGCCGATCATGCGTCGGAGCAGGACCATCGAGCCTCCTCCTTCGTCCGCGGGATGCGTTCACCGTATACCCACCACCGTGGCCCTCGGGCCCTCGTTGATGGGACTGTAACTGTGTAAGCACCTCGGGTCCGGCGATTACTCCCGCGATCCGCCGGTGGCGTCGTCGACGAAGGCGGCGATGTCGCTGCCCGGCAGTCCTGCCAGGGTACGCCGCGCCAGGTCCAGAGCGGTCACGGCGGCGAAGGCGCGCACCCGCTCGCGGTCACCGGGCAGGCGGAGCGAGCGGGTGATCGTCCCGTCCGGGCCGGCGAGACCCAGGTGCACCGTTCCCGCCGGCTTGCCCTCCAGCTCACCCGGACCGGCGACACCCGTGGTGGCCAGCCCGTAGTCGGCACCGAGGCGCACCCGCACCCCGGCCGCCATCGCCGCGGCGGTGTTGGCCGACACCGCCCCCTCGGCGGCGAGCAGGGCCTGATCGACCCCGAGCGCCGACGCCTTGACGTCGGTCGCATAGGACACGACGCCGCCGCGGAACACCACACTCGACCCGGGCACGTCGGTCAGCCGGCCGGCGAGCAGCCCGCCGGTGATGGACTCGGCGACGGCGAGCGTCGCCGACCGCGCGCGCAGCAGCCCCAGCACGACGCTCTCCAGCGAGTCCTCCTCGCCGCCGTAGACCCCGGCGCCGAGCGCCGCGCGCGCCGCGGCCTCCACCGGGGCGATCAACGTCTCCGCCTCGGCCCGGTCCCGCGCCCGGGCGGTGATGCGAACCCGGGTCTGGCCGCCGCTGGCCAGGAACGCGATCCGCGGGTTGCCGATCGGTGCCAACCGGTCGACCTCGGCCGCGAGCGCCTCGGCGACCGCCGACTCCCACATCCCGGCCGTGCGCAGCACCCGGTGCACGACCACCGCCGGCTGGCCTGCGCGGCGCAGGATGTCGGGCAGGACACTCGCGGTGAACATGTCGTTCATCTCGAAGGGGACGCCCGGCATGGCGTACACGACGCCCGCACCGATCTCCATCCGGATGCCCGGTGCGGTGCCCGGCCCGTTGGGCAGCGGCTGCGCACCCACGGGCAGGTCCGCCTGCCGGTAGTTCATCACCGGGACGTCGCGGACCTCGCGTCGGCCCATCGCCCGGAACCGCCGGCGCAGCTCGGCCTCCAGGAAGTCGTCGCGGCGCAGCTCGACACCGGCCGCCGCGGCGATGCCCTCGCGAGTCAGGTCGTCCTGGGTCGGCCCGAGACCTCCGGTCATCACGACGGCGTCGGCGCGCTCCAGCGCCACCCGGATCGCCGTGGCGATCACGTCGACGTCGTCGCCGACGACCGTGGAGGTCTCGATCGTCACCCCGACGTCGGCGAGCTGCCGGCCGAGCCACGCGGCGTTGCCGTTGACGATGTCGCCGTAGAGGAGCTCGTCCCCCACCGCCAGCAGTTCAGCGCGCATCCGTCAGCCCCTCGTCGTCGGTGATGCCCGTCCCGGCCGCGGGCTCGCCGGCCGCGTCGCGCGCGGTCTGGCGCCGCAGCGCGAGCGCCCGGTAGACGTAGTCGATCCCGGTGGCGACGGCGACGACCACGCCCGCGGCGAGGATCACCGCCCGGCTGGTCGCGGCGACCCCCGCCAGGGGCAGCACATAGAGCCCGATCGCCACGTTCAGCAGCAGTGTCTTCGCCTTGCCCCCGCGGCTCGCGGCGATCACCCCGAAGCGGATCACCCACAGCCGCAGCAGCGTGACCCCGACCTCGCGCAGCAGGATCACCGCCGTCACCGGCCACGGCAGCTCCCCGAGGACGGACAGCGAGATCAGCGCGGCGCCGGTCAGCGCCTTGTCGGCGATCGGGTCGACGAGGATGCCGAAGTCGGTGACAAGGTGCCAGTGGCGGGCGATGGACCCGTCGACCTGGTCGGTGATCGCGGCGACGGCGTAGGCGACGAAGGCCGCGTAGCGCCAGCCGTCGTCGTCGGGACCGGCGAACAACACCAGCACGAAGACCGGCACGAGGATCAGCCGGATGATCGTCAGCAGGTTGGCGACGTTGAGTACGGACACGCTCGGACGCGGGTCCGCCCCGTTCGCGGCGGCCAGGGGACCACCGCGATCGACGGCGCCTGGTTCGGGCGGGGCCGAGGAGAGGTCGACGGGTGGCAGCTCGCGGGTGGGCTGACCGGCCGGCGACGGCCGCCGGCCGCCGACGCCGCGCAGGGCATCGGCTCCGCCCAGGGCATCGGCTCCGCCCAGGGCATCGGCTCCGCCCGGGGCGTCGGCTCCGGACGCCGTCACGTCCCATCCGCGCGGGGCCGGCCCACCAGGACCGTCGCCCGCGCCCCGGTCGCCGACGGCGCGGCCTCGCCCCGCCCGGCCGAGGGACGGGCCCGGTCGAGCACCGCGGTGAACTCGGCGACCAGGTCGACCCCCTCGGTCGCGACGACCCGGGCCTCGATCAGGTCCCCCACCTCGACACCAGGCTGGCCGGGCTGGCCGGGCAGACCGGGCTGGCCGGTGCCGGACGGGCCCCCGGCGGGCGGGCCGGCCGCGGCACCGGCGGGGCCGGGCAGGCGGACCAGGCAGGAGCCGTCGGCATCGGGCTGCTGGTGGCCGGCACACCCGGCGGCGATCCCGTCGGTGATCTCCTCGACGAGGACCTGGACCCGGCTGCCGATCCGCTCCTGCGCCCGGGTGGCGGTGAGCTGTTCGACGAGATCGGTGATCTGCACCCGGCGCCGCTCGATCTCCTCCTCGGCGATCTTGCCTGGCAGGGAGACCGCCTCGGTGCCCTCCTCGTCCGAATAGCCGAACACGCCGACCGCGTCGAGCTCGGCGGCCTCGAGGAACTCCGCCAGGATGTCGACGTCCGCTTCGGTCTCCCCGGGAAAACCGACGATGACGTTCGACCGGGCGCCGAGGCCGGGCAGCAGGCCGCGACCGCGGTCGAGCAGGTCGAGGAAGTGCTCGGAGCCGCCGAACCGACGCATCCGGCGCAGCACCGCCGGGCTCGCGTGCTGGAACGACAGGTCGAGGTAGGGGGCGAGACCCGGCGTGGTCAGCAGCACCTCGAGCAGCGACGGGCGCAACTCCGCCGGCTGCAGGTAGACCGTCCGCACCCGCACGATGCCCGGCACGGCGGCAAGCTGCGGCAGCAGCTTCTCCAGCGCCCGCAGGTCACCGAGATCCTTGCCGTAGGAGGTCGAGTTCTCGCTGACCAGCACCAGCTCGCGCGCACCCTCGCCGGCCAGCCACTCCGCCTCGGCGAGGACGTCGTCGGCGGGACGGGACACGTGCGAGCCGCGGAACGACGGGATCGCGCAGAACGCGCACCGCCGGTCGCAGCCGCTGGAGATCTTCAGGGCGGCGACCGGCCCCGCCGTCAACCGGCGCCGGCCCGGGCTACCCGCTGCACTCCCACCCGCAACACCCCTGGCGTGCCCGGGAACGTGCACGGCGACGTTCGCCGACGCGCCCCGTTCCACCGGGGTGATCGGCAACAGGGTGCGCCGGTCCCGCGGGGTGTGGGCGGGCACCGTGGCGCCGCCGAGGACCGCGTCGAGATGCTCGCCGATGCTCGGGTAGGCGTCGAAGCCCAGCACCGCGTCGGCCTCGGGCAGGCTCGCCGCCAGCTCGTTGCCGTAGCGCTCCGCGAGGCAGCCGACGGCGACCACCGCACGCGGGCCCGCCCCGGCCGGTTCGCCGTCGCCGGCCCGCAGGTCGTCCGCGGCCAGCAGGGCGTCGATGGAGTCCTTCTTCGCCGCGTCGACGAATCCGCAGGTGTTGACCAGCACGGCGTCGGCGTCGGCGGCGTCGGCGACCAGTTCCCACCCCTGGGCGGCGAGCCGGCCGGCGAGTTCCTCCGAATCCACCTCGTTCCGGGAACAACCGAGCGTGACGAGAGCTACCCGGCGCGGGACGTGAGTGGACACCAGGTCAGGCTACCGGGGCGGTGGCACCCGGCGCCGCACCAGCCCGACATGGCCGACTCGCGCAGGGCGTCCGCCGGTCGCGATCAGTCGACGGGCGCGGCAGGCGCCGTGGCGAGCGCGGACGGCGCCGGGCCCGCGGCGAGGGGGCTGCGGCCGGCATCCCCGACCTCGCACTCGCCGGAGGCGGCCACGCTGACCCGGATCGTCACCACCTGACCATCGCCGCCGGAGGGGCCGAGGCTCCTGCCGTTGCACGACACGTCGACCGCGCCCGCATTACCCATCCTGATGCTCAGCGCCCCCGGCGCCGTGACGGTGCGGCTGTCGCCGGAGTGCAGCAGCTGCGCGAGCAGCACGTGCCGGTCGTCGTCACGCACCTCCAGCCAGCTCTGCGCGTCGCGCGCCGCCAGCACGACGTTCACCCCCGCCGGGGGGGTGGTGCTGGGTGCGGCGGCGGGTGCGTTGCTCGGCGCCGCGATCGGTGCCGGCGCGGTCGGCGGGGGTGCGGCGGCGTCGCCCTGCCGGGTGGACCCGGAGGAGCCGGACGACCCGGAACCGGGTATCAGCAGGGCGATGACGGCGATCAGGCACACCGCGGCCAACGACACGATCATCGCGGCGCCCCAACGGAACCCACCGTGCCGGCGCCGGGACCCGCCTCGCAGCGGGTCGAACTCGCCGGGCGGGACGCCGAGCACCGGCCCGGTCAACACCTCGTGGGAGGCGTCGTAGGCGTCCAGGACGGGGCCGGGGTCGAGACCGAGGCTGGTGGCGATGCTGCGCAGGTGGCCGCGGGCGTAGACCGTGCCGCCGCAGCGGGAGTAGTCGTCCCGTTCGATCTGGTCGATCAGGCTTGCCCGCACCCGAGTGCGCTCACTGACCTCGTCGATCGTCAGGTTGCGCTCGCGGCGGGCCGCGGCGAGCAGCGAGCCGGCACTGACCGGCTGCGGATCGTCCACGGATTGCATGAGCGACCTCCGCAAGCGTGAGTTTCTGCCTACCGTGGAGGCACCGGCTCAGTTTACGGTCCGTCACCCGGCCTCGACAGCGCAGACCCGGCCACCGGCACTTCCTAGCCGCTACGCAGGGTCGTGAGCAGGCCTTCCAGCTCGTCGGGCATGACCAGCACGTCGCGGGCCTTCGAGCCCTCGCTGGCCCCGACGATGCCCCGGCTCTCCATCAGGTCCATCAGCCGGCCCGCCTTGGCGAACCCGACGCGCAGCTTGCGCTGCAACATCGACGTGGAGCCGAACTGGGTACTCACCACGAGCTCGACGGCCTGCAGGAACAGCGCCAGATCGTCGCCGATCTCCTCGTCGATCTCCTTCTTCGCCTCGCCGCCCCCGTCGAACACGTCCTCCCGGAACGCCGGCGGCGCCTGTTCCTTCGTGTGGTCGACGATCGCTGCGATCTCGTCCTCGGAGACGAACGCGCCCTGGATACGGGCCGGTTTGCCCGCGCCCATCGGAAGAAACAGCGCGTCGCCCAGACCGACCAGCTTCTCGGCGCCGGCCTGGTCGAGAATCGTGCGGCTGTCGGCCAGCGACGCCGTCGCGAACGCGAGCCGGGACGGCACGTTGGCCTTGATCAGACCGGTCACCACGTCCACCGACGGCCGCTGGGTCGCGAGCACCAGGTGGATGCCGACCGCGCGGGCCATCGCGGTGATCCGGCAGATCGCGTCCTCGACGTCGCGCGGGGCGACCATCATCAGGTCGGCGAGCTCGTCGACGATGGTCAGGATGTACGGATACGGCGTGTACACCCGCTCGGAGCCGGGCGGAGCGACGATCTCACCTTTGCGGACCTTGCGGTTGAAGTCGTCGACATGGCGCACCCCGCAGGCGGCGAGATCCTCGTAGCGGTTCTCCATCTCCTTGACGACCCACTGCAGCGCGTCGGCCGCCTTCTTCGGGTTCGTGATGATCGGCGTGATCAGGTGCGGGATGCCCTGGTAGTTCGTCAGCTCGACCCGCTTGGGGTCGACGAGGACCATCCGGACCTGGTCCGGCGTCGCCCGCGCCAGCACCGAGGTGATCAGCGTGTTGATGCACGTGGACTTGCCGGCGCCGGTCGCCCCGGCGATGAGGATGTGCGGCATCTTCGCCAGGTTCGCCAGCACGTAGCCGCCCTCGATGTCCTTGCCGAGGCCGACGACCAGCGGATGGGAGTTCGCCAGCGCCTCACCGCTGCGCAGCACGTCGCCGAGCGAGACCAGTTCCCGGTCGGTGTTGGGGATCTCGACGCCGACCGCGCTCTTACCCGGGATCGGGCTGATGATCCGCACGTCCGGGCTCTTCACGGCGTACGCGATGTTCTTCGCAAGCTGCGTGATCCGCTCGACCTTCACCGCGGCACCGAGCTCGACCTCGTACCGGGTCACCGTCGGACCCCGGGTGAAACCGGTGACCCGGGCATCGACCTTGAACTGGCCGAAGACATCGGTCAACGAGGCGATCACGCCGTCGGTCGCCGCGGACCGGACCTTCGGCGGCGTACCGGAACGCAGCAGCGTCGGCGAGGGCAGCGTGTAGTCGCCGTCGGTCGGCGGGACCAGGTGCTCGATCTCGTCCGGGGCGCTCGGGGACCCCGGCCCGGGCACGCCGGTCGCCGTGTCCGCGGCGCCGCCGGTCACCTTCGCCGCCCGGGTCCGCCCGCGTCGGGCCGCGGCCGCCGCCGGCCGCGCCGCCGCAGCGGCCGCAGCGGCCGCACCGGCCGCCAGGTCCTCGTCGTCGGGCTCGCCGGCATAACCGGTGTCGGCCTCGGGGCCGGCGAGCTCCCCGAACAGGTCGAGGCCGAGGTCGCCGGCCGCGGACGCGGCGTCGGCAGCCTCGGCGTCCGCGGCGACACCCCGCCGGGAGCGACGCCGGGACCGGCCCCCGCCCTGCCCGGCAGCCTCGATGTCGAACACCTCGTGGGGCCCCGGATCGGACAGGCCCGCGCCGCCCAGGTCCGTGCCGTCCACGTCCGCGCCATCCGCTCCGGGGGGCGCGGCGCCCGCCCGGCCGCGGCGACGGCCCCGGGCCGGCCGGGTTCCACCGGCGGCGTCCTCGTCGAGCAGATCGTCGGCGAGCGCCGCATCGTCGAGCTCGTCGTCGTAGTCGGAGTCATAGCCGTCGTCGAGGCGCGCCGCGGGATCGCGCACCCCGGCGGTGAGCCGCTCCACGAGCTCGGCGAGCCGCTCGGGCACCTGCCGGATCGGCGTCGCCGTGATCACCAGCAGGCCGAAGGCCGCGATCAGCAGCAGCAACGGGACGGCGACGAACGGCGTCACAGCGCTCGCGAGCGGCAGACCGCCGAGCAGGCCGACGAGGCCGCCGGCCCCCCGGACCCGCCCGATGCCGTCGGAGAAGTCGGGCAGCCCGCGGGCGATGTGCACGACGCCGAGCAGGCCGACCCCGAGCGCGGCCCAGCCGATCACCACCCGACCGCGGCTGTCGGGGTCGCTGGGCGCACGCACGAGCCGCCAGGCGGCCCCCAGACCGAACAGGGGCAGCGCCCACGCCCCGGCGCCGACGAACAACTCCAGGACGGCGGCGACGAAGGATCCGACGGGCCCGCCCGCGGAGAACCAGACCGCGACGGCGGCCAGGATCGCCCCGCCGAAGGCCGCGAGCCCCAGCCCGTCGCGCCGGTGGGCGGGATCGATGCGCAGGTCGCGTGCGCCCCGCCCGGTTCGACGCAGCAGGGTGCCGAGCAGCGTCGCCGCCGTCATCCAGACCTGGTAGACGGTCCGGACGACGGCCCGGCCGACCATCAGGGTCAGCGGCGGGCGGCGCTGGCGGTCCTGCGCCTTCGCCCGGCCGGCGGGCGCGGACCGGGTGGATCCCCCGGGCCGCGCCGCACGGCCGCCCGCGGGCGCGCGGGCCTTACCGCCGGCGGCCGGGCGGCTCCTGCCGCCCGCGCCACCGCGCGTTGCTGTCCGACGCCCATCGCCCCCCGGCGGGGACGTGGCCGTCCCCGTCTGCACACGCGTACGCGCGCCGCTGGTACGTGTGGCCACCGTCGAAACGGTACACAGCCAGGTGGCCGAGTCCCTGCAACCCCGACGAACCGGGCGCGCCGTGCTGGGCACAACCACCCGCACGGGCAGGCGAGGACGGGCCACCCCGCCGGCTCAGACCTCCAGGACCACCGGAACGATCATCGGCCGACGGCGGTAGTGCTCGTTGACCCAGCGGCCGACCGTTCGCCGCACGAGCTGCTGCAGGGCGGAAGTGTCGTTCATCCCGCCGCGCATCGCGTCCGCCAGCCCGTCGCTGACGAGCCGGGCCACCGAGTCGAAGGTGGCGGGCGAGTCGGTGAAGCCGCGGGCGGACAGGTCGGGGCCGACCACGACCTTGCCGGCGGCGGCGTCCACCACGACGGTGATCGTGATGAACCCCTCCTCGCCGAGGATCCGGCGGTCCTTCAGGCTCGGCTCGCCGACGTCGCCGACCGCGGCGCCGTCGACGTAGACGTAGCCGCAGGGCACCGCGCCGGTGATGCGCGCCCGGCCGTCGATCAGGTCGATGACCATGCCGTCCTCGGCAAGCACCACGTGGTCCGCCGGCACGCCGGTGGCCTCGGCGAGCTTCGCGTGCGCCCGCAGGTGACGCCACTCGCCGTGCACCGGCATGACGTTGGACGGCCTGGTGGCGTTGAGGACGTAGAGCAGCTCACCCGCGGGGGCGTGGCCGGAGGTGTGCACCTTGGCGACGCCCTTGTGGACGACCTTCGCGCCGTAGCGGGTCAGGCCGTTGATGACCCGGAAGACCGCGTTCTCGTTGCCGGGGATGAGGCTGGACGCCAGCACGACGGTGTCCCCGGCCTGGATGCGGATCTGGTGGTCGCGGTTGGCCATCCGGGACAGCGCCGACAGCGGCTCGCCCTGCGACCCGGTGGAGATCAGGCAGATGTTGCGGTCGGGCAGCGAGTCCACGTCCCGGGCGTCGACGATCAGACCCGGCGGCACCCGCAGCAGGCCGAGATCACGCGCGACGCCCATGTTGCGCACCATCGAACGGCCGACGAAGCAGACCGAGCGGCCGTGCGCCTCGGCGGCGTCGAGGACCTGTTGCACGCGGTGCACGTGGCTGGCGAAGCAGGCGATGATGATCCGGCGGGTCGCGTCCCGGAACACCCCGTCGAGCACCGGGGCGATCTCCCGCTCCGAGGCGACGAACCCGGGCACCTCGGCGTTGGTCGAGTCGGACAGCAGCAGGTCCACGCCCTCGCGGCCGAGCCGGGCGAAGCCGCCGAGGTCGGTGAGCCGGCCGTCGAGCGGAAGCTGGTCCATCTTGAAGTCGCCGGTGTGCAGGACGAGGCCGGCCTCGGTGCGGATGGCGACGGCCACCGCGTCCGGGATCGAGTGGTTCACCGCGAAGAACTCGCACTCGAACGGCCCGTAGGTGTGCCGTTCCTCCTCGCGGATCTCCTGCGTGACCGCCTTGATCCGGTGCTCGGCGAGCTTCGCGTTCAGCAGCGCCAGCGTGAGGCGGGTGCCGACGATCGGGATGTCGCGGCGCTCCCGCAGCAGGTACGGCACGGCGCCGATGTGATCCTCGTGCGCGTGGGTGAGGATCAGCGCGTCGATGTCGGCCAACCGGTCCCGGATGGCGGTGAAGTCCGGCAGGATCAGGTCGATCCCGGGCTGGAAGTCCTCGGGGAACAGCACGCCGCAGTCGACGATGAGCAGTCGGCCGGAGTGCTCGAAGACGGTCATGTTGCGGCCGATCTCGCCGACTCCACCGAGCGGGATGATGCGCAGGCCGTCCGCGCGCAGCGGCGGGGGCGGGCCGTAGTCGGGGTGCGGGCGGCTCATGAGACCTCACCCGCCGCCGCGACGGCGAAGCCGGCCGACGGACCGGACGGTAGCCGGCGTGTGCCGGGCCCGCGCGGGTCACCGACGTCCAGCGTCGCCTCGGCGAGGTCGGCGCGCAGCCGCGCGACCTCGGCGGGGGTGGCGTCGACCAGCGGTGGCCGGACCGGACCAGCCGGCAGCCCGGCGAGCCGCAGCGCGGCCTTGGCCAGGATCACCCCCTGGGTTCGGAAGATTCCCTCGTACGCGGGCAGCAAGCCCTGATGCAGCGCGATCGCCCGACCCACCTCACCGGCCCCAATGGCCTCGATCATGGCACGGATCGCCGGGGTGGCCACGTGCGAGACGACGCTGACGACCCCACAGGCCCCGATGGACAGAAGCGGCAGGGTAAGCGCGTCCGTGCCGGAGTAATACGCCAGGTCCGTCCGCGCCATCACCCAGGAGGAGGCGGCCAGGTCGTCCTTGGCGTCCTTGACCGCGACGATACGCGGGTGTTCGGCCAGCCGCACCAGGGTGTCGGTCGCCACCGGCACCCCCGTCCGGCCGGGAATATCATAGATCATCACGGGCAGGCCGGTCGCGTCGGCGACGGTGGTGAAGTGCAGGACGAGTCCGGCCTGCGGCGGCTTGCTGTAGTAGGGCGCGACGACGAGCAGACCGTCGGCACCCGCGGCCTCGGCCGCCCGGGCGAGCTCCGCCGTGTGGGCGGTGTCGTTGGTCCCGACGCCGGCGACGACGCGGGCGCGCCCGGCCACGGCCTCGACGACGACCCGCACCAGGCGGGCCTTCTCCGCGTCGGTCGTGGTCGGCGACTCCCCGGTGGTGCCGTTGACGACGAGCGCCTCGTTGCCCGCATCCACCAGGCGGACCGCGAGCTGCGCCGCACCCGCCTCGTCGAGAGCGCCGTCCGCCTGGAACGGCGTGATCATCGCCGTGATCATGCGCCCGAACGGCGCCGGCGGCAACACTGACATACCGGTCACGCTAGAGCGCACCTCCGACATCATCTCTCCGGCCCGCGCGAAACCGCCGAGCCCGCGGACAACCACCCTTGCCGCACCCATCCCTGCTGCGCCCGGCGCCGTTCGGCACCCGGCGCGGACCCATCGTCCGCCCGACCCGCCACCCCGGCCAGACCGGCGCGGCCCAGGCCGGGCGTGCCCACCCAGACCAGACGGCCGCACCGCCCCGCGCCGACGGACAGGCCGCCCGCCGCCGCCGGGTCCGCATCACCCGCACGCACAGGGGCCACCACACCCGCCACCCTGCACCCGCGCCCCAACGCCTCGTCCTGCCTCCGCCGCGGCCGGCACCGACGCGCCGCGGCGGAGGAGGACCGGGCTGCACCCGGCCGAGCCGCCGCCCAAGCCGGCCGCCACGCCGGCGGTCGCGATCTCGTCCGGCCCGGCCCGGCCAGCATGGCCGACATCCCGGACGCGCTCCCGACCCCCGATCCACCCGCTACCGCCGGCAACGGCGCAGGCCCCGCCACTGACGGCGCCCGCCGCGAAACCCGACCGCGGCACCGGCCGGCACCGAACGGGCCGACGAGGCGCGGACAAGGGGGACAGACTAGTGCGTGCGAACGGACCCCCCGGGCGCCCGGCCGGGCGATCCCAGCCCCGGCATGCTCCCGCGGCTGCCCGCGCCCAGCATGTTGCGGTCGAGCCGGAACCACAGGTCCCGGCGACCCAGGCGCACCAGCGACCGCAGCCCACCGGAACGAAGCGGGCCGAGCGCCACACCCGGGCCGTAGTTCTTCGGCATCCGCCACCGTCCCGTTCGCCGCTACAGAGCCTCCAGCGTACCGCCACCGGGTCCGGCGGGGACGGTCGCGGCGGCTCCCGCGGGCCGTGCGGGTGGATCCGTCCCGGCGACCGGGCGGGCGGGGGCGGGCGGCGTCGAATCGGGTGGGGCGTGCCAGCCGGCGGCCCGCAACCCGGCGAGGACCGCCAGCGCCACCAGCAGGGCGAGCAGGGTCGTCTTCGCCGGGCCGAGGACCCAGGCGGCCAGGCTGCTGCGCTCCCGGGTGAGCAGCACCGTCGCCGCGAACGAGGAGGGCAGCGTGATCACGGCGACGGCGTCCGGGGCCAGCTCGACGGGCACGGCCGACAGGCCCACGGTGAGCAGCATCAGCACACCGATCGCGCCGGTGATGCGGGAGACGTCCGCGGAGACGCTGAGCCCCACGACCAGCCGGGACCGCGGCGGCCGGCGCGCGTCGGTGGTGTAGAAGGCGTACACCTCCCGGTTGCGCTGGACGTCCTCGATGTAGGTGCGCGGCACCGGGTCGCCGAACAGGTCGATCATCATCGGGGTGTCGAGTTCGATGCTCGTGTCGTCGGTGCCGATGCTGACGTGGTAGCTGCCCGTGCCACCCGAGTCGACGTCGACCAGCGCCGCGGGGTGCAGGAGCTGGCGCCACGGCGGCCCGGACCGGCCGAGCACCGGGCGGCCGCGGACGAGCACGGTGCGCAGCTCCTCGCTTGTCTTGATCAGAAACGGCCGGTAGGGGTCGAGGGTGACGGCGGCGAGCGCCTCCCAGCGCCGCCCGTACTCGGCCACGGTCGTCAGCACCGGTTCGGCCGCCGCCCCAACGCCGACGAGCGCGTCGATCCAGGTGGTGAACCCGGTCAGGTACCCCTCGACGGCGGCCAGATCACGCCCGTCGGGGACGTCCGGGTCCCGCCAGAGCTCCCCGACGGCGAGCAGCAGCGTCTCGGCGCTGCTGAGGGGGTCGAACGGCTCGGCGAGGGCGGCGGCCAGCACCCGTTCGGCGTCGACGACCAGGTCCTGCCACCGGCGCAGGCGGGACACCGGCACGGCGAGCTCGGCCTCGCGCTCCAGGTAGGTGCGGATCGCGTCGAGCCGCAGCGGGCGCCCCCGCCCGGGCACCAGGCGCGGGTAGTTACCGGACAGCCGGCCGGGGCGGAAGCGGGAGATGGCGTCGACCATGCGGCGGGCCGGTTCCTCCAACGGCACCCCGAGCGGATCTGCGAGCCTGGCGATCAGGTTGCCCTGGAGTGCCACCGACGTGCCGTAGGGCATCAGGTGCGCGTCCGAGCCCCCCGGACCGGTCAGGTCGAAGGCCACCAGGGCCCGCTTGGACAGCGTCGAGACCGGCAGCAGCACCAGCACCTCGGGCGGCAGCCGGCCGACGGTGTTCACCCGGCCCGCCCCCGTCACCGGGACGATCTGGTTGAGCGCGTCGTCCAGCGGACCCCAGTTGACCGAGCGGGCCAGCCGGCACCGGTTGGCGCTGAGGATCGTGAACTGGTCGACCACCCGCCGCCGCAGTCCCTGGAAGGGCGCCGGCGGAGCGAGCAGGGTCAGCGTGACCTCGTCGACGTCGGTGAGGTCGAGGACGGGGGCATGCTCGGCGTCGTCGCGCCGGCTCCACCGCCGCAGCCGACCGATGGCGCCCGGCCCGGCCGCACCGGGCGCACCGGTGGTTCCCGTCACGGATCAGGACATTACCGGCTCAGCCGGTCGCACTCACCCTGCGCCACCGGCGAGGACGTCGCGGACCCCGCGGGCAATCTCCAGATCCTCCCGGGCGGCGAGGACCAGCGTGCGCACCGGCGCTTCCGGCGGGCCGATCTCGCGGTCGACCGTGCCGTCGGCCGGGGCGGCGTTGCGCGCCGGGTCGACCGCCACCCCCAGGTGGCCGAGCCCCGCCGCGGCGCCGGCCCGGACCGTCGCCGAGCCCTCTCCGACCCCGCCGGTGAACACCAGGGCGTCCAGACCGCCGAGCGCCGCGGTCATCGCCGCGATCTGCGCCCGCAGGCGGTGCAGGTAGACATCCAGGGCGAGCGCGCAGGCCGGGTCGCCACCGGCGGCGCCGGCCTCGACCGCGCGCAGGTCCGCTGTGCCGGCGAGCCCGAGCAGTCCGGACGAGCGGAAAAGACCATCGGTGAGCTCCGCGGCGCTCACCCCGGCCTCGGTCTGCAACCACAGCAGGGCGCCCGGGTCGACGCTGCCCGAGCGGGTCGCCATCACCAGGCCCTCCAGCGGGGTGAAGCCCATGGTCGTGTCGACGCCGACCCCGTCGAGCACGGCGGCGAGCGAGGCGCCCGAACCCAGGTGGCAGGTCACGATGCGCCGGGCGCCGGTGAGCCGGGCGGCGCGGCGGGAGGCGTGGGCGTGGGAGAGCCCGTGGAAGCCGTAGCGACGGATGCCGTACCGTTCCCGCCACGTCGCCGGCAGGGCGTAGGTCACCGCCGCCGCGGGCAGCCGGCTGTGGAATGCCGTGTCGAAGCAGGCAACCTGGTCGGCCTCGGGCAGCGCCGCCCGCACGGCGTCGAGCGCGTCGAGCGCCGCCGGCTGGTGCAGCGGGGCGAGCGCGGTCAGCGCGCGCAGCCGGCCGGCCACCGCCTCGTCGACGACCACCGGCCGGGTGAACTCGGTGCCGCCGTGCACGATGCGGTGCCCGACCGCGACCGGCTCGCCGTGCGCGGCGCCGGCGAGCTCGCCCAGCGCCGCGGCGAGCTCGCCCGGGTCGGCGCGACCGGCCGGAGAGTCGAGGTCCCGGGCGGCGAGCAGGGTGTCGTCCGGGCCGACCAGCCGCAGCTTGAGGCTGGCCGACCCGGCATTGACCACCAGGACGTTCACCGTCGAACCGGGTGCCGCCGGGCCGGGCCCCGTCAGACCGGGAGCTGTCGGAGGGGGCACCGTCAGTACGGCCGGGCCCAGTCGCGGATCGCCGGATCGACCTCGTCGTAGGTGTCGGGCAGTTCGAGCTCCGCGGCGGGCAGCGGGCCCGTGGCCTCGGAGTCCTCCCGCCGCACGGCGTCGACGACGTTCGCCATGCGCTGTTCCTCCCTCCGCCGGCGCGGCGCCGGCTGTCCCGGCGCCGGCTGTCACAGCGCCGGGCTGTCACAGCGCCGGGCTGTCACAGCGCCGACTGACTCAGCCCTCCCCGACCAACGGACTGGAGGCGACTTCCGTGCCGTCGTCCAGGGTGGAGATGCGGAAATCCGAAAAGACGTTGGGCGCCACCGCGTGCAGCTCCCGCAGGATCGCGACGGCGAGTCCGCGAATCTCCACGTCGGCGTGCTCGCTGGCGCGCATCGCGATGAAATGCCGCCAGGCCCGGTAGTTCCCGGTGACGACGATGCGGGTCTCGGTCGCGTTCAGCAGCACCGAGCGGGCGGCCTGCCGGGCCTGCTTGCGCCGCGAGGTGGGGGCGGCGATGTCGGCGAATCGCTTCTCCAGCCCCTCCAGCAGCCGGCCGTACGCCTCCAGGGACGCCGCCGCCGCCTGCTCGAACAGGGCGTGCAGCTCCGGGTCCCCCGCCACGACCTCGGGCTCGACGATCGCCGCGTCACGCTCGGGGACGTAACGCTGGGACAACTGGCTGTAGGAGAAGTGCCGGTGGCGGACCAGCTCGTGGGTGAGGCTGCGCGAGACACCGGTGAGGTAGAGCGAGACGGTGCCGTGCTCGAGCACGGACAGGTGCCCGACATCGAGGATGTGGCGCAGGTAGCCGGCGTTGGTCGCGGTCGCCGGGTTGGGCTTGCTCCAGCTCTGGTAGCAGGCCCGGCCGGCGAACTCCGCCAGCGCCTGCCCGCCGTCCGCATCGGTGCTCCACGGCACGTCTGCCGGCGGAAGGAACTCGGTCTTCGCGATCACCTGGACCCGCAGCCGGGCCGTCGCCGGACCGGTGGGCGCCGCCGCGGGCACCGGCGTCGCGACGCCGGGTACCGCCTGGGATGCCGTCCCGGGAGTCAGGTCGGACGCCGGCTCGGACACTGCCACCTCCATCGCCCACCGCGGCACCCGGGGCGGCCCTTGCCCCGGCGCGGACTTCCACCACGGTAGCCGCCACGAGGTTCCCGGCGTGCGCCGGACCTCGCGGACCGGCCCGCGGCCGCCTGCCCTCCCGCCGGGCGGTGCGCAATCAGTCGAGCCGGTCAGCAATCAGTCGAGCGGGCCAGCAATCGCCCAACGCGGCCGGTGTCGGCACCCACTTACCCGTCCGGTCACGCGATCGGCGCACAGGGATTGGGGGTCGGCGCGAGCGTGGTACACCGGTTGTGGACGCCTCGTCAGTCCCCAACGACGAGGAGTCGCAGTGCCCGCTCACGCGACGTGGTCTGGCGCGGTCGGGGGTCTCCGCCCCCGTCAATCCCCGGCCGCCCAGCCACGTCGCGGCGGGCAGCCCTCCCCCGCGATGGCGCGGCGGCCCACCCGCCGCGCGCATCCCGGAGAGCCCGCCAGGCCGAGCGCGAGGCCAAGCCGGCGTCGGGGTCAGGACGGGGTCGGCAGCCAGGCGGCGGGGTCGGCAGCGGCCTGGTCACCGGTCGCCATGTTCTTCACCTCGTGTTCCCGCCCCTCGTCGAAGGGCGGGAACCAGACGAAGCCGATGCCCTTGCGGGCGGCGTAGCGGACCTGCTTGGCGATCTTGTCCGGCTGGTGGTAGGTCTCGACCTTCAGTCCGCGGGCGCGCAGGGCGGTCGCGGTGGCCAGCGCCGCCGCCCGGCGCTGCGCGGCGGGGATCACCACGAGCACGTCGGCGGGGCTCGCCGGGCCGCTCGGCAGCAGGCCCTCGGCGAGCAGCTTGGCGAAGATGCGGGTCAGGCCGATGGAGATGCCGACCCCGGGCAGGGCGCGGCGGATGAACGAGCCGGCGAGGTTCTCGTACCGGCCGCCGGAGCAGATGCTGCCGAAGTCCGGCCAGTCGACGAACTTCGCCTCGTACACCGTGCCGGTGTAGTAGTCGAGGCCGCGGGCGATCGACAGGTCGGCGACCACACTGCCCGTGGGCAGGTCGGCGAGGTCGTCGAGGACCTGGGCGAGCTCGTCGAGGCCCTCGGTGAGCAGATCCGACTTCACGCCGAGGCGGCGCACCTCGTCGACGACCCCGGGGCCCGTCGCCCGGATCGCGGCGAGGTCCAGGCAGGCCCGAACCTGGTCCGCGTCCAGCCCGGCCTGGGCGCCGAGCAGCGTCGCGACGCCGTCGGGGCCGATCTTGTCCATCTTGTCGGCGATCCGGATGACCGCGAGCGGATCGCCGATCCCCAGCCCCTCGTAGAACCCCTGCAGCACCTTGCGGTTGTTGATGTTGAGGGTCCAGGGCGGGACGCCCAGGGTGCCGAGCACCTCGTGGACGATCCGGGGCAGTTCGGCGTCGAAGTGCAGGGGCACCCGGTCGACGTTGATGACGTCGATGTCGCACTGGGTGAACTCGCGGAAGCGGCCCTCCTGGGGCCGCTCGCCGCGCCACACCCGCTGCATCTGGTAGCGCTTGAACGGGAATACGAGCTCGTTGAAGTGCGCCGCCACGTACCGGGCGAACGGCACGGTCAGGTCGAAGTGCAGGCCGAGGCGGGCGCTGTCGTCGTCCGCGTCGGCCTGCAGGCGGCGCAGCGTGTAGACCTCCTGGGAGGTCTCCCCCTTCGCGGTGAGCACGTCCAGCGCCTCGACCGACGGGGTCTCCACCGAGCAGAACCCGTAACGCTCGAAGGTCGCCCGGATCGTGTCGAGCCAGCGCTGCTCGACGATCCGGACCTCGGGCAGCCACTCCGGAAAACCGCTGACGGGCAGGGGGCGGACGATCGGCGCGTCACTCATCGCCGGGAGGTCTCCTCATCGATCTCGAACGGACGGGCACCTGCCGGCCCGGGCGCGGCCGACCGCGACGCCGGGCGGGGCTCACCGATGTCGAACGAGACGACGCATGCGTTGCACCCTACCGCAGCGGATCACCCGGACCGTCCCGCCGGGACGGGGCCGCTGCTCCATCGGGCCCCGTGCCGGCGGGCGGCACACCCGCGCCGGTCAGGACCGGCGTCCCACCGGCGCCTCGATCTCCGTATCACGCACGGCCGCGGCGTCCGGGCCGGCCGCGGCGGGCAGCCCGAACCGCGGCCGCTGCTCCGGCACGGGGCTGGGAATCACGCCGGTGGGCCGGCCGGGGGCCAGGTAGACCCAGCCGGCCTGGCGCCACCGGTCGCCGTCGAGGGCGTGCCGGGCGTCGATGATCAGCTTGCGGCGGACGAGCTGGCCCAGCCGGGCCGGGTCGAGCTCGGCGAACTGGCGCCACTCGGTGAGCAGGACGACGGCGTCGGCGTCCGCGGCCACGTCCTCGACCGTCTCGCTGTAGGTGACGCCGGGCAGGGCGCGCCGGGCGTTGGGAATCGCCACCGGGTCGACGACGGTCACGTCGGCGCCGGTGCGGGCCAGCAGGTCCGCGACCGCGAGCGCCGGCGAGTCCCGCACGTCGTCGGAGTTGGGCTTGAAGGCGGCGCCGAGCACGAGCAGCCGCCGGTGCGCCAGCGTGCCGTCGAGCGCCGCGGCGACCAGGTCGACGACCCGGTCCCGGCGCCGGTTGTTGATCTCGTCGACCTCGCGCAGGAACCGCAGCGCGACGCCGACACCGAGCTCGTCGGCCCGCGCCTGGAAGGCGCGGATGTCCTTGGGCAGGCAGCCGCCGCCGAACCCGACGCCGGGACGCAGGAAGTTGCCGCCGATGCGGACGTCGTGGGACAGCGCCTCGGCGAGGGTGAGCACGTCGGCGTCGACGGCCTCGCACACCTCGGCCATCGCGTTGATGAAGGAGATCTTCGTGGCGAGGAAGGAGTTCGCCGCGGTCTTGACGAGCTCGGCGGTCGCGTAGTCGGTCACGATCACCGGCACGCCCTGGGCGATCACCGGGGCGAAGGCCGCCCGCAGCGCCCCCTCGGCGGCGGGCGAGGCCACCCCGAACACCAGCCGGTCGGGATGCAGGGTGTCGGCGACGGCGAAGCCCTCGCGCAGGAACTCCGGGTTCCAGGCGAGCTGGACGCCGGCCAGGTCGGAGACGGTGTCGGCATCGGTCCCGGCGTTCGCCGGGGCGAGCCGGGCGAGGGCGCGGGCGATCCCGGCGGCCGTGCCGGCCGGGACGGTGGACTTGCCGACCACCAGGCACGGCCTGGTCAGCAGGGGCGCCAACCGCTCGATGGCCGCGTTGAGATGGCTGAGATCGGCCCCGTAGCCGTCGGGACGCTGCGGTGTGCCGACACACACGAAGTGCACGTCGCCGAACTCTGCGATCTCCTCGAAGGAGGTCGTGAAGCGCAGCCGGCCGGTCGCGAGGTTCGCCCGCAGCAGATCGGCGAGATCGGGCTCGAAGAACGGGATCTCGCCCGCGGAGAGCCGGGAGATCTTCGAGTGGTCGACGTCGACGGCAAGCACCTCGAAGCCCAGCTCGGCCATGCAGACCGCGTGCGTGGCGCCGAGGTAGCCGGTGCCGATGACCGTCAGCCGCGGTCGGGGCCCGCCGCCCGCCGGCGCCGCGTCCTCATCACTGTCCGACGTGCTCATCAGGCTCCCCTTCATCGTCGTACCCCCCTGGATTGAGGCGCTGGAACTGCCAGGCGTCCCGGCACATGTCCGCGACGCTGCGGCGAGCGGTCCAGCCGAGCGCCTCGCGGGCGAGCGTGGCGTCGGCGACGAGCGCGGCGACGTCCCCGGGCCGCCGGGCCACGACACGGTAGGGAAGATCCCGGCCGCAGGCGGCGGAGAACGCCGCGTGCAGCTCCCGCACGGACGTCCCGGCGCCGGTCCCCAGGTTGACGACCCGGTGTCCCGACTGGTCGGCAAGGTGGTCGAGGGCCAGGCGATGGCCCTCGGCGAGGTCGACCACGTGGATGTAGTCGCGCACCCCGGTGCCGTCGGGGGTGGGGTAGTCGTCACCGAAGACGGACAGCTCGGCGCGGCGGCCCACCGCCACCTGGGCGAGGTAGGGCATGACGTTGTTCGGCACCCCACGGGGATCCTCGCCGAGCAGGCCCGACTCGTGCGCGCCGACGGGGTTGAAGTACCGCAGCGAGATGACCTGCCAGGCCGGATCGCGGGCGCAGACGTCGGCGAGGATCTGCTCGCACATCCACTTGGTGCGCGAGTAGGGGTTGGTCGGCCGGGCCGGCGTGTCCTCGGTGATCGGCACCGTGTCGACCGTGCCGTAGATGGAGCAGGACGAGGAGAAGACCAGCCGGTGCACGCCGTGCTCGGCCATGACGCCGACCAGGCCGAGCGTGGCGTTGACGTTGGTGTCGTAGTACTCCAGCGGCATCTCGACCGACTCGCCCACCGCCTTGAGGGCGGCAAAGTGGATCACGGCGTCGATCGGCTGGCGGCGGAACACCTCGCCGAGAGCCGCCCGGTCCCGGACGTCGAGCCGGACGAACTCGAGGTCCCGGTCGGCAACCTTGCGCAGCCGGTCCAGAACCCGCGGGGAGCTGTTGACGAAGTTGTCCACACCGACAACCCGGTGCCCCGCCGCGAGGAGGTCGACACACGTGTGCGAGCCGATGAATCCCGCGGCGCCGGTGACCAGGACCGTCCCGGTCCGGTCCGTCGACGTCATACCTCGACCATCCCGTTCCTCTTCGTCAACTCGCTCACCTTCGTCAGTCACCCCGGACGACCCGGGTTCCCGGCGGACGGCTCGAGGGGCACCACAACGCACGCGGCCCGGACAACAGGCACAGGAGAACATAACCCCCAGGTCGAACGGTCACCGCCCCCGCGTTCCCGGTCGGCCTGCCGCTGCCGGCGGCGCCGACATCCGCGCCCTCGGGCCGGCCGGCGCTCCACGTTCGCCGGCCCACACCCGTCGCGGCGGCACCGTGAGCGCGCGGTTTCCGGAGTGTCGCACCGGACACCGCGCGGGCCCGGATCTTCGGTGACCTCGGGTACGCGTTGCGCGCCCGGACGACGCCGGCGGGTAGAGGCCCGGGAAACGGTTCGGATCCCGCTGCGGCGCGCGGCGGCCGGGGCGCCGACAGAACCCACCGCGTGCTCAGGCGACCTGGCGGCTCTCGGTGAGCTGGCCGGCAAACCAGGAGATGGTGCGGGTCAGGCCGTCGTGCAGGCTCGTCCTGGGCTCCCAGCCGAGCCGGGTACGGGCGATGGTGATGTCCGGCTGCCGGACGGAGGGATCGTCCTGGGGTCGAGGGACGAAGGTGATCGGCGCCGTCGACCCGCACAGGTCGCGCACCAGCTTTGCCGTGTCGAGGATCGACATCTCGTGCGGGTTGCCGATGTTCACCGGGCCGGGCAGGTCCGAGTGCAGCAGCCGGAGGATCCCGTCGATCAGGTCGTCGACGTAGCAGATGGACCGGGTCTGGGATCCGTCGCCGGCGACGGTGATGGGCTCCCCGCGCAGCGCCTGGGAGACGAAGGCGGGGATGGCGCGCCCGTCGTCCACCCGCATCCGGGGACCGTAGGTGTTGAAGATCCGCACGATCGCCGTGTCGACGCCGTGCTTGCGGCGGTAGGCCATCGTCACCGCCTCGGCGAACCGCTTCGCCTCGTCGTAGACGCTGCGCGGGCCGACCGGGTTCACGTTGCCCCAGTAGGTCTCCGGCTGCGGATTGACCTGCGGGTCCCCGTAGGACTCCGAGGTGGAGGCGAGCAGAAAGCGGGCCCGCTTCTCCCGGGCGAGACCCAGGGCGTGGAACGTGCCGAGCGAGCCGACCTTGAGTGTCTCGATCGGCAGCTCATAGTAATCGAGAGGCGAGGCCGGAGAGGCGAAGTGCAGCACGACGTCGACCGGGCCGGAAACATAGATGAAATCATTCACGTCCCGGTTGACCAGCCGGAAACGGGGATCGACGAGCAGGTGCTCGACGTTGTCCGGCCGGCCCGTGAGGAAGTTGTCGAAGCAGATGACCTCATAGCCGTCGCCGAGCAGACGCTCACAGAGGTGACTGCCGAGGAAACCGGCGCCGCCGGTGACTATCGCACGCACGTCGAGTGCTCCCGGATCTGAAACATCGAGGACCCTGGAAAGCGGCCACCGACCGCCGGTGGGACGGGCGGCGGCGCGGATGGACCACATCCCGAGAGCCTGGCAGGAGTGCGGCGCAGCGGGTCGGACGGCGCCGCGTGAGCAGGTGAAACCGGACCTCAGATCATCCGGAATCGAGGGATCACCGTAGCCACTCGTCCGCCCGGGTGGTCAGCACAGCCACTGCCGGATCGGCCAGGAAAGGCCGCGCGACACCACCACAGCACTACCCCCCAGTAGCCTAGACGGCCGGCTACGCCGACCTCTGGGGCATGGTACACAGGACGTCGCCCGGATAGTCCACCGCCCCTCCCCCAACGTCAGCCTGATACAGGAAATCCGCGGTCGGGCACCATCCGTGGTCACGCCGCGTGGACGGTCAATGCTCCGACTGAGCCGTTCGCATTCGGTGAGCAAACCGCCGCGGTCCGGCCGGTGGAGGCTGCGGTGCGTCGCGGGCCCGAGTCGCCTGGCAGTCGCGCGGACGCTTCCCGGCCGATTCCCGGGCCGGGCCGGCCCCCTCGATCAGCGCGGGTCGCGCTCGAGAGCGATCGCGTGCCGCATCGCCGCGCGTCCCCGGCGGGTGTCCCCGGCGTCGCCGTAGGAGACGGCGAGCCGGTACCAGCGTCGCCAGTCGCCCGGGTCCGCCTCCACCTCGGCACGCCGTCGCGCGAACACGGCGTCGGCGGAGGCCCGATCGATGCGCCCCGAGGGCCGGCGAACCAGGACCGGCTCGCCCGCCTCGACCGCCTCGGCCCCGCCCGCCCTGTCCGAACTCCCGGAACTGCCGAGACTGTCGGCACCACCCGCCCCGGCCGCCCCGGCCGCCCCGGCCGCCAACAGGCGGGTGAGCCGACCGCTTTCGCGGCCGAACCGCAGCTCGCGCGCGAGGACGACGAGCCCGACCACGGGCAGCAACAGCACCCCGGCGCCGAGCCCGCGGGCGGCCCAGCGATCGTCGCCGAGCAGGACGACACCGCGCCAGCCGATCAGGCCGAGATAGAACAGGCAGGCAGCGACCAGGACGGCGACCGTCGCCCGGGCCCTCACCGGCCAGCCCCGTCGCCCCCGGGCGCAAGCCGGAGCCGGGCCCCGGCCGAGGCCGCCACCGCCAGACGCCCCGCCTGACGCGCGCAGCAGAACAACGCGACGTGCAGGGGACGGCCCGGCGGCAGGGAGACTCCGCCGTCGATCTCGTAGCGGGTGTTGGTCACCTTACGGGCCTGCGCGCGAGGATCGTCGGCGGCTGTCGGCGGCCCGTCCGGCCGGCAGACCACCATCATCTCCGTGCAGCCGGCCGGCCAGGTCCACTGCAGCCGTTCACCGGCCCACCGTAGCCCGACGGGCGGGGGCAGGACGTCGGCGGCGTTGACGGCAGGCGCGGCGGTGCCCGCATCCGGCTCGTCGGGACGTCTGGTCGGAGGTGGCACCGGGCCAGCGGTCGACGGCGGCACCGGGTGAGCGGCCGGCGGCTCAGCGGTCGGCGAAGCGGACACCGGCGAAGCGGACGACGGCTCAGCGGTCGGCGAAGCGGGCACCGGCGAAGCGGGCACCGGCGAAGCGGACGACGGCTCAGCGGTCGGCGAAGCGGGCACCGGCGAAGCGGGCACCGGCGAAGCGGGCACCGGCGAAGCGGGCACCGGCGAAGCGGACGACGGCGGGTGGAACGCCGGCGAGTCGGACGACGGCGGGAGCAGCGACGGCGGGAGCGGCGACGGCGGAACCGGATCGGCCGTCCCGACCGGTGCGGACCAGGCTCCGCCCACACCCGCGGCGACCTCGTAACGCGGCATGGCACCGTCGGGCGGTGCGCCACCGTCCTCGAGGCTGGTGCCCGCGGTCACGCCGACCGCCCGGCCCACGCCGTCGGCGGCGAACCTGGTGACCCGGTATCGCACCTCGCCGGCGGTCGTCGATGGTTGCCAGCTCACCAGGACCGAGCGGGCATCCCGCCGCGCCCACACCGCCGTCGGCGAGGCGACGGCGCCCCCGGGCGGGTTCACGCCCGCCGGTCCACCCGGCACGGCGGGGTCGGGGCGGCTTCGCGCGAGCAACGCCGAGGCCTCGGCGTGGTCGGTGACCAGGGCGAGGGCCTCGGCAAGCAGGCGTTCACGGTCGAGCGCACCGGCCGTCCGGGCGCGGGCGACGAGCGCGTCCGCGGCGGTACAGCGAGCCTCGGCCAGGGACAGCAGCTCCCCGGCGAGCTGGTTGTCCGGGCCGGGCACGTCAGCGGCGGTCTCGGCGAGCCGCCGGGCCGCGGGAACGACCGCCTGGTAACGCCCGGCCGCGATCAGCGGCGCGAGCGCCGCCCACCGGCCGGCCGCCACTCGAATCGCGGTCTCCACCTCGTCGTCCATCGCCCGGATGGGCGGCAGGGTCTCGCCCGCGTACTCGCGGGCGGCCGCCACGTGCTCGCCGGCCTCCACCGGGCGGCCGGCCCGCAGCGCCGCACGGGCGCGGGACACCGCCGCGCGCCAGGCGTCCGCGCGCGCCGATGGCGGGCTGCTGGTGGGCCGAGCGCCCCCGGGCGGTCGGTGTCCCGCCGCGGCGGCCGGGGGCGGCAGCGGCGGTGCGGGGACACCCTGCTCGCGGGCGAGGGAGCGGATCACGGCACGCGCGCGGTGCGGGTCGAGGCCGTCCGCCTCCGCCTCGGCGACGAGGTCGGCCGCCTCCGCCGGGAGCAGCGCGTCCTCGACGAGGACCGCCGCCGCCACCCGCGGCCGCAGCCGCTCGCTCGTCGCGGCGGCGAGCGCGTCGAGGTAGGCGTCCGCGTCCCCGTCGACCAGCAGCGCGCCGACGGCGGCCAACAGGTCGTCGAGCAGCGCGCGGCGGCGGTCCGGCCGCCGGGCGCGATTGCGGGCCAGCGCCTCGTCGCGCAGGTCCCGGATCCGCTCGCGCGAGGCGCCGGGCGGCACGCCGAGCAGGTCGAACAGGCTGCGCGGCGGGTCGGACGCGGTGATCCGGCCGAGCTCGTCGAGGTCCGCGCGGATCTGACGGAGCACCTCGGCGGGAATCGGATCGGGCCGCGGGCGGTCGGCCGGCCCGGTGGCCGGGGTCGCGGGGACGATCCGATGGCGCCGCGTCCGCAGCGCGAACGCGGACTCGTCGATGCCCTGGGTTGCCGCCCACGCCCGCAGGCCGGCGACCCGGTCGGCCGGGATGCCCCCGAACCGGGCGACGAGGCGGGCGACGGCGGCGTCGAGCACGGCGAACCGCTCGTCGTCCCGGGCGGCGCGGGCGGCGGCGACCCGATCCCGCAGGGCGAGGCGCGAGGTGCGGTCGGTGAGCGCCGCGGCCAGCTCGGTGTGCAGGTCGAGCAGGCCGATGATCACACCGCGATAGCGGGGATGGTCCCGGCTGCGCTGCCAGAAGGCCCAGACCTCGGCGATGCGGGCACGGATCGCCGCGTCGTCGAGCGTGTCCACCTCCGCCAACGGGATGTCGTAGATCTCGAACGGGTCGCTGTGCTCGGCGCCGCCGCGGCGGTGCACCACGGCGAGCACCCGGCGACGGTAGTCGTCGGAGTCGAAGGCCCGCATCGTCGTCCCCCCGTCAGACCCGGCCACCCGGCGGACCACCCAGCCCGTCCTTCGACCCGCCCGGGAGGCCACCGCGTTCCCGGCGGGCCCGGGCGACCTGCTCCCGCTCGCGGGCCACGTCGGCCTGACTCAGCGCCGCCGACGTCTCGACCCGCACCGTCAGCGGGCGGTCGGCGAGACCCTCGTGGGTGGCCGTGACCTCGAGGATGCCGTCGAAGCCCATCCGGAACACGATCTGGATCTGCGACCCGGCCGGGAAGCCGGGCGGGATGCCGGTGATCTCGGCCTCGGCTATCACCTTGTTGTCCTCGACCCGGGTCGACTCCACCCCGCCGGCCTGTTCGACCACGTAGACGGTGACGGCATCCTGGTCATCACGCACAGTTCCGAAGGAACGCCGGACCGCGATCGGCAGCCGGTCGTTGCGGTGCACCAGGAACACCGCGCCCTGCTCGCCGTGGCGGCTGAGCGCCAGGACGCCGAAGCCGCGGGAGACGACGTTGACGACCTGCACCTCGACGGTCCGACGCACCCGCTGGGCGGTCAGGCCGAGTGCGTCGGCGAGCCGCCGGCAGGCCGCGTCGAGATCGGCCGGGGCGGCGGCGTCCACCCCGGCGCCGTCGACGAGCTGACCGCGAGTGACCAGATCGGCGACCACCAGCCGTTCCAGGGCCTTCTTCTCGCCGTAGACGGCGGCGCCGCGGGCAACCGCGAGATCCGGGTCGGTCAGCTCGACGGGCACCCCGAACTCGGCGGCGAGGCGGCGGCCCACGGCGGGCATCCGGGAGGCGCCGCCGACGAGCAGGATCCGGTCGATGCCGCGGACCCCGCGGGCGAGCGCCGCGTCGCGGGCGGCCCGGGTCAGGGCGACGGTCCGGTCGAGCAGCCCGGCGGTGAGCCGTTCCAGCTCGTCGCGGGTCAGCACCACCCCGGTGCGGCGACCGGCGTGCTCGACGACGACGGTGGTGGCAGCGGCGTCGGTGAGGTCCCGGCGCGCCCGCTCGGCGGCGAGCAGCAGCGCCTGGGAGCTCTCGCCGGCGTCGAGGGGGTCCGGGGCGCCCGGATGCTCGACGAGGAACCGGTCGCACAGGTGCAGCACGATCTTCTCGTCCCAGTCCGCGCCACCGAGCTGATGATCGCCGTCGATGGCGACGACGGAGACCCGCCGGTCCGCGAGCTCGACGACGGTGACGTCGAACGTTCCGCCGCCCAGGTCGTAGACCAGGGCGACCTCCTCGGCCGTGGCGCCGGGGCCACCGAGGGTGCGCCGGCTGCCCATCTCGAAGCGGGCGAACCCGTAGGACAGGGCCGCCGCCGTCGGCTCGTTGATGACGTCGACGACGTTGAGCCCCGCGTACTCGCCGGCCAGCACCGTCGCCCGGCGCTCCTCGTCGCCGAAGTACGCCGGAACGGTGATCACGACGTCCTCGACCCGCTCGCCGGTGGCCAGCGCCGTGTCGGCGACCAGCGCCTTGAGGATCAGACCGCTGACGGCCGGCGCCGACCAGGCCGCGCCCTGGGTGATGAAGCGCCAGTCACCGTCGCCCATCCGCCGCTTGACCAGCGAGCAGACGTCGTCGGGCCGGGCCCGGGCGAGCTCACGGGCGGTCTGCCCGGTGAGGTAGTCGTCCGCGCCGACGAAGAGCACGACGCTCGGCAGCGTCAACGCGCCGTCCGACAGCGGCACGATCAGCGGCTCGCCGGCGTTCGACACCCGGGCCAGGCAACTGAACGTCGTGCCCAGATCGATTCCGAAGACGCTGCGGGTAGCCGCCGGTGGCCGGCGGTCGACGTGTCCGACCACACCCGGAACCTATCTTTCGCGGCCGAGCCGGGGTCCGTCGAGGCCGAGGGATCAGAGGCCGAGGGATCAGTCGAGGTCGAGGGATCAGTCGAGGTCGAGCAGGTGCTCCAGGCCGACGGTCAGGCCGGGACGGTCGGCGATGCGTCGCACGGCGAGCAGCACGCCCGGCATGAAGGAGGTGCGGTCGTAGGAGTCGTGCCGCAGAGTCAGCGTCTCTCCCGCGCCGCCGAGCAGCACCTCCTGGTGGGCGACGAGCCCCGCGAGGCGCACGGCGTGCACCGGCACGCCCGCAACCCGGGCACCGCGGGCGCCGTCGAGCGCCGTGGCCGTCGCGTCCGGACCGCCCGGCGCGAGTCCGGCGGCCTCGCGGGCCTGCGCCACAAGCTCGGCCGTGCGCCGGGCGGTGCCGCTCGGCGCGTCGACCTTGTTGGGATGGTGCAGCTCGACGATCTCGACGGAGTCGAAGAAGCGGGCGGCCCGCGCGGCGAACATCATCATGAGCACGGCGGCCACGCCGAAGTTCGGGGCGACCAGCACTCCGACCTTCGGCGCGTCGCCGAGCCAGCCGCGCACCGTGGTCAGCCGCTCGTCGTCGAAGCCGGTGGTGCCGACGACGACGTGCCGGCCCGCCTCGACGCACCAGCGGACGTTGTCGAGTACCGCGTCCGGCGTGGTGAAGTCGACGACCACGTCGGCCGCGGCGAGCGCCGCCCGGTCGTCACCGGCGTCGATCGCGGCGACGAGCGCGAGGTCCCCGGCGGCCTCGACGGCGGCACACACCGTCGACCCCATGCGCCCGCGCGCACCGAGAACCCCCACCGCGAGCTGCTCGCTCATGCCTCTCCCCTCCGCCGGCCGGCGGCCGCTGCCCGGCTCAACGGGCGACGGCCGCGCCGAAGTCGTGGTCGTCGAACGGCCCGATGACGCCGAGCGCCCAGGGCTGCTCGACGAGGCTCGCCGCGACCTGCCTGACGTCGTCCAGGGTGACCGCGTCCACCCTGGCGATGATCTCGTCGACGGACAGCAGCTCGCCGTGGACGAGCTCACTCTTGCCGAGGCGGCTCATTCGCGAGCCGGTGTCCTCCAGGCCCAGGACGAGGGAACCGTGGCTCTGCCCGCGGGCGCGGTCGAGCTCCTCGGCGCTGATCCCGCGTTCGGCGATGGACCGCACCTGGTCCCGGGCGATCGCCAGGACCTCGTCGGCGCGCTTGGGCGCGCAGCCGGCGTAGACGCCGAACAGACCGGCGTCGGCGAAGTGCGACGCGAACGAGTACACCGAGTACGCCAGGCCCCGCTTCTCGCGGACCTCCTGGAACAGCCGGGAACTCATCCCACCGCCCAGCGCCGTCGAGAGCACCCCGAGGGCGAAGCGGCGCGGATCGTGCCGGGACACCCCGACCGTGCCCAGCACGAGGTTCGCCTGCTCGGTGGGCCGCTCCGACACGACGATGCCGGGCGCCGGCGGGTAGTCGTAGCGCCCGGCGCGCACCGCCGACGGATCCCCGGCCGACGTCAGATGGTCGCCGAAGGCATCCGCGACGAGCGCGAGCACGCGATCGTGCTCCAGGTTCCCGGCGACCGAGACGACCATCGCCGGCGGCACGTACCGGGATCGGTAGTAGTCGGCGATCGTCTCGCGGCCGAGCCCCTCGATCGACTCGATCGTGCCGAGCACCGGCCGGCCGAGCGCCGACGCACCGAGCATCGCCTCGGCGAAGACGTCGTGGACGACGTCGCCCGGGTCGTCCTCGTGCATGGCGATCTCCTCGAGGATCACGCCACGCTCGGCCTCGACGTCGTCGGCGGTCACCAGCGAGTTGGTGACCATGTCGGCGACGACGCCGACGGCCATCGCGAGGTCGGAGTCCAGCACCCGCGCGTAGTAGCAGGTGTACTCCTTGCCCGTGAAGGCGTTGAGGTCACCGCCGACCGCCTCGACCGACGCGCTGATCGTCAGGGCGTCCCGGGTCGGGGTGCCCTTGAACAGCAGGTGCTCGAGGTAGTGGGAGCAGCCGGCGGTCACCGGGGTCTCGTCCCGCGAACCGACGCCCACCCAGACGCCGATCGCGGCCGAGCGGACTCCGGGGACACGCTCGGTGATCACGCGCAGCCCGCCGGGCAGCACGGTGCGCCTTACCGCGCCGCCCAGCAACGTCTCGCTGCCGGAGCCCCCGGCGAGCAGGCGGGCCACCCGCTCGCCGGCGTCCGCGGCGCCCCGAACCGAGGCGCCGGTGCCGCCGGCGCCGTCGGTGGAGCGGGTCAGGTCAGGGGTGGGGGTGTCGGACACGGCGGGCCGTCAGGAAGCCGCCGCCGCGTCCGCGGCCTCGGCACTCGGCGAAAGGCTGATCTTGCCGCGGGCGTCGATCTCGGTGATCTCCACCTGGAGCTTCTGTCCCACGGTCAGCACGTCCTCGACCTTCTCCACCCGCTTGCCGCCCGAGAGCGTCTTGAGCTTCGACACGTGCAGCAGGCCGTCCCGGCCCGGGGTGAGCGAGACGAACGCCCCGAAGTTGGTGATCTTGACGATGGTACCGAGGTACCGCTCGCCGACCTCGGGCATCTGCGGATTGGCGATCGCGTTGATCGCCGAGCGGGCGGTCTCCGCGGACGTGCCGTCCGCCGCGCCGATGTAGATCGTGCCGTCGTCCTCGACGGTGATCTCGGCGCCGCTGTCCGCCTGGATCTGGTTGATCATCTTGCCCTTGGGCCCGATGACCTCGCCGATCTTGTCGACCGGGATCTTGACCGAGATGACCCGCGGGGCGTGCGCGGACATCTCGTCCGGGCTGCCGATCGCCTCGGCCATGACGTCGAGGATCGCCAGCCGCGCGCCGCGGGCCTGTTGCAGGGCCGAGGCCAGCACCGAGGCGGGAATGCCGTCGAGCTTGGTGTCGAGCTGCAGGGCGGTGACGAAGTCGCGGGTGCCGGCGACCTTGAAGTCCATGTCGCCGTACGCGTCCTCGGCGCCGAGGATGTCGGTCAGCGTGACGTAGGCGTCGTCGGCGTGCACGAGCCCCATCGCGATCCCGGCGACCGGCGCCTTGAGCGGCACGCCGGCGTTGAGCAGGGACAGCGTGCTCGCGCAGACCGACCCCATCGACGTCGAGCCGTTGGAGCCCAGCGCCTCGGAGACCTGCCGGATCGCGTAGGGGAACTCCTCGCGGCTGGGCAGTACCGGCAGCAGTGCCCGCTCGGCGAGCGCACCATGGCCGATCTCGCGCCGCTTCGGCGACCCGACGCGACCGGTCTCGCCGGTGGAGTACGGCGGGAAGTTGTAGTTGTGCATGTAACGCTTGGTGCGGTCGGGGTTGAGCGTGTCGACCGTCTGCTCCATGCGCAGCATCGCCAGCGTGGTGACGCCGAGGATCTGGGTCTCACCCCGCTCGAACAGCGCCGAGCCGTGCACCCGCGGGATGTAGTCGACCTCGGCCGACAGCTCGCGGATCTCCGTCGTCGACCGGCCGTCGATCCGCACGCCCTCGGTGACGATGCGGGAGCGGACGAGCTTCTTGGTCAGCGCCCGGTAGGCGGCGCCGATCTCCTTCTCCCGCCCCTCGAACTGGGCGGCGACCTTCTCCGCGGCCAACTGGCGGACCCGGTCGAGCTCGTTCTCCCGCTCGGACTTGCCGGCGATGCGCAGCGCGGCGGACAGCTCGTCGCCGACGGCGGCGGACAGCGCCTCGAGCACGTCGTCGTGGTGGTCGATGAAGACCGGGAACTCCCGCGTCGCCGCCTTGCCGGCGAGCGAGGCCAGCTCGCTCTGGGCGCGACACAGCTCGCGGATGGCGGGCTTGGCGGCCTCGAGGCCCGCGGCGACGACCTCCTCGGTCGGCGCGGGCGCGCCGCCGGCGATCAGCTCCACCGTGCCCGGGGTCGCCTCGGCCTCGACCATCATGATCGCCACGTCCGAGCCGTCCTCGACGACACGACCGGCCACGACCATGTCGAAGGTGGCCCGGGCCAGCTCCGCATGCGTCGGGAAGGCGATCCACTCGCCGTCGACGTACCCGACCCGGGTGGCGCCGATCGGCCCGGTGAAGGGCAGCCCGGACAGGGTCGTCGACGCGCTGGCCGCGTTGATCGCGACCACGTCGTAGAGAGTGTCCGGGTCGAGGGCCAGCACCGTGGCCACGACCTGGATCTCGTTGCGCAGCCCCTTGGCGAACGAGGGGCGCAGCGGCCGGTCGATGAGGCGGCAGGTGAGGATCGCGTCCTCACTGGGCCGGCCCTCGCGACGGAAGAACGAGCCGGGGATCCGCCCCGCGGCGTACATCCGCTCCTCGACGTCCACCGTCAGGGGGAAGAAGTCGAGCTGTTCCTTGGGCTGCTTGCTGACCGTCGTCGCCGAGAGCACCATCGTGTCGCCCAGGTAGGCGACGGCGGAACCGGCGGCCTGCCTGGCCAGCCGACCGGTCTCGAAGCGCACCGTACGGTTTCCGGCCGGGGTCGCAATGACCGCCTCGGCCGCATGTGTCGAGTCGTCCACTCGAACCACTCCATCCTCTTCTTCGGCCGGGTCCACGCAGCCGATCTTGTTCTTCGGCCGGGTCCGCGTCCCGAGGATGCCGGTGCTCAGTCGAAGCCCCCGGGGAGGACGAAGCCCGCTCCCGGCGACCACGACCGAGGACCGGCGGCTCTCGCCGCCACGGACCCGGTCAGGTCCTCCGATCCGCCGACGGAGACCTCCGCCGACGGGCGACGCATCTGGTATCTACCCCCGATGCGTCAGAGGGAGCGTCCCCGAAGGGCCGCTCCCTCTCCGCGCTACCGCCGTAGCCCGAGTCGCTCGATCAGGGCCCGGTATCGGTTGATATCCGTCTTCGACAGGTAGTTCAGCAGCCGGCGGCGGCG
Source organism: Frankia alni ACN14a (assembly GCF_000058485.1). NCBI lineage: Bacteria > Bacillati > Actinomycetota > Actinomycetes > Frankiales > Frankiaceae > Frankia > Frankia alni. Next base: position 6,238,351 of record NC_008278.1, read on the forward strand.
CCCGACGAGCAGGAGCAGACCGCGGCGGCTGTGGTGGTCGTGCTTGTGCACCTTGAGGTGCTCGGTCAGGTCGCTGATCCGACGGGTCAGCATCGCGACCTGCACCTCGGGTGAGCCGGTGTCCCGCTCAACGGTGGCGTAATCGGACATGATCTTCTGCTTGACGTCGCTCGCGAGCGGCACGCTCCACCCTCTCCTTCTGCTTCGGGACGGCGCGCGCCCGGGGTCTTCCTCACCCGAACCGACCGCCGGACCACGGCCTCATCGCCGTGTGGTCCGGACACGCCGCACCCGCCTGGACCCGAAGCCTATCAACCCGAGGGGAACCGCTCGGACACCGGTGTCCCCCGCACCCGCGGGTCGCCACCCAAGGCCCCCCGCGCTTGGACGAGGCCCGCGCTCAGACGGGCAGGGTGACCGTCCTGGTCGCCTCGACGTCGGCAGCCATCTGGGTGACGAGCTCGTCCACCGACTCGAAGCGCAGCGTCGGACGCAGGCGGCTGGTGAACTCGTAGGCCATGTACTCGCCGTAGAGATCGCCGTCGAAGTCCAGCAGGAACGCCTCCACCCGCCGCTCCCGGCCGGCGAACGTCGGGTTCGTCCCGATCGAGATCGCGGCGGGCTGACGGTGGCCGTCCCAGCAGGCGAAGCCCGCGTACACCCCGTCGGCCGGCACCGCCGCCCATGGCGTCACCTCGACGTTGGCCGTCGGATAGCCGATCGTCCGGCCGCGGGCGTCGCCGTGCACGACCACACCCTCGACCCGATGTCGCCGGGCCAGGGCCGCGGCGGCCGACTCCACGTCGCCCTCGGCGACGCGACGGCGGATCTCCGTCGAGGACAGCACCCGGTCCCCCGAGCGGACCAGGCGGACCCCGTCGACCTCGAACCCCTCCCGGGCCCCGTCCGCCGCCAGCGTGGCCAGCGTGCCGGCGGCCCGGTGGCCGTAGGTGAAGTTCTCCCCCACGACTACCACCCTCGCACCGAGCTGTTCGACGAGCATCCCGTGCACGAACTCGGGCGGGGGGAGCCGGCTGAAGTCCAGCGTGAACGGCTGCACGCACAGCGCGTCGACGCCGATCGCCGCGAGCAGCTCGGCCTTGTGCCGCAGCGTCGTCAGCAGGGCCGGATGGCTGCCGGGACGGAGCACCTCCCCCGGATGCGGATCGAAGGTGAGGACGACGGCCCGCTCGCCGCGCTCCCGGGCGCGGGCCACCGCCTGCCCGATGATCTGCCGATGCCCGAGGTGCACCCCGTCGAAGAAACCGATCGTGACGACCCCGCCGCGCCACTCGGCCGGCGTGTTCTCCGCCCCTCGCCACGTTTGCACGTGGGAAGCCTAGGACATTCTCGCGCGGCACGGTCGAGCGCCGCCCGCCCCCGGCCGTGCGAGGGGTCAGGCCGGAGCGAACACGACCAGCGAGCGGACCGCCTCGGCGCTCTCCTCGACCAGCGCCAGCACGGACCCGTCCGGGCCGAACACGCCGTAGGTACCCGGCCGCCCTACCGGCGCCAACCGGCGGCCGTGGCGCACGTCGACCGCCGCGTCCCCGGCCACGTCCCGGCGCGCAAAACCGGCCGAGACGGCCTCCGACAGGCCGACGACCGCACCCGCGCCCAGCTCGGCGAACGTGTCGAGGCTCACCGCCCGGTCCAGCCCGAACGGCCCCACGACGGTGCGCCGCAACGCCGTCAGGTGCCCTCCGCAGCCCAACGCCGCCCCAAGGTCGCGGGCGAGCGCCCGGATGTAGGTCCCGCTGGAGCAGCCGACCGTCACGTCGAGATCACAGCCCCGCTGGTCCGCCGCGCCGTCGGCGTCGCGGCGGGCGACCAGGTCGAAGCGGTGCACCGTGACCCGGCGGGCGGCGAGCTCCACCTGCTCGCCGGCCCGCACCCGCGCGTAGGCGCGCACCCCGCCGACCTTGACCGCGCTGACGCTCGACGGAACCTGGTCGATCGTCCCGGTCAGGGCCGCCATCGCCTCCGCGAGCCGCGCGGGGGCGACGTCGACGGGTCGGTCCTCGAGCGGCTCACCCTCGGCGTCGTCGGTCGTCGTGGTGCGGCCGAGCCGGATCGTCGCGTCGTACACCTTGTCGGTGAGCGCGAGGTGACCCAGCAGCCTCGTGGCCCGGCCGGCGCCGAGCAGGAGCACGCCGGTCGCCATCGGGTCCAGGGTGCCGGCGTGGCCGACGCGACGCTGGCCCAGGATGCGCCGGGCGCGGGCGACCACGTCGTGCGAGGTGAGCCCGGGCGGCTTGTCGACGACGACCAGGCCGTCGACCTGCGGTCCCCCCGCCGAGCGGGACCCCCGCGGGCTCACCGGACGCTCACGGCCGGGCCCCGCCCGGCCCGATCCTGGCCGGGAGCAGCGGCGAGGTGGGGGGTCGGGTTGGAGGCCGGGTTGGAGGTCGGACTGGAGGCGGGGTCGGGGGCGGGGGTGGAAGCAGGGGCAGGGGTGGAAGCAGGGGCGGGTGCGGGAGCGGGCGCGCAGGCACGCCCGGCCGCGGCGTCGGGGCCGGTCAGTCCCCCGCCCGCGGGGTCGGCCAGCCGCGGCGCCCGAGCCAGCGCCGCCCGCACGGTGTCCATGAGCTCCGTCAGCTCCGCGCTCGTCACGAACCCCGCGGCCAGGCGGTGGCCGCCGCCCCCGAGACCGGCGCACAGCGCGCCGACGTCCACGCTCCCCTTGGACCGCACGGAGACCTTCCAGACGCCGTCGTCCTGCTTGCAGATCAGGGCGACCTCGGCCTCGGACGCCGTGCGCAACGTGTCGATGAAGCCCTCGATCTCGTCGTAGTCCAGCCCGGCGGCCCGCAGGTCGCCCTGGCCGCACCAGGTCCAGGTCAGGTCGTGCTCGGGTTCCAGCCGGGCACGACCCAGCACCTCGCCGAGGAGCTTCAGGTAGCCGAACGGGTGGGTGTCCCACAACGCCCGGCTGATCAGATCGTGCCGAATGCCGGTGGCCAGCAGGCGCGCGGCGAGGCGGTGCACCGCGGGTGTCGTCGCCGCGAACCGGAAGGAGCCGGTGTCCGTGACCAGGCCGGTGTAGATCGCCGCGGCCAGGTCGGCGTCCAGCGACACCCCGAGGGCGTCGATCAGGCCGACGACCATCGCGCTGGTCGAGGCGGCCTCGCCGTCGACGAGGTTGAGGTCGCCGAAACGCGTGTTGGAGGCGTGATGATCGACGACGATCATCCGGCTGCCGGCGGCGATCCGGGCGAGCCGGCCGAGCCGGGACCGGCTGGCCGCGTCCAGGCAGACCACGAGACCCGGCCGGGCGGTGATCGCCGCCGGATCGACGAGCAGCTCCTGGCCGGCGAGGAAGCGCAGCGTCCGGGGAACGGCGAAGGGCTCGGCGTCGAAGGACACCTGCGGCCGCGCCCCGAGCGTCCGCAGCGCCAGCGCGAGGGCCAGCGCCGAACCGAGGCTGTCGCCGTCGGGATTGACGTGCGCGACGAGCAGGATGTCGTCACCGGCGTCGACGGCCGCCGTCAGCGCGGCCACCACGGCCGCCCGGTCGGCCGCCACGAGATCGCTCGCGTCGCTCATCGCCCGTCCCATCGCCGTGTCCGTGGCCCGCCGGCCCGTGTCCGTGGCCCGCCGGCGCGCCGACGGTCTGTCCCCCTGGAGCGGCTGACCACCCTCAGCGCCCGGCGGTCGGATCGCCGCCGGGTGACGCCGGATACACCTGGCGCCCGGCGGACGCGCCTGCCTCCCGTGCCCCGGCATCGCCGCCGAGGGCGTCGCCGGCGTCGGCGTCGAGCTCCTCGACCCTGTCGAACTCGTCGAACTCGTCGACAAGGTCCTCGTCCTCGTCCTCGTCGTCCTCGTCGACGGTCCGCGGACGACGGTAGGGGTCCTCGTCGCCGGCCGGCCGGGCGTCGCGGCGCACCTCGGCGAGCCGGGCATCCCGCTCCCGGGCGACGCTGATCAGGTCCTCGAGGTGCTTGGCGTCGTCGGGCAGCCGATCGTGCACGAAGGTGAGGGTCGGGGTGACCTTGACCCCGGTGGCACGGCCGACCTGGCTGCGCAGCAGTCCGCGAGCGGACTCGAGGGCCTCGGCCGACGCCCGGCGGGCGTCCTCGTCGCCGTACACGGTGTAGAACACTGTGGCGTCGACCAGGTCGGGCGTGACCCGCACCTCCGTGACCGTCACCATGCCGAGGCGGGGATCCTTCACGCCGCGTTCCAGCGCGGACGCGACCACCTCACGAATTCGCACGGCCAGCTTCCGTGCCCGGGCCGGATCAGCCACCGTAGACCTCCTCGCTCCGTGTTACCTCGGCGTCGTTCCCGCGGCGAGCCCGCCCACCCGGAGACGCCACCGTGATCGATACCGCGCGGGGATCGATGCCGCGCGGGGGCCGCCACCGCGCGCGGGCCAGCCACCGCGCGGGAGTTCGCCCCGCCCGCCGGAGCCCCGATCCCCCGGTGATGCCATGCCAGGCAGACGCTTCGCGCCCTCCGGCGAGCAGTTCAGTCGAGGGTGTCCGCCGCCAGCTGAGGTTGCCCGTCGGCGTCGTCCTCAGACAGGCAGCGTTCGCGCGCGGCGAGAATCTCGACCTCCGGGTGTCCTGCCACCAGCTGTTCGCAGGCGCGCAGGACTTCGATGCAGTGCGCCCGGTCGGCGGCCACGACCGCCATCCCGATCTCGGCCCGGCGGTGCAGGTCGAGATGTCCCGTCTCGGCGACGCTGAGGGTGAACCGACGGCGCAGCTCAGCCACGATCGGCCGAACCACGGAGCGCTTCTCCTTCAGCGAGTGCACGTCCCCGAGCAGCAGGTCAAGGCTGAGAGTCCCGATCCACATGATCGTCTCCCGCGGTATGACACGAGCCGCCGGTGCCGGCCGGGCGCGCAGGCGCCCGACCGGCCGGCACCGACCGGCACCGTGACTCAGACGCGGGGAACCTCCCGCTGCTCGAAGGTCTCGATGACGTCATCGATCTTGATGTCGTTGAAGGACCCGAGACCGATACCGCACTCGTAGCCCTCGCGGACCTCGGTCGCGTCGTCCTTGAACCGCTTGAGCGACTCGACCGTGAGGTTGTCCGCCACGACCACGCCGTCGCGGATGAGGCGGGCCTTGGTGTTGCGGCGGATGATGCCGGAGCGGACGAGCGAACCCGCGACATTGCCGATCCGCGGCACCCGGAACACCTCGCGCACCTCGGCGGTACCGAGCTGCGCCTCCTCGTAGACCGGCTTGAGCATGCCCTTGAGGGCGTTCTCGATGTCCTCGATGGCCTGGTAGATCACCGAGTAGTACCGGACCTCCACACCCTCGCGGTCGGCCAGCTCCGTCGCCTTGCCCTGCGGGCGGACGTTGAAGCCGATGATGACCGCGTCCGACGCCGACGCCAGCATGACGTTGGTCTCGGTGATCGCGCCGACACCCCGGTCGATGATCCGCAGACCGACCTCGTCGCCGACGTCGATCTTGAGCAGGGCGTCCTCGAGAGCCTCGACCGAACCGGAGACGTCGCCCTTGAGGATGAGGTTGAGCTGGGTCTTCTCGCCCTCCTTCATCCGCTCGAGGATCGTCTCCAGCGTCGGGCGGCCACGGCTGAGGGCGAGCTCGGCGTTACGCTCCCGCGCCTGCCGACGCTCGGCGATCTGGCGGGCGACCCGGTCCTCGGGCACCACCAGGAAGTTGTCGCCCGCGTCGGGAACGCTGGTGAAGCCGAGCACCTGCACCGGGCGGGCCGGACCCGCCTCGGTGACCTGACCGCCGTGCTCGTCGAGCATCGCCCGGACCCGGCCGAACGCCTCACCGGCGACCACCGAGTCGCCGACCCGCAGCGTGCCGCGCTGGACCAGCACGGTCGCCACCGGGCCACGACCACGGTCGAGCCGACCTTCGATCGCGACGCCCTGGGCCTCGGTGCCCGTCGGGGCCCGCAGGTCGAGCGAGGCGTCGGCCGTCAGGATGATGGCCTCGAGCAACCCGTCGATGTTCGTCTTGTTGCGGGCGGAGACGTCGACGAACATCGTGTCGCCGCCGTACTCCTCGGCGACCAGGCCGTACTCGGTGAGCTGACCCCGCACCTTCGCCGGGTCGGCGCCCTCCTTGTCGACCTTGTTGACGGCCACCACGACCGGAACTCCGGCCGCCTGGGCGTGGTTGAGCGCCTCGATGGTCTGCGGCTTCACCCCGTCGTCGGCCGCGACCACGAGGACCACGATGTCGGTGACCTGGGCACCGCGGGCACGCATGGCGGTGAACGTCTCGTGACCCGGGGTGTCGATGAAGGTGATCGGCCGCTCGTCGCCGTCGACCGTCGCCCGCACCTGGTAGGCACCGATGTGCTGGGTGATGCCGCCGGCCTCGCCCGCGACCACGTCGGTGAAGCGGATGGCGTCGAGCAGCTTCGTCTTGCCGTGGTCGACGTGACCCATGACGGTCACGACCGGCGGCCGGATGCTGAGCTCGACGTCGTCGCCGTACTCGCCGCCGAAGGACAGGTCGAAGCTCTCCAGCAGCTCCTTGTCCTCGTCCTCCGGGCTGACGATCTGCACTTCGTACCCGAGGGTCACGCCGAGCAGCTGCAGCGTCTCGTCGGTGCAGGACTGGGTCGCGGTCACCATCTCACCGAGCTGGGTGAAGACGACCTGGACCAGCGCGCCGGGATTCGCGTCGATCTTGTCCGCGAAGTCGGCCAGCGAGGCGCCACGCGGAAGTCGGATGGCCTGCCCGTTGCCACGGGGGACCATCGCGCCCATCCGCGGCGCCTCCAGGCCGCTCTCCCATTCCTGCCGCTTGGCGCGCTTGGACTTGCGCTGCCGGCCGGGACGACCGCGGCCACCCGGGCCGAACGCGCCCGCCGTGGTACCGCCACGCCCACGACCACCCGCCGCGGGACGGCCGCCACCGCCGCCACCGGGACGACCCGGCGCGCCGGCACCGCCGCCACCGCCGCCGCCACCACCGGGACGACCGGGAGCGCCACCACGACCGGCGAAACCGCCGGGACGCGCGCCGCCACCGCCGCCGCCACCGCCGGGACGGCCGGGAGCGCCGCCACCGCCGGGACGGCCGGGAGCGCCGCCCGCAGGACGGGGCTGGAACATGTTCGCGTTGGGCCGCGGACCGCCGCTACCGCCCGGCCGCGGCGGCATCCCGCCGGAACCGCCGGGGCGCGAACCGGGACGCGGCGGCATCGAGCCGGGCGAGGGGCGCGGACCGCCGGCGCCGGGAGCACCGGGACGAGGCCCACCCGGGCGCGGGCCCGGGCGAGGCGCACCCGGGCGCGGCGGGGAGGCCGGGCCGGAGCCGGACTGGCCGGCCGACTGCCGGGGCCCGGCAGACGGCGTCGTGTACGGATTGTTGCCGGGCGCGGACGGCCGGGGGCCGGGACGCGGACCGGGACGCGGGCCACCGGCGGACGGGGCGCTGGGAGCGCTGCCGCCGGGCGGCGGAACCGGGGCACCGGGACGGGCACGACCGGGGGCCGCCGGGCCGCCGGCGGGCCGCGGGCCGGGCCGGGGACCCGACGCAGCGGCCGGGGAGGACACCGGCGGAATCGACGTCGCGGCGGGCGGCGGCGCGGCCGCGCTCGCCGCGATGGGCCGCGGCTGGGATGCCGGCGGGCTCGCCGCCGGCGCACCGGGAGCCGGCGCGCTCGGGGCCGCCGGCGCGCTCGGGGCGGCGGGGCCGCCGGGACGAGCGGCCGGGCCGGGACGACCCGGGACGGGACGGGGGCCGGGTCGAGGCGCGAGGCCAGGACGCGGCGGCGCCGGACGGGCGCCGTTACCGGGCCCCGGCCGACCGCCGGGACGCCCGCCCGAGGCGGACCCGCCCTCGGCGGGGAAGGCTTCCTTCAGCTTGCGGACGACGGGGGCTTCGACTGTCGACGAAGCGGACTTCACAAACTCGCCCAGGTCCTTCAGCTTGGCGAGCACGGTCTTGCTGTCGACACCAAGCTCCTTGGCGAGCTCGTGTACGCGGGCCTTTCCTGCCACGGTGCTCCTTCGTTCGGCCCGCGGTCCGTGCCCGCGTGACCTCGTTACCTGCCGGTCGTGATCATGGCTGGGTGCTCATTGAGCGATCATCGCTGTCTCGACCTGCTTCCCTGTCGACGTCATCTGGCGCCGCCTCCCGGATCGGGCGCCGTCGCTGGCGGCGTCCGTCCCGTCTGACCCGGGCGCTCCGCTGCCGCAGACCACCCGTACCTCCTACCTTTACCCGACTTTCGCTCCATCCGGAGCCCCCGCGGCGGATGGATCCCGCTTGCGGGATCCGACAACCGCGGGGCGAATCCGCTCCAGGTACAGCCTGACCTGCACCGACCCGAGCGGACCTGACACCCGCAGCGCTCGCGGGAACGCCTTGCGACGCTCCGCGAGATCGAGGCAGGCGAGGTCCGGATGCACGTACGCACCCCGACCATGCATACGGCGGCGAGCATCCGGCAGGAGCTCACCGCTGTCCACGACGATACGCACGAGGTCGGAACTCGGCGCACGGCTTCGACATCCGATACAGGTACGGACGGGCTCCGCACGACACGCCATGAGAAGTCTATCCCGCCCGACCCCGAGAGTGCCCCCCCGCGGTGGGAGAGCGGCGCGGAACCCCGGGTGGCCCGGACCGCCGCGGCGCACCCGCCGACGGCGGCTCGGCGGCGGCCGGCGGCCCACCGGCCCGGTCCTCGGCGTCGGAGTGGATGTCGATGCGCCATCCGGTCAGCCGCGCCGCCAGTCGCGCGTTCTGTCCCTCCCGGCCAATCGCCAGCGACAGCTGGTAGTCGGGGACGACGACCCGCGCCGACCGACTCGCCAGATCCGTCACCTCGACCCGGGCCACCCTGGCCGGCGACAGGGCGCTGCCGACAAAGGTCGCGGGGTCGGCCGACCAGTCGACGATGTCGATCTTCTCGCCGTGCAGCTCGGCCATGACGGCGCGCACCCGGCTGCCCATCGGCCCGATGCAGGCGCCCTTGGGATTGACCCCGGCCACCTTGGAGCGGACCGCGATCTTGCTACGGTGGCCGGCCTCGCGGGCGATCGCGGCGAGCTCGACCGTGCCGTCGGCGACCTCGGGGACCTCCAGCCGGAACAGGCCCTTGACCAGCTCGGGGTGGGTTCGCGAGAGGGTCACGGTGGGACCGTGCGGCCCGCGGGCGACGTGCACCACATAGCACTTGATCCGGTCGCCGTGCTCGAGCCGCTCGCCGGGCACCTGCTCCGCGGGCGGGAGCACACCCTCGATCGTGCCGAGATCGACAAGCACCACCTTGGAGCCAGCCCGCTGCTCGTGATGCTGCACCACGCCGGAGACGACCTCGTGCTCACGGTCGGCGTACTGCCCGTAGGTGACCTCCTGCTGCGCCTCCCGCAGACGCTGCATGATCACCTGCTTCGCCGTCATGGTCGCGATCCGGCCGAAGTCGGCAGGCGTGTCGTCGTACTCGCGACTGGTCCCGTCGGGACCCGGCTCGCGCGCGAGCACCGACACCTCACCCGTCGTCCGGTCGATGACCACCCGGGCGTCGGGAGCCGACCCGGCCGTGTGGTGATACGCCGTCAGCAGGGCCGTCTCCATCGCCTGCACCAAGGTGTCGAAGGCGATGTCCTTCTCCCGCTCGATACCGCGCAGCGCGGCCACGTCGAGCTTCACCGGGTCATCTCCTCACCGGCCGCGCCCTGGGCGTCGACCTGGCGGCCCTCGTCGTTGGATACCGGCCCCGGCGACGCCGGGTGATCGTCCTGCGTCGCACCACCACGGGCGGTGTGCGCCTGCGGCGCATCGGCGCTCACGCCGGAGTCCGGAGAGTCCGGCGCATCCCCCGACGGTTGCGCCGGCGACTCGCCGGAAAGATCATCATACCCCTCGGCCGCGAACTCGACCTCCACCGTCGCCCGCTCGACCTGCGCATAGGTCACCCGCGCGACGCGACGACGCTGCGGACGCCCGCGCCGGGCAGGCCCGG